>NZ_JBJQJA010000001.1:0-814351 GCF_046487665.1 Escherichia sp. WS1152 | reverse complement strand
TGTATTTTGCGTTTCTGCTTCTGCCAGTTGTTGCTGAATTTGACCTTGCGGCTTAACTGTCGCTGAAGTCTCGCCAGCGTCTTCTGGTTTTTCTGAAAACTGTTTACAGGCTCAAAGACTGTGCCATCTGACAGCGTGGCGAGTTTAGCCACGCCAGCATCCAGCCCGACCATTGATGCTGAAGGGTGAGCCGGAGTGGATACTTCACTTTCTGTCTGAATACTGATGTACCACTTACCGCAGGACTGGCTGACAGTGACATTTTTCACAACACCCGTGACCTGACGGCTGTTCCGGTAGCGCATCCAGCCCAGTTTCGGCAGAAAAATACGGCTGTTTTCCTGATCGAGCTTAACGCCCTGCGGGTAGCGGAATGCATCATTCTGTCCCCGCTTTTTGAATCGGGGAAAAGCAGCCCGCTTCCGGAAGAAGTTTTTGTAAGCCCGCTCAAGGTCTTTCAGTGACTGTTGCAATGGCTGTGAGGGAGAATCTTTAAGCCATTGCGTTTCAGTGGCATTTTTCCACTCAACCAGCCAGGAAGCCATTTTCCCGTAAGGGATGTATTTATTACCGGCCTCATGATTCTCATTCTGACGTGCCAGAGCACGATTGAAAACGAAACGACATGCGCCTGCGAAGCGCCTCATTTCACACTCCTGTTGACCACCTGGTCTTAACTGGAATTTAAATGCCTGTAATCGTTTCACAGGTCAAATGATACTTTGGTCTGTGAAAAAAGAAACCGATATCCGGCGTGGAAGGCATTGTGTTTTCCTGATGCATGTTCACCTGGTCTTTGTCACCAGATACCGACGCCAGATTTTTGACCATGACGCGACAGAAAAACTACGCACTTACTTTTCAAATGTATGTGCTTATTTTGAAGCTGAACTGGTTGAAATGGATGGCGAACCAGATCACGTCCATTTGTTAATTAACTAACCTCCCAAACTGGCGATATCCAGTCTGGTAAACAGCCTCAAAGGCGTATCGGGTAGGTTACTGCGACGAGATCGACCAGATATTGCAGTCAGGTATTACTACAAAGGCGTTTTGTGGAGTCCTGGCTATTTTGCCAGTAGCTGCGGAGGTGCGCCAATATCCGTCATCCGCCAATACATTGAACAACAGCAAACACCTGGTCAGGTGGAAAACCGCGCCTTATATCCCCGCCCTGAAGGATGGGGTTTTACGGCGCACCGGATAAAAAGCGCCATCTAACGATGGCGCGTCTGGAACTACTTTTTGTTAACGTCAAACATGGTGGCATCGGTCGCCATGTCATCAATAACTTGTTTAATATTTTCGAAAGCCATTGGCGTACTTTCGTTATTCAGGTCTTTACCTTCGCCCTGACGAACGACTTTGATAACCGGTTTATTAGTCGCTGCATCAATCAGCTCACCTTCAAAATAGAGGCGAGTATCCATGGTACGGTGGCCTGTAGCCATTTGCGTCCCCGCAACCACTAATGCAACAGGAACCACTTCATAGAATTGCAGCCCTTCTTTGCTGGTATCTACACCGGTAATGGCCCCACGGAAAATCAGACTACGCGGCCCAGCGGTGGTAACCACTGGTTTACGCTGCGCTATCGCTTCTTTCATTTCGGTGTTGGTATAGTTCAAAATTTTATCCAGAACTTTCTGCCCTACCTGGGTAGAAGGTTTTGGTACCGGATAATAAGTGATTGGGTTCCAGACGATGCTGTCATATTTGCTTTGATCAAAACTCGGGTCTACCCAACGTAAAACAGGTTTACCTGTTGCTGAGGTTGTTTCTTTTAAATCAGAGTAATTGTTTAAAAAACCAGAATATTTATCTGGCTGGGTGATTTTAGAGGCACAACCAGACAGAGCCAACAAGCCGCATAAAGCTGCAACTTTCGCAAATGATGTGGTACGCATGAATAGTTTCCTGAGATGATTATATTACTTTTTAAGTTATAGCAAAAAGCGCCGCTTCGTGTTGTGGCAAAAAAAGTGTTGGTGAAAATAAATTTTTTTAGCCCCTTTTCAGACGACATAGTCAATGCCGCAAAAGGGGCTAAGTCAATCATCAGTAGTTAAATTTCAGTAAGTTAAGCTGCTAAAAAACTTCGACTACTGTGATTAATTTCACATCCCTTCGATAAAAAATATGCTTACCGAAAAGAAGAACAGTAAATCATCTCAGCGTGGGGAATTTTCACGCGCCTTATTCTTAGCGGGTCATTTTTTACGTGCCAGCATCGTGGCGAAACGCAGTTTAATACGATTACCGTTGGCGTCGGTGCGGTGCAGCTCGCCGACGTCTTCATTGTATTTCACCCTCTCCCAGCCTTCGTAATATCGACGTAATTCTCCCTCTTTGAAGGCAAACGGGAAGCCGACGGTACATGGATAATCAGCGGTATCCATCGCCGCCACAATCAGGTTGTAACCACCAGGTTTAGTGCAACGTTGCATATTGGCAATCAACCCGGGGATGGTTTTAGCCTCAAGGAACATCAGCACCACAGTCGAAAGAATAAAATCGTACTGTCCATCAAATGTGAGGTTATTCAGATCAACGACCCGGGTGTGTAAATTATCCAGATTTTCAATGGATTTAATGCGCTCGACGTTGGCGATACTCATGGCATTTTTATCCCATGCGTCAACATCATAACCATTGGCTGCCAGGTAAAGACTGTTACGACCATTGCCACAGCCCAGATCCAGCGTTTTACCCGGTTTAACCACTTTCACCGCTTCCAGTACTTCAGAGTGTGTGCGGGTTAATTCATATTTATCAGTAAAATAGTTTTCGTCACGAATGATCATTCTTTGTCCTCTGCTTTCATTAAAACGGCGCGCTCGGTTCTGACTAACAATTTTCCCTGCATCAGAAGCGCGAAAGTACGGATGAGCAGTATTGCAATAATAAAATTGGTAAAGATAAACAGCGGTACCGCCAGCGTATGGAAAAATCCATTTTCGCTGCCACTCCCCAGATGCAAACCGGTGGTTGCCAGTGCAGATACGCCGAACGAGAAACTCCAGAATGAAGCATTAAATGGCTGGGAGAGATACCATGGCATCAGACGTAGCATAAACAGCAGTTGCAGCAGTCCATAACCAAAAAGCATTTTCGCCAGCGTATCACCCTCGCCGCCGTTGACGCTCAACCAAGCACTACAGGCCACCAGCGCAGGAGCGAGCTGAATGCCGAGTGATGTCCGCAGTGCCGTGGGTAATTCTCCCGAACTGCGCAGACGCTGCAAGATCACAGGTTCAAGGCTTAGCCATGAGAAAACGCCTGCGCCTAAAAACACCAGACCGGCGTCGGTGTAGCCCAACGCACCACAGGCCATTGCGCTGATAAAGTTGTTGGCAACTGTCGGCAGATACAGTCCAGGCGTGGTAGCTTCTTCAGGGTGAGATCCGCGCCATAATCCCGCAGTTTGCCAGGCGGCATAAGCCAACTGAACCACGACACCAAAACTGAACAGGCACACCGCCAGTGGGCGAAACCACGGAACAAAACCAATCGCCACCAGCATCGTCGTTGCCGGAAACAAACTCACAAAACTGCTCATCACTGGATGGCGCACTTCTGCCAGCACGCTATGCGGAAAGCGTATGAGTCGGGTAATAAATGCGCTAGTTAACAATCCCCAGATGATCATCGCCAGAATCACCAGCCCATCCCCTAACCAGTGGCTGACCTGCCAAACCTGGCTGGCATAGCGCCAGGCAAATCCCATCCCTATCGTCCCCAACACAATACCAAAGTAGCCTGCCGGCAAATTGAGCACTTTATCGCTCTGCATCTTCTTACTCATTTTGTTTAATTTATAAAGTATATTTGAAATGCATTTTATGGAATTTTCTCGAGCATAGCCAGAGCCGCAGAATTTGCTACGGTTATAGTAAGTCACCTGTGGGAAAACGCTATGCGCAAATATCGTCTAAGTGAAGAACAGCGAGCCTTTAGTTATCAGGAAGATGGCACTAAAAAAAATGTGTTATTACGGCAGATTATCGCCATTAGCGATTTTAACGATGTGATAGCAGGAACCGCTGGCGGCTGGATCGATCGCGAAACGGTGTTAGCACAGGAAGGAAATTGCTGGATTTACGACCAGAACGCTATTGCGTTCGGCGGAGCGGTGATTTCCGGTAATACGCGCATCACCGGCACCAGCGTGCTGTGGGGAGAGGTTTACGCAACGGATAATGTCTGGATCGATAATAGTGAAATCAGCCAGGGTGCATATATAAGTGACAGCGTCACCATTCATGACTCACTGGTTTGCGGGCAATGTAGAATATTTGGTCACGCCTTAATTAATCAACATTCTATGATCGTCGCAGCACAAGGCTTAACGCCTGACCATCAACTCCTGCTACAAATTTATGATCGCGCAAGGGTTAGCGCCTCGCGTATTGTCCACCAGGCACAAATTTATGGCGATGCCGTCATCCGGTATGCTTTTATTGAACATCGTGCCGAAGTTTTTGATTTTGCCAGTATTGAAGGTAATGAAGAGAACAACGTCTGGCTATGCGATTGCGCTAAAGTCTACGGTCACGCGCAGGTGAAAGCTGGCATAGAAGAAGATGCCATTCCAACGATTCATTACAGTTCGCAGGTGGCGGAATATGCCATTGTGGAAGGTAATTGTGTGTTAAAACATCATGTCTTGATTGGCGGAAATGCCGTGGTACGTGGTGGACCGATTCTGCTCGACGAGCACGTTGTAATACAAGGTGAGAGCCGTATTACAGGTGCGGTGATAATTGAAAACCATGTGGAGTTAACCGACCACGCCGTCGTTGAAGCCTTTGATGGCGACACGGTTCATGTCCGTGGTCCAAAAGTCATTAACGGCGAGGAGCGCATTACGCGAACGCCGCTGGCAGGGTTATTATGAATCGATAATACGCGCGTATAAGTTCACATCATCATAGGCATCATTCAGGAACTCAGCCTGTTTCAGGCAACCTTCAAGGATAAAACCATTGCGCAAAGCGACCTGGTTGCTTTGCGGATTGTCCACCCGACATTTGATCACGAAGCGTCTAAGTTCACCAGACTGGGCGTAATGATGAATCAATGCCTGCAGCGCCTGAGAAATGATCCCCTGCCCCTGATGAGATTCGTCCAGCCAGTAGCCTATTTCAGCGGTTTTATTCAGTGGTTCAATACGATTAAACGAGATAACGCCGATAAGTTCATCTTCTTTGAAAATCATGAACATTTTGGCATAGCCGCGTTGATGCAACATCACATTACCCTGCACCGTTTTTCGCGTGTCCTCTTCACTCTGAACGAACTGCGGCCAGTTTAGCGACTGCTGTAACCAGGTTTTATTTTTACAGATTAACTGATAAAGAGGAGTGACGTGATTTTCTGCAACAGCATGTAATTCAAGTGATTCGCTTACTTTTATCGTTTCAGTCATCTTATCTCCAGTCAATCCATGCTGTTGTTAAAAAAGCCGCCTGGCTGGCGGCTTAGGAAAGTTTACACCTCTTTGACGCTCTCCTGCTGCAGGATTTTGAGCATCTCATCTTTTAACTGTAGCTTTTGTTTTTTCATGCGGACCACTTCCGCATTGTACCCTCGACCGTCGGAACCTTCCTTTCTGGCAATTTCATGATCAAGTTTATTGTGTTTATCGAACAAGGACATAAAGCGAGGATTTTCGTTTTTCAGACGGGATATTAAATCTCGGTATTCTGGAAACATACGCACTCCCTGTTAGTGGCTGACAAGGTGTATCTGAAATACACACCATCAGATTACTCATTTAACTTAGGGAAAAATGCGAGCGGGATCGTGTTTAACCAGACGGCACCTCCCGAAGAAGGTGCCGAAGAAAAAACGATTAACTCATCACGCGGTCGTCAACATACTGACGTTTATCCGGCGCTGGCGGGAAATACTGATACAGCCATGTTTCACTGATAGCGTCCCCCTGACAACGTAGATACATCCGCATATCGACCGGATCAGTGGAGTCCGAAGTCGGATACCAGTCAAACTGAATACGATAACCATCGATGGGTTCAATATAGAGAATTTCGATTTGCTTCGCTTCCCCACTGGAAAGCGTAATCACCGGCTCAATGCCTTTTGGCGCGGCAGCTTTCAGATCACCACCAACGAAATCAACGGCAAAACGACGCGCCCATTTTTCGGGATAGTGTTCACCTGGCGCCCAACCTTCCGGGAAACCGCCCATGCCGGTACGCGTCGCCATAACGCGCGCTAATGGGCAATGAACAGGCGGTTGCGCACTCCAGTACAGACGATACTGGAATGCAAACTCATCACCTGCTTTTACAGCTTTTTCTGGCTGCCAGAAGCAGACAATGTTATCCAGCGTTTCGCCCGTTGTTGGGATTTCCATCAGGCCGATGGTGCCCTTACCCCACTTGTTACGCGGTTCCACCCACAGACTTGGGCGTTTGTTATACCAGCCCATAATGTCCTGATAATGGGAGAAGTCACGATCCAGTTGCAATAAACCAAACCCTTTCGGGTTGTTGTCGGTGTAAGCATTGAATTGCAATTTTTGCGGATTATTCAGCGGACGGCAAATCCACTCGCCGTTGCCCCGCCACATGGACAGACGATCAGAGTCATGAATTTGCGGATGAATTGTATCGCACATCCGACGTTCATTAGTACCGCAGCTGAACATACTGGTCATCGGCGCAATGCCCAGCTGTTTAATGTCTTTGCGCGCATACAGGTGATTTTCCACATCCATAATCACCTGACTTTTCTCACAATGGATAGTGAACTTATAGGCACCAGTAATGCTGGCGCTATCGAGCAACGCATAAACGGTAAAGGTAGTTGCCCCCGGTTTTACCGTATCAAACCAGAAGGCGGTAAAGTCGGGGAACTCTTCTTTACTGTCGGTGTAAGTGTCGATCGCCAGGCCGCGGGCCGACAAACCGTATTGATATGTATCATCAACGGCGCGGAAATAACTCGCGCCGAGAAATGATACTACATCACGGCGCGCCAGTTCGGGGGCTTTAAACACGCGAAAACCGGCAAAGCCGAGATCGCTTTGCCCTTCTAATTGTTTTGTATCAACACCTGCATCGTTGTATTTGAACAACTCCGGGCGAAAGTGAATTTCACGCGCCAGATGTGTTGCTGGATCTACAGAAAACATACGAACGCGGCGACGGAATCCCATTCCCATATGGAAGAACTGAGCGTCCAGTTGACGGTTCTCAACGTTATGCCAGAGCGATTTTTCGGCGTCGTATTGAATACTGTTATAAGCCTGCGGCGTCATTGTCGCCAGCGTGTCAGGTAACGGACGAGGCGCACCACGCCACGCTGTTTGCGCTAAGTCGTGCGCCATTGACTGTAGAATGGAGAAGTCAAAACGCTGGGTTTGCCCGTCGGCAATATCAGAATCTGCCGCGAATGCCGCCTGAGAAAAAAGAGAAGCAATGCCGCTGGTACCGCACACGGCGGCCATAGCCATTGAACCTTTAATAAATCGTCTACGATCCATACCTGAAAGTGAGTCCTTCTGGTGTTGTGAATGGTCCCGCGCTGGTCGTTTTCAGCGGCAAGAAAGTGCTTATTTATGACCGCTCACTCTAGACAATATTTATTAATAATCCAATTGTTGAACTGAGAGAATATGCATAAATCGGCATTTTTTTTATGTCGATGGGATGAGCCTGATTCGTTTGTAAAATCAGGCAAATTTTTGCAAAGGCGGATGGTCAGAATTTAAAGCAAACCACAGCGACGTTTACTGCGTTCTTCCGCTTCCTGGTAAAGCTGGAACTCATCCAAAACCGGACAACCCAACGCCTGCTCAAATGCTTCGCGACTGGCATTACCGTGACTGCGTGTCTGCGTTTCATTACCCAGATTTGACTGGAAGATCCCCGCCGCGCTAACGGGCAAGAAATCTTCATAGGTGATGGGTTGCGCCACTACCCAACCACGTTCAATTAAGGGCTGTGGATCGTCTCCAGGATGAATCGCCTGACGATGCGCCTCACCCGAAGGCGTCAGACGGTACCGGAACCATGCCAACCCTTGCTGACGCATTAAAAACTCACTGTCAGGAAAAGTGCGGAAGGTTTCCTGTAAATGCATTTGGTGAGTGAGATTATCCTGCCCGGTTCCAGCGTTACGCAGAAGATCATCATACAGTTGTCGCCCTTTCGGCGTTAATGCCACACCACGCTGCTCTATTTCACCAAAGCGCGCAGTATGCGTGCCCTGTTTCTGCCCCGCAAACAACACCGTCTCTTCCAGTGCTTTAAAGCTGGTCTGGCGTAGTAAAATCGGTACCTCGCGGCGCGGCGGCCCTTCGATCAGAATTTTTGGTTCAATTCCGCATTCAGGCATCATCGACTGCACCCGGTCAATATCCAGCGTACGTGGCGTCAGGTGGTTGATATGGCATCCAGGAAAACAGACCACATCAGCAATCAACCGATGTTCGTTGTGCAAGGCGCGATAGGTTTCTTCATCTACCGTTGCTGACTGGTGCCAGCGAAACGTTTCCAGGGCTTCCTGCACAAACTCCTGTGCCTGTGTTTCGTTAAAACCGCCCTGCTGCTCATATTCCTCTAACAGTTGTCGACAACGTGGGGTGAAGATATCGCGCTGACGCAGAATCTCCGCCGCTTTCTGGCGCAAAATTTCGTTCTCGATAAGCTCAAGGCGGAGTAAGGAGGTAAAAACGCGGAAGGGATTACGCGCCAGAGAAGCATCATCAATGGGCCGAAATGCTGTCGAATGTACCGGCACCCCTGCCTGCGAGAGATCGTAATAGCTCACCGGGTACATCCCCATAATGGCAAACATCCGCCGAAGAGTAGCAAGCTCTTGTGCAGTCCCAACGCGAATCGCCCCATGACGTTCAACATTCAGTCGCGCCAGCTCGTCTGCATTTACCATTTTTTCGTGCAGTTGAGGATTGTTTTCCAGCACAGCCAGATTCACATCAGCTACCAGTTCCAGCAGCGTGCCATATTGCGGAACTTCTTGCTGGTACATGGCTGACATTGCCTGCGAAAACTGTTCCCGAATCTCATCCGCCGTGATGCTGTTCGCCATAGTGTCTGCCTCCAGTGGTCAGTAATCTGGAGTGTAGGTAACCGCATTCACTCTGGCGGGAAGAATTTACAAACTGTGATCTCGCCGCGAAAACATCAATATTATCCATTTTGCTGTAACACAATTGCTTTAATTGTTAATAATATTTTGCAATCAAGTTATCATAATCAAACAACTTCACTTGTCAGCGACACCGCTTCGTTTTTAACATCGCTTATGGAAAAAAATAGTCTGTTTAGTCAGCGCATCCGTTTGCGCCACCTTCATACATTCGTAGCTGTCGCACAACAAGGAACTTTGGGGCGCGCGGCTGAAACCCTTAATTTGAGTCAACCTGCGCTCTCTAAGACATTGAATGAACTGGAGCAGCTGACTGGCGCTCGCTTGTTTGAGCGTGGTCGTCAGGGGGCGCAACTTACCTTACCCGGCGAACAATTTTTAACGCATGCAGTCAGAGTTCTTGACGCCATCAACACTGCCGGACAGTCGCTTCATCGTAAAGAAGGTCTTAATAATGATGTCGTCAGGGTTGGTGCACTACCTACTGCGGCACTGGGGATATTACCTTCGGTTATAGGTCAGTTTCATCAGCAACAAAAAGAGACGACCTTGCAAGTTGCGACAATGAGTAACCCTATGATTCTGGCGGGTTTAAAAACCGGGGAAATCGATATCGGCATTGGTCGGATGTCAGATCCTGAACTGATGACCGGGCTTAATTACGAACTGCTGTTTCTTGAATCGTTGAAGCTGGTTGTCCGCCCTAATCACCCGCTACTTCAGGAGAACGTAACGCTAAGCCGGGTGCTGGAATGGCCGGTCGTTGTATCACCAGAAGGCACTGCGCCACGCCAGCATTCAGATGCATTAGTGCAGAGCCAGGGCTGTAAAATTCCTTCGGGTTGTATCGAAACGCTGTCTGCTTCGCTATCTCGTCAACTTACGGTTGAATACGATTACGTGTGGTTTGTCCCTTCTGGCGCTGTAAAAGACGACCTGCGTCATGCCACGCTGGTGGCCCTGCCTGTTCCGGGACATGGTGCAGGCGAACCGATTGGAATACTGACCCGCGTAGATGCGACGTTCTCTTCTGGTTGCCAGTTGATGATTAACGCTATTCGAAAATCAATGCCGTTCTGAAAGGTGAAGGGATCTGTCGATCCCTCCTTGAACATTTTCACACCGTAGCGAAACTAACTGGTTCACCCGCTCCGCGAGGTTCTGCCGACACAGAATGTTTGTGCAGACGGAATACATCCACCGCCTCAGTTAATCGTGCCGCCTGTTCTTCAAGGGACACCGCCGCCGCTGAGGCCTCTTCTACCAGAGAAGCATTCTGTTGCGTCACCTTATCCATTTCAGAAATCGCCTGGCTAACCTGCGTTATGCCCCTACTTTGCTCATCCGAGGCGGCGGCAATTTCCTGCATGATATGTGTGACACTCGCGACGGCATCAACAATAGTGCTCATGGTTTTCCCGGCCGTTGCCACCTCATCCGATCCCAGGTCAATTAACCTGACTGATTCACTGATCAAGCCTTCAATTTCTTTTGCCGCCTGGGCGCTGCGGCTTGCGAGTGTCCGTACTTCGCTGGCGACAACGGCAAATCCACGCCCTTGCTCACCCGCTCGCGCAGCTTCAACGGCAGCATTCAGTGCCAGAATATTCGTCTGGAAAGCAATACTGTTGATGACGGCGGTGATCTCAGAAATTTTCTTCGAACTCGTGGAGATAGCGCCCATCGTTTTTACTACACCGGAAACCGTCTGCCCGCCATCGCTGGCTTTAATAGAAGCCTCTTGCGCCAGTTTACTGGCATAATGCGCATTATCCGCATTCTGTTTCACCGTCGCAGTGAGTTGCTCCATGCTGGCGGCAGTTTGTTCAATTGCCGCCGCTTGTTCTTCGGTGCGAGATGAAAGGTCCGCATTGCCAGCGGAAATTTCGCTGGTGCCACGATAAATCTCTTCCGCGCCCTGTCGAACAGTCCCTACTGTCATCCCCAGTGAATGCTGCATTTGCTGTAAATGACGACTTAAGCGACCGATTTCATTACGACCCGCCGGTTCATCATTCATCGTCAGATCGCCACTGGCGATTTTTTCAATCCGTTGTGCGGCATGTTGCAGTGGACGAATGACGATCCGACGTAGCACCATAAATGTTATCAGCGTCATGACCAGGGCAAGCACAAACGCGCCAATCATAAACATCCCACCCAGGCTGGTGCGCTGATGGGCCAGTTCCGCCAGTTGGTTGGCTCTGGTGCTACGTATCTTAACGGCTTTGTTCAAAATATCGGTATAAGCATTATCCAGCGTTCGGATCTGCTCACTTTCATGATTGATAATCGCTTCAAACATGCCATTTTTGGCATATTTCATCATAGGTTGCATACCCGTGATATAAGCCTGGAAGCGTTGATTTAATTCAGTGTCTAGGGCTTCATCAGCAGGTGTTTTCACCGGCCGATTCTGATAAGCACGATAACCTTGCTGCGACTGTTTAATCTCCGATTCGGCTTGCGTAATATTTCGCTTCATTGCTTCCATTTCCGCAATACGACTCGCAGCCCCGGCCTGAATCATATTGATCCGGGCTGAACGCAAAAAATCTGAACTGTTCGCTAACCCGGTCCGAATCTCAATCTCCGCAGTAACATCACGCTGATCGCGATCGGCCTGCCAGAGGAAATAGCCAGCCAGGGCTGAACTTAATGCGAATAGAACTAAGATACCGCCTAGAATGCAGGCAAATAACGGAACCAACCTGATGTGATGCAAAAAACCTAATCGCTGTGAGGGAGTTGTATTCATTACCGTTGTCTCTCGTCCAGGTTTACTCCTGATAGAAAGTCATCGGCATTTGACGGTAATTACTTACGACTAAAAGCCTCTTTGCGTCACATTTTTACAACAATTATTGCAGAGAAGATTAATGCCATTGGAATGAAGAGAGTAACGAATGGTTAAACTGGCTAACCCGAATGACGAAAAATTCTGGAAAACAGCACGCAATTTCGTCAGGTGATTATTTTCGTCCCTAAGGAAACCACATAGGATGCTCACGGGTGCCTGAGACTTTCTGTTTTCAGGCTAACCGGGAATCAGAAAGACGAAGGCCCCGACCGATATTTCTATCAACCGAGGCCAACGAATGAACCTAGCAATTCAGATCTTAGCCTCTTACCCGCCATCCGGCAAGGAGAAAGGCTATGAAGCACAACCCTCTGGTGGTGTGTCTGCTCATTATCTGCATTACGATTCTGACATTCACACTCCTGACCCGACAAACGCTCTACGAACTGCGGTTCCGGGACGGTGATAAGGAGGTTGCTGCGCTCATGGCCTGCACGTCCAGGTAAGGGCAAGCGCGGGGATTTTCCCCGCGCATCTGACTAGCAGATTCATTTTCTCATGGCACCCCTTTTACACTTCAGTTAGTGCATGTTTTTTTCGATGCACTAATAGAACCATCATTACAGACAAATTTGCCGCCTGCCGTACAGTGTGAGATCCCCCCTTTCGAACCAGAACAGGGTTTGCGCCCGGCATCGGCATAAAAGGAAACAAGCGTTCCCATAAACAAAATAAGTGCCAGTTTTTTCATATAACCTCCATGGTTTATCGAATCTTATGTTCGATTTGAACGTTATACGCTGGTTTATTTTGATACCGTTGATGAGATCAAAGATCGGGTGAATTGATTAAAAATAAGGCAGATGGACGTATGGGCAAGGATTATGGTTTTATTTGTCATACAAATAAATATAATAGGCGCTTCCGATGTAGACCCGTATTCTTCGCCTGTACCACGGGTCGGTTTTAGTACAGGCGTTTTCTTTAAATATCCTTCAGGAACGTTTACGCGGCATCATGCGTAGAAGTGTGTTGTCCTTCCAGAAATAGTGGTGTGCCAGTGCAGCCGCAGCGTGCAACCCGATGAGAAAATATCCCAGATTCGCCAGCGTCTCATGCCACGACTTTAAGCTATCAACCCGTTCGAAATTGGCCTCTGAAGCGTAAGGCATCGTCAAACCAAACACAAACCACGGGTTGCCCCGGTTATACATCATCACCAAACCAATCACTGGCAGCGCAATAAACAGGAGATAAATCACCAAATGTCCCAAATGCGCCAGTCCCGTCATCATCGGTTTCGGCTTAGGTATAATCGGCGGGGTTGGGTATTTCAGTCTTAACAAAAGACGAACCACCATCAGCACGAGAATTGAGATGCCACAGGAAACATGAATCATGTTGATGAGCGGCCGATCGCTACGTGGGAAGAAACCCCGAAACTCCATTGCGCAATACGCTGCGATAACCAGCAAAAAGACCAGCCAGTGAATGCTGATTTGTAACCTTGAGTATTTATTTTCCATAACATTTCCTGCTTTAACATAATTTTCCGTTAACATAACGGGCTTTTCTCAAAATTTCATTAAATATTGTTCACCCGTTTTCAGTACGTTACGTTTCACTGTAAGAATGGAGATTGCCCATCCCACAATCCTGGGCTAAGCCTGGAAAGGATCAATTTTCATCCGAACGTTCCTGACAGGAGAAAACCATGAGTAAAGTTGGTATTAACGGTTTTGGTCGTATCGGTCGACTGGTGTTGCGTCGATTACTTGAAGTCAAAAGCAACATAGACGTTGTCGCTATTAATGATCTTACTTCCCCAAAAATTCTCGCCTATCTGCTGAAACATGATTCAAACTATGGTCCGTTCCCCTGGAGCGTTGATTTTACGGAAGATTCACTTATCGTTGATGGGAAAAGTATCTCGGTTTACGCCGAAAAAGAGGCTAAAAATATTCCGTGGAAAGCGAAAGGTGCAGAAATCATTGTCGAATGTACTGGCTTTTATACCTCCGCCGATAAATCGCAGGCGCATCTTGATGCTGGTGCGAAGAAGGTGTTGATTTCCGCTCCTGCCGGTGAAATGAAAACCATCGTTTATAACGTTAATGACGACACTCTGGATGGCAACGATACCATTGTTTCCGTGGCGTCATGCACCACTAACTGCCTTGCGCCGATGGCCAAAGCCTTGCATGACAGTTTCGGGATAGAAGTCGGCACGATGACGACCATTCATGCCTATACTGGCACCCAGTCACTGGTGGATGGCCCGCATGGTAAAGATTTACGTGCTTCACGCGCCGCGGCAGAAAATATCATTCCCCACACTACGGGCGCGGCAAAAGCCATTGGTCTGGTGATCCCGGAACTGAGCGGCAAACTGAAAGGTCATGCGCAACGCGTGCCGGTGAAAACAGGTTCGGTCACTGAACTGGTATCGATTCTCGGAAAAAAAGTGACTGCCGAAGAGGTGAATAACGCACTTAAACAAGCAACCACCAATAACGAGTCATTTGGTTATACCGATGAAGAAATAGTCTCTTCCGATATCATTGGCAGCCATTTCGGTTCGGTGTTTGATGCCACGCAAACGGAAATTACCGCCGTGGGCGATTTACAACTGGTGAAAACGGTCGCCTGGTACGATAACGAATATGGCTTCGTCACGCAGCTTATTCGCACCCTCGAAAAATTCGCTAAACTCTGACGCGCACAGGCGGAGGAAAAAACCTCCGCCTCTTTCACTCATCAAGACTGTAAATAAACCACCTGGGTCTGCAGATATTCATGCAGGCCATGTTTACCATCTGCGCCGCCAATACCGGATTTACGCCATCCGGCGTGGAAGCCTTGCATAGCTTCGAAGTTTTCACGGTTGATGTAAGTTTCACCAAACTTCAGCCCTTTAATGGCTTTCATCGCGACGTTCAGATTTTGGGTATAGATTGATGAGGTCAGGCCGTAATCACTGTCATTAGCCATTGAGATAGCATCTTCCAGCGTGTCAAATGCGACTACCGGCAGAACCGGGCCAAAGGTTTCCTCATGCATAATCGACATTTCCTGGCGAACATCCAGCAGCAATGTCGGCGGATAATAATATCCTTTCCCCTCTACCGCTTTGCCACCCAACGCCACTCTCGCCCCTTCTTCTACTGCGCGCGCCACTTTTTGCTCGACCCTTTCCAGCGCCGCGGCGTTAATCAACGGCCCCATCGCAATGTCGTTGCGTTCAGCGGGGTTACCAAATTGAACCGCCTGCATCGCTTCACCCAGCCGATTGACGAACTGATCATAAATGCCTTTCTGTACATAAACACGTTCTGCACAGTTACACACTTGCCCACTATTAATGACACGTGAATCAACGATGGCTTTGACTGCCAGTTCAAGATCGGCATCGTCCATTACGATAGCTGGTGCTTTACCCCCCAGTTCCAGGCACACTTTGGTGATGTTTTTCGCCGCAGTCGCCATGATCTTCTCACCTGCAGAGACGCTGCCTGTCATACTGACCATTGCGACCTTTGGGTTACCCGCCAGTTCTTGCCCAACGGTTTCACCACGCCCCAGAACAAGGTTAAACACGCCGCGCGGAAGGCCTATTTCATCGACGATTTTGGCGAATGCAATCGCATTGTTTGGCGTAAATTCACTGGGTTTAATGACAATGGTATTACCAGTCAAAAGAGCGGGAGCCATTTTGCGGGCAATGAGGAAGAACGGGAAGTTCCACGGCAGAATGCCGGTAGTCACACCAAGCGCACGTTTAAACAGAAGAATATTTTCTCCTGGACGATCGCTTTGAATAATCTCGCCCTCGTAACGCCGTGCCCACTCCGCCATGTAATCGATATAGTCGGCAGTAAAAGCCACTTCGACTTCAGCCAGCTGCTGGATCTTGCCCCCTTCTTCAACAATCAGCGCACTGATTTCACTGGCGCGTTCGCGGATCCCGGCGGAGATTTTGCGCAACCAACTGGCGCGTTCAATTGCAGGCAACGCTTCCCATTCTGGTTGTGCACGTTCTGCTGCATCGATTGCCTTACGGGCATCCTCGGCCTGACCATCGGGAATGCGGGAAATGACAGCCTCTGTAGCAGGGTTTACCACATCAATCCATGCGTCTCCACGCCAGGTAACAAACTGTCCATCAATATACATAGGATGTTGAACGGGTACTGACATGGGCGACTCCTGTGATTTATATGTTTGTTTTTGGTGAATACATTGTTAATTAACATCAATCATCAGAGAGACGGCATCGCGAAAGGACAATTCTGTGAAGGGCTTCATAAAAACAAGTGTAAAAGGAATAAAAGGCAGAAATAAAAGTCAGGAGTCATGCCCGTTTGCAAACAAGTGGTTCACAAACGGGCAATTTTTAACGTAACGAGCGACTTTCCATCGCCTCGATGAGCACCGCATCGTGTTTCAGCGTTTGCCATGCATGGATGACTTCTGCCGGAAAATCAACGTGAACGATAAAATCTCGCCCGCGGGGACCGTAGCCATCGCTATCATCGCGTAAACGCGGCAGCTCGCCAGTGAGTAGTGAGAGATAACGCTCAACCGGCCATAATCCTTGTAACTGATTAATAAAGATTACACTGTCTGCGTTATTTCCTAACTGAGGAACGAATCCGGGATAACTCAACCAGCGGGGTGCATCGGGATTGTCCCCGGTCATACGGCGGAACGTTGCCATCGTGCGCCGCTGCATGGTGGGGTCCTGTACAACGATAGCCGTATGAACTCGTTCTACGGCCTGATTCAATAGCGCGATGCTAAAGCGTGCGTTTTCACCGCAGTTTGTTGACTGGTCTTCAATCCAGATTTTTTCATGCGGAATATGCCAGAACTGATGAGCGATATCCGCCAGGATGGTCGCTTCTGCTCTGCCAGTGGTGCGGATAGTGTTGTAGTGCGGATGCTGTGCGATGGCGCTATACAAAAAAGTGGTCGAGTGACCGATACCACCACTAATCAGTAAAGGAATTTGCTGATCGCGAGCAATCTTACATGCCGCATCGATAGTCGGCATAACCGCATTTCCTGCAAGTATGACGCAATCAGCCTGATACGGCACCTCACCGGAGAAATCATCCTGCGCCAGCCACTGTCCGATAACATTTATGGCATCTATAGTTGCCGTCGAAAGCGTCGGAAACGGGGTAATGTTCATGGTTCCTCCTTATCGTTCCCTTAAGAATACTGCGTGAGATAATAGTGAGAAGCGGAGCACTCTGAAAGGAGGATGTCGTATTTCCTTAACCGCCACTCCGCAAGCCTGACATATCTTTTAAGGAAATGCTGTAGATAAACATTATTCATCTTGCAGCAGAGAATTGTATTTTTCTGAATTCCTGAATTTTTGCCCTTACCGTTTTAGAATTAATAAAAAACCCGGCGCTAAATGCTTACCGGGTTTTATATTTATCAGGCAAATAGCCGCGTTAACCGCTAATCTGCTCCATCGCCTGCAAAATACGCTTATCTGAAATCGGATAAGGTGTACCGAGTTGTTGGGCAAAATAGCTGACGCGCAGCTCTTCTATCATCCAACGGATCTCTTTCACGTCTTCATCCTCACGACGTGCAGGCGGCAGTTTGTTGATCCATTGCTGCCACGCCTGCTGGACGTTTTCGACTTTCAGCATCTGAGCACGGTCGCGATGTGGGTCAACCCCCAGTTTTTCCAGTCGTTTTTCAATCGCCTGCAAATAACGCAGCGTGTCGCCCAGCCGTTTGAAGCCGTTACCAGTCACAAAACCGCGATACACCAACCCGCCCATCTGCGCTTTAATGTCAGAAAGCCCCAGCGCCATGGTCATATCCACCCGCCCTTTCAGGCGTTTGTTGATATTGAACACTGCCGTAAGGATTTGCTCGACCTGCTTCGCAATATCCACCACCGTGTCGTTCAGTTCAGCGCGAACTTTTTCATGCAGCGCAGCAAAGCCTTCTTCCGTCCAGACCGGGCCACCATTGGCGTCGATCAGTTGATCCACACCGCAGGAGATACAGTCGTCGATCAGCTCCAGCACTTTGCCATACGGGTTAAAGTACAGCCCCAGCTTGGCTTTGTTTGGTAACTTCTCATGTAAATACTTGATTGGTGAGGGAATATTCAGCAGCAGTAGACGGCGAAGACCGTTCCACATTGCCTGTTTTTGCTCCAGCGGGTTATCAAACAGTTTGATCGCCACACTGTCGCGCTCATCCACCAGCGCCGGCCACGCCTTCACTTTGTAGTTACCACGCTTCTGTTCGTAGCTTTCCGGCAACTGACCAAAACTCCAGATATGTAAGCCGCTCTGCTCGATACCGTCATCCGCCACCGCAGATAGCGTTTCCTGCACTTTGCCTTTCAGCGCATCTTTCAGATCTTGTAGCGAGCGCCCTTCTTTTAGCTTCTTGTTTTTGTCATCCACCACGCGGAAGGTGATTTTCAGGTGATCGGGCACCTGATCCCAGTGCCAGTCTTCGCGGTCAACGGTAACGCCGGTCATCCGCCGTAACTCGCGCTCAAGGCTGTCGAGCAACGGTAACTCCAGCGGTGTGACGCGGCCTAAAAACGCTTCGGCATAGTTTGGCGCAGGTACAAAATTACGGCGTACCGGTTTCGGCAACGATTTAATCAGAGCAATCACCAGTTCGCGGCGCAGACCAGGGATCTGCCATTCAAACCCGCTTTCCTCAACCTGGTTAAGTAACGGCAGCGGAATATGTACGGTCACACCGTCAGCATCCGCGCCGGGCTCAAACTGATAGCTCAAACGCAGCTTGAGATTGCCCTGATGCCAGAAGTTCGGGTAATCCAGCTTGCTGATCTTTTCCGCCCCTTCTTTGATCAACATGCTCTTTTCAAAGTTGAGCAAATCAGGCGTTTCGCGGCTGACTTTTTTCCACCAGCTGTCGAAGTGACGAGCGGAGATTACATCGTGGCTGATGCGCTGGTCGTAGAACTCAAACAGCGTTTCGTCATCAACCAGAATATCGCGGCGACGTGATTTGTGTTCAAGCTCTTCCACTTCGGCCCGCAGTTTCAGGTTTTCACGGAAGAATGCGTGACGCGTCTGCCAGTCACCTTCCACCAGCGCGTGGCGAATAAAGAGTTCACGACATAACGCCGGATCGATCTGGCTGTAGTTGACCTTGCGCGCGGCAACAATCGGCAAACCATAAACAGTGACTTTTTCCGTTGCCATCACCGCGCCCTGCGCCCGTTCCCAGTGCGGTTCGCTGTAGGTACGTTTAATCAAATGCTGAGCGACAGGCTCCACCCATTCCGGGTCGATACGCGCAGCAATGCGCCCCCACAGGCGGCTGGTTTCTACCAGTTCCGCCACCATTACCCATTTCGGCGGTTTTTTGAATAAACCAGAACCGGGGAAGATGGAGAAACGCGCGTTACGTGCGCCGGTATATTCTTGTTTATCGGCATCTTTCATGCCGATATGGGAAAGCAAACCCGTCAGCAACGCAATGTGAATTTCGCGATATTCCGCCGGTTCGCTGTTCACCGGAATGCCGAGTTCTTTCACCACCTGGCGCAACTGGGTGTAGATATCCTGCCATTCGCGCACGCGCAGATAGTTGAGATAATCGGTACGACACAGGCGACGGAAGGCGTTGGAAGAAAGCGCCTTTTGCTGCTCGCCAAGATAATTCCACAGATTCACAAACGCGAGGAAGTCAGACTCTTTGTCGTGGAAGCGACGATGTTTTTCGTCCGATGCCTGCTGTTTGTCCATCGGACGTTCGCGCGGATCCTGAATGGAGAGCGCGGACGTGATAATCATCGCCTCACGCACGCAGCCATGTTTTTGCGCTTCCAGCACCATACGCGCCAGACGTGGGTCGACAGGCAACTGCGAGAGCTGGCGACCGAGCGGCGTCAATTTATAGGCGCTGGCCTGTTCATCAGTGGTGATCGCGCCCAGCTCTTCGAGCAGACGCACGCCATCCTGGATATTGCGTTTATCCGGTGCTTCGACAAACGGGAACGCAGCGATATCGCCCAGCCCCAGCGCGGTCATCTGCAAAATAACCGAGGCCAGGTTGGTACGCAGAATTTCCGGGTCGGTAAACTCCGGGCGCGAGAGGAAATCGTCTTCGGAATAGAGACGAATACAGATCCCTTCGGACACACGACCACAGCGGCCTTTACGCTGATTGGCAGACGCCTGCGAAATGGGCTCAATCGGCAAACGCTGCACTTTGGTGCGATAGCTGTAGCGGCTGATACGCGCCGTACCGGGGTCGATAACGTATTTAATCCCCGGTACAGTCAGCGAGGTTTCCGCGACGTTGGTCGCCAGCACAATGCGTCGCCCGCTGTGCGACTGGAACACGCGGTTCTGTTCGCTATTCGAAAGCCGCGCATAAAGCGGCAAGATTTCGGTATGGCGTAAGTTCAGCTTGTTCAGCGCATCGGCGGTATCGCGAATTTCCCGCTCGCCGCTCATAAAGATCAGAATGTCGCCGGGGCTTTCCTGGCTTAGTTCGTCTACGGCGTCAAAAATCGCCTGCAACTGATCGCGCTCGGTGTCATCGGCTTCTTCAACAATCGGGCGATAGCGCACTTCCACCGGATAGGTCCGACCGGAGACTTCAATAATCGGCGCATTATTAAAGTGGCGCGAAAAGCGTTCCGGGTCGATAGTCGCGGAAGTGATAATGATTTTTAGGTCAGGACGCCGCGGCAGCAACTCTTTCAAATAGCCGAGCAGAAAATCGATATTCAGGCTGCGTTCGTGCGCTTCGTCAATAATGATGGTGTCGTACTGCATCAGCAGGCGGTCTTGCTGGATCTCCGCCAGCAGGATACCGTCGGTCATCAGCTTGACCATCGTGTTATCACTTACGTGATCGCTGAAACGCACTTTGTAACCGATGCAACCGCCCGGCTCCGTTTTCAGCTCTTCCGCAATACGGTTCGCCACCGTTCTTGCCGCCAGGCGACGCGGCTGGGTATGGCCGATCAGCCCTTTAATCCCGCGCCCCAGCTCCATACAGATTTTCGGTAACTGAGTCGTTTTACCAGAACCCGTTTCCCCGGCGACGATCACCACCTGGTGATCACGAATCGCTTCGAGAATGTCCTGCTTTTTCTGACTAACCGGTAAATTGTCAGGATAAGTAATTTCCGGTCGTGCCGCTTCACGCAGCAGGACTTTCCCTGCCGCCTGGTCAATCTCTTTCGCCATCTCCTGGAAAATGGCCTGTTGTGCATCAGGATTTTTAACCTTCTTCACGCCGTGCAGACGGCGAGAAAAACGCAGTCTGTCACGCAGCATCAGCGAATCCAGCCGCTGCTGCAAGGCCGTAAAGGTCAATTTTTGTTGTTCTGTCATAACGTTAGTGGGCAGTAGTCTGCCTGATTAATTTTCTTTGAAATGATAGATATAGAGTACCACATCGCGGCTTTCTATGCGTTGTTCAATAAATTCGAACATAGGCTTCGATTTATTGCGCTATCTCTGTGGCAGGATTGTGAATAAAGTGTCAACAAGCAACGGGGCATCGCCCATTCAAATATCCATAAGGAAACACCATGAGCAAGGTATTAGTTCTTAAATCCAGCATCCTGGCAGGGTACTCTCAGTCTAATCAGTTGTCCGATTATTTTGTTGAACAATGGCGCGAAAAGCACTCCGCTGATGAAATCACCGTTCGCGACCTGGCTGCAAATCCAATTCCGGTACTGGATGGCGAACTGGTTGGCGCTCTGCGTCCGAGCGATGCGCCGCTGACTCCGCGTCAGCAGGAAGCTCTGGCACTTTCCGATGAGCTGATTGCCGAGCTGAAAGCCCATGACGTTATCGTTATTGCGGCACCGATGTATAACTTCAACATCTCGACTCAGCTGAAAAACTATTTTGACCTGGTTGCACGTGCAGGCGTTACTTTCCGCTATACCGAGAATGGTCCGGAAGGTCTGGTAACGGGTAAAAAAGCCATCGTTATTACCAGCCGCGGTGGGATCCACAAAGATGGACCAACGGACCTGGTGACGCCGTATCTGTCCACGTTCCTGGGCTTTATCGGCATTACCGATGTGAAATTTGTCTTCGCCGAAGGGATCGCATACGGTCCGGAAATGGCAGCGAAAGCGCAGTCTGACGCAAAAGCAGCCATCGACAGCATTGTTGCTGCATAACCGGACACGGTCTTGATGTGGACTGTAGATATTCAGTCCACATCTCAATCCACTTACCTGTTTTCCCACAATCTCAGCATCGCTTTGTGTTCGTCTGTCAGCACAATCTGCGGGCGTCTGGCTCGAATATAGCTAATCGCTTCATTAACGGTTTTACAGTGTCCGTAACATAACAACCATGCCGCCACCACCAGCGCACCGCGCGATAATCCCAATGCACAATGGACCAGAACGCTGCCTTGCTCTTCGCGTAATGTTTCCAGCATCGCCACGGCCTGTCGGAGTTCCCTCTCTTCCGGAACCACCAGATCCAACATCGGTACACAGAAATAGAGTCGATCTTTTGTCTCTCGTCCTCGAGGGAATTCAAAGGTGACGTCCAGAACCGCATTCTGTGCCGGAATATGTCGTGGAAACGCCCCTAAATAAACACCAGCAGTCATTTTGCTCACCGGCTCCAGGCGACGACAAAACCAACGCATAGATAGCCACATCCCGATACGCCAGGGCAATGTCAGCCAGTAAACGGCGGGCGGGAGTTTCCCCTGACTATCTTTCCCTGTTGTTATCGCGCCAAGCCCACCGTACCCACGGCCAATAATGAGTAGCGATAATACTGGCCAACATAACCAGACTGACCACCATAACTGAACCATCATCATTAGCTCCATCAACACAATGCACGCGCACGCGCCTACGACATATGGCAGTGCTATTTTGATTCGACGTTGATCAGGTTTCTGATAATTCCAACGACGGTCGACGGGTACCATCCAGTCAATCAACATACCTACCGCCAGCCCTGTGATGACATCAATAAAATGATGCTGCCAGGTTGTCAGCGTCGAAATGGCGATGAGTAAAAACCATCCGCCGCAGACTTTACGCCACTTCACAGCCAGATGCTGACGAAAGTGACGCCAAAGTAGCCAGCAGAGAATAATATGCAGCGAAGGAGACTGGTTATAGGGCAGATCAAACAGTTCAAGTTGCGAAAATAGCCATCCTGTCACCCCACTCACTTCAGGACGGATAAAGCTAAACTTCAGCGGGTAGAGAAAAAAACCGCAGCAGGTCATTACCGTTGCCAGAATAAGCCGGTGGACAAGTCGGCGCTGTTCGAATGTCGAGCTACAAACGAACAGCGAAAATCCATATAAAAGATCCAGACTCCAGTAAGGAACAATAGTCCAGGGAAGAAAAGGGATCGCCGTTTCCCAACCGAATACCTGACTGGGGATATCATGGCTGTTAAGGTCCTGAACCGCGGTGAACTGATTAAGAGATCCATAGGTGAAGAAGAAAAACGGGGACAGCAACAATAACCAGCCAGCGCCTTGTAGCAATACGTTCCGACGTTCAGTTATCACGACGCACCGCCATCGAAACCGTAAAAATACCCCACTCATCAATCCGTTGTGTGCATTTATCAAATCCGGCATCACGCACGAGTGAATCCATCTCCCCTTGCGAACGCACGCGCATTACCCACGGTTTACCATCTTTATGACTGGTTAACACCCCGGCAATCAGCTCCAGTTGTGGGTGCCACGGCTGCCCGGTGTAGAGGAGAATGCCGCCCGGTTCGATGGCATTGGCAAGACCTGCGAGTGAGTTTTTTACCTGCTCATTTTCGGGAAAAAGCTCATACAGGCCAGAGACAATCGCCAGCGTAGGCCGCGGAGTTAACGCGCTGAGTTCCTCTGGGTTAAACGCATCGCCCTGTTCAAAACGCACCCGCCCAGACATTCCCCGTTGAGCAATCATCTCTTGCCCCTGTGCAACATTTAACTCGCTGTAATCACGTAACAAAATATCGCTTACGGCAGGCTCGTTTGCCAGCGCATCCAGTACATAGCGCCCATGCCCTGCGGCAATGTCAACCACGCGGACGGCTAAACCTTTGGCGTGGAGATCGGCAACGGCTTGTTTAATCAGTATTTGTAAATGGGTTTTGCGCTGGCGAATACCGCGCCAGCCAACACTGTTCAGGTAGATTTTGTCGATTAAGCGCCCGAATGCGTTACTACCTTGCGGTTGATTTTGATAGACATAATCCAGCGAACTGCCTGAATCAAAGCCGGTGCTCATTCCGAGATGCAGGCCCGCAGAGTGCGCCCCGAACAATTTCATCGCTTTACGCATAAAGCGATACGCCAAATCAACCGGCGATAATGGCACGGGTCCACCTGAAAGGAGCCGCCAGCGATCCGCTGATGGTCCAGTGCGGTCTTCATGCTGATAATCAAATTTTTGTGATTTGTTAGCATATAAGCGACTAATAAAGCTTTGCATTTTTTCAAATGCCAGCGCCCTGTTCTCTTCACCCAACGTGTCGTGATAAAAGCCTGGCAGCAGATGCAGCTCTTTGAGAGGGCTACGTAAACGCTGATAAAAATCGATCTGCGGTTGGCGATGCACCACATAGTCATCGCCTGATATCAGAAGTTGCGTGGGGAGCGTAATCGCCGCCGCATCGCTAACAATACGTTCAGACGTTTTATAGAGATCGAGCAAGATATTGACGGCAATCGCCCGTGTGATCAGCGGATCATTATTGAAACTCGCCACCCGTTGCCGATCGTGGGTCAAATAGCGTCCTTGCACATAGGAATTAATAAAAAACAGACCACGCAGACGATGCCATAACGCCAGCGCAGGACGCGCCAGCGGCACATACAATTTAACCTTAAAGGCCGGAGAAGCCAGCAGCAGCCCGCGAATTGCAGGCGCATAATCATGAACCCATGTGGCAACCAGCACTGCGCCGACGCTCTGCGCGATCACTACCACCTCTTCCAGCCCAACCTGGCTGTCGCTGGCAGCAAAACGGACAAATTCATCGACATCCCGCACTGAACGCGCAAGAGATGGGCTATAACCACGCGGCCCCGAAGTTTTTCCATGCCCTCGGGCATCCCATGCATAAAAAGCAGTATCTGGCATCGCCAGTTCATCAACGAGATGTTGTAGACGACCAGAATGTTCATGACCGCGATGAAATAAGACGATGACCTTTTTCGCCCCGGACTGTAAAGCGGGCCAGTGCCGATAAAACAACGCTGTATTATCACTGGTGGTAAAAAAATGTTCCCCAGGGATGCGTGAATTTTCCATTTTCTCTATTTTCCTTCAGTAACAGCAGTAGCGAATAAAATAAAAAAATACCGGAGCGGTGAAAATTAATGAGTCAATCCTGTCAAGGAGTCCGCCATGTCCTGGTAATAGTTTTCCGCTATCTTTAACACTAATATCTCGTTTGATGGCTGACATCACTACATCGCCGCAAAAACCACTAATACCAATTAACAAACCCGCTAATAATGCCTGTAATGTATTTAGCGGTGTCAGCAACGGTCCAATAATAAGTGACGCAATCATGGTGGTGATTACGCCCCCCACCAGACCTTCCAGCGTTTTTCCCGGGCTGACTTTGGGGACCACTTTTCTTCTGCCGCAGGATTTCCCCCATAAATACTGTGCAATATCGTTTGACTCTGTTGTCGCCAAAAGAAATAACACCAGTAACGCCCCGCCCTGGGTATTTGTGGTTGGCAACATTAATAACCAGGCGGCATGACTCAAGGCGAAAACGGTCATTATCCAGCCCCAAAAAATGGCGCTCACGGTATGCAGAAAACCGGAGGTATCACCTACTAAAACTCGCCAGGTGGTTAATATCAGAAACCCAGCCAAAGGTATAAATAACAGAAACAGCTCAAAGCAATTAAAACCGATAAGCAAATAGTTAAGAGGAATAACCCAATATAACCAACGCGGAAAATGTACGGATATAAGCGTACAATATTCTTTCAATGCCAGAAAACTTATCAGCGCAAAAAACGTCAACGTCATCCAGCGTGGACCTGAAATCACCAGTGAAAAACAAATGACGATACCCCACCAGGTACGAATACGTAATGTAACTTCATCCTCTTTTCTCTCCGGTAACCGCCATACCCGAAAACGGTTTATCAGCGTTGCTAAAATTAACAACGCGAAAAGTGTTGCCAGAGATTTTTCCAGCATTATCTTTCAGCACTCATCAGGAGCACACTCCGACAACGATTAATCGCAGTCCAGATAAGCAGAATTGAAGCAATGCCCCATAAAAGATTATTCCATTGCATCCACTGTGGATAAATGGCAACGGCCAGCCCCCACAACCCAAATATTAACGCACGATCGCTTTTGCCGAATGGACCGGCATAACTGCGAATACCGTTAATCGTCTGCGCGAGTAAACCGCAAAACTCAGTCAATATGGTGAAAAATAACATGAGTATTACGAGTGATGCGTTACTTTCTGGTAAAAATAAAAACGGTAAATAGAGCGCAATATCGGAAATAACATCGCCAGTTTCATTCAAAATCGCCCCCAGACGTGTTTGCAGATTGCACTCACGCGCCAACATGCCATCCAGCGCATTGAGTGCCATACGGATAAAAAGCACGATGGGCAATAGCAAAAAGAGGATGGGTTGTGCGACCAACATCAACAGCAATCCGGTAATAAGAGAAAGCGCCAGTGCAGCAAGAGTGATGTGATTCGCTGTAACATGGTGCTTATAAAGCCAAAACATCGTCGGCCTTAACAGCGACTGAAAGAGCGGTTTTATCTGGTAGAGCGTCATTATCAATCCTTGATAATTCGGTTTGCGCTATGGTGCATCAATTCCCCTGACGGAGATATCGCAACACGACGCTTCATTAAAAATTCAGAATATATCAAGGTATTGGGGACTCACTGTCAGGAATGATTATCCCAATAAATCAAGTGGTTAAAAATTATTACGCTGTTATTCAATACAACTCATCAAGTTTTCTCATCGCTTGTTCCCGTATTGCGCGCGTCTTACCGTTAAGCGCCAGCTGGCGAACTAAATCCAGTTCAGGGTTAACAAGCTCTAACGCCAGCAAAGGATCACGTTTCAGCCTCGCCTTTAATACATCAACTGGAAAACGGGGATTATTCATCGCCACAATCCACCACTCGGGATCAATTTCTGCCGCCAGTACTGCAGGCGGTGTGTGGCGGTTGTTAAGTGCGCCGAACTTGAAAAATGTGAGATTGCTTTTCGCCAGTGTACTCCACCATATACGATCCGGTTGTTTTGCCAGTACATCCAGTTGTGCTAACGCATCGGGGTCTAGTGCATAATAAACACGTAACGCTTCGTTAACCTGCGCACGGGAACTGTTTTCCTGCCTCAGAAAAAACTTCGCCCAAATATCATTGCGTGGCGTGTTTTGCTGTAATTCCTTGAGAACAACAGCGGGTAAATTATCCCAACTAATTAATGCTCTCTCTAAAAAGTCCCAGTCGTCCGAACGTATCAGAGAGGTGGCATTTAATAGCATCTGGTCATCAACTTCACCGTAGCTGATAAGCTCAGACAAAATCATATCAGCGCTGGTTTCATATGCATCTGAATCTGCTTTGGGATTATTTTTCCGATGCGATAAAGCACGTTGCCAAATTTTTTGTTTCATCGACGTGCTCAGATACTGATTTTTCGCCAGATTACTCCACCCCTCAGGATCGTTGAAACGTGTCAATAACCGTTGTAAAGCAGCGTCAGAGTGAATTATCTGCATATCCCGACAGCAAAAGTAGGCAGGGGATTTTTTCTCCATCCTTTTAACAAAATTAAACTGTAAGTTATCTGGCAACGCTAAAAATAACGCACCTATTAGATCATCGTCATTCTCGAATTTTTGGTATAAATATACTGCTATTTTGTCACTCTCTTGTGGCGTCATCCGCAACAATTGACCATGGTGTTTCATCTCTGCCAGCTTTAACGCTAAGCTTGTGACAACATCGTTTGATGAATCGTTCGCCAACTGCATTGCCTGATTGTAGGTGAGTTGTCCTCCAGCACCGACCTGACGAATAGAGGAATCATCACTGCGGATATAGCCATCAATAATGGATTCGGGCAATAACCACGCATCTTTATAAAGCTCCTGAATGATCATATCCCAATCTCTTTTCGCCAGAGTCATGACGATATCCAGAGGGAGATTTTCACGTAGCGCAAGATTCAACGGACCGACACCATCAGGTAGATGACTCATTCGCGTCATTATTTCGACAGAGAGCGGTTCACGGTCGAGCAACCCCAGAACAACAGGCTGGTAACCCAATTGCTGATCGGTCAACTCCAGAATCTCATTGTCAGGCATATATCTCGCCATACTTGCAATCGTTTGTCCATCATTGCTATTAATAAGTTGTTTGCGTAGGTTAGCTGAAATTCCTTTAAGCCTTGGGAGAGTTCGCATTATGGCAAGATCAAATGTCGCAATATCTCGTCCTTCAAATGCAGCAACGTTGCCTTCATCCAGCATTTGCAATTCCTGCACTAACTCAGGAGAAGGCTTAGGGCGAAACAGCGCTTCTTTTTTCATCTGATTACAGACATTCCCTGCCATGCGAATATTGCTTCGCTTAAAAATTTCTTTCAGAGCATCTTCATCATTTATTAGACCCCAATAATATGCATCAGGATTTATTATCTTCAACGCTTTTTTGACATTTTCAGTGTCATTTTTATCACTCGCACGGACCATGAATTCACTATTTGTCGAAGACGCAACAACAGGTGCAATTATGTCATTGATAAATATCCCACGCGCATTAATACTCCCCTTAATCGTAGACGGATTATCGTAATATGAGTCGATAAATACCAGTCCACTTGCATTTATCGAACCGGTAATTAACAGTGGTGAATCCGTAACTATATTCGTTGCCGTCACGTTACCGAGAATAACCCATGGATTAGAAAGAGAGAAAGTGGAAATATTACCTTTGACTGTCAAATTGCCAAGAACAATCAATTTTTGATTACTCTCTATATTACCTTCTACCACTAAATCGCCACGATGCACTTTCCAGTCCGATGCAGATAAACCGAAGGGGACAAGATTCACGCTACTGTTGATAGCTTGTTCAACTTGTTGTTTATCTTCAGCGGTAGCCGCAGAAAAAAATGGTTCAATATCAACTGCATTTGCAACACATCGAAGTTCCGCCTGTACTGGAAGACTCAGCATAAACAGGGGGAGTAAACCTATCCAGCTGCAAATCCTGGGCTTAAACATATGCACTCCATGCCATTAAAAAAGAAACAAAAGGGAAATGCATCTTTCCCTTTTGTATATTCGTTATTCTCGCGAAATACCATCCAACGTAGACAACACTTCCTCAGAAAGATGCAATTTTTCAGCAGCCATATTCTCCCGTAAATGCGCAACAGAAGACGTCCCTGGGATCAGCAAAATATTCGGTGAACGTTGTAACAGCCACGCCAGCGCCACCTGCATTGGTGTTGCACCCAGGCTCGCAGCAACATCGGAAAGCGTGGAAGATTGCAGCGGCGTAAAGCCCCCGAGCGGAAAGAACGGCACGTAGGCAATGCCGTCACGAGCCAAAGCTTCAATCATTGCGTCATCAGCACGATGAGCAATGTTGTATTCGTTCTGCACACAGACGATTTCGGCAATCTTGCGCGCCTCTGCAACCTGCGTCGGTGTGACGTTGCTCAGGCCAATATGTTTTACCAGGCCTTGTTGTTGCATCTCTGCCAGCACGGTCAGGCTGGCTTCAATCGATCCTTCCGCCGGGCCATGACCATCCCCCATCATCACGCGCAGGTTAACCACATCCAGTATGTCCAGGCCGAGATTACGTAGATTATCGTGTACCGCTTTTTGCAGCTCTGCCGGAGAAAATGCGGGCAACCAGGATGCGTCCTCTCCACGCCGCGCACCAATTTTAGTGACAATTGTCAGATCGTCAGAGTAAGGATAAAGCGCTTCGCGGATAATCTGATTGGTGACGTGCGGACCATAAAAGTCGCTGGTATCAATGTGATTGACGCCCAATGCCAGCGCCTCACGCAGCACGGTTATAGCGACGTGGCGATCTCTTGGGGGGCCAAAAACCCCAGGACCTGCCAGTTGCATCGCGCCATAACCAAGACGGTTAACGGATTTTGTACCGAGAGTAAATGTATTGCTGCTCATCGCACCCTGCCCTGTAATAAAACGGATTAAGAAAAATCAGTATAGAAACGAAAAGAGATAAATAATGCGAAGGCGTAAACAAGATTTCTGGATGAGTAGCACTATTGTCCTGAAAGACACCAAAACATTAGACAGCAAAAGATAAGTCAAGCGTCGCATCCGGCAATAAAAAACCGCAACCTGTATCAGCGTTGCGGTTTGTGTATCACATGCTAAAAATTAGAACGTTTTCTTAAAGTTCAGCATCACGCCTTTGTCGCTGATGCCGTCCTCTTTCCAGTGATACGCATCCAGATTCAGCGAACTTTCTTTGCTACTGTACTTCACGCCGACGCTCGCCAGGCTGTTGATACCGCCGCCCTTCTGACCGTCATCGACGTTAAAGTGCTGGCTGCCTGCCCCTGCAAGGCTTGCCGTGCGCTGGCTCTTGCTGTAGCTCAGGTTCGGCCCGCCTTCCAGCGTCGCATTCGCGCTCCAGCCGCCTTTCCCTGCGTAGTCCAGTTTCAGCCCGACGATGCTGTCCACCGCCGTTTCGCTGCCACTGTTCATATTCAGGTTAAAGTCTCCGGCATTGCGCTCCTGATAGCCACCTTCCAGTGTGTGACGCAGTTTTACACCCGCATATGGCGTAACCTTCAGTCCTTCGCTCGGTTCGAAAGTCTTCGCCCCTTCGCTGCGGAACTCCAGGTACTGCTGCTTCACGTCGGTATCAGCCGTTTTGTTTGTGTTGCTAAATGCAATCGAACGGCTACTGTCAAGGTTGTGAACGTCATAACGCAATGCGTTATTCCAGTTCATGCCGTTGTCGAAGGACATCTGGTGCTTCAGGCCAAAGAACTGGCTATAACCACCTGTGACGCCATTATCACCCGCTTTCTGCGCACCATCACCATCGAGACGAGCGATACCGTACTCCAGACTCATCGTCTGGCTTTCGCTCAGGTCGATGGTTTTACGCAATGCCAGCATGTCGTATTCGGTATTATTACCTAACTCGGCACGTGGATCGCCTTTCGCAACAACGTTGAACGCCAGACCGTTACCCACCTTCGGCGCGGCATCCGCCAGCATGCTGAAGCGGTTGCTTAACACACGCGCTTCACGGAATACCGTGGTCGCCTGGCTACCGCTCACCTGCTTCAGGGCGCTATTCAGTTCAGCAGTGGTGCCCACGTTCAGGCTGGTATACAGCTCGTTATTGGTGTAACCCGCATCCAGTGCCTTCGCCACATCGTTCACCGAAGCATCGGTCGCCACATCGGTGTAGGCGTTTTTGCTCATGATGACGTCAACGTTGCCGCTGGCATCGGTGCTGCCTTTGGCGGTCCATACCACGGACGTTGAGGTGATGGCATCGGCGTCGGTCAGGTTGATGCCTTCCACCACGTTGTCGAAACTGACCGTGGTGTCTGCCGTACCGGCGGCGAAACCGGTGTTGATCCCGACACCATTCATGCTGGCGTTGTTAACCTTCAGTTTACCGGCGCTGCCGTCAACGTTGGTACCGACGATATAGCCGTTGAGGTTGTTACTGCTGCCATCGCTACTACCGCTATCAGTCGTTTCACTGAAAGGTGAAGTGGTGTAAGTGTTTGGCATGTCCGGCAACGTGTAGTCGGTGTAATGCACTTCGGTATTGTTACCGCTGTTGCCGTTCACCCCTTCCACATTCACGCTGTCGCCCTGCTTAATCAACCCCGAACCAGTCACGCCGTCGGCAATCACCACCGTACCGTTGTTAACGATATGACCTTCTGTGCCCAGTACGCTGAACGCAAACGAGTCGTTAGCAAAAATATTGATCGTGCCGTTGTTCTCAATTACCGCATCGGCGGTGGCATTGGCATCCAGTTGCATACCAGTCAATCCGGTATCGGTGGTGCCTTCGGTGCCGAGATTGATAACGCCGTTGTTAACCAGTTGTGCGTTTTTATCACCTTCCATCGCCACGGCATTGTTGCCGCTGATGTTCATCACGCCATCGTTGAGGGCAACATAGTTGTTGTGGGTGAATTTAACTGCGCTGGCGTTGTCTTTATCGAAGTTAATCACCCCGCCATCCTGGTTCCACAGGAAGGCATCGCTTTCTGTCGCACCAGCGGTACTTACCGCCACAGTGACTTTCGCATCCACCACGCCCTTGTTAATAAACTGGCTGGCGCCGTCGTCATAGTGAATAGCGCCCGCGCCAAGTGCGGCATCCAGCGTCATTTCACCGGTGTTATATAACGTGGCGTTAGCATTGCTTCCCTGGAAGCGAATGGCGTTTTTACTGTTATCAAGGATGAGCTTGCCGCTGTTGTTGAACGTTGATTGGTCGTCAATATCCAGCGTCCCGGCATTGTTATTTTCATCCTGATAACCCATTTTCCAGGTCCCCGCGTTATTCACCACCGCAGAGTTATAGAGAATGGCACCTTTACGCGCCTCGCCGCCTGCAAGGTTATTGAATACAGCATCGCCCTGGGCGTTAACGCGCGCCGACGCGATACCGCTGTTATTCACCGTGCCATCGTTAAGCTGTAAGGTTGACAGTGAACCGGTATTATTAATTACCGCGTTGCTGTTTTTCTCAATTTTTACGACGTCATTAAGCGTTCCGTTGTTATTGAAGGTTCCTCCTTCCAGAGTCACCGTGTTCAATACACCTTCATTGGTTAACGCACCGCCTTCATTCACGACGATGGCTGAGCTAATGGTTCCGCTCGACTCGTTAACCAGCGCACCATTTTCGAGTATCCTGATCGTTCCATTTTTAACAGCACCCGCACTGGTGACATCCCCGTTGATAATCGCACCTGACGATAATAATACGGTCTCACCCGCAGAACTTAATACATCGCCATCATCATATAAATCGGCAATATAATTATCCGTTGGATTATATTCATCGGCCCCCTGGCAAACGCCAAAGGTACAAATTGTGCCATAGTTGATAATAAGCCCAGTGCCATCGTTATAGAATGCCTGACCATTTTCCGCGTTAATGTTGATTACGCCTGTCTGGTCATTAATGGCGGTGCCTTCGTGATAAACCGCCATGCCGACGAGTTTATTCACACCGAGAGAATCGTTGTAATTTTCATTTTTCTCCAGGTTGATGGTTCCCTGGTTAATGACCGTATTAGTATTCCCATACGCCGCCATCCCCGCACCGGCGTTGTAGACAGTAATCACACCATTCTCGTGGTTGGTTGCCGTGGCTTTAGTTAATGCCCCATTATAGGCATCGGTACCTGAAGCCATTCCCACACCGAAATCTTTCGCCGTGCTATTTGCAACATTATTACGCAGCGATGTTTCATCATTTTCATCGACCCACAGCGTATCCAGGGTGATTTGCCCTTCGTTATCCGCGGTTGATTTATCGATAGCCAACATCCCCACGCTGCCACGACCATACATCTCAATAATACCCGTTTCGCCGTTCAGAATGGATGACGAGTAGCTGGCAAGCATACCTGTCAGCCCTAATGCCTTGTTATTGAAAGAGGTACCATCAGACAAGTTCCACTCTGCCGGATAATTCAGCACACTGTGCTGATTCATCATTTTGGTGGTCATGGTACCATTGTTAACGCCAATCCCACCGTATTCAACGTCAAAGACTTTTGGTGCCGGGTCGGTACCAAAATCGTACATCGCCAGGCCAATGGATCCGTTATTGATTACCGTTGAATCTTTATTCCAGGCAGCCGCAAAACCGATATTTTTCAGTTCCACTTCACCGTTGTTTGTCGCCTTCGCACCAGAATCAATACTAATGGTGGATAACGCTACACGATAATAATAAGTGAAAGAATCCACATCACTCATATCAAACGTTGCGTCAGCGCCAATCTCCAGCTCCGCGCCATGGCTCAACTGAATGAGATTTTCGAACCCCAGCGGGAACTCGCCGCTGATGGTTGACTCACCATTCAGGTAGACCGAGGAATGCCCATCAACGTTAATAAGCGGTGTGTCTCCGATACCACGACGAGATGCGGCAGGTTTTGAGCCATCATCCATGACATTTTTTTCACCGACAAAATGAACACCGCCATTAAGCGTAAAGGTATTGTCATCGCCAGCAATAACAATACCCGCAATGTGTTCCTGAGCACCGTCGTAACTCGCATAGGAACGCGACGTGGTTTCACTATCAGCAACAACGGTTAACTGACCATCCAGCGTGACGTCGTTGTTGTCACCGCTGATATTTACCCCGGTTGAGGGATTAAAGAAGTAAGGCTGCGCATTATCAGCTTTCTGATCTTTATCAACCAGAATACTGCCCGCTATTTCGATAGTATTACCATCACCCGAAACATTAACACCTGTCGCTTCTTGCCCTGTCACATTCAGCCCATAAGTCGACAGCGTCATGTTGTTATTATCACCAGAGACATCAAGACCGGTGGAGAAATCCCCAACGTCTAACCCGCCCGCAAGTGAAATATTGGCTTTATCGCCTGCAACGCTGATACCGGTTCCGGCGTTGGTCGCGGTAATATCACCAACGTTAACAAATGTCGCATTATTACCGTCGATCTGAATGCCGATTGCATTTTCACCTGTAGCGGCCTGACCAACATTGAGGTCACCCATGTTGATCACGCTGACACCATCACCATCAAGCAGCATGCCGATAGAGTTTTCCTCGACGACCGTAATATTACCTTTGTTGCTGACGAACGTGTTGTTGCCGACAACGTCAATACCGTGCGCACCGCCGCTAACGTATAAGTCGCCTTCCTGTTTGATGATGGCATCGTCACCGACAACTTTCGAGCCAGTGGAATTCGCACCGTCAACGGTCATAGTACCTTTATTATCAACCCGCGCATTATCGCCATTGATAAGGCTACCCGTACCGCCATTGGTGATGGTCGAGTCGCCCGCAGTGTTTAGCTTGGTATTATCGCCATTGATGATTACCGCGGTACCGCCATCAACTTCCGTCTCGCCATTATTGTTAATGGTGATATTGTCGCCGGTGAGTATACCGACAACCGAGCCTTCTCCGATGGCCGTCGTTTTGCCGTCGTTGTTGAGGGTGATGTTGTCACCATCAACCGTCATGACAGTACCGCCATTCAGCGCCGTGTTGCCGCCCTGATCGGTGATGATCGCGTTACCAAACTCAATCGCATTCCCGGTTGTGCCGTCAACAACGACGCCGGCCTCTTTAGTGATGTGGATGAGTCCATCATCGTCGTAACTCCAGGTGATGCCACCTGAGGTATTTACGCCATCAAAGACAACGGTGTTGCTGTCGTCATGGACTGTCCAGGACTTAACTATCGTCTCCTTGCCCTCAGGCGCCGTTAAGGTGTAGCTCCCATCGGCATTTTGGCTGTAGGTAAAGGTGGTTTCGCGAATTTTGACGGTTTTCGCGTCCTGATCCCAGGTTACGTCATTTTTATAGACGACAGGATCGTGTTTAACCGGGGTATCGCCACCATCGTCTGGCGGAACAGGCGTATCACCGCCGTCGTCTGGAACTGGCGTATCACCGCCATCATCTGGTGGAACCGGCGTATCACCGCCGTCATCTGGTGGAACCGGCATATCACCGCCGTCATCTGGCGGAACTGGCGTATCACCGCCGTCATCTGGCGGAACTGGCGTATCACCGCCGTCATCTGGCGGAACCGGCGTATCATCGCCGTCATCTGGCGGAACTGGCGTATCACCGCCGTCATCTGGCGGAACTGGCGTATCACCGCCGTCATCTGGCGGAACCGGCGTATCACCGCCGTCATCTGGCGGAACCGGCGTATCACCGCCGTCGTCTGGCGGAACAGGCGTATCACCGCCATCATCCGGAACTGGGGAGTTATTATGGTGGTGATTGTCATCGTCACTTAAGGTATATATAGCAATTCCCGTAGCTACTGCAGCAAGACCTGCAGCTGCCCATGGTAAAACTGCACTATCTTTATTTTCTCTGCACTCCGCGGATAAATTTTCTAGCTGCTCTTTGCTCAGGGAATGAATATTTGCCGGACATGTTATCTTACTGGACTTACGTGTTTTTTCGGTTGAGTCGGGTATTGAAGTATCCGCAGCCCATGTCTGGCTACTTAACGCCATGGCAACACAAACAGACAATAATTTTTTCCTTTGCATATAAAATTCCTTAGATCTAGACCGTGCGTAACAAGCCATGCAGAATTTGAAGATAAATCGTAGTAAATATTCATAGTGAAATAAGCAATAAAGAAATGCTTATATAATTCACAAAATCAATATTAAAATCAGGCAAGTAAAAGCATACAAAAAAACAGTTGATGGAATTATATTCCACAAAAAACTCACTTCAATCTAAAAATTAACGACAAAAAACAAAAACACACTAATAATTCATTGACGCTGCATATATATTTTGTGATTACATATATATTGGTAATGATTTGTTATTTAAGGGAAGGATATATAAGGTTTTTGTAGAAATACCCACGGTAATTAAGCATGCTAACGTCAGTTTAAATACTGTAAAAGATCATTAATAGATACATTTTGTAGCCAACTATAATTTATTTGCGCAACCATTTACCATTAACTCCCTGAACATATTGCCCCGACTTCGCGCGAGCAACAAGCTTTTGTCCAGCCAGTTTGGCTATCTCTTTAGTGGATACATTATTTTGCTTTGCCAGTTGTTGGTAACTATGGTTACGAGCTTCATTAATATCTTTTACTAATGCCTGTGTTTCGGCATCCGTTTGTAGCGCCACCAGGTAACCGTTAAGCGTTTCACCTACCCGCCCCTGACTTCTGGCTTCGTTCAGGGTTAAAGCCATTGCACTGTCGCTCATCAGGCCAATGGCCCATACAGCTATGAGTAATGTTCTTTTCATCATCACCTCAAAATAGATCGCTACGGGTTTTGAGCAGGTCTTCAACGTCCTTATCCGCTTTAATGATGATTTCATGCTCAATTTTAACGTTCATATTAATGGTGATTGGCTCTTTCGGCGCAGCTACTTCAATGCGAGGCGTGCAACCAACCAACATAAAAGAGGACGCAAACGCGGCTATCACTATTTTCATTGTTTTTCCTCACACTCTTTTCCTGATGGGCAGCCAGTTTCCGGTAGCTGGGCATTCTGCTCCAGCCATAACTGGAGATTATCGCCAAAGCGTAAACTGCGCCATAACGTAAAAATATTCTCTTCATGGTGATAATTAAGGTTTACCGTACCGCTTTTACCATCGACGCGACTGGTGCCCGAAATGTTGGCCTGCATGGTTAACACACCGAGATTATCTAAATTAATCCTTGTTGATGAGCGACTGATTTCCATATAACGCAACCAGTTGATGGCAGTTCCAGCGGTCATATTGTCTTTGGCCACCGCATCTGCAGTGTCTTTATCCAGCCGCAAGGTCATTGGCCCGCTATTTGCCAGCCAACCATCTTTCACTATCCATTTTTCATTGTTCAGCCATAGTGGCAAGGCCCCACTGAATGCCCCGGACATGGCAAATTGTTTCGGATTGACGGCGCTAACCAGTTCGCTGGATGAGAGATTATTCAGCCGCAACAGCGCCGGGTCATGTTGCGGCATACGTAATTGTTTCATCAGCACGTTACCGCCTAACACATCGACGCTAACATCAGTCAACAGCAATGGTTCTTCTTCAGTCCACGGATAACGCCCTTGCAAATCAGCCGTAATATTTTTCGCTGTCACCAGATTAATCACTTCGGCAATTCGCAACGTAACGGGGCCGCGAGTCCCAAGATGCCAGGCTCCATCGGCAAAACGGAAAGGCAGGACAAAATCGACACCGTTAACCTGATTATCTGGCATCCAGGCACTACCGCCTTTCAACACGCCGTGCCCTCCCGCGCGGAATCCTTGTTCAGGCGCAGCAGAAAATGCAACCTGAGCATACAGTTCACCATCGCGTAAGTTCATCTTCCAGTCGGGTGGCACCAGCGGCTGGAATACAGTCAGTGATTGTTTAGGCCACCAGGCGTTACCGCGCAGACGAATACCGTCCCAGCGACCATTTACCCGAACCGGGCCAATCTCACCAGCATGTAAATCGCCTTTAAAGAGGAAATACGTCGGATCGCGCCCATCGACGCTAAACTTTAAGGTTGATGGCGGTAACACACTGCCGCCAGTGAACAGCGTTTGCCCGGCGTCCAGTGACAGCGCGCCGCTGAAGGAGAGATGCTGTGCGTCACGTACCCAGACGACGGGCTTGTCGAGAATTAGTCGCGGCTTTTCTACCGTCATCGTACCGTATTGTAACTGGTCGAAACCGGTGGAGAGGTCGGTCAGCGTAATCGTGCTGTCATGCCACTCACCTTTTCCTGCGACATCCCAGGTGGCATTCATCGGTGTAAAACTGCCTTTTCCCCAGTAGCGCCACTGCCAGCGGCCAGCGTCAGGGAGAAAATCATTCGCCAGCCCATCCATATGCAGCACGAAATCGCCCAGTTCATTTTCATGCGCCTGCAAAATGGCCTGCAAACGTCCGTCAACACCACGTTGGGTGACTTTTACACCCGCTAAAGGCCAGCGGATTTCATCGATGTCCAGCGAATCGATGACTCTTCCCTTTGAACGAAGTAACGCGCCTGGCTCAAAGGTCAGCGTTGGGTCAGACAGACTTCCACTTACCTGCGCAGGTAAACGGGCATATAAAATGAGGTCCGCCTGTTTCGCTTCACCGGTCAGTTGCATAGGCAGCTGGCTGTTATCCATGCTTAATTTTCCTGGGCCAAAATTTAGCACCGCGTTGCCCTTACCCGCTTGCCCCTGGGTCAGCACACTCAGTCGTCCGCTGACCAGAGCGTTCTCAAGCCCTGCCTGCCAGTTGTCGACTTTGACACCCAGTCGGCCACTCAAAGGAAAACCTGCATACGGCCAGCTCCAGCGACCATCGCTTACGGTCAATTGTTGACGCGTAATTTGCCACGGCAAATCGAGCAACGGATCGCCGTTATCCCGTGCCAGCACAATCAATTGCCCGCTATTCTCCTGCCAGTCCAGCTCGGCATCTACCAGTGACGGTTCCTGCGGCAAGTTTAACGTCGCAGTAGCATGACCACTTACAGGAAGTCCATCCGGCACGAGCGGCATAGTAAATTCCCCCACCAGTTTAACCGGCGGCTGATTTTCAAACGCGACGACATCCAGTTCGCTGACTGTAAGTTGTTGCCCTTTCAGCTGGCCTTGAAATTTAACTTTTTCGCCCTGATAACGCAGTTGCTGGATATCGGAGGTTAATGCGAGAGAGAGTTTTCCCTGCCATTCCTGCCAGGGAGAAAAAATCAGTTTATCGATATTGATCCAGGTGTTAGGCAGCATGGACTGCCATTGCGCGAGGGTTTTTGGAGCAGCTGGCGATTGCTCCGTCTGCGGCAATTTCGCCAGACAAGCAGAATCAAGTTCTACCGTGCCGACGTTCAATAACCAGCGGCTGGGATGTGAAAGGCTGGCGTTGGTGATATGCGCAAGCTGACAATCTCCCACCAGATAACGGAGATCGGGAATGATTAAACCTTTACGCGTAATGCGTGGGCTTTCATCTAATGCAATACGTGTCCCGAGCGGTAGCCAGATGCCCGCCAGCGTGGGAACCCACAGCCCGAGCGTCATCAGCAGCGTCAACGGCACAAGAATAATCAGTAATAACAGCGCGAGAACGGCTTTATATTTACCCAGCATGGGTAGTTAATATCCTGATTTAGCGAAAAATTAAGCATTCAATACGGGTATTGTGGCATGTTTAACCGTTCAGTTGAAGGTTGCGCCTACACTAAGCATAGTTGTTGATGAATTTTTCAATATCGCCATAGCTTTCAATTATATTTGAAATTTTGTAAAATATTTTTAGTAGCTTAAATGTGATTCAACATCACTGGAGAAAGTCTTATGAAACTCGCCGTTTATAGCACAAAACAGTACGACAAGAAGTACCTGCAACAGGTGAACGAGTCCTTTGGCTTTGAGCTGGAATTTTTTGACTTTCTGCTGACGGAAAAAACCGCTAAAACCGCCAATGGATGCGAAGCGGTATGTATTTTCGTAAACGATGACGGAAGCCGCCCGGTGCTGGAAGAGCTGAAAAAGCACGGCGTTAAATATATCGCCCTGCGCTGTGCCGGTTTCAATAACGTCGACCTTGACGCGGCAAAAGAACTGGGGCTGAAAGTAGTTCGTGTTCCAGCCTATGATCCAGAAGCCGTTGCTGAACACGCCATCGGTATGATGATGACGCTGAACCGCCGTATTCACCGCGCGTATCAGCGTACCCGTGACGCTAACTTCTCTCTGGAAGGTCTGACCGGCTTTACTATGTATGGCAAAACGGCAGGCGTTATCGGTACCGGTAAAATCGGTGTGGCGATGCTGCGCATTCTGAAAGGTTTTGGTATGCGTCTGCTGGCGTTCGATCCGTATCCAAGTGCAGCGGCGCTGGAACTCGGTGTGGAGTATGTCGATCTGCCAACCCTGTTCTCTGAATCAGACGTTATCTCTCTGCACTGCCCGCTGACACCGGAAAACTACCATCTGTTGAACGAAGCCGCCTTTGATCAGATGAAAAATGGCGTGATGATCGTCAATACCAGTCGCGGTGCATTGATTGATTCTCAGGCGGCAATTGAAGCGCTGAAAAATCAGAAAATTGGTTCGTTGGGTATGGACGTCTATGAGAACGAACGCGATCTGTTCTTTGAAGATAAATCCAACGACGTGATCCAGGATGACGTATTCCGTCGCCTGTCTGCATGCCACAACGTGCTGTTTACCGGGCACCAGGCATTCCTGACAGCAGAAGCTCTGACCAGTATTTCTCAGACTACGCTGCAAAACTTAAGCAATCTGGAAAAAGGCGAAACCTGCCCGAACGAACTGGTTTAATCTTGCCGCTCCCCTACAATCCAGGGGAGCTGATTCAGATAATCCCCAATGACCTTTCATCCTCTATTCTTAAAATAGTCCTGAGTCAGAAACTGTAATTGAGAACCACAATGAAGAAAGTAGCCGCGTTTGTTGCGCTAAGCCTGCTGATGGCGGGATGTGTAAGTAATGACAAAATTGCTGTAACGCCAGAACAGCTACAGCATCATCGCTTTGTGCTGGAAAGCGTAAACGGTAAGCCCGTGACCAGCGATAAAAATCCGCCAGAAATCAGCTTTGGTGAAAAAATGATGATTTCCGGCAGCATGTGTAACCGCTTTAGCGGTGAAGGCAAACTGTCTAATGGTGAACTGACAGCCAAAGGGCTGGCAATGACCCGTATGATGTGCGCTAACCCGCAGCTTAATGAACTCGATAACACCATTAGCGAAATGCTGAAAGAAGGTGCACAAGTGGATCTGACCGCGAACCAGTTAACGCTGGCGACCGCGAAACAGACATTAACTTATAAGCTGGCGGATTTAATGAATTAATAGCTGCCACAGCTCCCGGCGGCAAGTGACTGTTCACTACAGCGTTTGCCGTTGGGTAATGCACACATCCCAATCGCCGTACCATCCAGTTGACGGGCAACAGAAAGCGAACCGCCGATCATTGCACAATTTGCTTCTCCACTACTGGACATCGACGCTTTTAAACCTGGCGCTACGTGCGCCGCAGTCGCCTGCTGAACAGGCTCACTACTACACGCCGACAACAATAAAGCGGCACCCCCTACCCAAAACGCTGCTCGCATCTCTTCTTCCTCTAATCTTCAAGCCAAACGACACCGCCATAAATAATAGGCAGCACAGAGGGCGGCGTCGAGAGCTGTCCTGCGCGTTGCCCCGCATTTTTACTTTTTTTTGGCTATTTTTTTGCCCTCTGTTTGATCAAAACATTCATTACTCTGATGTGGGGGACACAAAAGCGAAAATGCAGAAGAAAGCCATTTGCTAAAATTGAAGGATTACTACTGGGCGCGCAGCAATTTCGTGCGCCCCTCATTTGCGCAATGTAAGGGTGTCATATGATTACTATTGACGGTAATGGCGCGGTTGCTTCGGTGGCGTTTCGCACCAGTGAAGTTATCGCCATCTACCCTATTACCCCCAGTTCCACGATGGCAGAACAGGCTGATGCCTGGGCCGGAAACGGCTTGAAGAACGTTTGGGGAGACACACCACGCGTGGTTGAAATGCAGTCGGAGGCGGGTGCTATCGCTACCGTGCATGGCGCTTTGCAGACGGGTGCCCTTTCAACATCGTTTACGTCATCGCAGGGTTTGCTGCTGATGATCCCGACGCTGTACAAACTGGCAGGCGAACTCACACCGTTTGTCCTGCATGTAGCGGCACGTACCGTTGCCACACATGCACTTTCTATTTTTGGCGATCATTCCGACGTCATGGCGGTGCGCCAGACGGGTTGCGCGATGTTGTGTGCGGCAAACGTCCAGGAAGCGCAAGACTTTGCTCTCATTTCGCACATCGCGACGCTGAAAAGCCGCGTGCCATTTATTCATTTCTTTGATGGTTTCCGTACGTCCCACGAAATCAACAAAATTGTCCCGCTGGCCGATGACACTATTCTTGATCTCATGCCGCAGGCCGAAATTGATGCTCATCGCGCCCGGGCGCTCAACCCGGAACATCCGGTGATCCGCGGTACGTCAGCCAATCCTGACACTTATTTCCAGTCTCGCGAAGCCACCAACCCATGGTACAACGCGGTCTATGACCATGTTGAACAGGCGATGAATGATTTCTCTGCCGCGACAGGTCGTCAGTATCAGCCGTTTGAATATTACGGGCATCCGCAAGCGGAACGGGTGATTATCCTGATGGGCTCTGCCATTGGCACCTGTGAAGAAGTGGTTGATGAATTGCTAACCCGTGGCGAAAAAGTTGGCGTGCTGAAAGTTCGCCTGTACCGTCCCTTCTCCGCCAAACACTTGCTGCAAGCTCTGCCGGGATCCGTACGCAGCGTGGCGGTACTGGACAGAACCAAAGAACCCGGTGCCCAGGCAGAACCGCTCTATCTGGATGTAATGACCGCACTGGCAGAAGCCTTTAATAATGGCGAGCGCGAAACTCTGCCCCGTGTCATTGGTGGGCGCTATGGTCTTTCATCCAAAGAATTTGGCCCGGACTGTGTACTGGCGGTATTTGCCGAGCTCAACGCGGCTAAACCGAAAGCGCGCTTTACGGTTGGTATTTACGATGATGTGACCAATCTGTCACTGCCGTTGCCGGAAAACACCCTGCCAAACTCGGCGAAACTGGAAGCCTTGTTTTATGGCCTTGGTAGTGATGGCAGCGTTTCCGCGACCAAAAACAATATCAAGATTATCGGTAATTCCACGCCGTGGTACGCACAGGGTTATTTTGTTTACGACTCCAAAAAGGCGGGCGGCCTGACGGTTTCTCACCTTCGCGTGAGCGAACAGCCGATTCGTTCCGCTTATCTCATTTCCCAGGCTGATTTTGTTGGCTGCCACCAGTTGCAGTTTATCGATAAATATCAGATGGCTGAGCGTTTAAAACCTGGCGGCATTTTCCTGCTTAATACGCCGTACAGCGCAGATGAAGTGTGGTCGCGCTTGCCGCAAGAAGTTCAGGCCGTGTTAAACCAGAAAAAAGCGCGCTTCTATGTAATTAACGCAGCGAAAATCGCCCGCGAATGTGGCCTGGCGGCCCGTATTAATACCGTCATGCAGATGGCTTTTTTCCATCTGACGCAAATTCTGCCTGGCGATAGCGCCCTCGCAGAATTGCAGGGTGCGATTGCCAAAAGTTACAGTAGCAAAGGCCAGGATCTGGTGGAACGCAACTGGCAGGCTCTGGCGCTGGCGCGTGAATCCGTAGAAGAAGTTCCGTTGCAACCGGTAAATCCGCACAGCGCCAATCGACCGCCAGTGGTTTCCGATGCCGCCCCTGATTTCGTGAAAACCGTAACCGCGGCGATGCTCGCCGGGCTTGGTGATGCCCTCCCCGTTTCGGCGCTGCCGCCAGACGGCACCTGGCCGATGGGCACCACTCGCTGGGAAAAACGCAATATCGCCGAAGAGATCCCCATCTGGAAAGAGGAACTCTGTACCCAATGTAACCACTGCGTCGCCGCTTGCCCACACTCAGCTATTCGCGCAAAAGTGGTACCGCCTGAAGCGATGGAAAACGCCCCTGCCAGCCTGCATTCGCTGGATGTGAAATCGCGTGATATGCGCGGGCAGAAATATGTCTTGCAGGTGGCTCCAGAAGATTGCACCGGTTGTAACCTGTGCGTCGAAGTTTGCCCGGCGAAAGACCGTCAGAATCCAGAGATTAAAGCCATCAATATGATGTCGCGCCTGGAACATGTCGAAGAAGAGAAAATCAATTACGATTTCTTCCTCAACCTGCCAGAAATCGACCGTAGCAAACTGGAACGTATTGATATTCGTACATCGCAGCTGATTACACCACTGTTTGAATATTCCGGTGCTTGCTCCGGTTGTGGCGAGACGCCGTATATTAAATTGCTGACTCAGCTCTATGGCGACCGGATGTTGATCGCTAACGCCACCGGCTGTTCTTCAATTTATGGCGGTAACCTGCCCTCTACACCGTATACCACCGATGCCAACGGTCGTGGGCCGGCATGGGCGAACTCTCTATTTGAAGATAATGCCGAATTTGGCCTTGGTTTCCGCCTGACGGTCGATCAACACCGTGTCCGCGTGCTGCGTCTGCTGGATCAATTTGCCGATAAAATCCCGGCGGAATTACTGACGGCGTTGAAATCAGACGCCACGCCAGAGGTTCGTCGTGAACAGGTTGCAGCTTTACGCCAGCAACTCAATGATGTTGCCGAAGCACATGAACTGCTGCGTGACGCAGATGCACTGGTGGAAAAATCAATCTGGCTGATTGGTGGCGACGGCTGGGCTTACGATATCGGCTTTGGCGGTCTGGATCATGTATTGAGTTTGACGGAAAACGTCAACATTCTGGTGCTGGATACGCAATGCTATTCCAACACCGGTGGTCAGGCGTCGAAAGCGACACCGCTGGGTGCAGTAACTAAATTTGGCGAGCACGGCAAACGTAAAGCGCGTAAAGATCTTGGCGTCAGTATGATGATGTACGGTCATGTTTATGTGGCGCAGATTTCTCTCGGCGCGCAACTGAACCAGACGGTGAAAGCGATTCAGGAAGCGGAAGCGTATCCGGGACCATCGCTGATCATTGCTTATAGCCCGTGTGAAGAGCATGGTTACGATCTGGCACTCAGCCATGACCAGATGCGCCAACTCACAGCTACCGGCTTCTGGCCGCTATATCGCTTCGATCCGCGTCGTGCCGATGAAGGCAAACTGCCGCTGGCGCTGGATTCACGCCCGCCGTCAGAAGCACTGGAAGAAACGTTACTTCACGAGCAACGTTTCCGTCGTCTGAATTCGCAGCAGCCAGAAGTGGCAGAACAGTTATGGAAAGATGCTGCAGCTGATTTGCAAAAACGCTATGACTTCCTGGCACAAATGGCCGGAAAAGCGGAAAAAAGCAACACCGATTAAATGCTCTGGATAAGGATTATCCAATTCTAAAAAAAAGCCCGGACGACTGTTCGGGCTTGTCTTTTTATATGTTGGAAAATCAGTGGCAATGCAATGGCCCAACAGAAAATAAAATCTGTGACAATAAAGGCATATAACCCGCGCAGAATAACGTATAGAAAATTAAAAGTATAATTTTTATTTTGTATGTATTATCTTCGATACATTCACCAGACTTATTATCATTTCAGAGGAATTATTTGATTAAGGTTTTACTTAAGGCGTAACAAATGATATTTATCAGCTAACTGAACTTCTCCTTTAGGATGTTTTCACTCCCCGAAATGGGGATAAAAGGCAAATAAAATAACTAAAGGATTTATTCAATGAAAAGCAAAGTACTGGCACTTTTAATTCCTGCCCTGCTCGCCGCAGGTGCTGCACATGCAGCCGAAGTTTATAATAAAGACGGCAACAAATTAGATCTGTATGGCAAAGTTGATGGCCTGCATTATTTTTCTGATAATTCAGCGAAAGATGGCGACCAGAGCTATGCGCGTCTGGGTTTTAAAGGCGAAACCCAAATTAACGATCAACTTACTGGCTACGGTCAATGGGAATACAATATTCAGGCAAACAACACTGAATCTTCAAAAAACCAGTCATGGACCCGTCTGGCATTTGCCGGACTGAAATTTGCAGATTACGGTTCTTTCGATTACGGACGTAATTATGGCGTAATGTACGACATCGAAGGCTGGACCGATATGCTGCCTGAATTTGGCGGTGACTCTTATACCAATGCAGACAACTTTATGACTGGTCGAGCCAATGGCGTCGCGACTTATCGTAATACTGATTTCTTCGGTCTGGTAAATGGTCTGAACTTCGCGGTGCAGTATCAAGGTAACAACGAAGGAGCCAGTAATGGTCAGGAAGGCACCAACAACGGACGTGATGTTCGCCATGAAAACGGTGACGGCTGGGGTCTTTCCACAACATATGATTTAGGCATGGGCTTTAGCGCTGGTGCGGCATACACATCTTCTGACCGCACCAATGACCAGGTTAACCATACTGCGGCGGGTGGTGATAAAGCAGACGCGTGGACTGCTGGGCTAAAATACGATGCTAACAATATTTACCTGGCAACCATGTATTCAGAAACGCGTAATATGACCCCGTTTGGCGACAGCGATTATGCTGTTGCAAACAAAACCCAGAACTTTGAAGTCACTGCACAGTACCAGTTTGATTTTGGTCTGCGTCCGGCAGTCTCTTTCCTGATGTCTAAAGGCCGTGACCTGCACGCTGCCGGTGGTGCAGACAACCCGGCAGGTGTTGATGATAAAGATCTGGTTAAATACGCCGATGTTGGCGCGACTTACTATTTCAATAAAAACATGTCCACCTATGTTGACTATAAAATCAACCTGTTGGATGAAGATGACAGTTTCTACGCTGCCAACGGCATCTCTACCGATGATATTGTCGCTTTAGGTCTGGTTTATCAGTTCTAAATCCTCCTGCCCGCTGTTATGGCGGGCTTTTTCTGCTTATTCTTCCTCCTTTGATCTAAATTAAAAATGTGAACTCCGTCATTACACAAAAAGTGTCATCTGGCGTTACACTTTATGCGGATACTAAAACAGGAGGTTTTATGAACAGAACGATTCTTGTCCCTATCGATATTTCCGATTCAGAATTAACTCAACGCGTGATTAGCCACGTTGAGGCAGAGGCAAAGATTGATGATGCAGAGGTTCATTTCCTGACGGTAATACCTTCACTGCCCTACTATGCCTCTCTGGGTTTAGCGTATTCCGCAGAATTACCGGCAATGGATGACCTGAAAGCGGAAGCCAAATCGCAACTGGAAGAGATCATTAAAAAATTTAAACTGCCAACCGACAGAGTGCATGTCCATGTTGAGGAAGGCTCGCCCAAAGACCGCATTCTGGAATTGGCGAAGAAGATCCCCGCTCATATGATCATCATTGCTTCCCATCGACCGGATATCACCACTTATCTGCTCGGTTCCAACGCCGCAGCTGTAGTGCGTCACGCAGAGTGCTCCGTGCTGGTTGTGCGCTGACACTAACGCCCGCACATTGCTGCGGGCTTTTTGATTCATTTCGCAAATGTGCTGACATTTTCCCCTCTAATCCGTACCATACACGCCACAGTTTTTATATCAGATTTCTTATGCTGGGCGTTCCGGCATGACGCATACTCTTCTGATGCCATATAACGAATTGAGTCGCTTTTAAATGTCGCAAAATCAAGAAATTAGCAAGAAAGAACAATACAACCTGAACAAATTACAAAAACGCCTGCGTCGTAACGTGGGCGAAGCCATTGCTGACTTCAATATGATTGAAGAAGGCGATCGCATCATGGTTTGCCTCTCCGGGGGTAAAGACAGCTATACCATGCTGGAGATTCTGCGCAATTTGCAGCAAAGCGCGCCAATCAATTTTTCGCTGGTGGCTGTTAACCTCGATCAAAAGCAACCGGGCTTCCCGGAACACGTTCTGCCCGAGTATCTTGAAAAGCTGGGCGTTGAGTACAAGATTGTTGAAGAGAACACTTACGGTATCGTGAAAGAGAAGATTCCAGAGGGCAAAACCACTTGCTCACTGTGTTCTCGGCTACGTCGCGGTATCCTTTATCGCACCGCAACGGAACTGGGGGCGACGAAGATCGCGTTGGGCCACCATCGTGACGATATCCTGCAAACGTTGTTCTTAAATATGTTCTACGGCGGCAAGATGAAAGGTATGCCTCCGAAACTGATGAGCGATGATGGCAAACATATTGTTATTCGTCCGCTGGCCTACTGCCGCGAGAAAGATATTCAGCGATTTGCCGATGCAAAAGCGTTCCCGATTATTCCGTGCAACCTGTGCGGTTCACAGCCTAACCTGCAACGTCAGGTGATTGCTGACATGTTGCGTGACTGGGATAAACGTTATCCAGGGCGTATCGAGACGATGTTCAGCGCGATGCAGAATGTGGTGCCGTCACATCTGTGCGATACCAACCTGTTCGATTTCAAAGGCATCACCCACGGTTCTGAAGTGGTTAACGGGGGTGATCTGGCGTTTGATCGCGAAGAGATCCCACTACAACCGGCGGGCTGGCAGCCAGAAGAAGATGAAAATCAGTTGGATGAGTTACGGCTGAATGTGGTTGAAGTGAAATAACCAGGATAGCGCCCGATGCGCAAGCGTATCGGGCTACTCTTATGGAGGCCGGATAAGACGCGGCCAGCGTCGCATCCGGCAATCCCGAATAAGATGTTTACTCTTGCACCCGGCAATTCAACATTTCATTATTTTAATAACCGCACCCGGCACGTTTTTCCTTTAATCTTCCCGCCCTGTAACTGTTTCCATGCTTTATGAGCAACAGCCTGACGGACCGCGACATAGACATGCGCCGGATGCACGGCGATTTTGCCTATATCTGCGCCATCAAGCCCGATATCTCCTGTCAGTGCACCTAATACATCACCCGGGCGCATTTTGGCTTTTTTCCCGCCATCGATACACAACGTTGCCATTTCTGCTTCCAGCGTCACAATGGAACTATTAGCTGGCGGCGTTTGCCAGTTAAGTTTTATCTGCAACATGTCAGAAATGATATTGGCCCGCTGTGCTTCTTCCGGAGCACAGAAACTGATCGCCAGACCGCTATTTCCTGCACGAGCTGTACGACCGATGCGATGTACATGAACTTCAGGGTCCCACGCCAGCTCAAAGTTCACCACCAGCTCAAGCGATTTAATATCCAGACCACGCGCAGCAACATCAGTCGCGACCAGTACACGGGCGCTACCGTTAGCAAAACGTACCAGGGTCTGATCGCGATCGCGTTGCTCCAAATCGCCGTGTAATGACAATGCACTTTGCCCTACTTCATTCAGCGCGTCGCAGACAGCCTGGCAATCTTTTTTGGTATTGCAAAACACCACGCAAGAGGATGGCTGATGCAAGCTTAATAACCGTTGCAACAGAGGAATTTTGCCTTTACTGGATGTCTCATAAAATTGTTGTTCAATGGGTGGCAAAGCATCTGTTGAGTCAATTTCAATCGCCAAAGGATCGCGTTGCACTCGTCCGCTGATTGCGGCGATGGCTTCCGGCCAGGTTGCCGAAAACAGAAGCGTCTGTCGAGATGCAGGCGCAAAACGGATGACATCATCAATGGCATCGCTAAATCCCATATCCAGCATGCGGTCGGCCTCATCCATCACCAAAGTATTCAGCGCATCCAGTGATACCGTGCCTTTTTGCAGGTGATCCAGCAAACGGCCCGGCGTTGCCACGATAATATGCGGCGCATGTTGCAACGAATCACGCTGCATACCGAACGGTTGACCACCGCACAACGTCAAAATTTTGGTATTTGGCAGAAAACGCGCCAGCCGACGCAATTCACCTGCCACCTGATCCGCCAGTTCACGCGTAGGACACAGCACTAAAGCCTGGGTTTGAAATAGCGACGCATCAATTTGCTGTAACAAGCCGAGGCCAAAAGCCGCCGTTTTGCCGCTGCCAGTTTTCGCCTGCACGCGAACATCTTTTCCGGCAAGGATCGCCGGAAGCGCGGCGGCCTGCACCGGCGTCATGGTTAAATAACCCAACTCATTAAGGTTCGTGAGTTGGGCGGGAGGCAAAACATTCAGGGTAGAAAAAGCGGTCACAATCTATTCTCGTGGTCATCGACGCAAAGTCATCAGGCGCGTATCCTCGCAGATCTACGCTCACGATGCGACAATTTAATCGGTTCTTCATCGGGTGGTGGGTCAGGCATGGGTTGCGGGCGAGGGATCGGATCGGGCACTGGAACAGGATCGCCAGGAATCGGTTCAGGGACAGGAATTTGCAAATAAATAAGTATCGTCATATTTCCCTCCGGTCATTGGGTGGACTCTTAAAGGGTAGACGCTGATAAATAACAGGCAAAAAAAAGCCGACTCATCAAAGTCGGCGTCGTACGAATCAATTGTGCTATGCAGTAATTCAAAAAAGGAAGTAAGACAATATGGAGCGCAACGCCCATCGCTTGACGTTGCATTCACCTGCAAGAGAGATATTGCCCTGAATGGGTAGAGAGTTTATTGACTTCGCTCAAACTTTGCGGCGTTTTTGTATACAGACAGCCGGAAAAATTGCTTTTGTTACAACCATTTACTACGATGCAACCATAAAGCAACACCACCAATAAGAACAACTAACAGAATACAAAAAATTGAAAATCCGAATTGCCACCCGCCGCCAGGGATCCCACCAAGGTTGACGCCAAATAACCCTGTCAGAAAGGTACTGGGTAAAAAGACCATTGCCATCAATGACATTGTATAGGTACGACGAGCTAAATTTTCCTGCATCACCTGAGCGATTTCATCCGCCATCACACCAGTCCGTGCTATACAGGCGTCGATTTCGTCAAGGCCGCGCCCAAGGCGATCGGCAATATCCTGCATCCGACGGCGTTGGTCATCGCTCATCCACGGCAAACGTTCACTGGCAAGACGAGCATAAACATCACGTTGCGGTGCCATATAGCGACGCATCACAATTAATTGTTTGCGCAGCAGAGCCAGGAATCCACGCGGCGGAATTTGCTGATCAAGGAGATTATCTTCAAGGTCGATAATTTTATCGTGCAGCTGCTCGATAAATTCGCTGGAATGATCGGTCAACGCATCGCACACATCCACCAGCCACCCTCCGCAATCGGTCGGACCCGTGCCCTCTTCCAGATCGCTCACCACATCGTCCAGCGCCAACACTTTGCGTTGTCGGGTCGAAACAATTAACCGCCCGTCCATATATACACGCATGGCGACCAGTTGATCGGGGCGTTCATCGGTGCTGCCGTTTATACAGCGCAATGTAATCAGCGTGCCTTCACCGAGACGGCTGACTCGGGGCCGTGTGCTCTCACCTGCCAGCGCATCACGTACGTTATTGGGAAGCAGCGGTGTTGTCGCCAGCCATTGGGCGCTATCATGGTGTACATAATTAAGGTGGAGCCAGCAGGGATGCGCTTCATCAATCACATCTGTATTTTCCAGCGGTTTAACGCCGCCTCTACCATCCAGCATCCAGGCAAATACTGCATCCGGGACATTAACGTCCGATCCCTTAATCGCTTCCACAGTGCCTCCATCATCAACGCATTATTTTGTAGTCTAGCCTTCTGGCCCTGTTACGCAACATCTCATCACCCCATTACCCTGAAATGATTAATAAAATTCTGTCTAAATTGAATACAAAAAGCAAAATGCTTTTCCGTATACAAACCGTGTGAAGTGTTAAATAGCGTCTATCATTATCAGAATTATCTGATCATATGACGTGGCTTTTTTGCGATCGGATAGCAACAAAAATTGATAAAAATAATGGGATCTCAATGATTACGCACAACTTCAATACCCTGGACTTACTCACCAGTCCTGTCTGGATCGTTTCGCCCTTTGAGGAACAGTTAATTTATGCCAATAGCGCGGCGCGACTGTTGATGCAAGACCTCACGTTTAGTCAGCTACGAACCGGTCCCTATTCCGTCTCCTCACAAAAAGAACTGCCGAAATACCTCTCCGATCTGCAAAACCAACACGATATTATCGAAATCCTCACTGTTCAGCGTAAAGAAGAGGAAACAGCATTAAGCTGTCGGCTTGTTTTGCGAGAGCTGACAGAAACAGAACCGGTGATTATTTTCGAAGGTATCGAAGCGCCGGCAACGCTGGGTTTAAAAGCCAGTCGCTCAGCAAATTATCAGCGCAAAAAACAAGGTTTTTATGCGCGCTTTTTTCTGACTAACTCTGCACCAATGTTGTTGATTGACCCGTCACGAGATGGCCAAATCGTCGATGCTAACCTCGCCGCGCTCAATTTCTATGGTTATAACCATGAAACGATGTGCCAGAAACATACCTGGGAAATAAATATGCTCGGGCGTCGCGTCATGCCTATCATGCATGAAATTTCGCATTTACCCGGCGGTCATAAACCTTTGAATTTTGTTCATAAACTGGCGGATGGATCTACTCGTCATGTGCAGACCTATGCCGGACCGATTGAAATTTATGGCGACAAGCTCATGTTATGTATTGTGCATGATATTACTGAGCAAAAACGGCTGGAGGAGCAGCTGGAACATGCTGCTCACCATGACGCGATGACCGGATTACTGAATCGGCGACAGTTTTATCACATTACGGAACCAGGCCAAATGCAGCATCTCGCCATCGCTCAGGATTACAGCTTGTTGCTCATCGACACCGATCGTTTTAAACACATTAACGATCTCTATGGGCATTCTAAAGGTGATGAGGTGTTATGCGCCCTCGCCCGCACCCTCGAAAGTTGCGCTCGCAAAGGCGATTTGGTGTTTCGTTGGGGAGGCGAAGAGTTTGTCTTATTGCTACCAAGAACCCCACTGGATACCGCGCTTTCGCTGGCTGAAACTATCCGCGTAAGCGTGGCAAAAGTGAGTATTTCGGGCTTACCACGCTTTACCGTCAGCATTGGTGTGGCGCATCACGAAGGAAATGAAAGCATCGATGAACTGTTTAAACGCGTTGATGATGCTTTGTATCGGGCGAAAAATGATGGACGCAACCGCGTGCTGGCGGCATAAGCCGCGGATGCGTCTCGAGATCAACGACTGCGCTTAGCGTGGCGCTCCCAGTTTTCTTGCTTCGCCTGCGCCGTTTTACGTAGTGCGACGTAACACGCCCCGCTGCCGCCATGATGCGGTAGCGCGGTGCAATATGCCTGAACATCATCAAATTCGGTCAGCCAGCGCGCCACATAGCTGCGGACAATATTGGCATGCGATTTATCATCCCGCCCTTTACCATGAATAATCAGCACGTTACGCAAACCATCCGCCAGGGCTTGTTGAATAAAACTGAACACCATTTTGCGGCACTCTTCCACCGGCTGGCGCAAAAGATTCAGGCTCGCCTGTTGCGGATATTTACCACTGCGCAGCTTATCCAGCACCCCATGTTGCAACCCTTCCCGCCGAAACTCCAGCGGCTGACTTAGTGGGATAATGTCGAGAAATCCGGTAGTGAGGAAATTATCAAGCTGCAGCGTGTCGATACGCTGTGGCGCACGTTGGTTACGCGTGGGATGCCAGTGGACATCGGTAGCACGTTTCAGCGGCTGGACATCTTCCATGGCGTCAAGAAACAGCGATTTGTCGTCAAGGTTCATGTTACATCCTCCCGCAATTAAGAGCGCGATATGATAACCAGACCGGGTCGGTCCAACAACGTATTACCCAAAATTCCAGTAATAAGTTCCAAATGTTGCCGATATTTTAAGCAAAATGCTTATGCATGATTATTCATTCACGATATTAATAATGTAACTTATATTTTCGTGAAATCTGTCACTGAAGAAAATTGGCAACTAAAGGTTAAAACCGTTATAACACAGTCACCGGCGCAGAGGAGACAATGCCGGATTTAAGACGCGGATGCACTGCTGTGTGTACTATAGAGTCTGGCGGATGTCGACAGACTCTATTTTTTTATGCAGTTTTAACTTTGCAGATAGCCGCATTCTCGCCGGAATTGCGTGATTAATGACGCGGTCAGTGGTGTCTGGCGACTATCACGCCGCTGAATCAAATAATAGGCCGCTTTCGGTAAAATTTCGCTAACCGGCAACATCACCAGCCCCTGTCCGTGCAAGGGATCGCAGCCCATTTCTTCAGGCAGTATGCTGAGAAAATCGCTTTTTGCCACCAGACTGATACAGGCTGAGAACGTCTCGCAGACTACACCGACCTGTGGCGTTTGCGCCTGATCGTCAAGCAATTCACTCAACTGTTTGTAGTAGCTGCCGTGTGGCGTCGGCATTGTCCAGCTGTAATCCAGTAACTGTTTGATCGAACGGGCACCAATGGCGGGGTGTCCCGGGCGGCAAAAGATCGCGAATTGCTTTTCCAGTAATTTCTCAAAAGTAAATTCGTGGTCGTACGGTCCCTGATAATAGGTATTGATGGTGAAATCCAATTCTCCCTGACGCAATTCATTAATCATCGACACCAGTTGCCCTTCCATAATGCGTACTTTTACCTGCGGATGCTGCTGATGAAAACGAGATATGACAGCTGGCATCAGACTGCGGGAAATACTGGCCCCCATGCCGATATTAATCTGCCCTGCCAGTTGCCCTTGTCGTTGGCGAATATCCTCTTGGGCTGCGCGCAGCTCTTCAAGAATAAGACTGGCGTGCTGATAAAAACTTTCACCGGCATCAGTTAACGTCACGCCTTTACTACGGCGAAAAAAGAGTTGCGCCGCTAACCCTTCTTCCAGCTCCTGAATAGATTTACTCAGTGCCGGTTGCGACATATTCAACATTCGGCTCGCTCCGCGAATGCTGCCCTGACGAGCCACTTCAACAAAAGCCCGAATTTGATGAATTTTTACCTGAAAAGCCATGACGCCACCGATAACCGTTATTTATCAGACCAAAGAAACTGGCATCTACTTTAATGCAGATGATTGTGTCAGGGTAATTTATGAACGGTTAAAACTGTGAAAAATCAGTTAGTGATAAGTAAAAACTATCGCTACGTGAACCGGGTCACACTTTTTACTGATGACGGGAAAGGTTATGGAGTATTTGAATCAATTTGTTAATTCGCTTGCCCCAAAATTATCGCACTGGCGACGTGATTTTCATCACTATGCAGAGTCTGGCTGGGTGGAATTCCGCACTGCCACCCTTGTTGCGGAAGAATTGCAGCAGCTCGGCTATTCACTGGCGCTGGGCCGCGAAGTAGTTAATGAAAGTAGCCGGATGGGACTACCTGATGAACTCACTCTACAACGCGAATTCGAGCGCGCTCGTCAACAGGGTGCGCTAGCACAATGGATTGCGGCTTTTGAAGGTGGTTTCACTGGTATCGTCGCCACCCTGGATACCGGTCGCCCCGGTCCGGTGATGGCTTTCCGTGTCGATATGGACGCGCTGGATCTCAGTGAAGAGCAGGATGTCAGCCATCGCCCCTACCGCGACGGTTTTGTGTCATGTAACGCCGGAATGATGCATGCCTGTGGTCATGATGGGCATACCGCCATTGGGCTTGGGCTGGCGCATACCCTTAAACAGTTCGAGTCCGGACTACATGGCATCATCAAACTGATTTTTCAACCTGCAGAAGAAGGTACGCGTGGCGCGCGGGCGATGGTCGATGCAGGTGTAGTGGATGATGTTGATTATTTTACTGCCGTGCACATTGGCACTGGCGTACCTGCGGGCACCGTGGTGTGCGGCAGTGATAATTTTATGGCAACCACCAAATTTGACGCGCACTTCACCGGGACCGCCGCTCACGCAGGCGCAAAACCAGAAGACGGTCACAATGCCTTGTTGGCGGCAGCACAAGCAACTCTTGCACTGCATGCAATCGCCCCGCACAGCGAAGGCGCTTCCAGAGTAAACGTGGGCGTTATGCAGGCAGGAAGCGGTCGTAATGTTGTTCCTGCCTCGGCGTTGCTGAAAGTGGAAACACGCGGGGCCAGCGACGTCATTAATCAATATGTTTTTGACCGTGCACAACAAGCGATTCAGGGCGCAGCAACCATGTATGGTGTCGGCGTTGAAATTCGTCTGATGGGTGCAGCTACCGCCAGTTCTCCTTCGCCGCAATGGGTCGCATGGTTGCAAAGTCAGGCGGCTCAGGTCGCGAGGGTCAATCAGGCCATTGAACGTGTCGAAGCGCCTGCGGGTTCCGAAGATGCCACATTAATGATGGCCCGCGTGCAGCAACATCAAGGGCAAGCCTCCTACATGGTGTTTGGCACACAGCTGGCGGCAGGTCATCACAACGAAAAATTCGATTTTGACGAGCAGGTTCTCGCTATTGCCGTCGAAACGCTGGCGCGCACCGCGCTCAATTTTCCCTGGACGCGAGGTATCTGATGCAGGAAATCTATCGTTTTATCGACGATGCGATTGAAGCCGATCGCCAACGTTATACCGATATTGCCGATCAAATCTGGGATCATCCAGAAACACGTTTTGAAGAGTTCTGGTCAGCGGAGCATCTGGCTTCGGCGCTGGAATCTGCAGGCTTCACCGTTACCCGCAACGTAGGCAATATCCCAAATGCCTTTATTGCTTCGTTTGGTCAAGGCAAACCGGTTATCGCCCTGCTGGGAGAATATGACGCCCTGGCAGGTTTAAGTCAGCAAGCAGGTTGCGCGCAACCTACATCCGCGACGCCCGGTGAAAATGGTCACGGTTGCGGACACAATTTGCTGGGAACCGCCGCCTTTGCCGCTGCAATAACCGTCAAGAAATGGCTGGAACAATATGGGCAAGGCGGCACGGTGCGCTTTTATGGTTGTCCTGGCGAAGAAGGCGGCTCGGGTAAAACGTTCATGGTTCGCGAGGGGGTATTTGATGATGTGGATGCGGCACTCACCTGGCACCCGGAAGCCTTTGCCGGTATGTTCAATACCCGCACGCTGGCAAACATTCAGGCATCATGGCGCTTTAAAGGGATCGCAGCACATGCCGCGAATTCCCCTCATTTGGGACGCAGCGCCCTTGATGCCGTAACGTTGATGACCACTGGCACCAACTTCCTCAACGAACATATTATTGAAAAAGCGCGCGTACACTATGCCATCACAAATAGCGGCGGGATCTCGCCCAACGTGGTCCAGGCGCAGGCAGAAGTGCTTTATCTTATCCGCGCCCCCGAAATGACCGACGTGCAGCATATTTATGATCGGGTCGCCAAAATCGCCGAAGGTGCGGCATTGATGACCGAAACCACGGTTGAATGCCGCTTCGACAAAGCCTGTTCCAGTTATCTCCCGAATCGCACCTTAGAAAATGCCATGTACCAGGCCCTATCCCATTTTGGTACCCCGGAATGGAACTCCGAAGAACTGGCTTTTGCGAGACAAATTCAGGCTACGCTCACCTCCAACGATCGGCAAAACAGTCTGAATAATATCGCCGCAACCGGTGGCGAAAACGGCAAGGTTTTTGCACTACGTCATCGTGAAACGGTACTGGCGAATGAGGTCGCTCCATATGCCGCCACCGATAACGTGCTTGCGGCATCGACTGATGTCGGCGACGTCAGTTGGAAACTGCCTGTTGCCCAGTGTTTCAGCCCCTGTTTTGCCGTCGGTACACCGCTACATACGTGGCAACTGGTTAGCCAGGGGCGAACATCTATTGCTCATAAAGGAATGCTGCTGGCGGCGAAAACTATGGCAGCAACCACAGTCAATCTCTTCATTGATTCAGGGCTATTGCAAGAATGCCAACAAGAGCATCAGCAAGTTACGGACACGCAACCGTATCACTGCCCTATCCCGAAAAACGTGACACCGTCACCTTTAAAATAACAACAACGCAAACACAACAACCGAGGAATGCCCATGAGTATGTCATCCATACCGTCGTCCTCCCAATCCGGGAAGCTCTATGGCTGGGTCGAAAGAATTGGTAACAAGGTTCCCCATCCTTTTTTGCTCTTTATCTATTTGATAATCGTACTCATGGTGACGACGGCAATTTTGTCAGCCTTTGGCGTCAGTGCGAAAAACCCGACCGATGGTACGCCGGTGGTGGTGAAAAACCTGCTCAGTGTGGAAGGATTACACTGGTTTTTACCCAATGTGATTAAAAACTTTAGCGGTTTTGCTCCACTTGGAGCGATCCTGGCGCTGGTTTTAGGTGCCGGCCTAGCGGAGCGCGTCGGCTTACTGCCAGCGCTAATGGTTAAAATGGCATCGCATGTTAATGCCCGCTACGCCAGTTATATGGTGCTGTTTATTGCTTTTTTCAGCCACATTTCTTCCGATGCGGCGTTAGTGATCATGCCACCGATGGGTGCGCTGATTTTTCTGGCGGTGGGCAGGCATCCAGTTGCAGGTTTACTGGCCGCCATTGCAGGCGTAGGTTGCGGCTTCACGGCTAATTTACTGATTGTCACAACCGACGTGTTGCTGTCGGGGATCAGCACGGAAGCGGCGGCTGCGTTCAATCCGCAAATGCACGTCAGTGTAATTGATAACTGGTATTTTATGGCCAGCTCCGTAGTCGTACTGACGATTGTTGGCGGCCTGATAACCGACAAAATCATCGAGCCACGGTTAGGTCAATGGCAGGGAAACAGCGATGAGAAACTGCAGACATTGACCGAAAGTCAGCGTTTTGGTTTACGCATAGCAGGTGTCGTATCGCTACTTTTTATTGCTGCGATCGCGCTGATGGTGATCCCGGAAAACGGGATATTGCGCGATCCGATTAATCACACCGTGATGCCATCACCCTTTATTAAAGGTATCGTGCCACTGATCATTCTTTTTTTCTTTGTTGTCTCGCTGGCTTATGGCATCGCTACCCGCACAATTCGACGTCAGGCGGATTTACCGCATTTAATGATTGAACCGATGAAAGAGATGGCGGGATTTATCGTGATGGTTTTTCCCCTAGCCCAGTTTGTCGCCATGTTTAACTGGAGCAACATGGGGAAATTCATCGCCGTGGGGCTGACCGATATACTTGAAAGTTCAGGGCTTAGCGGCATCCCGGCGTTTGTCGGTCTGGCGTTGCTTTCCTCTTTCTTATGCATGTTTATTGCCAGCGGTTCCGCAATCTGGTCGATTCTGGCCCCCATTTTCGTACCAATGTTTATGCTACTTGGCTTTCACCCGGCATTTGCGCAAATCCTCTTTCGTATTGCCGACTCATCCGTATTGCCTTTAGCGCCGGTATCTCCTTTTGTTCCACTGTTTCTTGGATTCCTGCAACGCTACAAACCAGACGCGAAACTGGGTACTTACTATTCGTTAGTCTTGCCCTATCCGCTTATCTTTTTGGTGGTATGGCTGCTGATGTTGCTGGCGTGGTATCTTGTCGGTCTGCCGATAGGTCCGGGTATTTACCCACGTTTGTCTTAAGAGAGAACGGATGCTGAGATTACTTGAAGAAAAAATTGCCACGCCACTGGGTCCACTGTGGGTGATTTGCGATGAGCAATTTCGCCTGCGGGCGGTTGAATGGGAAGAGTACAGCGAACGCATGGTGCAGCTGCTGGACATCCATTATCGCAAAGAAGGCTATGAGCGCATTTCTGCCACCAACCCAGGTGGTTTAAGCGACAAGCTTCGTGAATATTTTGCCGGTAATCTTAGCATTATTGATACGCTTCCCACTGCCACGGGGGGGACGCCATTTCAGCGCGAAGTCTGGAAAACACTGCGCACTATCCCCTGCGGGCAGGTAATGCATTATGGCCAACTGGCTGAACAATTAGGCCGCCCTGGCGCGGCGCGTGCCGTTGGTGCGGCAAACGGATCGAATCCCATCAGCATCGTCGTACCTTGCCATCGGGTTATTGGCCGAAACGGCACCATGACCGGATATGCAGGCGGAGTTCAGCGAAAAGAGTGGTTATTGCGCCACGAAGGTTATCTTTTGCTGTAAACATTAAACAATTTGTGCCAGCTTGTTCACACTTTTATGTAAAGTTACCCTTAACAACTTAAGGGTTTTCAAATAGATAGACATATATTTACATCTAATATCGGAATTCTCTGCTGTTAAGGTTTGCTTAGACTTACTTGCTCCCTAAAAAGATGTTAAAATTGACAAATATCAATTACGGCTTGAGCAGACCTATGATCCCGGAAAAGCGAATTATACGGCGCATTCAGTCTGGCGGTTGTGCTATCCATTGCCAGGATTGCAGCATCAGCCAGCTTTGCATCCCGTTCACACTCAACGAACATGAGCTTGATCAGCTTGATAATATCATTGAGCGGAAGAAGCCTATTCAGAAAGGCCAGACGCTGTTTAAGGCTGGTGATGAACTTAAATCGCTTTATGCCATCCGCTCCGGTACGATTAAAAGTTATACCATCACTGAGCAAGGCGACGAGCAAATCACTGGTTTCCATTTAGCAGGCGACCTGGTGGGATTTGACGCCATCGGCAGCGGCCATCACCCGAGCTTCGCGCAGGCGCTGGAAACCTCGATGGTATGTGAAATCCCGTTCGAAACGCTGGACGATTTGTCCGGTAAAATGCCGAATCTGCGTCAGCAGATGATGCGTCTGATGAGCGGTGAAATCAAAGGCGATCAGGACATGATCCTGCTGTTGTCGAAGAAAAATGCCGAGGAACGTCTGGCTGCATTCATCTACAACCTGTCCCGTCGTTTTGCCCAACGCGGCTTCTCCCCTCGTGAATTCCGCCTGACGATGACTCGTGGCGATATCGGTAACTATCTGGGCCTGACGGTAGAAACCATCAGCCGTCTGCTGGGTCGCTTCCAGAAAAGCGGCATGCTGGCAGTCAAAGGTAAATACATCACCATCGAAAATAACGATGCGCTGGCCCAGCTTGCTGGTCATACGCGTAACGTTGCCTGATTTTTCCGCATAACTCACTATCCTTCTGTCATATCATTAAATTTTTCTGATTTATTGATCTGGCAGAAGGTTCATCACTGTTTCATTCACCAGATATGGGTTAATCTTTTAATTACAAACTGCGTTGACAGTTGTTGTAAGGAGACCCTGTATGGCTATGTATCAGAACATGCTCGTTGTTATCGATCCTAACCAGGACGACCAACCAGCATTGCGGCGAGCTGTTTATTTACATCAACGGATTGGTGGCAAAATTAAAGCCTTTTTGCCGATCTATGACTTCTCATACGAAATGACCACCCTGCTCTCCCCGGACGAACGTACCGCTATGCGTCAGGGCGTCATCAGCCAGCGTACAGCCTGGATCCACGAGCAGGCAAAATATTATCTCAATGCTGGCGTTCCCATTGAAATTAAAGTGGTCTGGCATAACCGTCCCTTCGAAGCCATCATTCAGGAAGTGATCAGCGGCGGGCACGATTTGGTGCTAAAAATGGCGCACCAACATGACCGTCTGGAAGCGGTGATTTTTACGCCAACGGACTGGCATCTGTTACGCAAATGCCCAAGCCCGGTGTGGATGGTGAAAGACCAGCCGTGGCCGGAAGGAGGCAAGGCGCTGGTGGCGGTGAATCTCGCCAGTGAAGAGCCGTATCATAATGCGCTCAATGAAAAACTGGTCAAAGAGACGATCGAACTGGCAGAACAAGTCAACCATACCGAAGTTCATCTGGTTGGCGCTTATCCGGTAACGCCAATTAATATCGCGATTGAACTGCCGGAATTTGATCCGAGCGTTTATAACGATGCCATTCGTGGGCAACATTTGCTGGCAATGAAAGCTCTGCGGCAGAAATTCGGCATTAATGAAAACATGACGCACGTAGAAAAAGGTCTGCCAGAAGAGGTGATTCCTGATTTGGCGGAGCACTTACAGGCGGGGATTGTGGTTCTGGGCACGGTAGGACGCACCGGTATTTCAGCAGCATTCCTCGGCAACACGGCGGAACAGGTGATTGATCATCTTCGCTGCGATCTGTTGGTCATTAAACCTGACCAGTATCAGACACCCGTTGAACTGGATGACGAAGAAGACGATTAACGACTCTTCAATAACTGACAAGGCCCGAGTTATCGGGCCTATTTTTTACTTACTGCTCTTCGCCGCCAAGGAAATAAATTCCCAACGGGATTGCCAGCAACACAGTAAAGACCAGGCTATAAACAAAAATCATCGATGACTGAATCACATACATTGATGTCGTCCACTCAGACAGCGGAATATTGTACTGTTCTATAACGCCGCCGATAGTCGCGCGAGTCACAACCGACGCCGCAATAATGAAAACCGCCAACAAACCAAAGAGAAATTTCTTCCCTTTCGCTGACTTCAGTTTCGCCATAATCATGATGTAATCCTTGTGCAGACAAATTTCTTGTTACCTAAACGTAACAATACCATGACATTTCACCGTTGTCTGCTCTGAAAACCTCACCTCTTAGCTGGATTTACAATCAACGCATTGATTAGTTAGCTAATATTGCTACTTACTTCCCTGACTATTGATGATCTGAATGAATTGTCGCGGTAAAATAGCCCCGCCAGGGGTTTCCGGCATGACGACAATTATCTGGAGGAGCCTGATAAAACAATGATCGCTGAACTGTTTACAAATAATGCGCTTAATCTGGTCATTATTTTCGGTAGCTGCGCAGCATTGATTCTGATGAGCTTTTGGTTTCGCCGCGGAAATCGTAAAAGAAAAGGTTTTTTATTCCATGCGGTGCAATTTTTAATCTACACCATAATTATCAGTGCTGTTGGTAGCATTATTAATTATGTTATAGAAAACTATAAACTCAAATTTATCACCCCAGGCGTTATCGATTTTATCTGTACGTCCCTGATTGCGGTTATTCTGACGATTAAGCTATTTTTGCTGATTAATCAGTTTGAAAAACAGCAGATTAAAAAAGGTCGCGATATCACCAGTGCGCGGATTATGTCGCGCATTATCAAAATCACCATTATTGTGGTGCTTGTTCTGCTTTATGGCGAACATTTCGGCATGAGCCTTTCTGGCTTGCTGACCTTTGGTGGTATTGGTGGTCTGGCTGTCGGTATGGCCGGTAAAGATATTCTGAGTAATTTCTTTTCCGGGATCATGCTCTATTTCGACCGTCCTTTCAGTATTGGCGACTGGATCCGTTCACCGGACAGAAATATCGAAGGTACAGTAGCGGAAATTGGCTGGCGAATTACCAAAATTACGACCTTTGATAATCGTCCATTGTACGTACCGAACTCGCTGTTTTCGTCGATCAGCGTAGAAAACCCAGGACGAATGACCAACCGCCGCATTACCACGACCATTGGTTTACGTTATGAGGATGCGGCAAAAGTGGGCGTTATTGTCGAAGCCGTACGTGAGATGCTGAAAAATCACCCGGCCATCGACCAGCGACAAACCTTACTGGTTTATTTCAACCAGTTTGCCGACTCGTCATTGAATATTATGGTTTATTGCTTTACCAAAACCACGGTATGGGCTGAATGGCTTGCTGCACAGCAAGACGTTTATTTGAAGATTATCGATATTGTGCAGTCACACGGCGCGGACTTTGCCTTCCCCAGCCAGACGCTGTATATGGATAACATTACACCGCAGGAACAGGGGCGCTAAATCAGACATCACTGGCGTTATCCACAAGGGTAACGCCAGTTCCCATCACATCAATGCTTCACAATATACATAGTCCGGCTGTACGCCACATCTTCCGGGTTATTAATGGGATAACCTTTCAGCCACGGCTTGATTAATCGTCCATTGGTATATTGATAAATTGGTGCAATCGGTGCTTGCTCCATGAGGATTTTTTCTGCCGCGTTGTAATCGGCATTACGCGCTTTAACGGTATTTTCCGTCGATGCCTGGGCCAGAACTTTGTCGTATGCCGGATTGTTAAAGCGTGAAATATTTCCTGAATGCGTTGACGTTAATAATGTCAGGAAAGTGGAGGGTTCATTATAATCCCCCACCCATGAGGCGCGGATAACATCAAAATTGCCGGTGTTACGGCTATCGATATAGGTTTTCCATTCCTGATTTTGCAATTTAACATCTACGCCAAGGTTCTTTTTCCACATCGATGCTACAGCAATCGCAATTTTTTGATGGTTTTCTGAAGTGTTATACAAAAGCGTCAGCTTCAGCGGTTTTCGCGGACCATAACCAGCTGCGCTCAACAAAGTTTTTGCCTGCGCATTCAGTTCTTCCTGACTCATTTGTTCAAACGGCGAAGGTTCCGGCGTAAATCCGGCGGTAACATCTGGTGTAAAATGCCACGCTGGCTTTTCGCCCGTCCCTAATACTTTTTCGGTCATCAGGCGGCGATCTATCGTCATACTTAATGCCAGACGAACGCGCTGATCTGCCGTCGGCCCTTTTTGCGTGTTAAACGCATAATAATAGGTCCCGAGCTGCGGCGGCGTATAAACCTGCCCCGGAATATCCTTCAACAGCTTCTGATACATATTTTTCGGGAAGGATTCGGTGATATCAATATCCCCCGCGAGGTAACGCTTAGTGGCTGCGGATTCCTGATTAATTGGCAGGAAGGTCACTTTTTGCAGTACCGTTTTGGCGTTATCCCAATAATGGGTATTCGGTACCACGACCAGTTTTTCATTGACTACGCGTTCTTTAAGAACATAAGCGCCATTGCCGATCAGATTTCCGGGTTTCGTCCACTCTTTACCGCTTTCTACGTTGGCTTTTTGCACCGGGAAGAAGGCAAAGTTAGCGGTTAAATTCACAAACCACGGCAACGGTTTATCAAGCTGAATTTTCAAGGTATGGGCATCAACTGCGGTGACGCCAAGCTGGTCAGGCGTAGCTTTACCATCAATAATCGCCTGTGCGTTGTTGATTCCCGCCAGCGCGGCAAACCATGCAAATGGCGATAGCGTTTTCGGGTCCACCAGACGTTGCCAGCTGTAGACAAAATCTTGCGCCGTTACCGGTGTGCCATCCGCCCATTTTGCGTTATCGCGCAGGGTAAAAGTCCAGATACGGTTGTCATTACTTTTCCACTGAGTCGCAACGCCGGGGACAATCTCCCCTTTCTCGTTCTGATTCACCAGTCCTTCAAACAGATCGCGAATGACCTGAATCTCTGGCAGGCCCACGGCTTTAGCGGGATCCAGCGACGCAGGCTCATCTTTAATGTGGCGCACCAGCTCCTGCTTCTCTGCCAGTACTGTGCCGCTCGGAACTTCTGCAGCATACGAAAGAGAAATGCTGCTGACCAACAGCGCACAACACGTGACTGAAACAGAGTGCTTCATAAGTTTCCCTCTAACCGACATTAAAATTGATGCGTAATTATTTGTTTCGCCTTAAAGAAATGCAAACAACTTCCATCAAAAAAGTGACACAGGAAGCATAAAATGTTTTATGTATCAATATATTAAATCAGATTTAGTGTAAATAATCGACGCCAAAATGCGGTAAAGCACATAGAACACCGAACACTACATTCAGGCTTCGCACGTTCAAACCAGTTTTCGGTATCATAATCAGCATCTGTCGCCATTGTACGAAGAATAAAAAATAACCAAAACGTTGATAGGAACTGAGAATACGTTAAGAGAGAAATTAAATTAATGTATCAGCAAGTAGTGCTAAACAGCACCTTTATACTTCAGCCTATCTATAAATAATGAGAATGCCGAGCCAGCATGTCGACGGTGTGGATAGTACAGGTGATAACCGGGTAAATCTGGTGTGAATTTATCCAAAACACGTATCAGTTTTTTTTCTTTAATAGCCCGCTCAACCTGATCATAAGGTAGATACGCCAATCCATGCCCATCAATTGCAGCATCAATGATCAGGTCTATCGTATTCAGTAAAAGCTGACCTTCCATGCGAACACGAACTTCACGTCCACCGCGTATTAATCTCCAGCGATTTGCTGTACCCGATGTGGGAAGATACAAATTAATTGCCTGATGATCTATTAATTGTGACACTGACGTTGGAACACTTCGGCGAGAAAAATAATCCGGTGAGCCAACAATAGCCATTGGTATATCTGGCCCGATTCGAATGGCGATCATATCTTTATCCATCTCCCCACCCAGACGGACGCCTGCATCAAAACGTTCAGAAACGACATCGGTCAAACCATAATCAATGGTGAGCTGAATATCAATTTCAGGATGCGATTTCAGGAATGTGCGCATTGCTGGTAACAATATCGTTTTTGCTGCATGTTCTACAGTAGTAATACGTATTGTCCCGGATGGGCGGTTCTGCAGCTCGCTCAGGGATGCCAGGGCTGAATCTATGTCATGCAACATAGGGCCAAGAACAGACAAAAGATGCTCGCCCGCTTCAGTTGGAACAACGCTGCGCGTGGTTCGCGTCAGAAGCCGCAATCCCAATCGTTCTTCTATACGACGCACTATCTGGCTTAAAGCTGACTGCGCCATGCTCAGGCGGGCTGCTGCACGAGTGAAGCTACGCTCCTCTGCAACGACGACAAACGCCATCAGATCAGCGATTTCTTCACGCTTCATTCAGTATCTCCATGCAATCTATTAATCATTTAAATGATAGGTCTAATCATGATTTTGGGTCTAATCAACTTAATGATCAATATCTATAGTGATATCACCAACCGTTAAAACGAACCGACAACTCCATGAGGAACGGAATGATGAATAATAAAGTCAGCTTCACTAACAGCAATAATCCAACCATCTCTTTGTCTGCAGTGATCTATTTCCCTCCAAAATTTGATGAAACCCGTCAGTATCAGGCAATTGTGGTATCTCACCCAGGTGGGGGCGTTAAAGAACAAACGGCCGGAACCTATGCCAAAAAACTGGCGGAAAAGGGATTTGTCACTATTGCTTATGACGCATCTTATCAAGGTGAAAGTGGCGGCGAGCCGCGTCAGTTAGAAAACCCATACATTCGTACTGAAGACATCAGTGCCGTGATTGATTACCTGACAACGCTTTCTTATGTCGACAATACCCGAATTGGTGCGATGGGAATTTGTGCCGGTGCAGGATATACAGCCAATGCTGCAATTCAGGATCGCCGCATCAAGGCCATCGGTACCGTTAGTGCGGTCAATATTGGTTCGATGTTCCGTAATGGTTGGGAAAACAATGTGAAATCTATTGATGCCCTGCCATACGTTGAAGCGGGTTCAAACGCCCGAACCAGCGATATTAGCAGCGGAGAATATGCCGTTATGCCACTGGCACCAATGAAGGAGTCCGATGCGCCGAACGAAGAACTGCGTCAGGCCTGGGAGTATTACCACACCCCTCGCGCGCAGTATCCAACAGCACCGGGTTACGCTACTTTGCGCAGCCTTAACCAGATTATTACCTATGATGCTTACCATATGGCGGAAGTGTACCTGACTCAGCCGATGCAGATTGTGGCGGGCAGCCAGGCAGGGAGCAAATGGATGAGTGACGACCTGTACGATCGGGCATCAAGCCAGGATAAACGCTATCACATTGTTGAAGGCGCAAACCATATGGATCTTTATGACGGCAAAGCCTATGTGGCTGAAGCAATTTCAGTATTAGCTCCGTTCTTTGAGGAAACTCTGTAATGAAACATATTCAAATCCGCAATAGTGATATGGCCTGGCATATTGCTGCCAATATTCAGTTTCCACCAAATTTTGATGAGTCAAAACAGTATCCGGCGATTATCAGCGTCCATCCTTTTGGCAGTTGTAAGGAGCAGACGTCTGGCAATATCTATGGCAAAGCATTGGCTGAAAAAGGCTATCTCGTTCTCGCTTATGACGCCAGTTTCCAGGGAGAATCTGGTGGGGAGCCTCGCTGGATAGAAGATCCGACACAGCGCGTAGAGGATATTAGCCGTGTTATCGATTATGCAGTAACTCTGCCATATGTTAATGCTGAACGTATTGGCGTGCTGGGAGTGTGTGGGGGTGGTGGCTATGCCATTAATGCCGCGCTGACAGAAAAACGAATTAAAGCAGTAGTGAGTATTACGGGTGTTAATATCGGGCGTCTTTTTCGGGAAGGTTTCAGCAATTACGATCCGATTGGCGCATTGAATGCAATGGCGTCGCAACGAACCAAAGAGGCTCGTGGTGGAGAATTACAGATCAACGAATTACTTCCCGCCAGCCTGGATGCAGCAAAATCCCATGGACTGACCGAACGCGATGTTTATGAAGCAACTGACTACTATAAAACACCACGCGGGCAACAACCGGGAGGTGCGACAAAAATGTTGTTCTCACATGCACAGAAAACGCTGGCCTGGGATGCCTTCGCATTTACTGAAGTGTTACTGACTCAGCCGGTGATGGTAGTAGTTGGTGAAAAAGTCGGTGCCTTCGGTGCTTATCGTGATGGACTGGAAGTCTATGGCCGGGCGATGGTTTCGCAGGATCGTCAGTTAGTTTCATTACCCGATTTCTCACATTATGAACTGTATGACAAACCGGAAGCAGTTCAGGAGGCGCTGGAAAAAGTTATTCCTTTTTTCAACACCCATCTGGGATAAGTTTCATGAGAAATATTATGAAAAATGTACTGATTCTTGGTGCTGGCGGTCAGATAGCCCGCCATGTGATTAATCAACTGGCAGATAAACAAACCATTAAACAAACTTTATTTGCCCGTCAGCCAGCAAAAATCCACAAACCCTATCCAACTAATAGCAAGATTATTATGGGAGATGTACTGAATCATGCAGCACTGAAGCAGGCCATGCAGGGACAGGACGTTGTGTATGCCAACCTTACGGGGGAAGATTTAGATATTCAGGCAAATTCAGTGATCGCTGCGATGAAAGCCTGTGATGTTAAACGTCTGATCTTTGTTCTTTCCCTCGGTATTTATGATGAAGTTCCAGGAAAATTTGGCGAATGGAATAATGCAGTTATTGGTGAGCCCCTAAAACCATTCCGCAGGGCTGCGGATGCAATTGAGGCTTCTGGACTGGAATATACAATTCTTCGCCCTGCCTGGCTGACTGATGAAGATATTATTGATTATGAGCTTACCTCACGCAATGAACCATTCAAAGGTACGATCGTATCACGTAAGAGTGTCGCAGCATTAATCACAGATATCATCGATAAACCTGAGAAACACATTGGTGATAATATAGGTATCAATCAACCCGTGACTGATGGTGACAAGCCATTATTCATTTAAATCAATTACATAGTTACCATCGTAATGTACTATGTGCAGTACGATTTATTAAACTTATTAAGGTGAACTGATCAATCCGATGCGATTAACATGTGTAGAACCAGTAAGAATAAAATACGCCATGTATATAACATTACGACTTACATCTAAGTCAGCATAATTCTAATATCTGCACATCAATAAAAATGCAAACAACTTCCGGCAAAAAAGTGATACAAGATCGATGACATAGCGTTGAAGAAAAGGATTTGATAATCCGCAAAATTTGCACAACACTGCCTGTAATACTTCCTGAACCAGAGACGATCATGACCGTAAACCGCCCACGCGCCGAACGCGGCGCATTTCCGCCCGGAACAGAACATTACGGACGTTCATTATTGGGCGCGCCGTTAATCTGGTTTCCGGCCACTGCAGCCAGTCGCGAAAGTGGTTTGATTCTGGCTGGCACTCACGGTGATGAAAACTCTTCGGTCGTCACGCTCTCCTGTGCTCTGCGGACTTTGACACCTTCTTTGCGCCGCCATCATGTGGTGCTGTGTGTGAATCCTGACGGCTGCCAGCTGGGGTTACGGGCCAATGCTAATGGTGTGGATTTAAACAGAAACTTTCCGGCGGCGAACTGGAAGGAAGGTGAAACGGTTTATCGCTGGAACAGCGCCGCTGAAGAACGTGATGTCGTATTACTGACAGGTGACAAACCTGGCTCCGAACCTGAAACCCAGGCGCTGTGCCAGCTTATACACCGCATTCAACCTGCCTGGGTGGTCTCATTCCACGATCCACTGGCCTGTATTGAAGATCCCAGACACAGCGAATTAGGCGAATGGCTGGCCCAGGCGTTTGAATTGCCTCTGGTAACCAGCGTCGGTTATGAAACGCCTGGCTCTTTCGGCAGTTGGTGTGCAGATCTCAACTTGCATTGCATCACCGCAGAGTTTCCGCCCATCTCCTCCGACGAAGCCAGCGAAAAATATCTCTTTGCGATGGCAAACTTGCTGCGCTGGCATCCTAAAGATGCAATTCGCCCGTCGTGAACTGAAGCGCCGGTTCCACATCTACCGCCAGCCAGGTCGGTCCGTCAAGATCGGCGAAACTGACCTGCGGCACCAGCGGTAAAGCGGCGCTAATGGCACGAGAGGTACACAACATGCAGCCCAGCATCAGACTGAAACCTTGTGCACGCGCTTCAGTCGCCAGCGCCAGCGCTTCCGTCAGACCACCGGTTTTATCGAGCTTAATGTTAACCATCTCATAGCGCCCTTTCAGCGCCTTCAGATTGCTACGTGTATGACAACTCTCATCAGCACAAATCGGCAACGGATGAATAAAATTCTCCAGCGCCGCATCGTCCTGCGCAGGAAGGGGTTGTTCAAGCATCGCAACGCCTAAATCCGCCAATAGCTGGCAACGCGCCGCCAACCCTTCTGCACGCCAGGATTCATTTGCATCAACGATCAGCGTCGCATCGGGCACAGCTGTGCGAATTGCCACCATCCGCTCACTAATAAGATGGTTATCCAGCTTCACTTTCAGTAATTTCGCGCCTGCCTGCCAGAGTGTTGATGCACTATTGGCCATCTGATCAGGCGTACCGATGACTACCGTCTGTGCAGTGATAACTGTCTCGGGAAGCGTTATGCCGATCAAATCAGCCAGCGATTGCTGCTGTTTTCGCGCGGCCAGATCCCACAATGCACAATCCAGCGCATTACGTGCTGCGCCGGCAGGGAGAATTTTTTGCAACTCCTCCCGTGTCAGCCCTTTCTCTAATTGCGACACGACGCTCATAATTTGCGCCATTACCGAGGCATCACTTTCTCCATAACGCGGATACGGCGTGCATTCGCCGGTGCCTTTAATACCCTCTTCTTCCAGTTCAACCACCACCACGCGCGCTTCACTGCGACTTCCCCGGGCAATCACAAACGGGGTATGTAAGGGCCAGGCTTCCTCAAATACCTTAACGGTTCTCATCTTTACTCCTTGTTGTCGCGGTGGTCTGCGGATTAAGCGCAAATAGCGTTTGCTGTGTTATTGACAGTTAGCATAAACTAGGTGTGACGTTAACTATATGTAAACAGGAAAGATAATCATGTCACAAACCGTTCATTTCCAGGGCAACCCGGTTACAGTCGCCAATTCCATCCCGCAGGCGGGTAGCAAAGCGCAGACTTTTACTCTCGTAGCAAAAGATCTGTCTGACGTCACCCTCGGTCAGTTTGCGGGTAAACGCAAAGTGCTGAACATTTTCCCGAGTATTGATACCGGAGTTTGCGCCGCATCAGTACGTAAGTTTAACCAACTGGCAACCGAGATCGACAACACCGTTGTGCTGTGTATCTCTGCCGATCTGCCGTTCGCCCAGTCTCGTTTCTGCGGCGCAGAAGGTCTGAACAACGTTATCACCCTCTCCACTTTCCGTAACGCTGAATTCCTGCAAGCCTACGGTGTGGCAATTGCTGATGGCCCACTGAAAGGTCTGGCAGCGCGTGCCGTTGTGGTTATTGATGAAAATGACAATGTGATTTTCAGCCAGCTGGTGGATGAAATCACCACCGAGCCGGATTACGAAGCAGCTCTGGCGGTACTGAAAGCATAAGTTAATATGCCTGATGGTGTTGCACCATCAGGCATATTCGCGCTTACTCTTCGTTCTTCTTCTGGCTTAAGCCATATTCCCGCAACTTATTGGCAATCGCGGTATGTGAAACGCCGAGACGTTTTGCCAGTTTGCGCGTGCTGGGATAATTGCGATAAAGCTGGGTTAATACCGAGCGTTCAAAACGGCTGGTGATTTCATCCAGCGAACCTTCCATCGCATCTTCGCCCACGGCTACCGTTGCGGCGTCATAATCCGGCAACAAAATATCCTGTGGACGCAGCTCATAACCGTCCAGTTGTGTCAGTGCGCGATAGATAGCGTTCTTTAACTGCCGCACATTTCCCGGCCACGCATAACGCGTAAGTACAGTATTCAGGTCAGCGGCCAGTTTCGGACGCGGCACGCCCTGCTCGTCGGCAAAGCGGGCGACGAACAGCTCAGTTAACGGCATGATGTCCTGCGGACAGTCACGTAGCGGCGGCAGATTGAGCGTCAACACGTTCAGACGATAATAGAGATCTTCACGGAACACGCCTTTTTGCACCAGTTCGACCAGATTCTTCTGCGTAGCGCAAATCACCCGCACATCGACATGCACCTCATGGTCTTCGCCAACCCGACGGAAAGTGCCATCATTAAGGAAACGCAGTAATTTCGCCTGCATCCGTGGTGACATCTCACCTATTTCATCCAACAGCACCGAACCACCGTTCGCCTGCTCAAAGAATCCTTTCTTCCCTTCCGGAGCATGACCAAACAGTTCACTCTCGACCGCATCTTCCGGTATAGACGCACAGTTCAGCGCCAGGTAAGGTTTGCCCGCTCTGGGGCTTGCCTGATGGCAGGCGTAGGCAAAGAGATCTTTACCTGTACCTGTGTCACCCGTAATCAGCAGCGGCGCGCTTAGCATCGCCAGTTTCTGCGCCTGTTCGACAACATGCTTCATTTTCGGGCTGACGGCGACAATTTGACTGAAGGCGCTGACGTCCTGGGCGGCGACATTTTGCAACTGGCGGCCCATACGAATCGTTGATCGCAACATCACCACCGCACCGGTCAGGACGTGTTGATCATTTTCATCCTGAAGATAAACAGGCGTAATCTCCATCAGGAAATTCTGCCCATTAATAACGACATGCTCGTTATGGGAATCTTGCGGTTCGCTTTCCAGCCAACGTAAAAAATTAAAGCCGTTAATCAATTGTGCGGCGGTATGGTTGCGCAGGCGATCCAATTTTTGCGCAAAAAGCTGACAGCTCGCCGGGTTCGCCATATCCACTTTGCTTTTCATATCGACAGAGAGCACAGGTTCGGGCAACGCCTCCAGTAACGCGCTCAACGCCAGATGCTCACGTTCGGAAGGCATCCACGGGACAGTACGCACATCGGTAACACCTGCAATACGGCGTATTTCGGCCATCAGACTGCTGAAACTCTCAAACTCCAGTTCAGCAAAATTGAGGTAGATTCGCCCAATGGGATCAATCTCAATACCGCGTAAATCAATGCCTCTTAGCACGAGTAGATCGAGTAATTCGCGGGTCAGACCGAGTCGGTCTTCACAAAAGACTTCCAGACGCATGGGAACCTTCACCTGAAAAAAGAACAATTAATATGATGATATGACACTATTTGGATAGCAGGAAGGTTTCTGTCAACAATCATTGACACAAAGACGGAAAAACGGGCACTTCGGCGTAAAGATATCCGGTCAGCACCCGATATTGCATTATTTTTCGCTGGGCGTTTTGCCTTTTTGCAGCGTTTCTTTCACCTGACCGATAAGCTGACGACGGAAATCCCCGAGGCGAGGTTTGTCATCGTCAATCCACGGCAGCGGGCGGCAAAGCTCCATAGCTTTAATCCCGAGTCGTGCCGTCAGAAGTCCAGCACCAATTCCCTGAGCTGCGCGGGTAGACAAACGAGCAGCGAGATCTTGCGACATCCAGTCCATCCCCACTTCGCGCACCAGTTCGCTGGCTCCGGCAAAAGCGATATTCAGCAATACCAGCTTAAACAGACGCAAACGGCTGTAATACCCCAGTTCAATGCCATACAGCGTGGCGATGCGATTAATTAAACGCAGATTGCGCCAGGCGATAAACGCCATATCGACCAACGCCAGCGGGCTGACCGCAATCATCAACGTTGATTCCGCCGCCGAACGGCTGATTTCGCGCCGCGCCTGGGCATCTAAAACTGGCTGGACCAAATGCGCATACAAACTGACCACTTCACGGTCGTTTTGCGTTTCATGGATTGAGGCATACCAGCGTTGCAGCGCTGGATGAGACTGATCAATACCCGCCTGCTGCGCCAGTTTTTCGCAAAATGCGCGGCCTTTGCCCGTGCCGTGGCTGTGCAACAAATCGCGCGCTTCGTCGCGTTCATGGGCGCGCTGTCGCAAGCGCCATAAGCGCCGCCACTCTGTTACCACAGAACCTACGCCAGCGCCGATAATCAATGCCCCAGCGGCACATCCACCCAGCGCCACCCAGTCCTGAGTTTGCCAGGCATTCATTGTCCACTGTACACCCTGCCCGACAACGCTTGCGCCAAACAGAGCCAGCCCGCCCATCACCATTTTGCGCCACAGGCTGCGTTTCGGACGTAACGCTGCATCCATTACCGCTTCAACTTGCCCCTCTTCTTCAGGCGCTTCATCGAGCGTGGCCGGGGCAAAATTTTGCGCCTGATTTTCGTCAAAGGTCTGCTGCGCCCTGAATTTTGGATTCTGATCGACCTCCAGCGGACCGTCGAAATCAATACGTGGTTTTAACGGTTCGGTCATCGCAATTTATCTCCTATTAAAAATTCAAGCGCGGCATCAAGACGAATATGCGGCAGCGGTTTGTCGACATCCATCACCTGCGGGCGAAACGCTTCAAACTGGAACCCTTGCTTGTCCCAGAACGCCTGACCGGGCAAACGCGCAGGAACTTCACCGGGATAAACGGTGAGTGGCGCACCATCGCTGAGCCGGTTACCGCGCAATGCCGGAATTTTCTCGCCGTTGACGTCAATAATGCCGCTGGTGGTCGCCTGCACCGAGGCCAGCCCCAGGCAATCCATACTAATCCCTTCAAACGCCGCATTTTGCCAGGCATCCTGAATCAGTTGTTGCAGTAATGAAACCATATTGGCGTGCTGATCGATGGTCACATGGTCCGCTTTAGTGGCAGCAAACAATAGCTTATCGATAACCGGCGAAAACAAACGCCGGAACAAGGTACGCTGCCCGTAGTGGAAACTTTGCATCAGCTGCGTCAGTGCCAGACGCATATCATTAAATGCCTGTGGCCCACTGTTGAGAGGTTGCAGGCAATCAACCAGCACAATCTGGCGGTCAAAGCGCAGAAAATGATTCTTATAGAACCCCTTCACCACCTTCTCGCAGTAATAATTAAACCGCTCGCGCAGCATTCCGGCATTGGTGTGCTTATCGGCCTGCGCCAGTTTGGACTCGCCCCAGGCATCGACATCCGGCCACGGGAAGAATTGCAGCGCGGGCGCACCTGCCATATCTCCCGGCAAGACAAAGCGCCCAGGCTGAATAAAGTGCAGCCCCTGCTGTTTACAGTGGTGGAGATAATCGGTCCACGCGGCGGCAATGTCTGCCAGCCGGTTTTCGTCGGCAGGCGCTAGCGGGTCCAGCCCTTCGCACATCATTCGCCATTTGACCGACCATTCGCCGCGCTGACCATTGAGTAAGCCCGTCATCTGGCGTGACCAGCTTAAATAGTCCTGCGCCAGCATCGGCAGGTCGAGCAACCATTCGCCGGGATAATCCACAATCTCCAGATACAGCGTGGAGGTGTCCTTGAAGTGGCGTAGCAGCGAATCGTTCGATTTAAAACGTAGCGCCAGGCGGATTTCACTGACGCCGCGCGTTGGCGTCGGCCAGGCGGGAGGATCGCCATATAACTGCGCCAGTCCTTCATCATATGTGAAGCGCGGAATGCCAAAGTCACGCTGAGGAATGCGTTTTACGCCCAGCAGGCGCTCTTCACGCACCGCGCTTAACAGCGGCAAGCGTGCTCCGGCGTGAATATTGAGCAACTGATTGACCATCGCAGTGATAAACGCTGTTTTGCCGCTGCGGCTTAGTCCGGTTACGGCGAGGCGCAGATGTCTGTCGACACCCCGATTCACCAGCGCATTAAGTTCATTTTTAAGTCGCTTCATTGCTGTCCTGTGCTGCTCTGAAGACCAGAAAAAAATCATTCGTAAGGATATGAATGTGGGGGCCAGGCCATTGATTATCAACTGCCCGTGTTGTCATCGACGGGCGAACTCCATAAGATGTGCAGCATTCACGTTCGGACGGAGTTCCTGACCTATGTCCCCTACTATTTATGATATTGCCAGGGTTGCAGGCGTATCAAAATCCACCGTATCACGCGTGCTGAATAAGCAAACTAATATCTCCCCGGAAGCGCGCGAAAAAGTGTTACGGGCCATTGAAGAATTACAGTATCAGCCAAACAAGCTGGCCCGCGCGCTGACCTCTTCGGGTTTTGATGCCATTATGGTGATTTCTACCCGTTCGACCAAAACTACGGCGGGTAATCCGTTTTTCTCTGAAGTTTTGCATGCCATCACCGCCAAAGCTGAAGAGGAAGGTTTCGACGTGATATTGCAGACGTCGCACAATCCGGCAGAAGACTTACAAAAATGTGAAAGCAAAATTAAGCAGAAAATGATTAAAGGCATTATTATGCTAAGTTCGCCAGCGGATGAGTCATTTTTTGCCCAACTTGATAAATACGATATTCCTGTCGTGGTGATTGGCAAAGTTGAAGGTCAATATGCCCATGTTTATTCTGTCGATACCGATAATTTTGGCGACAGCATTGCGTTGACCGATGCATTAATTGAAAGTGGGCATCAAAATATTGCCTGCCTGCATGCTCCGCTTGATGTCCATGTTTCGGTTGATCGCGTTAATGGCTATAAGCAAAGTCTGTCCGCGCATAATATTGCAGTGCGTGATAAATGGATTGTTGACGGCGGTTATACCCATGAAACAGCACTGCAAGCAGCACGGCAATTATTAAGTCAGTCACCGTTGCCTGAGGCAGTGTTTGCCACTGACAGCCTGAAATTAATGAGCATTTATCGTGCGGCGGCAGAGAAAAATATTGCTATTCCGCAGCAGTTAGCGGTGGTGGGTTATAGTAATGAAACGCTGTCGTTTATTTTAACGCCTGCACCAGGCGGCATCGATGTTCCGACGCAGGAGTTAGGTCAACAAAGCTGCGAGTTATTATTCCGCTTAATTTCTGGAAAACCGTCACCACAGAATATTACCGTTGCCACGCATATGACGCTGAAATAAATACCAGCTACCTTGCCTGAATGCCGGATGCGATGCTAGCGCATCTTATCCGGCCTACATTTATAGATCGGATAAAGTACTCGCGCCGCATCCGGCAATTTAGCCCATTATCAGAACGAGTAATTTACGCCGACACCTGCATAATGGAATTTATCGCTGTCGCCTTCGTCGTGATCCTGCCACTCAAACGCGTATTCCAGCGAAACGGAAAGACCATTCTGGAAATCATAACCGTAAAATAAACCCACACGGTTAAAATCATGGCCTTCACGTTCGATATCATCCTGCCAGTCCCAGTTACTCCAGCGATCCAGCCCAATGCGCGTATACGGCGTCACCGAGTGGTTGCCGAGCGTCAGCGGCAAATAGGCGCGAATTTCTTGCGTAGAAAACTCACCGTTATTGCGGCTGTCGTCCATATTAAAGCCGCGCTCGAGATAATAGTTCACTCGCAAGGCAACCGTTTCGTTGAAGGTATATTGCAGGCCTGTTTCCGTTTCGACTCGGGTATCAGCGTAACCGGTCGTGTTCAGATCGTTGGCAAATTTATACATCGACAACCAACCGTTGAAACGTAAATCGTCAGTCAGTTTCACATCCCAGTCTGGCGCGATTTTCCAGCGCTGCATATTCGCCGTGTCTTTACCCGGTTCATCAACGTAGTGATAACCATAATTACGGAAACCGCCGGTCAGGCCGAAACTGAAATCATCGTTTTCGAGGAACTGATAATGCACCTCCAGCTCCGGGCGATCAAACCACGTTCCACGTTTACCCGCGCTATAATCTACCGGCCCTTCCTGATAATAGGCCAGAGCAATTCTCCACGGCCCGTTGGCGGCATTAAAATAGACTGAAGGCTCCGCCAGCCCATCCATATCTTCGCCATAACCCTCGACGTTTTCTATTTCGTACATCGCGCCGATATTAAAGTGCCAGTCGTTCCTTTCCTCGGCCTGTGCGCAGGCCATTCCCGCACACATCACCAGTGCGGTACAGGGTAATAACTTTTTCATTATTGTTCCTTGTATTATTCTGGGGGAATGCCTTCCCCCTGTATTTAGCGAATTGCTATTTCCGTTTCTGCATCAAAGAAATGACATTTCGTCATATCAAAATGAATAGTGATATTTTCTCCTGCATGATAATCATTTAACGCACCAGCACGGACCACTAACTCGTGCCCCCCAACCGTGGTGTAGAGCATAAATTCCGCACCGGTTAATTCTGCCACGCTAATTTTGGCGGAAATGTTATTTTCCTCTTGCGCGTCCGGATGAATATCTTCCGGACGTATTCCCATCACGATGGGCTTATGCAAACTTCCCTGTGTTTTCAGAACCGCTAATTTCTCTTCGGGAATGGTTAATTTAAGCGTTTCCGTAACGAATTTATCGCCATCGATCGTGCCACGAATAAAATTCATCGCCGGTGATCCAATAAATCCGGCAACAAACATATTCGCTGGTTGGTTATAAACCGTTTTCGGCGCACCAACTTGCTGAACAATCCCATCCTTCATAATCACAATCCGCGTCGCCATGGTCATCGCTTCGGTCTGATCGTGGGTCACGTAGATCATGGTGGTATTCAGCTTCTGGTGCAGCTTGCTGATCTCTGCGCGCATTTGCACGCGCAGCTTGGCATCAAGGTTAGAGAGCGGTTCATCCATTAAAAACACGCCCGCTTCGCGCACAATCGCCCGCCCGAGCGCCACACGCTGGCGTTGCCCGCCGGAAAGCGCGCCCGGCTTGCGTTTCAGGTACTCACGCAGGCCGAGAATTTGCGCCGCCCAGTTCACCCGCTCATCAATCACCTCTTTGGCGATTTTTTGCATCTTCAGGCCAAACGCCATGTTGTCGTAAACCGTCATATGCGGATACAACGCGTAGTTCTGGAACACCATCGCTATATTGCGTGCTTTGGCTGGAACGTCATTCATTCGTTTGCCGTCGATCAACAGATCGCCGCCGCTGATCTCCTCAAGCCCGGCAATCATGCGCAGGGTGGTCGACTTACCGCAGCCCGACGGGCCGACAAACACGATGAACTCTTTATCGGCAATTTCCAGGTTGAAGTCCTTCACCACATGCACCTGGTTATCGTAGATTTTTTGAATATGTTGTAACGAAAGCTGAGCCATGTTGATTCCTTTGCTATACGTTTTGCCAGAAGGCCGATAACCGCGGCCAGGTGAGTGATTCCGTTGAAGGCAACAGTAATTGCGCCCCGGTTAAGCCCGCGCCGATCCCCACCGAGCGCATACCGCTGGCGTTAATGGCGTCAATGCCCGCCTGCGCATCTTCAATGCCGATACATGCCTGCGGCGGCACGCCCAGCCCGGCACAGGCAGCGAGAAAGATTTCCGGATCCGGTTTCGAGTTTTTAAGCTGGGAAGCATCCGCGCAGAAGGTGAAAAACTCGCGCAGCTCCAGCGCCGCTAAAATCGTCGGCGCATTCAGGGAGACGGAAGCCAGCCCTACCGGAATCTGCTGTGCACGGAGCTCTGCCAGCAAATTGCGAATACCGGGCAGCACAGCATTAACCGTCAGCTCGCGCAGTGAGTGGACGTAAAGCAGATTTTTGCGATACGCCAGTTGCGCCCGCTCCTGCGGGTTAAAGTCGCCCTCTTTGCCCCCGTGTTGCAGAATGCGCCGCAGAGACTCATCGCGGCTGATCCCTTTTAGGGATTCGTTAAACTGCGCATCAATGCTGATGCCAATTTCAGCGGCAATCTGCTGCCACGCCAGGAAATGCAGATGCGCGGTATCGGTGATTACACCATCCAGATCGAAAATTACCCCTTGCAGTTTCATTCACCCTCCTGATGCGTGGTAGCGGTCCCATTGAAGGGCAAAATAAAATCACCCAAACAGAAAACAGATTCTTCAGCCACGGATATAAGCTGACCGTTCAAACGCAGTGAAACGGGCGCAGAAGTTCGAATCGCAATACGCTGCGCGTCGAGAGTGACCTGTAATTCGCAGCCCTGCCAGAACAGAGGGAAAGACAACTGTTGCCACTGCTCAGGTAACGCCGGATTGAGATGCAATTCACCGTCACGCACGCTCACCCCGGCAAAACCCTGAATCGCCCCCAGCCAGATAGCGCCAGTTGCGGCAGCATGGATACCATCATCACAACTATGCGGATCAGCACCAAGATCGATTTCAGTCCCCTCGCGCCAGAACTGATAACTTTGGGTCAGCAGGCCACAGCGTGCGGCAACAATGCCGTGGATTGCTTTACTTAATGACGAGTCGTGAATAGTGCGCGGTTCATAAAATTGCAGATTGGCAAGACACGATGCCGCTGAGAACTGCTCCGGCAGCATGTAATTGAGCATCACCACATCTGCCTGCTTGAGGATCTGCATCTCGTTCACTTCTGCGCGTGAATAATCCAGCAGTATGGTTTGCTTCCCCGCCGCCGCTTTGTATTTCGCCAGGTTAATCGCCGGCTTAGCCATAAACGAATCATCCTGCGGCAAAACGCCGTCGGGCTGAATTTCTGGCAGCCGCAGTTCTTTAAGGAACATTTCGGCACGATGAATAAACGCGTCGTCGCTACAGCCAAACTGGCGGGCAATACTCAGCGCCTGCTGGACGTTGTAATACGCCATATAGCTGGTGAAGGCGTTATTATTGACATGTTCGGTATATTCGTCAGGCCCAATAACATCATGAATTTCCAGACGGTCGTTAACCCTCACCGCGCGGCTAATCCAGAACTTTGCAGTTTCCAGAAGTAGCGCCATGCCTTCATGCGCAATGAAACTTTCATCCCCCGTGGTCTGCCAGTATTGAATAACCGCCCAGGCGATATCGGCCACCAGATGATGTTCCGCCTGCGCCGAGGCCACTTTTTGCCGCAGCCCGGTGCGAATGTTAATGGCGGCAAAAAGTGGCGTCTCTTCTTCGCCGCTGCGCGCGCTTTCCCACGGGAATAGCGCGCCCTGCCAGCCATTGCGTCGCGCTTTCTCCTGCGCGCCAGGCAAGTTGTGCCAGCGATAACGCAGTAAACTTCTGGCAATCGTCGGATCGCTAAACAGATGGAACGGCAGCAAAAATACTTCCGTATCCCAGAAAACGTGGCCTTTGTAGCCTTCGCCGGTTAAGCCTTTTGCCGCAATGCTGCTACGCTCGTCGTGAGCAGGCGTCATGATGCGCAGATGATAAAGCGCATAATCTAACGCTTGCTGATCGTGCGCATCGCCGCCGTTTACCGTGATACGACGTTTCTGCCACCACTGACGCCAGTTTTCTGTTGATGCTGCAAGAAGTTGGTCGTAACTCTGCTGCGCGCACATTTCAAGCTGGCGAAGCGACGCGCTGCCCCACTCGTCTAAAACGGCTTGCCTGTCATCCCGCCAGTCGATCCACACCAGTTTTTGCAACGTCACTGTCTCGCCTGCATGAAGCTGCGCACTGGTATGTTGCTGCAAACGGCGCTCTTTGGCGGTATAGCATTGCTGCACATCACCGCTCACCATACAGCAACAGCTGATGGCCACATCACTGCGTCCATCCTGGGTGGTGTAGATCCCCTGCATCAGATGCTGACCAAACACCCGCACCTGGGTTTCGTCGAGATGTTGGCGACCGTGGTTGGTTTGCGTGGCGTCGATACCTGTTGAAATCAGCACTGACGCGTCGGCGTCCAGTGGCGTAATAGTGATTTCCAGCACAATGAGCGGCAGTTGGTCTGCCGAAACAAAGCGACGGCTGGCGATGGTGTAACCTGTGCCGTTGCTGGTACGCCAGACAACGCTACGGCGTAATTCTCCACTGGCAAAGTCAAGTTCACGCTGCCAGGCTTCGCGGGATAACGAGAAAACCTCACCATTTATGGCAATCTCCATCCCCAAGATATCAGGCAGGTTCACCAGTTCGTTGATTTCACCTTTTCCCGCCCGATGATACAGCCCCGCCAGATACATCCCTCGCGTCTGGCGCGTGTAATCTTCTTCATGGCTGGCGCGAAGCCCAAGATAGCCGTTCCCCTGCGCCATCAGCGATGCATACTTGTTCAGGGTATGCTGGCTCAAATGGGGTTCTGATAACGTTACTGGCCTGGTCATAATTCCACACGCGTCCCTGTTTCTGCGGATTGATACAACGCCGCCACCAGTTGCTGGATGATGTACCCCTGCTCGGCGTCGGCTATCATCACGGGCTTGCCCTGTACGTGATTGATAAAGGCTTCCATGCTGCGCAAATGGCGGTTGTCGTCTGCCATTTCCCGTTGCATCAGCGTCATTAATTCACCGTTGTTATCGGTGTAGATATGTGCTGGAAACAGCGTCGCACCGGCTTTATCACCACAAAAGCTGACGTTCATAATCGACTGTTCGCGGATGTTGAGTGCAAATGACGTTTCCAGCCACAGGATGCCGCCGTTATGAAATTCAATGGTGCCAAACAGCGAATCTTCGACGCTGTAAGTTGCCGGATCCCACTCGCCAAATTGACCACAGCTCTTTTGCGTGCCGATCTTTTGAAAGCTATGCGCATTCACGCTTTTCACCGCCGGAAAGCCCAGCACATACATCGCAGCATCCAGCATATGAATGCCGATGTCGATCAGCGGGCCACCACCCTGCAGTTCTTTATTGGTAAAGACACCCCAGCCGGGAACGCCGCAGCGACGCAGGGCGCGGGCGGTGGTAACGTAAATCTCTCCCAAAACGCCGTTGGTCACCTGTTCACGCAGCTGTTGCGTATCGAGCGCAAAACGATGGTGAAAGTCGTAGGCCAGCACCTTGCCCAGTTTGCGCGCGGTATCGCACATTTCCCGCGCCTGTTCTGGCGTCATGGCGGGCGGTTTTTCGCACATCACATGGCAGCCCGCTTCCAGTGCCATCAGGGTATGTTCGTAATGAAAACGGTTAGGTGAGCAGACGCTAACCACATCAGGTTTCACCGCCAGCAGCATGGCCTGCGGATCGTCCCACACGGATGCATTCCCGTATTTTTCTGCCAGCGCCTGCGCCTGGGAAAGGCGGCTGTCACAGACAGCCACCAGTTCCAGATCGTTGCGGGTGCAGTAGTACGAAGCATGAACCTTATCCGCCACCTGGCCTGCGCCTATTATCGCGACCCGCAGCGGAGAGCTTGTCATTGCACTTTTCACAAAGACCTCTTAGCAGGTACGCAACCAGGCCAACGAATCACGGTACGCCTGGGCAGGATCTTCCGCCCGGATACGCCCTTCGTACACTACATAGCCCTGATAGTTATCCGCGCGCAGCTGTTCAAACAGCGCGTGGAAATCCAGGGTGCCGCTGCCCGGCTGGTAGCGATGGTTATCCGCAATATGCACATGACCGAGCAGGTCGCGGTTGTCATGCAGCGCCTGCGCCAGGTTATCTTCTTCGATATTCATGTGATAGAAATCGCCGATAATCTGTACATGTTTAAGATCGTTTTCGACGATGTAACGGCGGGCATCGGCGAGGGTGTTGATCATATGATCCTGATAGCGGTTTAACGGTTCGAGATACACCACGGTTCCGGTACGCGCGGCGACCTGTTCAAGTACGCGCAGGGAATCACTCACCATTTTACGATCGCCGTTCAGGCTGCGCGGCGAGGTCATCGGCGGTAAGCGGAAGGTAAACATGCCCCACGCTGCCGGAACGACGATACCCTTACCCCCCACTTCTGCCAGCGCTTCGAGAATGCGTTCGATCTGCTTTAAGCCATTAAGACGACGCTCTTCAATAAAGTCACCAATCCAGCCGTCATAGCCACCGCAGGCGGTGGTCACCGGTAAACCGGTTTCTTTGATTGCTGCTTTGACTTCTTCGATGTTGTTGACCAGCAGTTTGCCGTCAATCTCAAAACCATCGAAGCCCATCTCTTTGATATAACGAAATTTCTCCAGAATGTTTTCCGGAAAGAATGCCTGATTCTGTGTGCCTATTTTCATTTTTTCATTCCTTTGAATTAAAACGTAACGCCCATTTTGATGCTCTGTTCCGGATGCTGATCGACATACTGCATGTAGCTTTCCGGGCTATTGGCAAAGGTCACTACCGGGTCGATTAAATCTTCGCAATTGAGATAACCGTTCATCAGCAGTTCCCAGCAGGTTTCTTCAATACGCTTACGGCTCCAGCGCGGATAATCCGGGTTCGGTTCGCTGCACGCGCGGGAGAAAACAATTTTGGCGTTATTGAAATGCGCTTCGCGTCCGAGGTTAAAACCTTCAGCAAATGGTTTGGCAAACGCGACATAGGAGATGGTGCCACCGTAGGCCAGACCGCGGAACGCCGATTGCAGCGCGTCGGCATAGCCGCTGGTTTCGATAATCACATCGGCACCCTGCTTGCCGGTCAGCGTTTTGATCTCTTTGCCTACGTCAGTACCAATGGGGTTAAGGCAGAAATCCGCGCCGTGGCGACGGGCAATATCACAGCGATGGGCGATAGGATCGACGCCAATCACCACCGACGCGCCAGCGCGTTTCGCCAGTTGAATGGCAATTTGACCAATCGCGCCAAGCCCTACCACCACAACAAAATCACCCACGCGCACGTTGGCATCGCGCACGCCGCTCATGGCAAACTGCGCCGGGTCGTAACAAACGGCGTTTTTCCACGAGCTGCCTTCCGGCATTTTGCGCAGCTTGTAGTTATTCACCGCGTTAATGATGACCGTCTCGGAGAGCGGGCCGTAGCCGCATACGCTGTCGTCCACCGCGTAGTCGGTAACGTCGCTGCCGCACTCGATAATGTCGCCAACCACCATGTTTCCAAGCTGGAATTTGCCAAACTCAATGCCGCGCGGCGCATCTGCCGGACGCGGAGTGAACATCTGCCATTCGCCGTTAAAGTCTTCATCGATAAACGGGCTGGCGGCGCGGAAGTCGACCACTTCCGTTCCGTGTTTCGGTGCGCCGAAACGCACGCGGATCTTCACTTCATTGGCTAAAATCGCCCGATCTTCATACTCAACCAGCGCAGCAACACGCGGTGCTGTGGCTACTAACTTTTTCATTTAAAACTCCTTGTAAAGAAACTGGCCGCTTTAGCCCTTCACGCCACCGGCGGTCAAACCACTCTTAATAAAACGTTCCGAAAGCGCATACATAATCACCACCGGCAATGCGGTCACCAGTGAGGCCGCCATCATCCGTCCCCAGATGTAATCTGGCGTACTGAACAGCGCGTTCAGGCCCACCGGTAAGGTGAAATTGCTGGCGCTGGAGAGGAAGATCGACGCAAACAGATAGTCGTTCCACGCCACCATAAAGCAGTAGACGAACACGGATATCAGCCCGGACATCGCCAACGGCACGGTGATGCGGAAGATAATTTGCAGACGGTTGAGGCCATCCATCATCGCCGCTTCTTCGATCTCATCGGGGATGGTGTCGAAGTAGCTTTTCAGCATAAACACGGCGGTGGGCAGAGTTTGCGTCACCATGGTGATGATCAGCGCCATCTCAGTGTCGTAAATGCCCAGCGCGGTGATGATTTTGAACAGCGGCACCACCAGCAAAATGCCAGAGAACATATACACCGTGTAAAAGCTGGCATTGATGGTCATCCGACCTTTAAAGCGCAGGCGGGAAAGCGCGTAAGCCCCAAGAATGCCGAGGAATACCGCCACCACGGATGAAACCACCGACACCACCAGACTGTTACGGAAGTAGTCGACAAACGGGAAAATCATCGGGTTAAAAATGTCGACGTAATGCTCCAGCGTCCACTGCTGCGGCAGCAGCGTAGGATGCAGTGAGATCGCCTCTTTCGCGCCCTTGAACGAGGTCATCAGCATCACAAAAAATGGAAACAGCGTGATGATGAGAAACAGCGCCAGCCCGCAGTAAAAACCGATGCGACTGAGTGTGCGTTTATTTGTTGCCATTGAGGTTCACCCGTTTCCTGGTCAGCAGAATGACAGCGAAAATAATGATGAAGAGCACCACCGAGATCGCCGCCGCTTTTCCTAAATCATTAAAGGCAAAGGCGGTTTTGTAGAGATATACACCGAGAATATCGACCTTGGTCGTCAGCAAATAAACATCCGCGAACATGTAGAACATCCAGATGGTGCGCAGGGTCACCACCGTCGCCAGGACCGGCATAATCGCGGGCAGCGTGACGATACGAAACCGTTGCCAGGCATTAGCGCCATCCATCTCTGCCGCTTCGTACAGCGATTTGTCGATGGTCTGCAAAATCGCCAGAAACGAGATAAAGGCATACGGGAAGTAGCGCCAGATGGCGAACAGCACCACCAGCACAAAGCTACTGCCCGGATTATCGAACCACAGCGGTGCCTGCTCATAGAGATGCAGAAGATCGACGCCGAGGTAGTTCACAATGCCGTAGCCGTTGTTGAACATGTATTTCCAGGCAAACACCAGCGAAATGGACGGCGTTACGTAGGAGAGGATCACCAGCGAACGCGCGGTTTTGCGCAGACGGAACTCGCGGTTGAAAAACATCGCCACTGCCAGCCCGAGCACGGTGCTGCCCGCCACCACCAGCGCGGTATACCAGACCGTCATCCACAGCGAGTGCCAGAAGCCGGGATCGGAGAGGATACGCACATAGTTACTCACCCCAACAAAGGTTGACTCGATGTTGGGATTGAGCGGCAGACGTAAAAAACTGATTTCGATATTCGACACCATTGGCCAGGCAACCAGACCACCCAGCAGTAATAAGCTGGGCGCGAGAAGCAGCAGCGCAAAGGGCATATCGGAACGACCTGAAAAAAGCCTGTTCATTGCGGATTCCTGTCCTGGGTTTAGTGCTGTTCGATCAGTTCATCCAGCTTTTTCTGGCTCGCTTGCAGCGTGCCAGGGAGATCGGCTTTACCCACGGTGACGTTATGCACCATGGAGCTCACCACGCCAGAACCCGTCACATCACCCATGCGGGTAAAGTTTTTATCCCCTACTGCACCAAAGACCTGAATATTTGGCAGTTCACCGATTAGCTGATTCGGTAGTTCACCCAGCGCCTTAATAACGTCGTTGTCTTTCCAGGTGGCGGTAGTGACAACCGCTTTATTCACCGGCAGCGCAGCACCTGGCGACATCATCACCCAGTCGGCAATGTTGTCTGCCTGCTCCATAAAGGTGACAAATTTTTCAGCTGCTTCCGTCTCTTCGGTCTTTTGCCCGGCGGTAATGGTCAGCGAGGTCAACATGCCGTAGACCGCAGAGTTTTTCTCGGTTGGCACCACGAAACCGACGTTTTTCGGGTCGCCTTCTTTAATCACAGCCGGAAGGATATAGGTGGAGTAAATCGCCATCGGCGCGGTGCCGTTCATAAAGGCGTCTTTCACTTCCATGATGTCGTTAGAACCCGGCATAGTGTTGGCAGCAAGGTCGCGGTAATAGGTCAGTGCCTGCATCATCTCTGGTGTATCAAGGGTGATTTTGCCTTCGGCGTTAAAGACGTTAGCCTGGTTGGATAACGCAAACTGGGAGAAGGATTGTTCCGTCAACACGCTTTCTGCTGTAGGCAGCGCAATGCCGTATTTTTTATTCGCCGGGTCATTCAGTTTCTGTGCAACGTCCAGCAGCTGTTGCCAGTTTTTCGGCTCCTCAAGCCCCGCTTTTGCCAGCACATCTTTGCGATACCAGATACCGCCAATCCAGGCGCTGACAGGAACACCGGTCCATGCGCTACCATCTTCGGTACGCACAATACGCAGTACGCCATCGTAAAACGCGCCTTCACCAACGTTGCTGATGACTGTGGCAACCGCTTTGCGATCGATAAGCTGCTCTTTGTCCATCACTTTGGCGTAGTCATGGCTGGTTTCGATCACTTCCGGCAGCGAACCGCTACGTGAAAGAGTAATGACTTTAGTGTTATAGGCATCTTCTTCCACGGGCACTTGCTTAACGGTGATGCCAGGGTTTTCTTTTTCAAAACGGGCAATCAATTTACTGATAACGGCCTGGCGCTCCTGCTCCACCGAAGAATGCATAAATTCGATGGATACATTCGTTTTATTTTCTTCTTTACAGCCTGAAATCAGGGCGCAGGAAACCAGTGCTGATAACAGCACGATTTTTGATTTAATCATGAGATGTTCCTTTTTATTTAATCCACATAACCTGCCAGGGGCGCAGCGTTATTTCATTACCCAATATATCAACTTCACTAATCAGATCCCGACCATGCAGATTAGTAATATTTACATGCTGAATATTTTTACTGACATTAAACAATCCAGTCAGACAATTACCATCAGCGTTACTTCTTTGAATACGCATTACGGATGAATTAATCGTATCAATGGTAAAATTATTATCCGGATGAAACTCGTTATGGCTGCGACGAAGTGTAATTAAACGCGACAACTCATGATATACCGCATGCCTTAATGTAGCTTCATCGTTCAGTTCTCGGGTTATCTCTTTACTGTGATATTTTTTACGGTTAATCGCACGGTTATATCCGAGTTTTTCGACACCTGCGTAATCATTACGCGAGCCAAGAATACTTTGAATATATATCGCTGGCACACCGGGGAAACTTAACAAAATCGCATGGGCGAGAATAAACCTGGCGCAACGTTCTTCATCGCTACTCTCACGGCGGCTTAACGCATCCATATAGGTCACATTTATTTCATACGGACTGCGTGTACCGTCGGGATTATTTTTCCAGTTTACTAATGCACCTTCCTGCTGTAACGCCTCGACCAGCTCTAATATTTCGCTTTCAGGCAACAAGCCCCGTAGCGGGTTTAGCCCGATGCCATCGTGAGAGGCGAGGAAGTTAAACCAGGTGGTGTTGCTGGAAGGTAGTGTCAGGTTTTGCGCCCACGCACAAAGCGCCTCAACGTTCTGTTTTTGCACCGCATGCAGCACCAGTGGCGGCAGCGAGAACTGGTACACCATATGTGCTTCGTCATCGCCTGCGCCAAAGTAAGCAATGTTGTCTTTATGCGGAACATTGGTCTCGGTAATGATCACTGTACCTGGCGCAACGTTATCAATAATCGACCGTAACAGTTTGATAATCAGATGTGTTTTTTCCAGATGGATGCAGCTTGTTCCCGGCTCTTTCCACATAAAGCCAACGGCATCCAGGCGGACATACTCAGCACCTTTCGCAAGGTAACAGAGTAAAACATCCACCATCGCCAGCAACACTTCAGGGCTACGGTAATTCAGGTCAATTTGATCGTCACTAAAGGTGGTCCATAAATGGCGCGTTGAATGATCGCGCATCTGGAATGGCGTTAATAACGGTAACGCACGCGGGCGAGTGACGGCGCTGAGATCGGTTTGCGGGTCAACGGCAATAAAAAAATCTTCAAAACCTGGATGCTGTTGTAAATAGTTTTTAAACCATTCACTTTTTGCCGACATATGGTTGCAGACAAAATCAAACATTAAATGACTGCATTCACCGAGTTGCTGAATATCCTGCCACTCCCCCGCTTCACTGGCGACCTGATGATAATCAATTACCGAAAAGCCATCATCAGATGACCATGGATAAAACGGCAACAAATGAACATGTGAAAAAATGCTTTGCAGCCATTGATGGTAAAACTGATTAAATGTGGGTAATGGTTTTAAATCATTGCTGTGAAATTGATCGGCATAGGTAATTAACACGACATCACTTTCATCCCAGTGTTTTTTACGTCGCTGTGTAATTAATCGTTTCGCACTCTCAAGACGCGTTACAAGTTTCTGTAAATGAGTTGCGGTAAATGTTCCACCGTAGATTTCGTCCAGGTAATCCGTAATTTTCTGTTTCATGTTGCCTTTCCGTGGTAGCGGTCCCATGAAACGAGAGACTACTCCGCAGAAAATAAACTGTCAATTGAGCACAAGGGTTTTAGTCACGCAGGAAATCATTTTTTACCAGGGAAAAAGCGTATTTGTGAGCTGACGCAAATAATCTATGGGGATGTAAATAAGGTGTGACAGAAAAAAAACGGCGCATAAGCGCCGCTCATGGTGAATTCTTTTAACCTTTGACCTTCGGCATTGCGATGTCTTTCAGGCCACCGGCGTTCTCAACGTGGGTATATCCCATCTCGCTAAGGATCTCTTTTGCTTGCCCTGACTGGCGTCCGGCATTGCAATACACTTTCACGGTGTCGTTTTTATCCGGAACGGCGGTGGCAATGCGCTCTTTCACTTCCTTCAGGGGAATATTGATGGCCCCCTGAACGTGCTCTTGCTGATACTGCTCTGGAACACGAACATCGATCCAGTGTTCAGCGGCGAAAACGGGCAGTGAAAACACCAGTGCCAGAGCAAGTAAGCCTTTTTTAAACATGTAAGCGTCCTTCTATGGATGAAAATTGCCATCCATTATACGCCTGAGATTTAACAATTTTTGCGAAACTCCCCTCACCTTTTATAACGCTGTGCCAGTTTATTAGCAGCCCGACTTAACAGCGGTTCCAGCGCCACAGCCAGCAACATTTTCAGCGGTCGGCGAGCAACTGATTTTATCGCCCAGCCCGCTACACCCGCCGGGCCATAGCGCAGTGCGGTAAGAAGTACCAGCTTGCCTGCTAATTTGAAACCAGGCTTTACCTTTTGCCCGGCCTGTTGCCAGCGAGTATTCATAACTTTCCTCACAGTTGACGGAAACGGCTACGTAACGTGAAAGTATCGGAAGTGACATAACGTTCCATCTCGCGTAAACGCGTTTCACTTGCCGCCAGTTCACGGTCGACTTCATCCAGCAATTCGCTGCTGGAAGGTAGCTGCTCACCAAAGGCCATGTTGTCCGGCATTGGATCAAGCGCAAATGACAAAATGATGTAAGCAACCAGGGTAAACAGCGCCAGACCGAAGAAAATCGACAGCACCACCAGGATACGCACCAGTTTTGCCGGTACATCAAAATAGTTGGCAATCCCGGCGCAGACGCCGCGGACCATGCCCTGCTGTGGAATACGCCATAATTTTTTATTGAGATTAATGCCCGCCATTAGCGATCCCTCCAGTTCGGATGTTCTGCATCAAGAATAGATTCCAGCGCCTGAATACGTTCGCGCATCCGTTTTGCTTCATCAGCCAGTTGCGCTAATCGCTGCTGCTCACTTTGCGACAATTCACTGCGACCAGAACGATTGCTGTAATGCAGCCATAACCAGATCGGTAAAACAAACAGCACAAAAATGGTTAACGGAATAGCCAGAAATAGCGCGCTCATAAGTACTCCTTAGACGATGAGCGGCGGCGCGTTCGGACGCCGCCTGGATGTTATTATTGATTGTCTTGCTTCATTTTGGCTTTTAATTGTGCCAGTTGTTCGCTGATTGCATCATCGGCTTTCAGTTCGGCAAACTGATCGTCCAGCGATTTTTGTTTACCGAAGCTGTGGCTTTCTGCTTCCGCTTCCATCTGGTCAATACGACGTTCGAAAGATTCGAAACGAGCCATTGCTTCATCCAGTTTGCCACTGTCCAGCTGACGACGCACATCGCGCGACGAGTTTGCCGCCTGATGACGTAACATCAATGCCTGCTGGCGAGCGCGTGTTTCGCTCAATTTGTTTTCCAGCTCACCGATCTCTTTCTTCATGCGTGCCAGCGTGTCGTCCACCAGCGTCACTTCATGTTCCAGGCTCTTAATCAGATCGGTCAGTTTCTGTTTTTCAATTAACGCTGCACGTGCCAGATCCTCTCTCTCTTTCAGCAGCGCCAGTTCGGCTTTTTCCTGCCATTCAACTTCACGCGCCGACGCTTGTTCAATACGGCGAGTCAGCTGTTTCTTTTCTGCCAACGCGCGCGCCGAAGTAGAACGTACTTCAACCAGTGTATCTTCCATCTCCTGGATCATCAGACGAACCAGTTTCTGTGGATCTTCCGCTTTCTCTAACAGAGCGTTGATGTTGGCATTCACGATGTCGGCAAAGCGAGAAAAAATACCCATAATGTTGTCCTCTTGATTTCTGCGTTCAGGATTGTCCTGCTGAACTGTTAATACAATTTGCGTGCCAATTTTTTATCTTTTTGATTTATAAAGATCTGATTGAAGAATCAACAGCAACATGCCAGGATGAGTTAGCGAATTACACTAACAAGTGGCGAATTTCATCATGGCAGAATACAAAGATAATTTACTTGGTGAGGCGAACAGCTTTCTCGAAGTGCTGGAACAGGTTTCGCATCTCGCACCGCTGGACAAACCGGTGCTCATCATCGGCGAACGCGGCACCGGTAAAGAGCTGATTGCCAGCCGCCTGCATTATCTCTCCTCCCGTTGGCAAGGGCCGTTTATTTCCCTTAACTGCGCGGCGTTAAATGAAAATCTGCTGGATTCCGAACTGTTTGGTCACGAAGCGGGGGCGTTTACCGGTGCGCAAAAACGTCATCCTGGGAGATTTGAACGTGCCGACGGCGGTACGCTATTTCTTGATGAACTCGCTACGGCACCGATGATGGTGCAGGAGAAATTATTGCGCGTGATTGAGTACGGTGAACTGGAGCGCGTTGGCGGCAGCCAGCCATTGCAGGTGAATGTGCGGTTGGTATGCGCGACGAATGCCGATCTCCCGGCGATGGTCAATGAAGGCACTTTTCGCGCTGACCTGCTCGACCGACTGGCTTTTGATGTTGTACAACTGCCACCACTGCGCGAGCGCGAAAGCGACATAATGTTGATGGCAGAACACTTTGCCATCCAGATGTGTCGGGAAATCAAGCTGCCTCTGTTCCCGGGGTTTACGGAGCGCGCCAGAGAAACATTGCTGAATTATCGTTGGCCGGGAAATATTCGTGAATTGAAAAACGTGGTGGAACGTTCAGTGTATCGCCACGGCACCAGCGATTATCCGCTTGATGACATCATTATTGATCCCTTTAAACGGCGTCCGCCTGAAGACGCTATCGCCGTTTCAGAAACCACCTCGCTTCCAACACTGCCGCTGGATTTACGTGAGTTTCAGATGCAGCAGGAAAAAGAGTTGCTGCAACTCAGTTTGCAACAAGGGAAATATAACCAGAAGCGCGCGGCTGAATTACTGGGGTTAACTTATCATCAGTTCCGCGCGTTGTTGAAAAAGCACCAGATTTAGCGAAGTTGAGCAATACAACTTGCAGGATGCGGCGTGAATGCTTTATTCGGCATACATAATCAATACGTCGTTTGCAGGCCTGATAAGCGCAGCGCATCAGACATTATTGCGTTGGGCTATTAATCGCTCAGCGCATCCTGCAAAATTTTCATTGCCGCATCGAATTGCACATCCGGGATGGTCAGCGGATACAGGAAGCGAATCACGTTGCCGTATGCGCCACAGGTCAGCAGGAGCAGCCCCTGCGCCAGCGCGCGTTGCTGGATTTTCTGTGCAATCGCCGCTGACGGCTTGCCCGTTTGCGGATCGTTAAACTCTGCCGCAATCATCGACCCCAGGCCGCGTACCGCAGCAATGGCCGGAACGCTTTCTTTGGCATCAATCAACGTGTTTTTGAGACGCTGGCCCAGTTGATTCGCGCGTTCGCAGAGTGATTCTTTGTCGATAATATTGAGCACCGCGTGCGCGGCAGCCACCGCCAGCGGGTTCCCGGCGTAGGTGCCACCCAACCCGCCCGGCGCGGGCGCGTCCATAATATTCGCGTTACCGACCACGCCCGAAAGCGGCATCCCGCCCGCGAGGCTTTTCGCCATCGTCATTAAGTCCGGCTTATCGGCGTAATGATCCATGGCAAACAGTTTACCGGTACGCGCAAAGCCGCTTTGCACTTCATCGGCAATCATCACAATACCGTGCTCGTCGCACAGGCGGCGAATGGCGGCAACCAGCTCTTTTGGCGCAACGTTGAAACCGCCCTCGCCCTGCACCGGTTCGAAAATAATGGCCGCGACCTGCTTCGCTTCGATGTCTGATTTAAACAAGCGTTCGATGGCGTCGAGGGAGTCCTGTGTTGAAATGCCGTGTAAATCTGACGGATAAGGTACGTGATACACCGAACCAGGGAACGGGCCGAAGCCGATTTTGTACGGCGCAACTTTTCCGGTCAGCGCCATGGTCATATATGTACGACCGTGGAAGCCACCGCTAAACGCAATCACGCCAGGTCGTCCGGTATGGGCGCGAGCAATTTTCACCGCGTTTTCCACCGCTTCCGCACCGGTAGTGAAGAATGCGGTTTTAGCCTGCCCGCTCACTGGGGCAAGGGCGTTAATTTTCTCCGCCAGCGTGACGTAGCTTTCGTACGGCACAATCTGATACGCCGTGTGGGTAAACTGTTGCAATTGCTGCTCCACCGCCGCGACCAGATCAGGGTGGCGATGCCCGGTATTCAGCACCGCAATGCCTGCGGCGAAATCGATGTATTCGTTGCCCTCTACGTCCTTCAGCGTAGCGTTTTCTGCCGACTGGGCGAAGAAGTTACACATCACGCCAACCCCGCGTGGGGTAGCAGAAAGACGACGCTGATGGAATTCATTGTTGCTCATGTTTCACACCTTTTGACTCTTCACTGTTAATCGGAAATTAAACGCCCAGACGATCGCGCAGGCTGTAATAAGCCGCGCCCATCGCGGTAAATGGCACGCGCAGCGTGCGCCCGCCGGGGAACGGGTAATGCGGCAGATTGGCGAAGGCATCGAAACGTTCGGCGTCGCCGCGCAGCAGTTCGGCAATCAGACGCCCGGCAAGATGGGTACAGGTGACGCCGTGGCCGCTGTAGCCCTGCATGTAATAGATGTTGGTATCAAGGCGACCGAACTGCGGCATGCGCGACAAGGTCAGCAGGAAGTTGCCCGTCCAGCGGTAATCAATTTTCACGCCCTTCAGCTGCGGGAAGGTTTTCAGCAGTTTCGGCACCACAAGGCGCTCAACGTCATCCGGGTCGCGCGCGCCGTAGACCACGCCGCCGCCGTACAGCAGGCGGTTGTCGGCGGTAAGACGGTAGTAATCAAGCAGATAGTTACAGTCTTCCACACAGTAGTTTTTCGGGATCAGCGAACGGGCTAAATCTTCCGACAGCCGTTCGGTGGTGATCACCTGCGTGCCGCACGGCATGCTGCGTTTCGCCAGTTCCGGCTCTACTTTATCGCCCAGATACGCATTCCCGGCGACAATCACATACTTCGCCGTCACCTGACCTTTGGCAGTTCGCACAACGGCTGGCGTGGTGTGCTGGATCTGCGTCACGGCAGAAAGTTCATACACGCGCCCGCCGTTGAGGCGGATGGCGTCCGCTTCGCCAATGGCGAGGTTTAGCGGATGAATATGCCCACCGCTGTGATCCAGCAGCGCACCGGTATAGCGATCGCTGGCTACTTCACGGCGAATGGCGTTGGCGTCCAGCAATTCCAGCTGTTTATTGCCGTAGCGTTCCCAGTTCTCTTTCTGCTCTTCAAGTGTGGCGAGCTGTTTATCATTCATCGCCACAAACAGGCCGCCGGGGCGGTAGTCGCAGTCAATCTGATAACGTTTGATACGTTCGCGGATGATCTCACCACCTTCGAACATCATGCTGCCGAGCATACGGGCGGTGTCCATGCCGTAGCTTTTTTCGATCACGTCGATGTCGCGGCTGTAGGAGTTCACAAGCTGCCCGCCATTGCGCCCGCTTGCGCCAAAGCCGATGCGTGAGGCTTCGAGAACCACTACGTCAAAGCCCGCTTCCGCCAGATGCAGCGCGGAAGAGAGCCCGGTATAGCCGCCGCCGACCACGCAAACGTCGCAGGAAATCGACTCATTCAGCGTGTCGAATGGCGCGTATTTATTCGCACTGGCGGCGTAGTAACTGCTGGTATGTTCGGTCATTTCAGGCCTCCAGGCTTATCCAGATGGTTTTCAGTTCGGTGAATTTTTCAAGGGCATGCAGGGATTTGTCGCGACCGTTGCCGCTCTGCTTATAGCCGCCAAACGGCACGGTCATATCGCCGTCGTTGTAGTTATTGACGAAGACGGAACCAGCCTTCAGGCGGCGGCTCATGCGGTGCGCGCGGGAGAGGTCGCGCGTCCATACCGCCCCGCCAAGGCCGTACTGGCTGTCGTTGGCAAGCTGTAGCGCCTGGTCTTCTGATGTGAAACGCGTGACCACCAGCACCGGACCGAAAATCTCTTCGCGGCTTAAGGACGCATTCGGGTCTACATCCACAAAGATGGTCGGGCCGATGGCGGCAGCCAGCTCAGCGTTACGACCATCCAGCAGCAGTTGCCCTTTGCTTTCGCCTTCCCGAATAAAGCTATGGACCGAGTCGGCGTGGGCGCAGTCGATTAAGGTGCCCATGGTGGTTGCGGGATCAAGTGGATGGCCCGGCTGCCAGTTTTGCGCCTGCTGTTTTAACAGGGCTAAGAATTCATCGGCGATGCTCTCTTCCAGCAACAAACGCGTTCCGGCGATGCACACCTGGCCCTGGTTGTAGAAGATGCCTGCGGCGGTGGCGCTTGCCGCTTTTTGCAGATCCGGACAATCGGCGAAAACGAGGTTGGCGCTTTTGCCGCCCGCTTCCAGCCAGACGCGTTTCATGTTGCTGTCGCCCGCATCTTTCAGCAGCTGTTTCCCGGTACGGGTTGAACCGGTAAAGGCAATGGCGTCGATATCGTTATGACGCGACAGCGCCTGCCCCGCTTCATGACCAAAACCCGTCACCACGTTCAACACACCATCCGGCAAGCCTGCTTCTTTCGCCAGCCCCGCGAGACGAATCGCACTGAGCGGTGATTTTTCAGACGGTTTTAGAATCACGCTGTTTCCCGCCGCCAGCGCCGGGCCGAGTTTCCAGCAAGTCAGCAACAGCGGGAAGTTCCACGGCACGATGGCGGCAATCACGCCGACCGGTTCACGCACGATCATCGCCAGCTCATGGCTACTGGTGGTCGCCACTTCGCCATACACTTTGTCGATCGCTTCGGCGTACCAGCGAATGGCGCGCGCCGCGCCGGGAATATCATCACGCAGACTGTGACGAATCGGTTTGCCGGTGTCGAGAGTTTCCAGCAGTGCCAGCTCTTCGGCGTGGGCTTCCATTAAATCGGCGAGTTTATTCAGTACCGCTTTACGTTTAGCCGGAGAAGAGAGTGACCAGTCGCCGCGTTCAAATACGCCGCGTGCTGCGCTCACCGCACGGTCGATATCGACGCTCTTGCCGCGGGCAATTTTCGCCAGCGGTGCCTGGGTGACCGGATCAACGGTTTCAAAGGTTTCATTTTCCGCCGCAGCAGTATATTCACCGTTAATAAATAAGCGGTTTTCAATGGCGAGACTTAACGCTTTATCCTGCCAGTAAGCCAGATGATGAAAATTCATTATGACTCCTGTTTCACGTCTATCAGATATATGCAGTTTGTGAACGTCAGGGCGCAGAGATCCCCGGGCCGTATGCCCGTTTATTTCTGGCGACATTCTTTATATACACTTCATCCTTCAAGCCGCCTCTGCCTTGGCTGCGTTCGCTCCCCCGAATCACTTACCTGAGTAAGCTCATCGGGATTCGCTCACTTGCCGCCTTGATGCAACTTGAATGATTTTGTGTATAGATTGCCGGGCGCATTGCGCTTACCCGGCTTACAGAACAAAAAGATTAAAACGTGGTGGGCGTATGGGCGCTGATAATTCGGCAAATACCTGCCGACGTATTACTGAAACTGTGCGGGATGCCGGTATTAATGGCATAACTTTGCCCCGCGACGAGATGATAATCCTGACCATTAATCGTCAGAACAATTTCACCTTCCAGTACAGTGCCTATTTCCTCACCCTGATGCTTAATTCTTTCCCCAGTGGTTGTGCCCGGCTGGTACGTTTCAAAGATCATCGCCAGCGTGCGATTCGGGTTACCGTTATGAACCAGCTTCATTGACACACCCTGACTGCCCATCTCAATTAAGTCGTCCTGATTAATGACGACCTGCGGCTCATCAGGTTTTTCCGGCTCGGAAAAGAATTCCGAGAGTGACAGACCATACACCTTCAGCAGCTTTTGCAGCGTACTGATGGCAGGGCTGACTTTATCTTGTTCTATCGTACTGATAGCACTGTGAGTCAGCCCGGAGAGTTCGGCGGCACGACGTTGTGAAAGCCCCTGCTGCTGGCGGATTTCCGACAAGCGTTTTCCTGGCGCCAGTCCCTCATCACTCATATTTGCATTTCCTTAAACTGTAGTGGTCAGAGTCGCTGTTTTTCAGCGATATGGTGCTGACAAGCGGTGATAAAGCCCTCGAACAATATACGCGAAAGCGCGTACTCGCTACTGTTCCATTCCGGGTGCCACTGTACGCCCAGCGCAAAAGGATGATTGATGACGCTAACCGCCTCAACTAAGCCATCCGGCGAGCGAGCTTCAACACGCAACCGTGGGCTAACGACCTTCGCCCCTTGTCCATGTAGAGAGTTTACCCAAAAGTTGCTACATTCAGGTAACAACGCAGACAGTAATCCCCCCTCTTCAACCTGAACTTCATGCGACGGTGCATATTGCTGTTCCACCGGCAGTTCGGGATCTTCCCGATGTTCCAGCAATTCAGGCTGTTCGCACAGCTTGCGATGCAACGAACCACCGGTTGCCACCACCAGTTCTTGTAAACCCCGGCAGATGGCGAAAATGGGGATGCGCCTTTCGAGTGCGGCATTAATTAACGCCATGCTCAGAAGATCACGCCCGGGATCGGCGTCAGGCTCATCGCCGTTTTCACCATATAGGTGCGGCTGCACATTGCTGGGACTACCAGGAAGATAAATGCCATCGAGTTTCGGCAAAAGTTGTTCAAGTAATGACGGTTCCGCCAGCGCATGTGGTAGCGCAATTGGCAAGCCGCCTGCGTGGATGATGGCATTCAGGTACTTTTCTTGCAGAGTCTGGGTCGCATGACCCTTAAGCCTGTTCCTGCACATTACGACACCGATAACCGGATTGTTCATTATATTTTCCATGCTCAATCTCACAAAGTGGACTAAATTATCGCCATTACTGCGGTTTAAATGACCTTTATGTTCAATATTTTTTCAATCTAGCAGTGGGTTTTCATTTTTGCAAACTCAATTTAACATTTGACAAACATTTAGTTTGCATACAGATTCGAATGGTGGTCATTATATTTTACGCTTTGATAACGAGCGGAAAACAAACCAAAGGCGAAGAATCATGGAAACCAATATCGTTGAAGTAGAGAACTTTGTTCAGCAGTCAGAAGAGAGGCGGGGTAGCGCCTTTACGCAGGAAGTGAAACGCTACCTGGAGCGCTACCCGAATACGCAATATGTTGATGTTTTACTTACTGATTTGAATGGTTGCTTCCGTGGAAAACGTATCCCTGTTTCAAGCCTGAAGAAGTTGGAGAAAGGGTGTTATTTCCCGGCCTCGGTGTTTGCAATGGATATTCTGGGCAACGTAGTAGAAGAAGCGGGTCTGGGTCAGGAAATGGGCGAGCCGGATCGTACTTGTGTTCCTGTTCTCGGTTCCTTAACCCCTTCTGCCGCCGATCCAGAGTTTATCGGTCAGATGCTCCTGACCATGGTCGATGAAGATGGCGCTCCCTTTGACGTTGAGCCGCGGAACGTTCTTAACCGCCTGTGGCAGCAGCTACGCCAGCGCGGATTGTTCCCGGTTGTAGCGGTAGAGCTGGAGTTCTATTTACTGGATCGTCAGCGCGACGCTGAAGGGTATCTGCAACCGCCCTGCGCGCCCGGCACCGATGACCGCAATACACAAAGCCAGGTTTACTCCGTTGATAACCTCAACCACTTCGCCGATGTGCTCAATGATATTGATGAACTGGCGCAGTTACAGTTAATTCCCGCCGACGGTGCGGTCGCCGAAGCCTCGCCGGGTCAGTTTGAAATCAACCTTTACCATACCGATAACGTGCTGGAAGCCTGCGATGATGCGCTGGCGCTAAAACGCCTGGTGCGTCTGATGGCAGAAAAGCATAAGATGCACGCCACTTTTATGGCGAAGCCGTATGAAGAGCACGCGGGCAGCGGAATGCATATCCATATCAGTATGCAAAATAACCGTGGCGAGAACGTGCTTTCTGACGCGGAAGGCGAAGATTCGCCGCTGCTGAAAAAGATGCTCGCCGGGATGATTGACCTGATGCCGTCGTCGATGGCGTTGCTGGCACCAAACGTGAACTCGTATCGCCGCTTCCAGCCGGGAATGTATGTGCCGACGCAGGCGTCGTGGGGCCATAACAACCGCACCGTCGCCCTGCGTATTCCGTGCGGCGACCGTCATAATCACCGCGTGGAATATCGCGTGGCGGGTGCCGATGCCAACCCATATCTGGTGATGGCAGCGATTTTTGCCGGTATTTTGCATGGCCTTGATAACGAGCTGCCGTTGCAGGAAGAAGTCGAAGGCAACGGGCTGGAACAGGAAGGCTTACCCTTCCCGATTCGCCAGAGCGATGCCCTGGGTGAGTTTATCGAGAATGATCACCTGCGCCGCTATTTAGGCGAACGGTTTTGCCATGTGTATCACGCCTGTAAAAATGATGAGCTGTTGCAGTTTGAGCGCCTCATCACAGAAACAGAAATTGAGTGGATGTTGAAAAACGCGTAATTCCCCATGCGGGGTTGTTTCATCGGCCTGAGCGGAGCCAGGCCTGACATTTGCTGGTAATCCAGACATTTCCCGGATGTCGCGTTATGGAGCGCAGGCGGCAACGGGCTTCCGTTAACGATTAAGACTGTGACGAGGAAATGAGATGATGCCGATGATTAAATCCCCGCATGGCGAGGGAGGCTGCGTATGCGCCCCTCCTGCTACTGACTGGACTCCGCCCCCTTTGCTTCCCTTGCTAAACAGGTTTGATTTCAGGTCGACACGACCGCAAACCTTATTACGCAGGGGAGGCAGCAATTATGGCTATTAATTCACCACTGAATATTGCTGCGCAACCCGGCAAAACCCGTCTGCGAAAATCACTGAAATTGTGGCAGGTGGTAATGATGGGTCTGGCCTATCTCACGCCGATGACCGTATTTGATACTTTTGGTATTGTCTCCGGCATTAGCGACGGTCACGTTCCAGCGTCCTATTTGCTGGCGCTGGCGGGCGTGCTGTTTACCGCTATCAGCTACGGCAAACTGGTTCGCCAGTTTCCGGAGGCCGGTTCGGCCTATACCTACGCGCAAAAGTCGATTAATCCGCACGTCGGATTTATGGTCGGCTGGTCATCACTGCTGGATTATCTCTTTTTGCCAATGATCAACGTTTTGTTGGCGAAAATCTATCTCTCCGCCCTCTTCCCGGAAGTGCCGCCGTGGGTGTGGGTGGTAACCTTCGTCGCCATTTTAACCGCCGCGAATCTGAAGAGCGTCAACCTGGTCGCTAACTTCAATACCCTGTTTGTACTGGTGCAAATTTCCATCATGGTGGTGTTTATCTTCCTGGTGGTTCAGGGACTGCATAAAGGAGAAGGCGTTGGCACCGTCTGGTCACTTCAGCCGTTTATCAGCGAGAACGCGCACCTGATCCCGATTATTACCGGTGCGACGATTGTCTGTTTCTCGTTCCTCGGTTTCGATGCGGTGACCACGCTTTCGGAAGAGACGCCGGACGCCGCACGCGTGATCCCGAAAGCCATCTTCCTGACGGCGGTATACGGCGGCGTTATCTTTATCGCGGCGTCGTTCTTTATGCAGCTGTTCTTTCCCGATATCAGCCGCTTTAAAGACCCGGACGCCGCACTGCCTGAAATTGCGCTGTACGTCGGCGGTAAGCTGTTCCAGTCGATTTTCCTTTGCACCACGTTTGTGAACACGTTAGCGTCTGGCCTGGCCTCACATGCCAGCGTGTCACGTCTGCTGTATGTGATGGGGCGCGACAATGTGTTTCCGGAGCGCGTGTTTGGCTATGTGCATCCGAAATGGCGGACTCCGGCACTGAACGTCATTATGGTCGGGATTGTCGCGATGTCGGCGCTGTTCTTCGATTTAGTTACCGCCACAGCGTTAATTAACTTCGGCGCGTTGGTAGCGTTTACCTTCGTTAACCTGTCGGTGTTCAACCACTTCTGGCGGCGCAAAGGAATGAATAAAAGCTGGAAGGAACACTTCCACTATTTATTAATGCCGCTGGTTGGCGCGCTGACGGTGGGCGTGCTGTGGATTAACCTCGAAGCCACCTCGCTGACGCTGGGTCTGGTATGGGCTTCGTTAGGCGGCGCATATTTGTGGTATCTGATCCGCCGCTATCGCAAAGTGCCGCTGTACGAAGGTGACAGAACGCCAGTGAGCGAAACGTAATAGTCGGATGCGCGCCGCATTATCCTGCCTGAGGGTAATGCGCCGCGCCATTAACTATAAAAAGATGTATGACCCGGATCACGAGTGCTATCATCCGCCCTTATGCTTAGCGCATTAACCCCAGGGGCAAATAATGAACCACGATATCCCGCTAAAATATTTTGATATTGCCGATGAGTACGCGACCGAATGCGCAGAGCCTGTCGCAGACGCTGAACGCACACCGCTGGCCCACTACTTCCAGTTACTGCTCACCCGTTTGATGAACAATGAAGAGATCAGCGAAGAAGCCCAACATGAAATGGCTGCTGAAGCGGGGATTAATCCCGTACGCATTGATGAGATCGCAGAGTTTTTGAATCAATGGGGTAATGAGTAATTATTTAATTGCAGACGATCGGTCAGTATCGTTGTCCGGATAAAGCGTTCACGCCGCATCCGGTTAAAATGACACGCACTGCAGCGTGCTTTAATGGGTTTCTCACGATCGTACCGCTCTGCTCCTCGCTAAGTTGTTCTGTGAGTTATAGTTATAGAGAAATCACGGGTACGAATGTTGAACAGATGGCGACGCCACCTGTTCAACGACCAACCACACGGCCCTCATTACGACCCCTGAACACAAACGGTAATGGCAAATGTCATTAAATATTAGTAAGATAGCCTCTTTACATAAAATCCCTTAATATTATGCGCCAGGTATTATCGTCTCTTTTGGTGATTGCTGGACTTGTGAGTGGTCAGGCAATCGCCGCGCCTGAATCCCCCCCGCATGCTGATATCCGCGACAGCGGTTTTGTCTATTGCGTCAGCGGGCAAGTCAACACCTTTAACCCATCCAAAGCGAGCAGTGGGTTAATTGTCGATACCCTTGCCGCCCAGTTTTATGATCGACTGCTGGATGTCGATCCCTATACCTATCGCCTGATGCCGGAACTTGCCGAAAGCTGGGAAGTACTCGACAACGGCGCGACCTATCGCTTCCACCTGCGTCGCGATGTTCCGTTTCAAAAAACCGACTGGTTTACTCCCACTCGTAAAATGAATGCCGACGATGTGGTGTTTACCTTCCAGCGAATTTTTGACCGCAACAACCCGTGGCATAACGTCAACGGCAGCAACTTCCCCTACTTCGACAGCCTGCAATTTGCCGATAACGTGAAAAGCGTCCGCAAACTGGATAATCATACCGTTGAGTTCCGACTCGCCCAGCCGGATGCTTCTTTTTTGTGGCACCTCGCAACCCATTATGCTTCGGTCATGTCGGCAGAATATGCCCGGAAGTTAGAGAAAGAAGATCGCCAGGAGCAACTCGACCGTCAACCGGTCGGCACCGGTCCGTATCAGTTGTCGGAATACCGCGCCGGGCAATTTATTCGCCTACAACGTCATGATGACTTCTGGCGCGGTAAACCGTTAATGCCGCAGGTAGTGGTGGATTTAGGCTCCGGCGGCACCGGACGTCTGTCGAAACTCCTGACCGGGGAATGCGACGTTCTGGCCTGGCCTGCTGCCAGCCAGCTATCCATTTTGCGTGACGACCCGCGCTTGCGTTTAACGCTGCGTCCTGGGATGAACGTCGCCTATCTGGCATTTAACACCGCCAAACCGCCGCTAAATAATCCCGCTGTCCGCCATGCACTGGCACTGGCGATTAATAACCAGCGCCTGATGCAATCCATCTATTATGGTACGGCTGAAACGGCGGCCTCTATTTTACCGCGCGCCTCGTGGGCCTATGACAACGAGGCTAAAATTACTGAATACAATCCGGCGAAATCGCGCGAACAGTTGAAGGCGTTGGGGCTGGAAAACTTAACGCTGAAACTGTGGGTGCCCACACGTTCGCAGGCGTGGAACCCCAGTCCACTGAAAACTGCCGAACTGATTCAGGCGGATATGGCGCAGGTTGGCGTAAAAGTGGTGATTGTGCCGGTAGAAGGTCGCTTTCAGGAGGCGCGGTTGATGGATATGAGCCATGATCTGACGTTATCCGGTTGGGCGACGGACAGTAACGACCCGGACAGTTTCTTCCGTCCGTTACTGAGCTGCGCGGCAATTCATTCACAGACCAACCTCGCCCACTGGTGCGATCCGAAATTCGACAGCGTGTTGCGTAAGGCGCTCTCCTCGCAGCAGCTGGCAGCGCGTATTGAAGCCTATGACGAAGCGCAGAGTATTCTGGCGCAGGAATTACCTATTCTGCCGCTGGCGTCGTCATTGCGTTTGCAGGCCTATCGGTACGATATCAAAGGTCTGGTACTTAGCCCGTTTGGTAACGCCTCCTTTGCTGGGGTGTATCGCGAGAAACAGGATGAGGTGAAAAAACCATGATTATCTTCACCTTACGCCGCATTTTGTTATTGATTGTCACCTTGTTCCTGCTGACCTTCGTTGGCTTCAGTTTGAGCTATTTCACTCCACACGCGCCGTTACAAGGCGCGTCACTGTGGAATGCCTGGGTGTTCTGGTTTAACGGCCTGATCCACTGGGATTTTGGTGTTTCCAGCATTAACGGTCAACCGATTGCCGAACAGTTAAAAGAGGTCTTCCCTGCGACGATGGAACTGTGCATCCTCGCCTTCGGTTTTGCGCTGATTGTTGGCATCCCCGTGGGGATGATTGCCGGGATTACGCGCCATAAGTGGCAGGATAACTTGATCAACGCCATCGCCTTGCTGGGCTTTTCAATCCCGGTGTTCTGGCTGGCGCTTCTGTTGACGCTGTTTTGTTCACTCACGCTAGGTTGGTTGCCCGTTTCAGGGCGTTTCGATCTGCTGTACGAAGTGAAACCGATTACCGGGTTTGCGTTGATTGATGCCTGGCTTTCGGACTCACCATGGCGGGATGAAATGATCATGAGCGCAATCCGCCATATGATATTGCCCGTGATCACCCTGTCGGTTGCGCCAACAACTGAAGTGATCCGACTGATGCGTATCAGCACTATCGAAGTGTATGACCAGAACTATGTTAAAGCGGCGGCTACCCGCGGTTTGTCGCGCTTTACTATTTTGCGTCGCCACGTTCTGCATAACGCGTTACCGCCGGTTATTCCTCGCCTGGGCTTACAGTTTTCCACCATGCTGACGCTGGCAATGATCACCGAAATGGTTTTTAGCTGGCCGGGTTTAGGGCGCTGGTTAATTAACGCCATCCGCCAGCAGGATTACGCAGCCATTTCCGCCGGAGTGATGGTGTGTGGCTCACTGGTCATTATTGTTAACGTGATTTCTGATATTTTGGGTGCCATGGCTAACCCTCTGAAACATAAGGAATGGTATGCCTTACGATAGCGTATACAGCGAAAAGCGCCCGCCGGGCACGCTGCGTACCGCCTGGCGCAAATTTTATAGTGACGCCTCTGCGATGGTCGGCCTGTACGGCTGCGCGGGGCTGGCTGTACTGTGTATTTTTGGCGGCTGGTTTGCGCCTTACGGCATCGACCAGCAATTTCTCGGTTACCAATTATTGCCGCCGTCATGGTCGCGCTATGGCGAAGTTTCTTTCTTCCTGGGGACTGACGACCTCGGACGCGATGTTTTAAGCCGTTTACTGAGCGGAGCTGCGCCAACCGTGGGTGGCGCATTTGTGGTGACGCTTGCCGCGACGATCTGTGGCCTGGTACTGGGCACCTTCGCCGGGGCGACGCACGGCCTACGCTCAGCGGTGCTTAACCATATTCTGGATACCTTACTGGCGATCCCTTCGCTGCTGCTGGCAATTATCGTTGTAGCGTTTGCCGGACCGAGTTTGTCCCACGCTATGTTTGCTGTCTGGCTGGCATTGCTGCCGCGTATGGTACGTTCGATTTACAGCATGGTGCATGACGAACTGGAAAAAGAGTACGTTATCGCCGCCCGTCTGGATGGCGCATCAACGCTGAATATTCTCTGGTTTGCTGTGATGCCAAACATCACCGCCGGGCTGGTCACCGAGATCACCCGCGCACTGTCGATGGCAATTCTCGATATCGCCGCGCTGGGCTTTCTCGATCTCGGCGCACAACTCCCCTCGCCTGAATGGGGAGCGATGCTCGGTGATGCGCTGGAACTGATTTATGTCGCCCCGTGGACTGTCATGCTGCCAGGTGCGGCAATTATGATTAGCGTGTTGTTGGTTAACCTCCTTGGCGATGGCGTTCGTCGTGCGATTATTGCGGGGGTGGAATAATGCCATTACTCGATATTCGTAACCTGACCATTGAATTTAAAACCGGTGATGAGTGGGTTAAAGCCGTCGACCGGGTAAGTATGACCTTAACCGAAGGTGAAATCCGCGGTCTTGTTGGTGAATCCGGTTCCGGCAAGAGTTTGATTGCGAAAGCGATTTGTGGGGTGAATAAAGATAACTGGCGTGTTACTGCTGACCGTATGCGTTTTGATGATATCGATTTGCTGCGTCTCTCCGCACGCGAACGGCGCAAACTGGTTGGCCATAACGTGTCGATGATTTTCCAGGAACCGCAGTCGTGTCTTGACCCTTCAGAACGTGTGGGTCGCCAGTTGATGCAAAACATCCCAGCCTGGACCTATAAAGGCCGTTGGTGGCAGCGTTTTGGCTGGCGCAAACGCCGTGCCATTGAACTGCTGCACCGCGTGGGGATTAAAGATCACAAAGATGCGATGCGCAGTTTTCCCTATGAGTTGACCGAAGGTGAATGTCAGAAAGTGATGATAGCCATTGCACTGGCGAATCAACCGCGTCTGCTGATTGCTGACGAACCGACCAACTCAATGGAGCCAACAACCCAGGCGCAAATCTTTCGCCTGCTGACGCGTCTCAACCAAAACAGCAATACCACTATTTTGCTTATCAGCCATGACTTACAAATGCTTAGCCAATGGGCGGATAAAATTAACGTGCTTTACTGCGGTCAAACAGTGGAAACCGCGCCGAGTAAGGAGTTGGTGACGATGCCACATCATCCTTATACCCAGGCGCTGATCCGCGCGATACCAGACTTCGGCAGCGCGATGCCGCATAAAAGTCGCCTCAATACGCTGCCCGGCGCTATCCCACTGCTGGAACAGTTACCGATTGGTTGTCGTCTGGGGCCACGTTGCCCGTATGCACAACGAGAATGCATTGTGACGCCACGTTTGACGGGGGCGAAAAATCATCTCTATGCCTGTCATTTCCCGCTGAACATGGAGAAAGAGTGAGATGATCGAAACGCTGCTTGAAGTGCGTAATTTAAGTAAAACGTTCCGCTACCGGACCGGCTGGTTTCGTCGTCAGACCGTAGAAGCGGTAAAACCCTTGAGCTTTACGCTACGTGAAGGCCAGACACTGGCGATTATTGGCGAGAATGGTTCGGGTAAATCCACGCTGGCAAAAATGCTGGCGGGAATGATAGAGCCTACCAGCGGCGAGTTATTGATTGACGATCATCCACTGCATTTTGGCGATTATTCCTTCCGCAGTCAGCGTATTCGCATGATTTTTCAGGATCCTTCGACCTCGTTGAATCCCCGTCAACGTATCTCGCAAATTCTGGATTTTCCACTGCGCCTGAACACCGACCTGGAACCGGAACAGCGTCGCAAACAGATTATTGAAACGATGCGTATGGTTGGGCTGCTACCGGATCACGTCAGTTACTATCCGCATATGTTGGCACCAGGGCAAAAACAGCGTCTGGGTCTGGCGCGCGCGCTGATATTGCGCCCAAAAGTCATTATTGCCGATGAAGCCCTCGCCTCACTGGATATGTCGATGCGTTCGCAGTTGATTAATCTGATGCTGGAATTACAGGAAAAACAGGGCATTTCGTATATTTATGTTACCCAGCATATCGGAATGATGAAGCACATTAGCGACCAGGTGCTGGTGATGCATCAGGGCGAGGTTGTCGAGCGAGGCAGCACCGCGGATGTGCTGGCATCGCCGCTGCATGAACTCACCAAACGGCTGATTGCCGGTCATTTTGGCGAGGCATTGACAGCGGATGCGTGGCGTAAGGACCGTTAGTGTTCTGCACCTCATCCTGACAGGGGCCCCCCTCAGGATGAGGTATTCATTACTTTTGATTGTCGATTCTGGTGAGAGCAACCAGGAATGCCAGTGTATAACACACCGTAATTGCCAGACTCATTTTTAACAGTGTTTCTCCGCCAAATCCCGACAATGGCGCGGCTATACCGCCGAAGACAAACATGCTCATCCCCATCAACGCAGACGCCGTTCCAGATTCCTGTGTCCCTACTGCACTCATAGCCTCTGCCCCGCCAACAGTGCCGATGCCGCTACAAAATGCAATAGTGAAAAATAATGCCACCAGTGCCGGAATGGGCAATTGTGTCCATGCGCATAAGACCGTGAGCAATGCACACAAAATTGCCGCTATCAGGCCACCTCGCAACAATGTCATCGCATTAATCCGTCGCGCCAGACGCGAAAAGATCCATGAAGCAATGATAAGTCCGATGCCGTTAAGGCCAAACACCAGGCTAAATTGCATTGGACTAAAGCCAAATTCCTTCTGCAACACGAACGACGAAGAGCCGATATACGCAAACAAGCCTGCCAGCATAAAACTTTGAATCAGGCAAAAGCGCATAAAACGGCGGTTCTGCACCACGCTTCGTCCGGTTAATAGCAATGATGAGCCCCTTTTATTTTCTGGCAAGGTCTCATTAATAAATAACACGCAGCCCAGCAACAATACGGTGCTAATTTCAGCCATTACCCAGAATAAAGTGCGCCAGTCAAAAGTGCTAACAATGTACCCGCCCAGCACTGGCGACAACACCGGTGCCAGGCCATTCACCGTCATTAACAGCGCAAAAAACTGGGTCAACGTTACTCCCTGATATTTGTCACGAGCAATAGAACGAGAGAGCACCGAACCACCCGCCCCCGCGATCCCTTGAATAAAACGCCAGACCACCAGCCAGTAAATATTGTTCGTTGTCGCGCACAAAATGGAAGAAACAATAAACAATAGCAACGACAAGATTAACGGACGTTTACGCCCTATTTTGTCGCTCAGAGGGCCAAATAACAGTTGTCCGACGCCAAGACCGATCAGTGATGCAGTCAGCGTTAATTGCGTTATGGTCGTGGTTGCCGCCAGTTGCTCAGACATCTCCGGCAAAGCCGGCAAATAAAGATCGGTACACATCGGGCCGATACCGGCTAAAAGACCAAGAATCAATGCCCATGAAAGAGAGACTCTAGCCATATTATTCCTTACTTGAGTGATGACATGCCGCCGCCCAGCGACTGCCAGAGCGTGATTCGGTTTGTAAAATCAGTCAGTTGCAGTGCCAGCAGCTCCTGCTGTGCGCTCCACAAGCTGCGCTGCGCCGTCAACACGGTCAGGTAATCACCAACACCCGTCTGATAGCGACGCAAGCCAACATCGACCGTTTGTTGCTCAGCTTTAACATACTGGCGCTGTGCATCCAGTTGCTCTTCAAGCGTGGTCCGCCGCGCCAGTGCGTTAGCGACATCTTTAAATGCGCTCTGAACGGTTTTTTCATAGGTGGCAATGAGTCCACGCTTTTGTGCTTCTGCGTAACGAAGCTGCGCCAGATTACTTCCGCCAGTGAACAGCGGTAATGTGACCGATGGCGTAAATGACCAGATCTGCATTCCGTGGCTGAACAACGACGACAATGCGTCACTGCCAACACCAGCGCTGGCAGTCAGCGAAATCGTCGGGAAAAAGTTAGCCCGCGCCGCGCCAATATCGGCATTGGCGCTCTTCAAATTATGTTCCGCTTCCTGGATATCCGGGCGACGCAGCAGAACGTCAGATGACACTCCCGCAGGAACCAGACTTATCATCTGTTCCGGCAGGCTTTCCAGTGTTCCCGGTAGCAGATTTTCCTCAAGCGTTGTACCTGCCAGTAAGTTCAGCGCATTTTTATCCTGCATCACTTGTGTCTGATAGCTGGCAACGCTGGCGCGCGCTTGCTGATAAACACTCATCGCCTCACTGACATCTGTCGCTGCTGCCGTGCCAACCTGTTGCTGGCGCTGGATAATTTTCAATGAGTTTTCTGCACTGGCCATCGTTTCTTTTGCCAGGGCCAGGTTGCTGTTATCGGCCGCCAGTGTCAGCCAGGCGGTGCTGATTTCAGCAATCAGCGTTAAACGGGTGTTCTGGGCTGTAAATTCACTGGCAAGCCAGGTTTCTCGCGCCGCCCGAGATAAACTCTGATTACGACCAAACAGATCTAACGTATAACTGGACACCGTGCCGTCAGCCTCGGCAGTTGTTCCCGTACCATTCGCCAGCGAACGACTGCGGGTCGAACTTAAGGCCGCATTCACCGTCGGGAATAACGACGCATTAGTTTGCCCATAGAGCGCCCGTGCTGAGTCAATATCAGCAATCGCTTTTTGCACATCGCGGTTACTGTTCAGTGCAATAGTCACCACCTGCTGCAATCGGGGATCGTGGATCACCTGCTGCCAGTCATGGCTGATTGCCTTTCCCTGGCCCTGTGCTCCCGGCAAGGTCGCCGGGATTGGGGATTCAGGCGTGCTGTAGTGGGGATCGAGCGAGACACATCCCGCACTCAACAGCACCAGAAAAATAAGAGAACGACGCAACATAACTTACTCCTGACGGCGCGGTTTACCGGCAAACAAACGTTTCACCAGTACAAAAAACAGAGGAACAAAGAAAATAGCCAGCAACGTAGCGGTCAGCGTACCGCCAATAATGCCCGTACCAATGGCGATGCGGCTGTTCGCCCCTGCGCCGGTTGCTATCGCCAGCGGCATTACCCCCGCAATAAACGCCAGCGAGGTCATGATGATTGGGCGTAAACGAGTCTGCGCCGCGCGTAATGCCGCACGACTCAAGGAATAGCCCTCTGCAACCGCCGCTTCAGCAAATTCCACAATCAGAATGGCGTTTTTCGACGACAAGCCGATAGTGGTTAATAGCGCCACCTGGAAGTAAACATCGTTGTTTAAATCACGCATCCAGGCCGCCAGCGCCGCGCCAAGAAGCCCCAGAGGGATCACCAGAATGACCGAGAACGGGACTGACCAGCTTTCGTACAGTGCTGCAAGGCAGAGGAAAACCACCAGAATAGAAACTGCATACAGACTCAATGCCTGACCGCTGGCCAGTTTCTCCTGCAATGACAAACCACTCCAGGCCCAGGTTGTTCCCGCAGGAAGACTGTTTGCCAGTTCCTCCATTTTTGTCATTGCATCGCCGGAACTAAAGCCAGTCGCATTTTCCCCCTGAATTTCATAGGCTGCAGAACCGTTGTAGCGCACCAGTCTTTCCGGTCCATACAGCCAGCGGGTGGTCGCAAAAGCAGAGAATGGTGTCATGGCGTTATCGCTACCGCGCACAAACCATTTATCTAAGTCTGACGGCGCGGAACGAAATTCACTGTCGCCCTGAATGTAGACTTTTTTCACACGACCACGGTCAATAAAGTCATTCACATAAGTACCGCCCCACGCACTGGACAGGGTGTCGGTGACATCATTCAAACTCAACCCTAATGACACCGCTTTATTACTATCAATATCTACCTGCAATTGCGGCATTTGTGGCAAATCATTGGCACGAACAGAATGTAACTCCGGACTTTGATTCGCTTTTTCTATCAACTGATTACGCATTTGCAGTAGTGTTTCGCGATCGGTTCCACCGTTAGATAACAATTCAAACGTAAAACCATTGCTTTGCCCCAGCCCATCAACGGCTGGCGGCGTCATCGCAAATACCGTGGCATCACGAATTGTGCCCAGCTCTTTGGTTGCCCGTAGGGCGATAGCCTGGGCGGTGTTTTCTGCCCCTTTACGTTGAGACCAGTTTTTCAACGAAACAAACGCCATCCCGGTGTTCTGTCCGCTGCCGCTAAAACTGAAACCATCAACGGTAAAAATGACATCGGTATTTGCTTTCTCGTTAATCAGGAACCAGTCAACAATCTGGCGATTCACTTCTGCTGTACGGGCAGCGGTCGCCCCGGCCGGCAGCGTGTACTGCACCATGATTTCGCCCTGGTCTTCAGTGGGTAAGAAACTGCCCGGCAGTTTCCACATCATCAGGGCCATTCCACCACCCAGTACGAGATAAAGCCCCATCGTTCGAGCAGCACGGCGCAGGACATAAATTACGCCTCGCTGATATTTATCTTCAGTACGGCGGTAAAAGCGGTTAAATGCGCCGAAAAAGCCTTTTTTATGTGGCGGAACATGCTGGAGGACGGAACCGCACAGGGCGGGAGTCAAGGTCAATGCCACCACCACGGAAAGCAGCATTGCGGAGATAATGGTTATCGAAAACTGACGATAAATTACCCCCGTAGATCCCCCAAAGAAGGCCATAGGCAGGAATACGGCTGACAACACCAGCGCAATGGCAACCAGTGCGCCAGAAATCTCGCCCATTGATTTTTCCGTGGCTTCACGCGCGGGCAACCCTTCGTCACGCATAATGCGTTCGACGTTCTCCACTACCACAATGGCATCGTCCACCAGCAAGCCGATCGCCAGCACCATTGCAAACAACGTCAGGGTATTAATCGAATAGCCAAACAACGCAAGAACGCCGAATGTGCCCAGCAAAACGACGGGGACAGCTAACCCCGGAATCAGTGTGGCACGCAGGTTTTGCAGGAATAAATACATCACGCAAACCACCAATACGATGGCTTCAAACAGCGTCTGAATTACGTCCTCTACAGAGATTTTAATAAATTCAGTGCTGTCTTTCGGGTAAGCGATGTCGTATCCCTGCGGCATGTTCCGCTGGAATTCGGCAATCTTATCCTTGACCAGCGTCGCCGTATTCAGCGCATTCGCACCGGGCGAAAGCATTACAGCAACCCCGGCAGACGGGTGACCGTTAAGTTTGCCGATAGCGGTATAATCTTCACTGCCCATCTCAACGCGAGCCACATCTTTTATACGAACAACTGCGCCGTCTGACTGGCTTTTCACGATAATATTTTTGAACTGATCCACCGTCTGCAAGCGAGACTGCGCACGTACCGTTGCGGTCAGTTGCTGAGTATTCGGTGAAGGCAATGCCCCTATTTTCCCGGCAGTAACCTGCACGTTTTGCGCTTCAATAGCACTTTGCACGTCTGAAGGCATTAGCGAATAAGACGCCAGTTTGGCCGGGTCAAGCCAGATGCGCATAGCGTATTCCGCGCCAAAGACTTGCAGACTCCCCACACCTTCAACACGCGCCAGCGGGTCCTGAACGTTACTAACCAACCAGTCGGCGATATCCGAACTGGAGGCTTTGTCAGTGGTGTCATACACGGCAGCAATCAGCAAAAAGTTGCTTTGTGATTTCTCCACCGTAACACCCGTTTGCTGCACTTCGCTGGGTAGGCGTGACTCCGCCTGCTGAATTTTATTCTGCACCTGAACCTGTGCAGTATCTGGATCGGTACCTTGATCAAAGGTCACATTAATACTGACCGAACCATCAGAGCTGCTGGTTGAGCTGAAATAGAGTAAATTATCAAGCCCAGTGAGTTGTTGCTCGATAACCTGAGTCACGCTGTTCTCCAGCGTTTCGGCAGAAGCACCAGTATAAGTGGCTGAAATTTTAACGGTCGGTGGCGCAACGTCAGGATATTGCGCGACGGGCAATGTGCGAATAGCCAGAATCCCCGCCAACATAATCAAAATGGCGATAACCCAGGCAAAGACCGGGCGGCGAACAAAAAAGCGCGAAAACATCAGGCGTTGCCTCCATTAGCCTGAACTTCAACAGCCTTGACCGTCTGCCCTGAAGTGACTTTTGCAGAACCTTCAACAATCAGTCGGTCGCCGTTGTGCAGGCCGTTTAGCACCAGCCATTTATCACCATATGTTTCTCCCGTTTCGAGCGTTCGCTGCTCTACTTTATTGTCTTTATTCACCACCAGCGCAGTTGCATTGCCTTTAGCATCGCGCGTGACGCCCTGTTGCGGCGCGAGAATAGCGTCTTCCATCACGCCTTCATCGACACGAGCGCGAACAAACATTCCCGGTAATAACTGCTGTTGTGGATTGGGGAAAATCGCCCGTAATGTCACCGAACCGGTAGACTCATCTACAGCGACTTCGGTGAGTTCCAGACGCCCTTTTTCGCTGTAGGTTGTGCCATCTTCCAGAATAAGTGAGACGCTCATGGTGTCACTGTTGGTCGCCAGTGACTGTTTACGCAGACGTAATAAATCGACACTGGAGCGAGTGAGGTCGACATACATTGTATCCAGACCACGAATAGTCGTTAACGCTGTATCTTGCGACGCGGTCACCAGTGCGCCAGGGGTTACCGACGAAATGCCAATGCGCCCTGAAATCGGTGCGGTTACCGTGGTCCAGTCAAGATTAATGCGCGCAGTTTCCAGTGCGGCTTTTTTCGCCTCTACACTGGCTTTATCTTGTGCACAGGTAGACTGAGCATCATCAGCATCCTGTTGTGAAACACCGTTCTCTTTCACCAGTCGGGCATAACGCTGCGCTTTCTGGCAATCGGCTTTTACCAGTGCCTGTGCTTGTTGTAATGCTGCCCGAGCTTCATTCCATGCAGCCTGATAACTGGCCGCATCAATCTGGTAGAGCGGCTGTCCAGCCTTGACCAGATCACCTTCCTTAAATAAGCGTTTCTGGATAATTCCCCCAACCTGCGGACGTACTTCGGCACTGAGCGCAGCACTGGTGCGTCCGGTTAATTCACTGACTACCGAGACCGGTTGAGATTTGACTGTAACAACGCCGACTTCTGTTTCTGACGGGGATGAATTGTTACTTTGCGTATTATCACAACCAGATAAGAGCAGCATTGCCACTACAGATGTTGCTATATACTTCATTATTTTCTCCAGGGTGAGAAATACCCTCCTCATTAAAATTAATGAGGATATGTCAGGGATATTCAGTTATAACGAACCCGCATCGCGAAATGAATTTCGCAATGAAATAAGGGGGATTAATATCCCCCGCTATTGGTTAATTCTGTTCTTATTTATTTATCAACATACTAACAATATCCTGATATATTTCCTGCAGATGTTGTGGATCGCTTTTTTGCGGTGTTAAACGACGATAAACCGTACCTTCCATCATGGTAGCAAACACTTCAACGCAGCAACGAATGTGCTCGTCGCTAAGATGGGGATGCATTCTTTTCATATGTGCACAACCGTTAGCGAACATTCTGGCGTCAGCTTCTTCAAGCATTGCCATAACCCGCGGGTTGCGTGTGGCTTCTGCAGCCACTTCCAGCATCAGCGCGTCGTCGTCCTCATTTAAGGATTTACGCAAGGCAAGGACTTCCGGGAAGTGATCGGTACGCGCGTCAATGTCCATTTGGGCAATACGAAAGTCGATGATACGGCGAACCATCTCTTCAATAATGGCGTCTTTGTTGGCGAAGTAACGATATATCTGACCCACGCTAAGCTGAGCTTCGCTGGCAATTTGCGACATACTGGCGGCATGAAACCCGCAGCGACGAAAACACCGACGGGCGGCGTTAATGATTTCATCCTGACGCTGTTTGTGGCGTATCTCCAGCTTGCTGGTCATTTCTGTCTCCTGGCCTATCACTTGGTGAGAATGATCGTTCTCATTTTTGCTGATTATACGTTTCTCCAAAGTAATGGAAAGTATTTTTATCTTATTCATGGTGCATATTCTGATAATGAAGAGATTGTGGAGATTCTGTGAAGATAGTTGACAATATTAAGTTGGGGTCAATTCATCAGAAAGGCTGCTACTTGTTGTCGCCAGTTCTGTTTTCATCATCAAACTTATCGGAGCTAATACGAATAGTTTCATAGTCAGATTCTATAAGATATTTCCCCAACCTACCCCTTGCAGGCGTCAAGAGTAGATAACGCAAAATGCTCTGTACCGCAGCTTCTCTCCGGTACAGAAAGCGCAACTATAGCCACCCACAGCCAGGTTGATTATAATAACCGTTTATCTGTTCGTACTGTTTACTAAAACGACGAATCGCCTGATTTTCAGGCACAACAAGCATCAACAATAAGGATTAAAGCTATGGGTTTTCTTTCCGGTAAGCGCATTCTGGTAACCGGTGTTGCCAGCAAACTGTCCATCGCCTACGGTATCGCTCAGGCGATGCACCGCGAAGGAGCTGAACTGGCATTCACCTACCAGAACGACAAACTGAAAGGCCGCGTAGAAGAATTTGCCGCTCAATTGGGTTCTGACATCGTTCTGCAATGCGATGTTGCCGAAGATGCCAGCATCGACACCATGTTCGCTGAACTGGGGAAAGTTTGGCCGAAATTTGACGGTTTCGTACACTCTATTGGTTTTGCACCTGGCGATCAGCTGGATGGTGACTATGTTAACGCCGTTACTCGTGAAGGCTTCAAAATTGCCCACGACATCAGCTCCTACAGCTTCGTTGCAATGGCAAAAGCTTGCCGCTCCATGCTGAATCCGGGTTCTGCCCTGCTGACCCTTTCCTACCTTGGCGCTGAGCGCGCTATCCCGAACTACAACGTTATGGGTCTGGCAAAAGCGTCTCTGGAAGCGAACGTGCGCTATATGGCGAACGCGATGGGTCCGGAAGGTGTGCGTGTTAACGCCATCTCTGCTGGTCCGATCCGTACTCTGGCGGCCTCCGGTATCAAAGACTTCCGCAAAATGCTGGCTCATTGCGAAGCCGTTACCCCGATTCGCCGTACCGTTACTATTGAAGATGTGGGTAACTCTGCGGCATTCCTGTGCTCCGATCTCTCTGCCGGTATCTCCGGTGAAGTGGTCCACGTTGACGGCGGTTTCAGCATTGCTGCAATGAACGAACTCGAACTGAAATAATCGTTCTGTTGGTAAAGATGGGCGGCGTTCTGCCGCCCGTTATCTCTGTTATACCTTTCTGATATTTGTTATCGCCGATCCGTCTTTCTCCCCTTCCCGCCTTGCGTCAGGATAACGATTTCCTTTACGACCAAGGAGCGCCCATGGAACAACGCCACATCACCGGCAAAAGCCACTGGTATCATGAAACGCAATCCAGTACTACGGAGTATGACATTCTGCCTCTGGTCCCGGAAGCCGCAAAGGTCAGCGATCCCTTTCTACTCGACGTGATCCTTGAAAAAGAAACGCTGGCCCCCTTCCTTTCATGGCTGGACCCTGCGCGTGTTCTTGCAGTGGAGTTGTTCCCTGACCAGCTTACCGTGACCCGTTCACAGACCTTCACCGATTATGAACGCTTGTCGACGGCCCTGACGGTTGCTCAGGTTTGCGGCGTCCAGCGGTTATGTAACTACTATTCGGCGCGACTTACGCCGCTCCCCGGGCCTGATTCCACCAGGGAAAGTAATCATCGGTTGGCACAAATCACGCAATATGCCCGCCAACTGGCTAGCTCGCCTTCTATTATCGACAACCGATCGCGCCAGCATCTGAATGACGTCGGTCTTACTGCCTGGGACTGTGTGATCATTAACCAAATCATTGGTTTTATTGGCTTTCAGGCGCGGACAATTGCGACATTTCAGGCTTATCTCGGGCATCCGGTACGCTGGTTACCCGGGCTGGAGATACAAAACTACGCCGACGCGTCACTGTTTGCTGATGAATCATTACGCTGGCGAAGCAGCTATGAGGTGGAAAAACTACCTGAAGAGCACACAAAAAGTTCAACTGCAGAACTTTGCCAACTGGCCGAAATACTCTCTCTCCACCCTATTTCACTTTCCCTTCTCGAAAAGTTATTAAACAGCACACGGGTCAATACACAGCCGAATAATCAGCTTGCGGCGTTGTTATGCGCGCGGATAAATGGCAGTCCTGCTTGTTTTGCCACCTGTATGAATTCATCAAATGAATATAAAAAAATCAGCACCCTTCTGCGCAAGGGCGAAAATGAAATTAACCAATGGGCTGACCGTCATTCTGTTGAGCGCGCTACCGTTCAGGCGATACAATGGCTGACCCGAGCACCCGATCGCTTTAGCGCCGCCCAGTTCAGCCCTTTACTCGAACACGAAAAATCATCAACGCAGATTATTAATCTGCTGGTATGGAGCGGGCTGTGTGGCTGGATAAATCGCTTAAAAATCGCGTTGGGTGAGACATATTAACCTTGCCGCGTCAGACAGATTCGCGTAAAACTGTCAGCCGCTCTAATGGCCACCAAAATAGACAATTATGTTTCAGGACAACCCGCTGCTAGCGCAGCTTAAACAGCAACTGCATTCCCAGACGCCACGCGCTGAAGGGGTGGTAAAAGCCACAGAAAAAGGCTTTGGCTTCCTGGAAGTCGACGCGCAAAAAAGTTATTTCATTCCGCCGCCGCAGATGAAAAAAGTCATGCATGGCGACCGAATTATCGCGGTGATCCACAGTGAAAAAGAACGTGAATCCGCAGAGCCAGAAGAACTGGTTGAACCGTTCCTGACTCGTTTCGTGGGTAAAGTTCAGGGCAAAAATGACCGTCTGGCCATCGTTCCTGATCATCCACTCTTAAAAGACGCCATTCCTTGCCGCGCAGCCCGTGGCCTGAACCACGAGTTTAAAGAAGGCGACTGGGCGGTTGCCGAAATGCGCCGTCATCCGCTGAAAGGCGATCGTTCTTTCTATGCAGAACTGACACAATACATCACTTTTGGTGACGATCACTTTGTACCGTGGTGGGTTACCCTTGCACGCCATAATCTGGAAAAAGAAGCACCAGACGGCGTCGCTACCGAAATGCTCGATGAAGGTCTGGTTCGTGAAGATCTGACCGCGCTGGATTTTGTCACCATCGACAGTGCCAGCACAGAAGATATGGATGACGCCCTTTTCGCTAAGGCGTTGCCGGATGACAAACTTCAGCTGATTGTGGCGATTGCCGATCCAACCGCGTGGATTGCTGAAGGCAGTAAGCTGGACAAAGCCGCGAAAATTCGCGCATTCACCAACTATCTGCCTGGCTTCAACATCCCTATGCTGCCTCGCGAGCTTTCTGACGATCTCTGCTCACTGCGCGCCAATGAAGTCCGCCCGGTACTGGCATGCCGCATGACGCTCTCCGCTGATGGCACCATTGAAGATAATATCGAATTCTTTGCCGCCACCATCGAATCCAAAGCGAAGCTGGTGTATGACCAGGTTTCTGACTGGCTGGAGAATACCGGTGACTGGCAGCCTGAAAGTGAAGCAATTGCCGAACAAGTCCGTTTGCTAGCGCAAATTTGCCAACGCCGCGGCGAGTGGCGTCATAACCACGCACTGGTGTTTAAAGATCGCCCGGATTACCGCTTTATTCTCGGTGAAAAAGGTGAAGTGCTGGATATCGTCGCCGAGCCTCGTCGCATTGCCAACCGTATCGTCGAAGAAGCGATGATTGCCGCTAACATTTGTGCGGCTCGCGTACTGCGCGATAAGCTCGGTTTTGGTATCTATAACGTGCATATGGGCTTTGATCCGGCGAATGCCGACGCGCTGGCAGCGTTGCTGAAAACGCACGGTCTGCATGTCGATGCCGAAGAAGTGCTCACGCTGGACGGTTTCTGCAAACTGCGTCGTGAACTGGATGCGCAACCAACTGGTTTCCTCGACAGCCGCATTCGTCGCTTCCAGTCATTTGCTGAAATTAGCACTGAACCCGGTCCTCACTTTGGCCTCGGTCTGGAGGCATACGCCACCTGGACTTCGCCGATCCGTAAATATGGCGACATGATCAACCACCGTCTGCTGAAAGCGGTTATCAAAGGCGAAACTGCGACGCGTCCACAGGATGAAATCACTGTCCAAATGGCCGAGCGTCGCCGTCTCAACCGGATGGCAGAACGTGATGTTGGTGACTGGTTATACGCACGCTTCCTGAAAGACAAAGCCGGGACCGACACCCGTTTCGCAGCGGAAATTGTCGATATCAGCCGTGGCGGCATGCGTGTTCGTTTGGTTGATAACGGCGCTATCGCCTTTATTCCGGCACCTTTCTTACACGCTGTGCGCGATGAACTGGTTTGCAGCCAGGAAAACGGCACCGTACAAATTAAAGGTGAAACGGTTTATAAAGTAACTGACGTTATTGACGTCACCATTGCCGAAGTCCGCATGGAAACCCGCAGCATTATTGCGCGCCCGGTCGCGTAATCTCCTTTCACGGCCCATTCCTTATGAATGGGCCGTTTATTTCCCCGCTCTACCTTCATCATATCCCGGCAGTTTTTTAACTGACTTTCGTTTGAAAACTGGCGTTTTTCCAAAACTGGATTACAAATAAATATATAAAAAAAACAATGCGTTTAGCCGCCGTTAATTTCATGTAAGTCATGTTGTTCCTTTTATTTAACCGCGGACTCCGCTGTTAACCGGAGGATATGCATCATGAAAACCGTTAGGGAGTCCACAACGTTGTACAACTTTCTCGGATCGCACAATCCATACTGGCGGTTGACGGAAAGCAGCGATGTTTTGCGCTTTTCTACCACCGAAACCACAGAACCTGATCGTACTTTGCAGTTATCTGCCGAACAGGCTGCTCGCATCAGGGAAATGACGGTCATCACCTCCAGCCTGATGATGAGTCTGACCGTCGATGAGAGCGATCTTTCTGTGCATCTGGTAGGACGAAAAATAAATAAACGGGAATGGGCTGGCAACGCGTCTGCATGGCATGACACACCGGCAGTTGCTCGTGATTTATCACACGGGCTTTCCTTTGCTGAGCAGGTAGTTTCTGAAGCACATTCCGCAATAGTGATTCTCGACAGCCGGGGGAATATCCAACGCTTCAATCGGTTATGTGAAGATTACACAGGGTTGAACGAACACGACGTCATTGGCCAAAGCGTGTTTAAACTGTTTATGAGCCGTCGTGAAGCTGCGGCATCCAGGCGCAATAACCGTGTATTTTTTCGAAGCGGCAATGCATATGAAGTCGAACTGTGGATACCAACACGTAAAGGCCAGCGGCTGTTTCTGTTTCGCAATAAATTTGTCCACAGCGGCAGTGGCAAAAACGAGATTTTTTTAATCTGTTCCGGCACCGACATTACCGAAGAGCGCCGCGCTCAGGAGCGACTGCGTATTCTGGCAAATACCGACAGTATCACCGGACTGCCGAATCGTAACGCAATGCAGGAGTTAATCGATCACGCTATTAATCATGCAGATAACAATAAAGTTGGGGTTGTGTATCTTGATTTGGATAATTTTAAAAAGGTCAACGACGCCTATGGGCATTTGTTTGGTGACCAGTTATTACGCGACGTGTCATTGGCTATTTTAAGCTGTCTCGAACATGACCAGGTGTTGGCGCGTCCAGGTGGCGATGAGTTTCTGGTACTGGCATCCAACACCTCACAAAGCGCGCTGGAAGCAATGGCATCACGAATTTTGACCCGCTTACGGCTCCCCTTTCGCATTGGTTTAATTGAAGTTTATACCAGCTGTTCAGTAGGTATTGCACTCTCTCCCGAACATGGTTCGGACAGCGCGGCTATTATTCGTCACGCCGACACAGCAATGTACACAGCAAAGGAAGGCGGACGAGGACAATTTTGCGTTTTTACCCCAGAAATGAATCAACGGGTATTTGAATATCTCTGGCTGGATACCAACTTGCGTAAAGCACTGGAAAACGATCAGTTGGTTATTCACTATCAACCGAAAATCACCTGGCGTGGCGAAGTGCGCAGTCTGGAAGCACTAGTACGTTGGCAGTCACCTGAACGTGGGTTGATTCCACCGTTGGACTTCATTTCCTACGCAGAAGAGTCAGGGCTAATTGTGCCTTTAGGCCGTTGGGTTATTCTCGATGTCGTACGCCAGGTGGCGAAGTGGCGGGATAAAGGCATTAACCTGCGAGTGGCGGTAAACATTTCTGCACGTCAGCTCGCCGATCAAACCATTTTCACCGCCCTGAAACAGGTTCTCCAGGAACTCAATTTTGAATACTGCCCTATTGATGTTGAACTGACAGAGAGCTGCCTGATTGAGAATGATGAACTGGCACTGTCTGTTATTCAACAATTTAGCCAATTAGGTGCGCAAGTACATCTGGACGATTTTGGTACCGGCTACTCTTCACTTTCGCAACTGGCGCGCTTTCCGATCGATGCCATCAAACTTGACCAGGTTTTTGTTCGGGATATTCACAAACAGCCTGTCTCGCAGTCACTGGTCCGGGCGATCGTCGCTGTGGCCCAGGCATTGAATCTTCAGGTGATCGCCGAAGGTGTAGAGAGTGCAAAGGAAGATGCTTTTTTAACCAAGAATGGGATCAATGAGCGGCAAGGATTTTTGTTTGCCAAACCGATGCCCGCCGTCGCCTTCGAACGCTGGTATAAACGCTATCTGAAGCGCGCATAAGTAGATGAATATATATACTTAGCGCTATATTCCGTCATTATATATCGTATTCCCGGATGATAATTAGCCGTTGCTGTTAAACACTTCTCTTTTAGCGGCAATTTTTGCATTATTCATTTTCCCCCTTTTGCTATAAGGATGTCCTTGATGTCTGAATTTGATGCCCAGCGCGTTGCCGAACGTATTGATATTGTGTTAGATATCCTTGTGGCAGGCGATTACCACTCTGCGATCCATAATCTCGAGATACTTAAAGCAGAACTCTTGCGCCAGGTTGCTGAATCTACGCCAGACATCCCGAAGGCACCGTGGGAGATTTAACAATCGTGCCTTCAGGTTTTCCTATTTGAGGATGCCCGGCGCGTCAGTATTTTTTTATTTAGTATTATAACGTTATAAGAATTACAGCGATGAATTCCCGACAACAAACTATTCTACAGATGGTCATTGACCAGGGTCAGGTTAGCGTAACCGATCTGGCAAAAGCCACTGGAGTTTCTGAAGTTACCATTCGCCAGGATCTCAACACCCTCGAAAAACTGAGTTACCTCCGCCGTGCACATGGCTCTGCAGTTTCGCTTGATAGTGATGACGTCGAAACCCGTATGATGAGCAACTATACGCTGAAGCGTGAACTCGCCGAGTTTGCCGCGTCACTGGTTCAACCGGGCGAAACCATCTTTATCGAAAATGGCAGCAGCAATGCCCTGCTCGCCCGGACTCTGGGGGAGCAGAAGAAAAATGTCACTATCATCACGGTCAGCAGCTACATCGCGCATTTGCTGAAAGACGCGCCTTGTGAAGTTATTTTGCTCGGTGGCGTGTACCAGAAAAAAAGCGAAAGTATGGTTGGCCCGTTGACACGCCAGTGCATCCAACAGGTACATTTCAGCAAAGCATTTATTGGTATTGATGGCTGGCAACCTGAAACTGGATTCACCGGTCGCGATATGATGCGTACCGATGTGGTGAATGCCGTGCTGGAAAAAGAGTGCGAAGCGATAGTCCTGACTGACAGCTCGAAATTTGGTGCTGTACATTCATACTCCATCGGTCCCGTTGAGCGATTCAATCGCGTGATTACCGATTCGAAAATACGCGCCAGCGATCTGATGCATCTTGAGCACAGTAAACTCACCGTTCACGTCGTTGACATTTAACCATTTCCCTTCTCTACGGATGATTTGCAGTTTGGCAAATCATCCGCTCTAAGATGATTCCTGGTTGATAATTAAGACTATTTACCTGTTATTAACACTCTCAAGATATAAAATTATTATCAGCGATATAACAGGAAGTCATTATCACCTGCGTGATATAACCCTGCGCGCGAGCGGATTTCACGGAATAATTTCACCAGGCTTATTCTTAGCTATTATAGTTATAGAGAGCTTACTTCCGTGAATCATAAATTCAGGAGAGAGTATTATGTTTGTAACGAGCAAAAAAATGACCGCGGCTGTTCTGGCAATTACCCTGGCAATGTCTCTGAGTGCCTGTTCTAACTGGTCTAAACGGGACCGCAACACCGCAATCGGCGCGGGTGCAGGGGCATTAGGCGGTGCAGTACTGACCGATGGCAGTACGTTGGGTACATTAGGTGGCGCAGCTGTCGGTGGTGTTATTGGTCACCAGGTCGGTAAATAATCGTAAATAAATGTCGATTATCGACTCGCAATTATAATACGCTTGATTCTGTTCAGTACGAAATAACTGAATAATACACACAGTAAAATATTCGAAAGCCACGGATATATCCGTGGCTTTTTATGTTAACCGCCTGCGAGTTTTACCTTCATCCCTTTCGCTTCAAGTAGTGATTTTAATAAATCACGCTTATCGCCCTGGATTTCAATAACTCCATCTTTAACTGCTCCGCCACAGCCGCATTTTTTCTTCAGTTCCGCTGCAAGTTTTGTCAGTTCGGCATCATCGAGATCGATACCGGTAATCAGGCAAACGCCCTTACCTTTACGTCCACTGGTCTGACGCTGAATACGCACCACACCATCGCCTTTAGGGCGTACTGGGGCCGCTTTGGGCTCATCAATACGCCCGGTTTCTGTAGAGTAGACCAGACGGCTGTTGGAATCACTCATCATGCACTCCGCTGTAAAGAGGCGTTGATCGCTTTCAGCGTCTGCGCTGGATCTACCGATTGCGTTACCGGGCGACCAATCACCATATAATCAACACCAGCCGCCAACGCCTGTTCTGGCGTCATAATGCGGCGCTGGTCACCTGCTTCACTCCCCTGCGGACGAATGCCCGGTGTAACCAGTTTGAACTCCTGACCGAATACCTGTTTAAAGCGCACAGCTTCCTGAGCAGAACACACCACACCATCAAGGCCACATTTTTGCGTCAGTGCCGCCAGACGTTCTGCATAATCTGCAGGTGACAGTGTCACGCCAAGATCGGCCATGTCGCTGGCTTCCATGCTGGTCAACACTGTCACAGCAATCAAAAGCGGTGCATCTTTGCCATACGGAACCAGTGCCTCACGCGCTGCGGTCATCATACGCGCCCCACCAGAGGCATGAACATTCACCATCCACACGCCTAAGTCAGCTGCAGCAGCGACAGCGTGCGCTGCAGTGTTGGGGATATCGTGGAATTTCAGGTCAAGAAAGATATCAAAACCACGCTGTTGAAGTTCGCGCACAAACTGTGGCCCAAACAATGTAAACATCTCTTTGCCGACCTTCAGACGACAATCGCGTGGGTCGATCTTGTCGACAAAGGCCAGCGCGGCATCACGATTATGATAATCAAGGGCAACAACCACAGGAGAATTCGTAACAGCGCGGGAAGAAGATGAAGCAGTTAACGTCATGACCAGACCTTCTTGATGATGGGCACCGGAAGTGGCGCGAAACAGGTAAACGGCGAGCATTCTACCCGTGGAAATAAAAAATTAACAGTTGCGATTTTTCCCCTGGCAGGCTTTTTCTGCTCCGTCGTTGCCGGAGCACAATGGAACATCAATAACTAGTATGTTGTAACTAAAGTCGGATTTTTTTAAAAATTACAGGCCATCAAGACCGCGAATCGGTTTAATGGTTGACCAGGCCCGACAAGACGGACAATGCCAGTAGAGGGTGTATGCGGTAAAACCACATTTCTGGCAGCGATAACGAGGCTTACTACGTACCTTCTCGCCAACCATGTCACGCAGCACCATCAGGCTCTCTTTGGCACGCCCTTCTTCCGCTTCATTTAAGTGGTAATCCATTAACTTATGGAACACACGCATGGTCGGATGACGCTGAAGCTGGCGCGTAATATAGACCTGTGCGGCCTCACTACCGTCGCGCGCTTCGATGATATCAGCAAGCATCAATTCAGCATCGGCACCGGTGTTCTCTTCCACCGCGCGTTGCAGGAATTCTGCCCATTCGGCAGTTTTACCCAACTGCTGATAGCAGGTTTGCAGCATTTCCAGCGTTTCGCTGACCAGTTCTCTGTCCTGGGATATCACGCGTTGCAAACTTTCGACGGCTTTGGCGTATTCTCCTTTCGCCATAAACACGCGTCCCATCATGATGGATACGCGGGCGCTGTTTTTATCTGCCGCCGCCCCTTTTTTTAGCAAGGTCATGGCACGATCGAGATCGTCGCTGGCCATATGCTGCAGGGCTAACTCACAGTAGAAATGGGCAATTTCGACGCGCTGTTTATCTTTACCCAGCTTCACCAGGCGTTCGGCAACATCAATTGCTTTCTGCCACTCACTGGTAGCCTGGTAGATTTGTAGCAACTGTTGCAGAGCGCCAATGCGGAAGTCAGTTTCATCGGTCAGCTGATTGAACATGTCTTCCGCGCGGTCGTATAACCCGGCGGCCATGTAATCACGCCCCAGTTGTTGAATCGCCAACAGACGCTGTTCATAGGTCAGCGAGGCGCTTTCCATTAGGGTCTGATGGATGCGAATAGCGCGATCAACTTCGCCACGCGAACGGAACAGGTTTCCGAGCGTAAGGTGGGCTTCAACGGTGCCTGTATCCTCTTTAAGCATATCGAGAAACAGGTCTACCGCTTTATCCTGTTGATTACTAAGCAGGAAGTTAACCCCCGCTACGTAATCACGCGACAAGCGGTTGGCTTCATCTTGCTTGTTTTGTTGCGCACTTCTGCGGCCCATATACCAGCCATAGGCAGCGGCTACAGGCAAAAGCAGAAACAACAACTCCAGCATAGAAAGTTATTCCTTCGCCGCTGACGAGTGCTGCACTACAGCCACGTCAGTCGCGGGTGAAAGCTGGTTTTCCAGTCGCTTTATTTTACGTTCAGCGCGCACCAGGGAAACACGAACTCGCAGCCAGAACAGGCCACAAATCAACCAACCGATAGCAAAACCCGCAGCAAACAATACCGCCAGCAATGTGGAAATACGGTACTCCCCTTGCGCTAACAGATAATTAAACGTCACCTGTTGATCGTTCTGCGCACCCAACGTGACCGAAATCACGAAGATCGCTAACACCAGTAAGAAAATGAGTAAATATTTCACATTACTTCCCGTTATGTGGTTAGAGCGAATAAATTATGGTCAACTTACCGCAATAGCCCTTTAAAGTACCATTTTCGCGCCGTCTGCGAAATGGCATCCACGCGCATTGTTGATGATTTAAGGGCTAAATTCGGAAAATCAACCAGCGTTAACTTTCTTGTTCTCGTTGCGCTATTTCGCGATTTTCTTCCGCAGGCGGTGTTAATGGCCCACAAATTCGTTGCGTAAGCCACGTTGCCACCGCCACCAGCGCCCACGAAATCAACGTAGCTACCACCAGATCGCGTGGCCAATGCATCCCGAGCAGCAGGCGGCTTCCCATGACTCCCGTTGCCCAGACCAGCAAGATAGCAATGGTTAACGTTCGCCGACGCGGCCACAGCAAACCAACGGCCAGCAGTGCCCAACTGGCAGCAAACATCGTGTGACCGGAAGGAAAGGCAAACCCCGTCTCTTTCTGCCAGTGTGAACGCAAATATTGTGGGATATTTTTCTCTTCAGCCAACTGTTCTTTCACTAGATTTCCGCGTTCTGCTCGCTTTAAAGTGTAGAACTCATCAACCGGAATATGATGTGTTTTTTCCAGCCAGATAACAAAAGGTCGTGGTTCCTGGACTTTGTCTTTGATCCAGGATTTAACGCCTTGTCCCACAAGGATTGCGGCCGCCAGAATGGCAAATAATACAAAGGCAGCCTTAATGCGAAAACGCAGACACCAGAGAAACCAGCCGAATAAAATCAAATGTGTAATGACGCCCCAGGGCTGGGTGACAGTTTCAGTAACCCAAAAAGCCGCTTTTAGTAGCCAACTTTGTTCTCCAGGTTGCCAACGCCAGCCAGAAATCCATACGGCTACTGGCATAACAAGCAATAGTGCAGCTCCCACTGCGGTACGTCTGGCAATCGAACGCATGGCCTCTCCTTTTTGATAAGTCCCACAATCATAACTGAAAATGCCAGTTCCAGGAAAAATTGACAGATTTGTGCCATTCCGTGAACGATCGACACGTCGTGATTAGGTGAACCCCTTCTCGTTATGGCAAAATAAGCCAATACAGAACCAGCATTATCTGGAGAATTTCATGCAGCTTAAACGTGTGGCAGAAGCCAAACTGCCAACCCCATGGGGCGATTTCCTGATGGTGGGATTTGAAGAACTGGCAACCGGACACGATCATGTCGCGCTAGTCTATGGCGATATTTCCGGGCATACCCCGGTACTTGCGCGCGTCCATTCCGAATGTCTGACCGGTGACGCCCTGTTCAGCTTGCGCTGCGATTGTGGCTTCCAGCTCGAAGCGGCATTGACGCAAATTGCCGAGGAAGGCCGTGGTATTTTGCTGTATCACCGTCAGGAAGGTCGTAACATTGGTCTGCTGAATAAAATCCGCGCTTACGCACTGCAGGATCAAGGTTACGATACCGTAGAGGCTAACCACCAGTTAGGCTTCGCCGCTGATGAGCGCGACTTCACTCTTTGCGCTGATATGTTCAAACTCCTTGGCGTCAATGAAGTCCGCTTGTTAACCAATAACCCGAAAAAAGTCGAAATTCTGACCGAAGCAGGAATTAATATTGTTGAACGCGTACCGTTGATTGTAGGTCGTAACCCCAATAACGAACATTATCTCGATACCAAAGCCGAGAAAATGGGTCATTTGCTGAACAAATAACCCTCTTGCATTGTGTAATTCTTTTGCTTGCCGGAAGCAAAATAACCGGCAAGCAAATACTTGTTACTTCAACATATTACGAATGACATAATGCAAAATGCCGTCGTTCTGGTAGTAAGTCAACTCCGTCGCGGTGTCGATACGACAACGGCAGGGTACGACTTCCTGGCTACCATCCGCGTGCGTAAGCGTCACCGGAACCGTCGCGCCGGGTTGTAGATTTTGCAGATCGCCAATATCAATCTTCTCTTCCCCGGTTAGCCCTAACGTTTTACGCGTTACGCCTTGCGGAAATTCCAGCGGCAGGATGCCCATGCCAATTAAATTCGAACGGTGAATTCGTTCAAACGATTCGGCAATCACCACACGAATACCAAGCAGACGCGGACCTTTTGCCGCCCAGTCACGACTGGAGCCTGATCCATACTCTTTCCCGGCAATCACCGCCAGCGGCGTTTGCTCCTGCTTATAGCGCATCGCGGCATCATAGATAGAGACAACATCGCTGTCAGGTAAATGCCGCGTCATCCCCCCTTCAACGCCAGGCACCATTTCATTACGGATGCGAATATTGGCGAAGGTGCCGCGCATCATCACTTCATGGTTACCACGCCGCGAACCGTAGGAGTTAAAGTCTTTTCGCTCAACACCCCGACCTTGTAGGTATCGACCCGCTGGGCTGTCGGGCTTAATACTGCCCGCCGGAGAGATATGGTCAGTGGTGACTGAATCCCCCAGCATTGCGAGGATCCGCGCACCGTGAATATCTTCCACAGGTGCTGGTGTTGCCTGCATTTCATCAAAGAAAGGCGATAAACGAATATAGGTTGAATCCTCCTGCCATCCGTAGGTATCGGATCGTGCGACGTTAATTTCTTTCCACTCTGCAGTGCCTTCAAAGACTTCTGCGTACTCTTTGCGGAACATTTCTGTGGAGACTTGTTCTACCGCACGGGCAATTTCTTGTGCCGATGGCCAGATATCTTTCAGATATATTGGATCGCCTCTACGATCATGACCAATAGGCTCAGAAGCCAGGTTGATATTCATATTTCCCGCCAGCGCATAAGCAACCACCAGCGGCGGCGAGGCCAACCAGTTGGTTTTAACCAGCGGATGGATACGGCCTTCAAAGTTACGGTTGCCGGACAGCACTGCACCGACGGTTAAATCGCCTTTTTTGATTGCCGTTTCGATAGGATCGGGCAGCGGCCCAGAGTTACCAATACAGGTGGTACAACCGTATCCCACAAGGTTAAACCCCAGTTCGTCGAGATACGGTGTCAATTTCGCTTTTGCCAGATAGTCAGAAACAACTTTCGAGCCTGGTGCCAGCGACGCTTTGACCCACGGTTGCCGCTTGAGGCCCAGAGTTACGGCTTTTTTCGCCAGCAAGCCTGCAGCCATCAGCACACTTGGGTTAGAGGTGTTGGTGCACGAGGTTATCGCAGCAATGACCACAGCGCCATCAGGTAACTGATACTGATGTCCGTTCATAACATAATCGACCGGCTGGCGATCTTTATGCGTGGCATTCACTTCCAGTTCGTTACTGGCGGCAAATGCTTTTGGTACATCGGGCAGTGCAACGCGATCCTGTGGGCGTTTTGGCCCTGCCAGGCTCGCTTCAACGTCATTCATATCCAGTTCTAACGTACTGGTAAAAATCGGTTCATCGCCCGGGTTACGCCACATGCCCTGCGCTTTGGCATATTTTTCGACCAACTCGACCTGATCTTCGCTGCGCCCGCTTAAACGCATGTAATCGAGGGTTACAGCATCGATTGGGAAGAAGCCACAGGTGGCACCATATTCTGGCGACATATTGGCAATGGTGGCGCGATCCGCCAACGGTAGTGAATCCAGACCATCACCATAAAATTCGACGAATTTCCCGACCACGCCATGTTTGCGCAGCATTTGGGTAACAGTGAGAACCAGGTCTGTGGCGGTAATACCTTCACGTAATTTTCCGGTAAGTTTAAAGCCCACTACGTCCGGGATAAGCATGGAAACCGGCTGGCCTAACATTGCGGCTTCTGCTTCGATGCCACCAACGCCCCACCCCAGCACGCCAAGGCCGTTGATCATGGTGGTGTGCGAGTCAGTACCAACGAGTGTATCCGGATAAGCAATCCATTCACCGTCCTGCAATTCGCTCCACACTGCTTTGCCGAGATATTCGAGGTTAACCTGATGGCAAATGCCTGTGCCTGGCGGCACGACGCTAAACCGACTGAACGCTTGCTTTCCCCATTTCAGGAACACATAACGTTCGTGGTTGCGCTCCATTTCCAGGCGTACGTTTTCTTCAAATGCCTCATCATCACCAAAACGATCGACGGTCACCGAGTGGTCAATGACCAGGTCGACCGGTGAGAGCGGATTAACCTTTGCAGTATCGCCGCCGAGGCGTTTAACCGCTTCGCGCATTGCCGCCAGATCAACAACGGCAGGTACGCCGGTAAAGTCCTGCATCAGCACCCTTGCCGGGCGGTAGGCAATTTCACGGTCAGCATGGGCATTTTTCAGCCATCCCGCCAGCGCGTGGATATCCTCTTCGGTAACCGAGTTACCATCCTGCCAGCGCAGCAGGTTTTCGAGCAAAACTTTGAGTGACTTGGGTAGACGGGTGATATCGCCCAGTGATTTGGCAGCAAGCGGCAGGCTGTAGTAGTGGTAAGTTTTATCTTTGGCCTGCAACGTGTCCTTACTGGCTTCTCGTAGGGTTGACGACATAGCTCCTCCTTAATGACAGGGTTGCGAAGCCCTGATTCTCTTCAGGGTGAATATTAAAGATAACACAAACATCGCGTAACGATTTGATAACAACCCAAATTGATAAAAGAGGAGAAACCTTGTGGCAAAGCAAATGACAACCCCGCCGCAGCGGGGTCAAGGATCAGTGAGTAATGATCCAGAGGAGTTCGGCCCAGAAGAGCATCGACAGAGAAAACGCGCCCATCCAGGACCAATATTTCATATTTGTGTTGATCATAGGCTACACCCTTAACGGTTATTACTTTGTGTTGAGATAACTCAACCTGTTATTGCTGCGGTGTATTAAAAGCCCTGTAATTCATTAAAAATGGGTAATAAGAATGATGATAATTATTGTTTCGGCTGATCATCTTCAGCAAACAGTTCTATAAAGGCTTGCTGCTGCGATGTTAGTTGCCAGTTGTCTGGAATAACGACGGTACATTCCCGTTTCGTTTCTGTTTCATTGTCACTATGCTGGCATAATGGTGACGACTCCAGTTGCTCCTGACCAACCATAGTTATCCCCACACTTTCCAAATCAGCAGTGCGACAACCACCCAGAAAAGTGCAGAACCAAGAAAAACCGCCAGCCAGGCTTTACGTTTTAATTCAGGATCGCGGCGGGGTTCCTGATTTCCAGAAGGCATTGCTAACCTCATATAATCGCCATCACTTATCAGCAAGACGTTGAACGATTGGTGTAATTAATCATACGATGAGACAAATCCTAAAGAAACTTTAGTCAAAAATCCAGCGAATTTACGAATCGTCTTCAGTGAATAATTCAATCTTTTGACCTGAAATAGATATTTGAAAACTGGAGTTTGCGAGGCGGGTAATTAGACACTACTTTACAGGTAATTTACCCTATAAATATGAGGGATAAAAATATTGTGCACGGTATACAAATAAGTAACAAAAGAGAATATATTACGGCACCTTCGCTACATAAAAGGTGCCGATAATAACGCAAGAAATTATTTTTCCGGCAGTTTTATATCTTTAAACATGACCTCAATTTCTTCATTGGAACGCAATGCGACAGCCGCATCAACGACATCACGCGTTAAATGTGGTGCAAAACGCTGAATGAAATCATACATATAACTGCGCAAAAAAGTACTACGGCGAAAACCAATTTTGGTTGTACTGTGGCTGAAGATATCGTGAGCATCAACGCGCACAAGGTCGGGATCGGCGACCGGATCCACCGCCATGCTGGCAATGACCCCTACCCCCAGCCCTAACCGGACGTAAGTTTTAATGACGTCAGCATCCGTTGCCGTGAAAACGATACGCGGCGTTAACCCTGCGCGATTAAAGGCAGTATCCAGTTCTGAACGTCCGGTAAAGCCGAAGGTATATGTCACCAACGGATATTGCGCCAGTTCTTCAATGGTAATGGCTTTTTTGCCTGCCAGCGGGTGATCCGGAGTGACTACAATAGCCCGATTCCAGTGGTAGCACGGTAACATCACTAAATCTTCATACAGATGCAGCGCTTCTGTGGCGATAGCGAAATCAGCATTGCCTTTAGAGACGGCATCAGCAATTTGTGTCGGCGAGCCTTGGTGCATATGCAAAGAAACGCGAGGATAACGCTCAATAAAGCCTTTGATGACGTTTGGTAACGCGTAGCGTGCCTGGGTATGCGTGGTGGCGATATACAGCGAGCCTTTATCCGGCCAGGTGTGCTCACCGGCAACCGATTTTATGGCATCAACTTTCGACAGGACTTCACGAGCGATACGAATTATTTCTTGTCCTGCTGGCGTTACCTGCGTCAGGTGCTTGCCGCTTCGGGAAAAAATTTGAATGCCTAGCTCGTCTTCCAGCATTCTGACTTGTTTACTGATCCCGGGTTGTGATGTGTAAAGTCCTTCCGCTGTTGATGAGACATTCAGGTTATGATTGACCACCTCAACAATATAGCGAAGTTGTTGTAATTTCATGTTAAACCATCCACTTAGACGCCATCAGAACATCGTTTTTTCGTCACACCTGGCGGGTGACTAATACGATTTAATAATAAAAAAGGTGCTAACTATAACCACTATATCATTTATAGCCTTAGTGTATAGGTGTGAAGAAAAAATAATATGCAATAAAAAAGGGCCGCTTTCGCGACCCTTTGTTTATAAAAACCTGACAGAATTAAAGGTTATTTTTTCCCTTCAACCCATTTGCCATCAACATAAAATGCTGACCAGCCAGTCGCCTTTCCGTCTTTTTCCGAAGAGACATATTGCTGTTTGGTTTTACGGCTAAAGCGAACCATAGTCTTATTACCTTCCGGATCCTGCTGCGGCGCATCGGCCAGATAACGCAGTTTTTCCGGCAGACGATCGCGGAAGCGATACAGCTCTTCCACCAGCGGCGCACGCGTTTCACGCGATTTCGGGAAAGTGTTGGCAGCCAGGAAAACACCCGCAGCGCCGTCACGCAGCACGAAATAAGCATCTGATTTTTCGCACGGCAGCTCAGGTAATGGCACCGGATCTTCTTTCGGTGGTGCCACTTCGCCGTTACGTAAAATCTTACGCGTGTTTTTACACTCTTCGTTTGTGCAGGCCATATATTTACCGAAACGCCCCATTTTCAGGTGCATTTCAGAACCACATTTTTCACACTCAACGATCGGGCCGTCATAACCTTTAATGCGGAATTCGCCCTCTTCGATCTCGTAACCGTCGCAGGTTGGGTTATTACCACAGACATGCAACTTACGTTTCGGATCGATGAGATAGCTGTCCATCGCCGTGCCGCATTTCGGGCAACGACGTTTTGCGCGCAGCGCGTTGGTTTCAGCGTCTTCGCCTTCCAGCACGTTCAGCACTTCGTTTTCCGGCACCAGGTTAATGGTTGTTTTGCAACGCTCTTTCGGCGGCAGCGCATAGCCAGAACAGCCAAGGAATACCCCGGTGCTCGCTGTGCGAATCCCCATTTTGCGACCACAGGTCGGGCAGTCGATGCTGGTCAGAACCATCTGGTTCGGACGCATACCCCCCTCTTCCGGATCTTTTTCAGCTTTATCTAACTGCTGAGTGAAATCCGAGAAGAAGTGATCCAGTACAGCTTTCCACTCTGCTTCGTGATTTGCCACCTGGTCAAGGCTGTTTTCCATCTGCGCGGTGAAGTCGTAGTTCATTAACTCGCGGAAATTCTCTTCCAGGCGATCGGTGACGATTTCGCCCATTTTTTCCGCATAGAAACGACGATTTTCTACTCGCACATAGCCACGATCCTGAATGGTCGAAATGATCGACGCATAGGTAGACGGACGACCGATACCGCGTTTTTCAAGCTCTTTAACCAGCGATGCTTCACTGAAACGGGCTGGCGGTTTGGTAAAGTGCTGGGCTGGTGTCAGTTCAACGAGCGTCAGAGCATCGCCTTTATCGACTGCCGGTAAGATACGATCTTCATCGCCTTTACGCAGTGCAGGCATCACTTTTGTCCAGCCATCAAAGCGCAAAATACGACCGCGTGCTTTCAGGCGGAAATCGCCCGCACCAACGGTCAGCGTCGTGGAGTCATATTTCGCTGGGGTCATCTGGCAAGCAACGAACTGACGCCAGATTAACTGGTACAGTTTCTGCGCATCTGCTTCCATATCCTTCAACGATTCCGCCATCACATTGACGTCAGAAGGACGAATCGCTTCGTGCGCTTCCTGTGAGTTTTCTTTGCTGGCGTACTGATTCGGACTTTCCGGCAGATATTTCTTACCAAAATTATCGCTGATATAACCGCGAACCATATTTACCGCGTCCTGACTCAGGTTAGTAGAGTCGGTACGCATGTAAGTGATATAGCCTGCTTCATACAAACGCTGCGCCATCATCATGGTTTTTTTCACGCCAAATCCAAGACGGGTGCTGGCAGCTTGTTGCAGCGTAGAGGTAATAAAAGGAGCGCCAGGTTTACTGGTTGTCGGTTTGTCTTCACGTTCCAGCACGCTGTAGCGCGCTTTTTCCAGCAGACTTACCGCAGCCTGAGTTTGTTCTTTGTTGACCGGACGGAACGGTTTGTCGTTCTGATGAGTCACCTGCAACGCCAACGCATCACCAGATGGCGTGGTCGTGCTGGCATCGACTTCCCAGAACTCTTCCGGCACGAACGCTTTAATTTCACGCTCACGCTCGACCACCAGGCGGACTGCCACCGACTGCACACGACCGGCAGACAGACCACGAGCGATCTTTTTCCATAGCAGCGGCGAAACCATATACCCCACCACGCGGTCCATAAAGCGACGCGCCTGCTGGGCATTAACACGATCAATATTCAGCTCACCCGGTTTGTTAAACGCCTGGCGGATCGCGTTTTTAGTAATTTCGTTAAACACCACTCGGCTATAGCGCGCATCATCACCCCCAATAACTTCCCGCAGGTGCCATGCAATGGCTTCCCCTTCGCGGTCAAGGTCGGTTGCGAGATAGATGTGGTCGGCTTTTTCAGCCAGTTGTTTCAGTTCAGAGACGACCTTCTCTTTACCAGGCAACACTTCATAGTGCGCCTCCCAATTGTGCCACGGGTCAACCCCCATACGGTTGACGAGAGCGCCACGTTCATCCTTTTTAGGCTTTTTAGCCGTCTTGGTGGAGGTAGAGTCGGCACTCTTTTTGGCAGCTGAGCCACTGGTCGGCAAATCGCGGATGTGACCGACGCTGGATTTCACCACGTAGTCACTACCCAGATACTTGTTGATCGTTTTGGCTTTTGCCGGGGACTCAACGATGACAAGAGCTTTACCCATATTCACCTTACCTAATTTGATTCTTCCAGGAATGCGTCGCACGTTGATAAACCTTCCACTGGCAACGAGTTACCGATATGGACTCGTTCTCTGCGGATATCAACCCCTTGTCGTGACTCTGTTCACGAAAATTCAGGTGACTGAGTTAACAGGTCTTGGCCTACAGGCGCTATAGCACGACGGAATTTTGGTCGAATGTCAAGCAAATCTATTGCCAGATTGACGAAAGCGTCACACTGTACCTGATAAAATCCGATACGCAACTTTATTAGCATGCAAAATCCAAAGTTGCCAGTAAGGCGCTCTTGCCACCAGCGTGGTATATTTGTCTGCAAGCCATGCCTGGCGTAGACTAATGTCCTTGTTTAAGGAGTAAATAATGAACAAAGAGACACAACCCATCGACCGCGAAACGCTGTTGAAAGAGGCCAACAAAATCATTCGTGAGCATGAGGATACGCTCGCAGGGATTGAAGCCACCGGCGTCACGCAGCGTAATGGCGTGCTGGTATTTACCGGCGACTACTTTTTAGATGAACAAGGATTGCCAACAGCCAAAAGCACCGCGGTGTTTAATATGTTCAAACACCTGGCCCATGTGCTTTCAGAAAAATATCATCTGGTTGATTAAAGCAAAACGCGAGGTCTTAGCCTCGCGTTTGTCTTTTACATCAATGGCTTTTGACCCCGCTGCCACCAGCGTAGCAACAATCGATCGGCGCTCTCTGCCGCGCTGCCGGTGAATCGGTCAATGAGTCGTTTACGCTGCATATAGCGTACATTAACCACTTCACGGCCTTCCATCAGGCTAAGAATAACTTCATCACTGGTGTTGATTTCATCAACCAGGCCTTTCTCTACCGCCTGTTGTCCGTACCAGTGTTCACCCGTTGCCACCTGTTCAATATCCAGAGACGGACGCATACGCTTCACAAAATCTTTAAACAACTGATGCGTTTCGTTCAACTCTTCGCGGAATTTCTCCCGCCCTTCTTCGGTATTTTCACCCAGCAACGTCAGAGTACGCTTATACTGCCCGGCAGTGTGCAGTTCGATATCAATATCTTTGCTTTTCAGGAAGCGGTTAAAGTTGGGCATTTGCGCCACCACCCCAATGGAACCCACAATAGCAAACGGTGCGGAAACAATTTTGTCCGCCACACAGGCCATCATGTAACCGCCGCTGGCAGCGACTTTGTCTACCGTAACAGTTAAAGGAATGTTTTTATCACGCAGACGCTGCAGCTGCGAAGCCGCCAACCCGTAACCATGCACCATGCCACCAGGGCTTTCCAGACGTAGCACAACCTGATCCTGCGGTTTGAATGCTGCGAGTACAGCCGTTATCTCTTCACGTAGCGAGTTCACTTCATGGGCGTCCATGCTGCCTTTAAAATCCAGCACCCAGACGCGAGGTTTACTGTCAGTTGCCACCTCGCCCAGTTTGGCTTTCGCTTTTGCTGCTTTCGCTTCTTGCTTGTGCTTTTTCTTCTGCGCTTTGTGCCACTGTTTTTGCTGATGTGAGTCCATCAGCGCCGCGGCCAGTTCTTCTTTCATCTCCTTATACTGTTCGCTGAGATTGTTGACCCGTAACTCGCCACGCTGGCGTTTATTACGTTGAGCAACATTGACAATAATGGCGGCAATCGCCGCAATCGCTAGCACAACGGTAACGATTTTCGCCAAAAACAAACCATATTCAGACAACAATTCCACGAGTCCCCACCTTGGTTAAACAACGCTTTGGCTCACAGTTTACAACAGGCATGTTAAGCCGTCTCGCAGAGATGTTATTGCAGCGAAAGTATGACAAAGTATCCATTTTGCGGTGTTATCGCCCCAGGCTGATTGAAATGCCCTTCTGTTTCAGGCATAAAGCCCCAAAGTCATAAAGTACACTGGCAGCGCGACAGACAACGTCGTTGAGGAGTAGCCATGCATTACCAGCCAAAACAAGATTTACTCAATGATCGCATTATCCTGGTGACGGGAGCCAGCGATGGGATTGGCCGTGAAGCCGCGATGACGTATGCACGCTATGGTGCGACAGTGATTCTGTTGGGCCGTAATGAAGAAAAATTACGTCAGGTAGCCAGCCACATAAACGAAGAAACTGGACGTCAGCCACAGTGGTTTATTCTCGATTTGCTGACCTGCACGTCCGAAGATTGCCAACAACTGGCACAGCGCATTGTCGTTAATTATCCGCGTCTGGATGGTGTTTTGCATAATGCCGGATTGCTCGGCGATATTTGCCCAATGAGCGAACAAAATCCGCAGGTCTGGCAGGACGTCATGCAGGTCAACGTTAATGCCACCTTTATGCTCACCCAGGCACTGCTTCCTTTATTACTCAAATCGGACGCCGGTTCACTGGTCTTTACTTCATCAAGCGTTGGACGTCAGGGACGAGCTAACTGGGGTGCATATGCAGCGTCGAAATTTGCCACCGAAGGGATGATGCAGGTACTGGCCGATGAATATCAGCAGCGCCTGCGCGTCAACTGCATTAACCCAGGCGGTACGCGCACCGCAATGCGCGCAAGCGCCTTCCCGACCGAAGATCCACAGAAACTTAAAACACCCGCTGATATCATGCCGCTCTACCTCTGGCTGATGGGCGATGACAGCCGCCGTAAAACCGGCATGACCTTTGACGCCCAACCGGGCCGTAAACCAGGAATTTCCCAATGAGTGATGAACGCTACCAACAGCGTCAGCAGCGAGTGAAAGAAAAAGTAGATGCTCGTGTGGCCCAGGCCCAGGATGAACGCGGTATTATCATCGTCTTTACCGGCAATGGAAAAGGCAAAACCACCGCGGCATTTGGTACGGCAACACGCGCAGTTGGTCACGGAAAAAAAGTAGGCGTCGTGCAGTTTATTAAAGGCACCTGGCCTAATGGCGAACGCAATCTGCTGGAGCCACATGGCGTTGAGTTTCAGGTGATGGCAACGGGCTTTACCTGGGATACACAAAACCGCGAGTCTGATACCGCCGCCTGCCGCGAAGTCTGGCAACATGCAAAGCGGATGCTTGCTGATTCCTCACTGGATATGGTTTTGCTTGATGAACTGACGTATATGGTGGCGTATGACTATTTGCCACTGGAAGAAGTGGTGCAGGCGTTAAATGAACGTCCACATCAACAGACGGTGATTATCACGGGTCGAGGCTGTCATCGGGATATTCTTGAACTGGCGGATACGGTAAGTGAGCTGCGCCCCATCAAACATGCGTTTGATGCCGGTGTTAAGGCGCAAATAGGGATTGATTATTAATCTGTAAAAATGCCGGATATGACGTCCGGCATACTTTGATTAACCGTTATTACGCCCGCCAGAACGACGACCGCCGCTCACCTGACTGTGACGTTTCACCGCACGACGAATCTGATTAGCCTTCATGCGACGACGGTCTTTTTCTACAGCGACTTTAGAGCTGGTTTCTGGCGGAAGCTCCACCAGTTCGCGCAGATAGTTAGTCTGGGCGAGGTCCAGCTCCGTCCAGCCACCGCGTGGCAGACCTTTTGGCAGTGGGATATCACCGTAACGAACACGGATCAGGCGGCTCACCTGCACACCAACCGCTTCCCACAGACGACGAACTTCACGGTTACGGCCTTCGGTCAGAGTCACGTTGTACCACTGGTTGATCCCTTCGCCGCCGCTGAACTTGATGGTTTTAAAAGCTGCCGGACCATCTTCCAGTTGCACGCCACGACTCAAATCACGCAGTTTCGCGTCGTCAACCTGACCAAATACACGCACGGCATATTCACGTTCAACTTCACGGCTTGGGTGCATTAAACGGTTTGCCAGTTCACCATCGGTGGTGAACAGCAGCAGACCACAGGTATTAACGTCCAAGCGACCCACGGCAATCCAGCGTGCGCCACGCAGTTTTGGCAGACGGTCAAACACCGTTGGACGTCCTTCCGGATCGTTACGGGTACACAACTCACCTTCCGGTTTGTAATAGGCCAGAACGCGACAAATTTGTTCAGCGGACTCACGTACCGAAATCAGGTGACCATCGATACGGATTTTCAATCCAGGGGTAACTTCAACGCGATCGCCGAGTTTAGCAATTTTGCCATCAACACTCACACGACCGGCTTCAATAATAGATTCGATTTCACGGCGAGAACCGTGGCCGGCACGCGCCAGCACTTTCTGTAGCTTTTCGCTCATAGAGCTTCCTTTTGGTGTCGCCTTCCCAGGCGTCTGATATGCTTTTGTGCAACAGTGAGTCAGAACTTACATCTGACTCACTGATAGTAAAGTCTGTTTGAACTCTTCAGGCCTTAAGTAAACGACTCGACGTTTTAACTGGCCTGGCTTTGAGGCGCAACATACTACACTATCTTTATGGTTAAAGCTTGTTTCGATTAACATCAGCTTGATTACCAGCCACCACCGCCTCCGCCACCCGCGCCGCCGCCAGCACCACCACCGGAATAACTTCGCCCCAACAAACTGCTATTGGCCCCCAGACTCAGGTGCATCTGCAATGAGAACAAAACGCCACTACGGGCAATTTCCGGGGCGCGAACAGCCGCTGTGAGTGATGGGGTGATACGTGCTGCCCATTCTCTGCCAAGGTTTGCCGAGACCGCCCAACCTGGCAACGCGTAATCCAGTTTCCGTGTTTCCCCTTTCCGCCGACGCCCACTGTGCGTTGCCGCCTCTTTACGCGCAAGATAGTTAACGATAGCTTCACCGTGGGCATAACGTTGCTGTCCAGTTTGGGTAAACTTTGGCAGAAAAATATACCCCATGCCAGTGAGATAACCGGTCAGGAAAACAGCGCTAAAATAACCCGCTGGCATATACCAGTAAAAGAATACATCTCCGACATTGATATAGAGAGAATAGAAGGCTACGCCTGAACAAATCAGTGGTAAAAACAAAGTGATGATTACACGATTAACGCAAGGCTTGTCATCATCGCGGGCAAACAAAAGCTCAAGGGAACAAAATAAAAAAGGAAGAAGCCAGCAGATCATAATAAACATATCGCCCACCAGACTCATTCCTGCCCAACCTACGGGACTCAGGTTACCGTAGAGAATGACCGCCAATATTGCCATTCCGCCCCATTGCAAAAACGCATCAGGTCGGTAAAACGAAGACTTTTTACGCGGCAGATAAAATTTCTGCATCCGTAAAAATGCCCTGCGTAAGACTCTGTTGCGTCTCCCCGTAAGAACGACCTTATCGCCTTTACGAAATAACGCTTCCAGTAATAACTGCTCTGCGGGCAGTAATACCTCATTATTTCTGGTCGCGCCTTCATTAACACGAATCAGGATTTGCTGGTTCTTGTCAGACTGATCTTCCAGATGAATTTTTCCTTTCACAATCAGATTTACGATATCGGCACAAAACCCTTTATCGTCGTAAACCAGCTTCGCATCGAGACGTAACATGCCGGGCGTGTAATCTGGCGGAATGACATCGGTTTCAATCACATCTACCGGCGTAAATTGCGGCCTGCGCTTCCAGAGATATAACCATCCACAAACCAGGAATAGACACGGAAACCAAATTAACAACGATGACGTGGAGGGTAAAAGAAGATGGCTGAAAATATTCGTCGTTTGTGGAGCCGGGGCATTGCTAAGTAACGAGTGAGGCCAACGGTAGAGTACCGTGAAATCTTCACGATAAAACGGATCGCTGGATTCAATTCTTCCGTCCTCAAGGATGCGGCCATTTCGATATGTGTCGCCCTCTTCTCCAGTAAAGAGATCGATTTCGCTAAATGGATTACCCGCGATATCAGGGAACTTGAGTGAAAATCGGGTCTTATAGATTTCAAACGGCCAGTGGTTACCAGTCACGTTCCAGATTAACAGATCTGAATCTCCCTCACGCAGGAAAGCATTTTTAACCTGATAATGAATTTGATAATGATAGTCGCCTTGAGGCAAGAAACGTTGTTTATCGCCCACGACAATACTCATTAACCCGATATGCCAGTCAAGATGCCAAGGTTCAGGAATACCATCACGGGTGACGCCAACAATATGATAGTTCAGCAGTGCAGCGTCCCCATCAGGCTGCATCCATAGTCGTGGTAAATCACGATAAAACCCGTGCTTAATCTGCTGATTTCGCGCCTGAAATGAATGTTCTCTTTGATGTCGAGCACCCCATCCGGTTGCAGAGTGGCTTCAACATCAAAGAGCGAGATCCCTTCTTCATAAGAAGGCATCTCCTTGTTTTCTGCATAACTTAGAGATGATACAAACAGCCCTGCTATCAACAGCAAAATGCAGCGAAACTTCCCTGCCATAGTCTTCCATCCGTGGAACGCAATTTGTTATAAGAAAGGCTTCACATCACCTACGCCTTCACGCACCACGACCGGCGTATCATCGGTAAGATCAATAACCGTTGTTGGTTTCTGCCCGAGATAGCCGCCGTGAATAATCAAATCTACCTGTTTTTCCAGACGGTCTTTAATTTCTTCGGGATCGGATTCGGTAAATTCGCTGCCTGGCAGCATTAGCGAAGTGGAAAGCATCGGTTCGCCCAGTGCTTCAAGCAAAGCCTGCGCAATCGGGTTAGAAGGCACACGCATACCGATGGTTTTGCGTTTTTCCTGCAACAGACGGCGCGGCACTTCCTTCGACCCCTTCAGGATGAAGGTATAGTTGCCCGGCGTGTTGTTTTTCATTAAACGAAACGCAACGTTATCGACAAATGAATAGGTCGAGAGTTCAGAAAGATCGCGACACATCAGGGTAAAGTTGTGACCGTCCGGCAGCTGGCGAATACGACAAATACGCTCCATGGCGTTTTTATCTTCAATTTTACAGCCGAGCGCATAGCCGGAATCAGTTGGATAAACAATCACCCCGCCTTTGCGCACGATCTCCACCGCCTGGTTGATCAGACGTTGCTGTGGGTTATCAGGATGAATATAAAAAAACTGGCTCATAATTCCCTCTCTGTGGTGTTCTGCGGCTGTTCCCATAGCTGCCAGACGCCTTCAACGCCTGCGGGCAGCCAGAGTTTACGACCCAGTTCGATCCACGGGCATGGCTGATGAAAATCAGATCCTTGTGATGCCCATAAATGATGCTGACGCGCAAGTGTCGCCAGCTGGGTGCGTTCATTGGGCGATTGCTGGCACTGCGCGACTTCCATCGCGTCGCCGTCGTGTTCGGCAAAATGCGCAACCAATCTTTTCAGCCATTTAGCACTAAGATTGTACCGCCCAGGATGAGCTAGCACCGCCTTACCGCCAGAATGATGAATGACATCAATAGCTTGTTCTATTGTACACCACTGTGGCGGAACGTATCCGGTTTTCCCGCGCGCCAGATACTTTTTAAAGACATCCGCCATTGAACTGGCTTTGCCGCACTCAACAAGGAAACGCGCAAAATGACCGCGCGTCACTGCGCCGCCCTGCGCCAGTCGTTGTGCGCCTTCCAGCGCCCCAGGTATTTGCGCTTTTTCAAGTCTTTCGGCAATTTGCTGCGCCCGCTGATTGCGCCGTTCTGTCTGCTGTGCGAGGAACTCACACATTAGCGGATGAGTAATATCAATATTCAGCCCGACAATATGAATTTCATGATTTTCCCAGACCGTGGAAATTTCCACGCCGGGAATAAGATTCAGCGCCAGTCCCGAACGTGAAATTTCCTCTCTTGCTGGCGCGATTGCAGCTGTGGTGTCATGGTCGGTGATCGCCAGGGTGCCGACGCGCATCTCGACTGCACGGTGCACCAATGCTTCTGGCGTCAGGCAGCCATCGGAAGCTGTGGTATGGCTGTGCAGGTCGTAAATCACTGCGTAATTCGTGTCGCTCAAGGCGCACTCCCGTTCTGGATAATGTTTTTTGCGCCGACATCATAACGGTTCTGGCAAATATTCTGAAATGAGCTGTTGACAATTAATCATCGAACTAGTTAACTAGTACGCAAGTTCACGTAAAAAGGGTATCGACAATGAAAGCAATTTTCGTACTGAAAGCTTGGTGGCGCACTTCCTGAAACGGGCAGTGTATTCACCATGCGTAAAGCAATCAGATACCCAGCCCGCCTAATGAGCGGGCTTTTTTTTGAACAAAATTAGAGAATAACAATGCAAACACAAAAACCGACTCTCGAACTGCTAACCTGCGAAGGCGCTTATCGCGACAACCCGACCGCGCTTTTTCACCAGTTGTGTGGGGATCGCCCTGCGACGCTGCTGCTGGAATCCGCAGATATCGACAGCAAGGATGATTTAAAAAGCCTGCTGCTGGTAGACAGTGCGCTGCGCATTACAGCATTAGGTGACACTGTCACAATCCAGGCGCTTTCCGGCAATGGCGAAGCCCTGCTGACACTACTGGATAACGCCCTTCCTGCGGGTGTGGAAAATGAACAATCACCAAACTGCCGTATACTGCGCTTCCCCCCGGTCAGTCCACTGCTGGATGAAGATGCCCGTTTATGCTCTCTTTCGGTTTTTGACGCTTTCCGCTTATTGCAGAATCTGTTGAATGTACCGAAGGAAGAACGGGAAGCGATGTTCTTTGGTGGCCTGTTCTCTTATGATCTGGTGGCGGGATTTGAAGATTTACCGCAACTGGCAGCGGAAAATAACTGCCCTGATTTCTGTTTTTATCTCGCTGAAACTCTGATGGTGATTGACCATCAGAAAAAAAGCACCCGTATTCAGGCCAGTCTGTTTGCTCCGAATGAAGAAGAAAAACAACGTCTCACTGCTCGCCTGAACGAACTACGTCAGCAACTGGCCGAAGCCGCGCCGCCGCTGCCGGTGGTTTCCGTGCCGCATATGCGTTGTGAATGTAACCAGAGCGATGAAGAGTTCGGTGGCGTAGTGCGTTTGTTGCAAAAAGCGATTCGCGCCGGAGAAATTTTCCAGGTCGTGCCATCTCGCCGTTTCTCGCTGCCCTGCCCGTCACCGCTGGCGGCCTATTACGTGTTGAAAAAGAGTAATCCCAGCCCGTACATGTTTTTTATGCAGGATAATGATTTCACCCTGTTTGGCGCGTCGCCGGAAAGTTCGCTCAAGTATGACGCCACCAGCCGCCAGATTGAGATCTACCCGATTGCCGGAACACGTCCACGCGGTCGTCGTGCCGATGGTTCACTGGACAGAGACCTCGACAGCCGCATCGAACTGGAAATGCGTACCGATCATAAAGAGCTTTCTGAACATCTGATGCTGGTGGATCTCGCCCGTAATGATCTGGCACGCATTTGCACCCCCGGCAGCCGCTACGTCGCCGATCTCACCAAAGTTGACCGTTACTCTTACGTGATGCACCTGGTCTCCCGAGTGGTCGGGGAACTGCGCCACGATCTCGACGCCCTGCACGCTTACCGCGCCTGTATGAATATGGGAACGTTAAGCGGTGCGCCGAAAGTGCGTGCTATGCAGTTAATTGCCGAGGCGGAAGGTCGTCGCCGCGGCAGCTACGGCGGCGCGGTAGGTTATTTCACCGCGCATGGCGATCTCGACACCTGCATTGTGATCCGCTCGGCGCTGGTGGAAAACGGTATCGCCACCGTGCAAGCCGGTGCTGGCGTAGTCCTTGATTCTGTTCCGCAGTCGGAAGCCGACGAAACCAGTAATAAAGCCCGCGCTGTACTGCGCGCTATCGCCACCGCGCATCATGCACAGGAGACTTTTTGATGGCTGACATTCTGCTGCTCGATAATATCGACTCTTTTACTTACAACCTGGCAGATCAGTTGCGCAGCAATGGGCATAACGTGGTGATTTACCGCAACCATATTCCGGCGCAAACCTTAATTGAACGCCTGGCGACGATGAGCAATCCGGTGCTGATGCTTTCTCCGGGGCCAGGTGTGCCGAGTGAAGCCGGTTGTATGCCAGAACTCCTCACCCGCTTGCGCGGTAAGCTGCCGATTATTGGCATTTGCCTCGGTCATCAGGCGATTGTCGAAGCCTACGGGGGGTATGTCGGTCAGGCGGGCGAAATTCTTCACGGTAAAGCCTCCAGCATTGAACATGACGGTCAGGCGATGTTTGCCGGATTAACAAACCCATTGCCGGTGGCGCGTTATCACTCGCTGGTTGGCAGTAATATTCCGGCCGGTTTAACCATCAACGCCCATTTTAATGGCATGGTGATGGCAGTACGTCACGATGCGGATCGCGTTTGTGGATTCCAGTTCCATCCGGAATCCATTCTTACTACCCAGGGCGCTCGCCTGCTGGAACAAACGCTGGCCTGGGCGCAGCAGAAACTAGAGCCAACCAACACGCTGCAACCGATTCTGGAAAAACTGTATCAGGCGCAGACGCTTAGCCAACAAGAAAGCCACCAGCTGTTTTCAGCGGTGGTACGTGGCGAGCTGAAGCCGGAACAACTGGCGGCGGCGCTGGTGAGCATGAAAATTCGCGGCGAGCACCCAAACGAAATCGCCGGGGCAGCAACCGCGCTACTGGAAAATGCCGCGCCGTTCCCGCGCCCGGATTATCTGTTTGCCGATATCGTCGGCACCGGCGGTGACGGCAGCAACAGCATCAATATTTCTACCGCCAGTGCGTTTGTCGCCGCGGCCTGTGGGCTGAAAGTCGCAAAACACGGCAACCGCAGCGTCTCCAGTAAATCTGGCTCGTCGGATCTGCTGGCGGCGTTCGGTATTAATCTTGATATGAACGCCGATAAATCGCGCCAGGCGCTGGATGAGTTAGGCGTATGTTTCCTCTTTGCGCCGAAGTATCACACCGGATTCCGCCACGCGATGCCGGTTCGCCAGCAACTGAAAACCCGCACCTTGTTCAACGTGCTGGGACCATTGATTAACCCGGCGCATCCGCCGCTGGCGTTAATTGGTGTTTATAGTCCGGAACTGGTGCTGCCGATTGCCGAAACCTTGCGCGTGCTGGGGTATCAACGCGCGGCGGTGGTGCACAGCGGCGGGATGGATGAAGTTTCATTACACGCGCCGACAATCGTTGCCGAGCTGCATGACGGCGAAATTAAGAGCTATCAATTGACCGCTGAAGATTTTGGCCTGACACCCTACCACCAGGAGCAACTGGCAGGCGGAACACCGGAAGAAAACCGTGACATTTTAACACGTTTGTTACAAGGTAAAGGCGACGCCGCCCATGAAGCAGCCGTCGCTGCGAACGTCGCCATGTTAATGCGCCTGCATGGCCATGAAGATCTGCAAGCCAATGCGCAAACCGTTCTTGAGGTACTGCGCAGTGGTTCCGCTTACGACAGAGTCACCGCACTGGCGGCACGAGGGTAAATGATGCAAACCGTTTTAGCGAAAATCGTCGCAGACAAGGCGATTTGGGTAGAAGCCCGCAAACAGCAGCAACCGCTGGCCAGTTTTCAGAATGAGGTTCAGCCTAGCTCGCGACATTTTTATGATGCGCTACAGGGTGCGCGCACGGCGTTTATTCTGGAGTGCAAGAAAGCGTCGCCGTCAAAAGGCGTGATCCGTGATGATTTCGATCCAGCACGCATTGCCGCCATTTATAAACATTACGCTTCGGCAATTTCGGTGCTGACTGATGAGAAATATTTTCAGGGGAGCTTTGATTTCCTCCCCATCGTCAGCCAAATCGCCCCGCAGCCGATTTTATGTAAAGACTTCATTATCGACCCTTACCAGATCTATCTGGCGCGCTATTACCAGGCCGATGCCTGCTTATTAATGCTTTCAGTACTGGATGACGACCAATATCGCCAGCTTGCAGCCGTCGCCCACAGTCTGGAGATGGGTGTGCTGACTGAAGTCAGTAATGAAGAGGAACTGGAGCGCGCCATTGCATTGGGGGCAAAGGTCGTTGGCATCAACAACCGCGATCTGCGTGATTTGTCGATTGATCTCAACCGTACCCGCGAGCTTGCGCCGAAACTGGGGCACAACGTGACGGTAATCAGCGAATCCGGCATCAATACTTACGCTCAGGTGCGCGAGTTAAGCCACTTCGCTAACGGTTTTCTGATTGGTTCGGCGTTGATGGCCCATGACGATTTGCACGCCGCCGTGCGCCGGGTATTGCTGGGTGAGAATAAAGTATGTGGCCTGACGCGTGGGCAAGATGCTAAAGCAGCTTATGACGGGGGCGCGATTTACGGTGGGTTGATTTTTGTTGCGACATCACCGCGTTGCGTCAACGTTGAACAGGCGCAGGAAGTGATGGCTGCGGCACCGTTGCAGTATGTTGGCGTGTTCCGCAATCACGATATTGCCGATGTGTTGGACAAAGCTAAGGTGTTATCGCTGGCGGCAGTGCAACTGCATGGTAATGAAGATCAGCTGTATATCGATACGCTGCGTGAAGCTCTGCCAGCACACGTTGCCATCTGGAAAGCATTAAGCGTCGGTAAAACCCTGCCCGCCCGCGAACTTCAGCACGTTGATAAATATGTTTTAGACAACGGCCTGGGTGGAAGCGGGCAACGTTTCTACTGGTCACTGTTAAACGGTCAATCCCTTGGCAACGTTCTGCTGGCGGGGGGCTTAGGCGCAGATAACTGCGTGGAAGCGGCACAAACCGGCTGCGCCGGACTTGATTTTAATTCTGCTGTAGAGTCGCAACCGGGCATCAAAGACGCACGTCTTTTGGCCTCGGTTTTCCAGACGCTGCGCGCATATTAAGGAAAGGAACAATGACAACATTACTTAACCCCTATTTTGGTGAGTTTGGCGGCATGTACGTGCCACAAATCCTGATGCCTGCTCTGCGCCAGCTGGAAGAAGCTTTTGTCAGCGCGCAAAAAGATCCTGAATTTCAGGCTCAGTTCAACGACCTGCTGAAAAACTATGCCGGGCGTCCAACAGCGCTGACCAAATGCCAGAACATTACGGCTGGGACGAACACCACGCTGTATCTGAAGCGCGAAGATTTGCTGCACGGCGGCGCGCATAAAACCAACCAGGTGCTGGGGCAGGCGTTGCTGGCGAAGCGGATGGGTAAAACTGAAATCATCGCCGAAACCGGAGCCGGTCAGCATGGCGTGGCGTCGGCCCTTGCCAGCGCCCTGCTCGGCCTGAAATGCCGTATTTATATGGGTGCCAAAGACGTTGAACGCCAGTCGCCTAACGTTTTTCGTATGCGTTTAATGGGTGCGGAAGTGATCCCGGTGCATAGCGGTTCCGCGACGCTGAAAGATGCCTGTAACGAGGCGCTGCGCGACTGGTCCGGCAGTTATGAAACCGCGCACTATATGCTGGGCACCGCAGCTGGCCCACATCCTTATCCGACCATTGTCCGTGAGTTTCAGCGGATGATTGGCGAAGAAACCAAAGCACAGATTCTGGAAAGAGAAGGTCGCCTGCCGGATGCCGTTATCGCCTGTGTTGGCGGCGGTTCGAATGCCATCGGCATGTTTGCAGATTTCATCAACGAAACCGACGTCGGCCTGATTGGTGTGGAGCCTGGCGGTCACGGTATAGAAACCGGCGAGCACGGCGCACCGTTAAAACATGGTCGCGTGGGCATCTATTTCGGTATGAAAGCGCCGATGATGCAAACCGAAGACGGGCAGATTGAAGAATCTTACTCCATCTCCGCCGGGCTGGATTTCCCGTCTGTCGGCCCACAACACGCGTATCTTAACAGCACTGGACGCGCTGATTACGTGTCTATTACCGATGATGAAGCCCTTGAAGCCTTCAAAACGCTGTGCCTGCACGAAGGGATCATCCCGGCGCTGGAATCCTCCCACGCCCTGGCCCATGCGCTGAAAATGATGCGCGAAAACCCGGAAAAAGAGCAGCTACTGGTGGTTAACCTTTCCGGTCGCGGCGATAAAGACATCTTCACCGTTCACGATATTTTGAAAGCACGAGGGGAAATCTGATGGAACGCTACGAATCTCTGTTTGCCCAGTTGAAGGAGCGCAAAGAAGGCGCATTCGTTCCTTTCGTCACGCTCGGGGATCCGGGCATTGAGCAGTCCTTGAAAATTATCGATACGCTAATTGAAGCCGGTGCTGACGCGCTGGAGTTAGGTATCCCCTTCTCCGACCCACTGGCGGATGGCCCGACCATTCAAAACGCCACTCTGCGCGCCTTTGCGGCAGGTGTGACTCCGGCACAATGTTTTGAAATGCTGGCACTGATTCGCCAGAAACACCCGACCATTCCCATTGGCCTGTTGATGTATGCCAATCTGGTGTTTAACAAAGGCATTGATGAGTTTTATGCCCAGTGCGAAAAAGTCGGCGTCGATTCGGTGCTTGTTGCCGATGTGCCAGTTGAAGAGTCCGCGCCCTTCCGCCAGGCCGCGTTGCGTCATAATGTCGCACCTATCTTCATCTGCCCGCCAAATGCCGATGACGACCTGCTGCGCCAGATAGCCTCTTACGGTCGTGGTTACACCTATTTGCTGTCACGAGCGGGCGTGACCGGCGCAGAAAACCGCGCCGCGTTACCCCTCAATCATCTGGTTGCGAAGCTGAAAGAGTACAACGCTGCACCTCCATTGCAGGGATTTGGTATTTCCGCCCCGGATCAGGTAAAAGCAGCGATTGATGCAGGAGCTGCGGGCGCGATTTCTGGTTCGGCCATTGTTAAAATCATCGAGCAACATATTAATGAGCCAGAGAAAATTCTGGCGGCACTGAAAGTTTTTGTACAACCGATGAAAGCGGCGACGCGCAGTTAATCCCACAGCCGCCAGTTCCGCTGGCGGCATTTTAACTTTCTTTAACGAAGCCGGAAAAATCCTAAATTCATTTAATATTTATCTTTTTGCCGTTTCGCTTACCCCTGTCGAACGTCAACTTACGTCATTTTTCCGCCCAACAGTAATATAATCAAACAAATTAATCCCGCAACATAACACCAGTAAAATCAATAATTTTCTCTAAGTCACTTATTCCTCAGGCAATTGTTAATATATCAAGAACGTTCCTCATAATATATTTTCCCACTTTCTTCTCGTTACGCTTAATTTGACTAATTCTCATTAGCGACTAATTTTAATGAGTGTCGACACACAACACTCATATTAATGAAACAATGCAACGCAACGGGAGAAATAACATGGCCGAACATCGTGGTGGTTCAGGAAATTTCGCCGAAGACCGTGAGAAGGCATCCGACGCAGGCCGTAAAGGCGGTCAGCATAGCGGCGGTAATTTTAAAAATGATCCGCAACGCGCATCTGAAGCGGGTAAAAAAGGCGGTCAACAAAACAGTGGTAATAAATCAGGTAAATCCTGATTCACCGTTAATTATTAATATCAGCTGATAAAGATAATTGCATCTGCGGGCCGTATGGCTCGCAGTGATTCCACTGGAGAAAAATATGAATATCAAGACCATGGAAGATGTATTTATTCACCTACTTTCAGATACCTACAGCGCAGAAAAACAATTAACCCGGGCACTGGCAAAACTCGCAAGAGCAACATCAAACGAAAAATTAAGTCAGGCTTTTCATGCGCACCTCGAGGAAACACATGGACAGATTGAACGTATTGATCAAGTTGTGGAATCAGAATCGAATCTGAAAATTAAGCGCATGAAATGTGTGGCAATGGAAGGTCTTATTGAAGAAGCTAATGAGGTCATCGAAAGTACCGAGAAAAACGAAGTGCGTGATGCCGCACTGATTGCCGCAGCACAGAAAGTCGAGCATTATGAGATTGCCAGTTACGGGACATTAGCGACGCTGGCTGAACAATTAGGTTACCGTAAAGCAGCGAAGCTTCTGAAAGAAACCCTGGAAGAAGAAAAGGCCACCGACATCAAACTGACTGATCTGGCCCTTAATAACGTAAATAAGAAAGCCGAAAATAAAGCCTGAAATATGAACTTTAACTTTTAGTCATTTTATAAAGAGGACATTTTCATGAATCGTATTGAACATTATCATGACTGGTTACGTGACGCCCATGCAATGGAAACGCAAGCCGAATCTATGCTTGAATCCATGGCCAGCCGTATAGATAATTATCCTGAACTACGTGCTCGTATTGAACAACATCTTAGTGAAACCAAAAACCAGATTGTTCAACTGGAAACTATTCTTGATCGTAATGACATTTCACGTTCAGTCATTAAAGATTCCATGAGTAAAATGGCTGCGCTTGGGCAGTCAATCGGTGGTATATTCCCTTCTGATGAAATAGTCAAAGGTTCTATTAGCGGGTATGTCTTCGAGCAATTTGAAATCGCCTGTTATACTTCACTATTAGCAGCAGCAAAAAATGCCGGTGATACAGCCTCAATTCCGATCATCGAAGCGATTTTAAATGAGGAAAAGCAAATGGCCGACTGGCTGATTCAGCATATTCCGCAAACAACTGAGAAATTTTTAATTCGCTCTGAAACTGATGGCGTAGAAGCGAAGAAATAATACCCTTTATGCCATGTCCTTATTGACCCCGTATATTACGGGGTCGTTTTTGTGCGGAATTAAAAACGATATCCTGCTGAGAACATAAACACCCACGGATCGAGGCGTACGCTATCATGTTGCTGTGCACCGCCCAGTTTATAATTGGCGGTGGTATCGATATCCATGTACCACACTGACATGTTAACCAACCAGTCACGGTTAATCAGATAATCAACCCCCACCTGCCCGGCAGCTCCCCAGGAATCTTTCAGACTGAGATCGGAAAGCCCCGCCTCTTTGCCATGATCGTTAAATCCATTATCAAAGAAGGTGGTGTAGTTAATACCTGCCCCAACATAAGGACGGAATTTGCTGCTGGCATCACCAAAATACCACTGCGCCATCAGTGTTGGCGGCAGATGATGAACGGTTGCAATATCGCCGGTCGCCCGGGTGCCGATTTTATGGCGGAACGGCGTCGCTGCAAGTAATTCCACACCAATGTTGTCGGTCGCCATATAAGTAAACGTCAGGCCCAGTTGAGTGTTATTGGTCACGCTGAATCCACCCAGACTTCCTAACGTACCACCAGCACCTTCTGTTGGACGTACGGTTGCAGAACCTGCACGCATAAAAAATTCGCCTGCTTCATGGGCAAAGGCACTGCCAGAGAGAAGAGTTGTTACTGCCAAAGCCGCCACTGTTAACTTTTTCATATCCGCTCCGTCGTTATGGTTATAAAAACGTGACGAATATACCTACATTGGAGTAACAAATGATCCTACATAGATCACATTACATATGATAATTCACCATTTATTGATCTGGATTAATTTAGAAGTTGCATTGAGAATCCTGGTTAACGTGATTTAAATCAATTTTTAAATATTTTCGCTACGCAAATATTAACTCGTTCGCCACTTGCCGCGGTTTGCCCACGCCTGAAGGCCAGCAATTACCTCCGCTTTACAAAGATATGCTTTTCCATACAAGACCTGATGCTGCCACCCGAGGCTTAACCAGGGTACAATTGCCCGCTAATTAACACCTGCATAAAACTCAAGGAGAGTGCATGTCTATCACGGCGCAGTCCGTATACCGTGACACCGGAAATTTCTTCCGTAATCAATTTATGACCATTCTGTTGGTATCGTTGCTATGTGCGTTTATCACAGTGGTGTTAGGGCATGTTTTCTCACCCAGTGATGCACAGCTTGCGCAGCTCAATGACGGCGTGCCCGTTAGCGGCAGTAGTGGGTTGTTCGACCTGGTTCAGAATATGTCACCGGAACAGCAACAAATTTTGCTGCAGGCTTCAGCGGCGTCCACTTTTTCAGGATTAATCGGTAACGCCATTCTCGCCGGAGGCGTAATATTAATTATCCAGCTGGTGTCTGCGGGTCAGAGAGTCAGTGCGCTGCGAGCTATTGGTGCCAGTGCGCCGATATTGCCCAAGTTATTTATTCTGATTTTTCTGACTACCCTTTTAGTACAGATTGGCATCATGCTGGTGGTCGTTCCGGGAATTATCATGGCCATTTTACTGGCCCTGGCACCGGTGATGCTGGTACAGGACAAAATGGGCATTTTTGCCTCGATGCGTAGCAGTATGCGGCTGACTTGGGCGAATATGCGTCTGGTGGCACCCGCAGTACTGAGCTGGTTGCTGGCAAAAACACTGTTGCTGCTTTTTGCCTCTTCTTTTGCCGCATTAACCCCGGAAATTGGTGCCGTACTGGCGAACACCTTGAGCAACCTGATTTCAGCCGTATTGCTCATCTATCTGTTCCGTCTGTATATGTTGATTCGCCAATAACCTTAAGCATTTGATTACGGAATCGTAAAATGAAGCAGTTTCTTGATTTTTTACCGCTGGTTGTCTTTTTCGCGTTTTACAAGATTTATGACATCTATGCGGCTACTGCGGCGCTGATCGTCGCCACGGCGATTGTGCTTATCTATAGCTGGGTTCGCTTTCGTAAGGTTGAGAAGATGGCCCTGATCACTTTTGTTCTGGTGGTCGTCTTCGGTGGCTTGACGCTGTTCTTCCACAATGATGAGTTTATTAAATGGAAGGTTACAGTCATTTATGCTCTGTTTGCGGGAGCCCTGTTAGTCAGCCAATGGGTGATGAAAAAGCCGCTAATTCAGCGGATGCTGGGTAAAGAACTCACGCTACCGCAACCGGTATGGTCGAAGCTGAATCTGGCCTGGGCTGTTTTCTTTATCCTTTGCGGTCTGGCAAACATCTACATCGCATTCTGGCTGCCGCAAAATATTTGGGTCAACTTTAAAGTCTTTGGCCTGACCGCCCTTACCTTAATCTTCACATTGTTAAGCGGTATCTATATCTACCGCCACATGCCGCAGGAAGATAAATCCTAACCAGACTGCCAGTCTTTCGGGGCTGGCGCTGTATCTCCTCTGTTCTCCTCAGGAAAATCATAGTAGCATCGCGCCTGTGATTTTCCTTTTAAGTCGGTTTTATCATGTCTACAACACATAACGTCCCTCAGGGCGATCTTGTTTTACGTACTTTAGCCATGCCCGCCGATACCAATGCCAATGGTGACATCTTTGGTGGTTGGTTAATGTCACAAATGGATATTGGCGGCGCTATTCTGGCGAAAGAAATTGCCCACGGTCGCGTAGTGACCGTGCGGGTTGAAGGAATGACTTTCTTACGGCCGGTTGCGGTCGGCGATGTGGTGTGCTGCTATGCACGCTGTGTCCAGAAAGGGACGACATCGGTCAGCATTAATATTGAAGTGTGGGTGAAAAAAGTAGCGTCTGAACCAATCGGGCAACGCTATAAAGCGACAGAAGCATTATTTAAGTATGTCGCGGTTGATCCTGAAGGAAAACCTCGCGCCTTACCTGTTGAGTAATAATCAAAAGCCTCCGGTCGGAGGCTTTTGACTTTCTGCTTACTGAATTTCGGTGGTGCCGTTAATTTTAAACAGGATATTCACCACAATCCCACTGCCTGGCTTACCCGGCTCATAACGCCATCTGCGCATCGCATTTTTCACCTCACGCTCAAACATGTTCGCAGGTTTAGCTGAGAGGATTTGCACGTTATCCACGCGACCATCCGGCGTGACATCAAATTTAACTTTAACCTGCCCTTCAATGCGCAATGCCTGTGCCCGTGCCGGATACTGCGGCTGATTACGGCTTAATGCGCGTGGTCCTGAAGCCACACTGGTAACCGGCTTGCTGGTTGCAGCCGTTGCTGTACTTGATGTCGGGCGTGCCGGTGCCGTATTTTCAAACGGTGATGCCGGACGCGACTCTACGGGTTTGACATCGCGTTTTGGCTGCTCCTGTACCTTTTTCACCGGCTTCGGTTTTGGCTTAGGTTTCGGCTTCGGCTTTTCAATGACCACCGGTGCTTCTTTTGGCGGTTCGGGGATCGGCTCAGGTTCCGGTTCTGGCTCTACCACCGGCTCCGGTGGCGGCTGAACGGCTTGTGGCGGTTCGAGATCAGCAGGCGCAACCATCGTGACAGAAATTGGCTGCGCAGGCGCAGGTAGTTCAATAACCTGATGTACCGAGGTATAGAGCAGACCCGCCACAACAGCACCATGAATGCAGACCGAAAGTAACGTCGGCCAGGGGAAGCGGCGAGGTAAATCAAGGGTCATTGAAGTCATAATCATTTCAGTAGAAAAACCAGGTCTCGATTTTAAATGCAAATAGCAATCATATTCAATAAGGCAAGACGATCAGGATCAGTGAAAATGTCATTTTTGGCGTAATTGACCTTACTTTACGCATGGTTTTAACAAAGACATCATCTTTCCGTTGCAGATCTTCGCCCTTTCAAATAACGTACTTTACAACTTTCCCGAACAAGGAGTTGTGCCCGTGTTGTATGTTATTTACGCTCAAGACAAAGCTGATAGCCTCGAAAAACGCCTTTCCGTTCGTCCGGCACATTTAGCACGTTTACAGTTACTGCATGATGAAGGTCGTTTGTTGACAGCTGGTCCAATGCCAGCGGTAGACAGTAACGATCCAGGGGCTGCGGGATTTACTGGCTCAACCGTTATTGCTGAATTTGAATCGCTGGAAGCAGCTCAGGCCTGGGCCGATGCTGACCCGTACGTAGCGGCAGGTGTCTATGAACACGTTTCAGTGAAACCATTTAAGAAAGTGTTCTAATTTATTAGAAATTTGCACTTAAATCAAAAAGTTACGGACAATTCAACCACCAATCAATAAATTAAAGGGCACATTAAAGTACACAATATTTGTGCCCTTCTCTGTTTCTTTCCCGTTATCAGCTAGCTGGAAACTTTTTATACAGAGTTGAGAGCCCTACTCCATACGTTTTTGATACGCTTTGTCGTGATTCACCGGTTGCCATCCGCTCCCCCATTTCCCGCCATTGCTCATCCGTGAACTTAGGCCTGCGACCACCAACTCGCCCTTTTGCCCTGGCTACGGCCAGCCCTGCTAAGGTACGTTCGCTATTAAGATCAGATTCATATTGTGCTGCGGAAAGGATGTTACGAAAGTTATAGCGGCCGCTGGCTGTTTTGAGATCCACGCCATCGGTAATACTGCGGAAGTTGATACCCTTTTCCTGTAACTGCTGGAACATCAACAGCGCATGCAGAACGTTGCGGCCTATCCTGTCCAGCTTCCAGACCACCAGTTCATCCCCCGGCTGCATAGTGGCGATGAGCCGTTTTAGAACCGGCCGATTCGATTTCCTCCCGCTGGCATGCTCTTCAAAAATTTTCTCACAACCCGCTGACTTGAGCGCCGTTAGTTGCAATTCAGTGTCCTGGTGGTTTGTTGATACTCGGGCATAACCGTAAATCATGGGATTTCTCCTGTTATGAAAACAGGAGAAACGGCGAAGCATCACCAGATTTTTGATGGTTATAAAAAAGGTTCAATTGGGAGAAGCCGCGAAAAGAGATGTCGGTACTGGCGCAAATCAGATACCGGATATGTCCAGCTTTGGCGATGGCTCAGGATGGTGCCAATTGCCTAACGGGAAACTATTGCAGTGGGGTGTTTACACCGGTACGGCTGCATCAGCGACCATTAATTTCCCGATTCCTTTTCCAACCACGCAAGGTAGAGTGATCCTTATCTTATCCGGGACTGCAACCAACACGGATATGTCCTATATCATTCAAGATGATAATTTACTTTCGCGGACGTCATTTTCTTTTCGCCGTACTGGTTCTCAAGTTCGTTTTAACTGGTTCTGCATAGGTGAATAAAATGAATAAATATAAATGGTCAGCAAAATATAACGCGTTTTTCCCGATTGAAATGCTCCCTGCTTATCAATCGTCATGGGATGACCTTAGTGATTTAATTGATATTGATGATACTGTTGAGGCTGAATTTAACGGGGAGTTGCCTGTAGGGAAAGTGCGGGGAGTGGTTGATGGTATACCTGCATGGGTTGATGTCCCGCCCCCAACATATGAGGAAAAAATAGCGGACGCAGAAAAAATGAAGTTGAGTCTGAAGGCTAACGCAGATTCTGAAATTGCCTGGCGGCAGGATGCTGTTGACGCCGGTATCGCGACGGATGAGGAAACAGTCGCGCTGGCTGACTGGAAAAAATATCGGGTTCTGCTGATGCGCGTAGATACAGCAAAACCCGTCTGGCCTACGCTTCCGGGGGAACAGGCCAGTTAATGTTTGGCGCGCTGGAGGTGTCTACTACTTCCAGCGCATCCAGGTAATCCAGCCAAAGGTTATATCGTTCCAGTTCATCCGCCTTTAAACGGCCTATCGCTGCTTTTCCCGGCCACTGACGTTTGTTTATATAAACATTTGCCTCATCAATGAGCTGCTGTCTCATATTCTCTGCATTCGATGCCATTTCCACTGCGGTGGGAGGAGGAATTTCAAGCCAGCAGGGCATTCCTGCATTATCCACTCCTCGATACTTACCTTCCGGCGGTTTATCGATAAACTCAAGATATAGACTTTCGTCAACCTCCAAGGCATCAGAAGGCCATGAGTCTGCAGCAATATAGCTTTCCTTAAGCTCCCCGGCATAAAACGCATTTTCTGATGGAGAAAAATATTTCAGATTCATTTCAGTACCCTATTGCAAGATAACGACCGTAACACAAATCACTGTCACTACCGCGCGTCACTGCAGCACCCACTGAGTCAGCACGTAAGCTCATCGCCGTCGCAGTGATAGTGGTTCGGCTTGTTGGGGCAATTGCATATACTGTCGGTCGTGCGGTTTGTATCACATTATCATGTGTTGCATATGCCTGCATAACCATAGTAGGAAAAGCAATCGGCAGATTAATATCCACAGTGCCGCCTGACCTCAGAAGTGTCAGCGTTCCCCATTGCATAATAAACGTCTTACGTGTACCGCCAATCATCATCGGAAATATGGCATATCCGGTTTCGCCCATACTACCTGTCGCAACACCTGCAACACTGATATCTCCTAAGCCAAGGTTTGTGAGAGCCGTAGAAATCGCCGCTGCACCATCTGATTTGATATCGGCAAATGGGTTTGCACGGCTCAGTGTGAGTTTTTGAATGGCTTTTAAAACCTGAGTCATATCGTTAATGTCGAGCGCCAATCCTGCTGACTCTACGATATGCGCTAACTCTTCCTGCATGGCATTAAACGCTGCTGCCCGCAGCCTCGTTGCGGCAATACCACCAGCAACACTTCCATCAGTATATTTGCCATCCTGCGTTGCAGTGGCTTCGACTTGCCCGATTCGGAGCATAGTTAATCCTCACTTAGTGTTAAGCGATAAAATCAGAGGGGGAAATATCAGTTATGAATAATTGAAAATGATGTTCAGATGGGATGGGGCAATTTTGTTGATTGAACACTCCAGTTGTTTATTGCCCCACGATGCGAGCGGATCTCCGCAGTAGGACGCGCCAGCAAGCGAATACTTGATCGTTGTTTGTGGCGCATTTATCCGCCAGGTAAATGGCCACTCGTCACCGTTAAGCGCATCACCGCATACTGACATGCCACTCATAGCGGGCCGGAACTGTGTGATAGTGATGGTATAACCAAGAGCTGCAGCCACCCGGATGTAATAATCGCGGTTCAGGCCGCCGGTGCTGATTAACTTTGCCACCACGGCGCGCTGGCGATCGCTGACGCCACCGGATTCACCAATCGCACAATCATCTGGTAACCCCAGAGAGCTTTCCCATTCTGACAACATTACCGTCGCTGTAGGGGGAAAAGCACCAGTAATCAGGCTTTGCGCATCGTTGTCAGAACGCTGAAACGCGCTGCCCAGTGCCCGTAATACCGCAGCCTGTACCGTTCTTTGCGACCGGGGCCACGCCCTGCCCGTCGGTAGCAGCGCACCAAGCGCACCGGCATAATCATTTTTTGAAAAGAGGCTCATACAAAATTCACCCCGCCAAGCACCGGAATTTCGCCAACAGCAAAGGTGATATTGGCCGTCGGAGAGTTAAGAATATAGCCCGTCGTGCCGCTAACACCGCCGATACTCCCGTTAATATCAGAGAGGTAAACTTTCCCGGAACCATCAGGGTTAGCTTCATCAAAAAACAGCGCCGTCAGCGCGTCTTTTATCCCCTGAACTGTGGTGCTGTCGGCATTTTTGATCCCAGAGATTTCAATATTGATGACTTTCTTGATCGGGGAACATACGAAAACAATGGCAGTGTCTGTCTGCTGCGGATAGATGTGGTCGGCGACAGCGAGCTGGTCTCCGGTGGCTTTAACAGCCCCCCAGTCCTCAAGTTGGGATATTCCGTCGGTACCGACCGGAAACCCACCATTGTCATTCCGATCACACATGATATACACGCCAACGGTCCCGGCCCCGTTCAGACGCCGCTTTACCCACGCGCGGGTGACGCCCGAAACCTCAAGCGCCCATTTTTTATAATCGGCGTCGCTTCCACCCTGAGGCGGATTCTGCCATGCCAGCAAGCCACGACTGCGAAAATCCTCTTCCGTTTCAATATCGGCTCCGCCGGTCGCAGCGGACAGTAACGTTACCTGTGGATCCACGCCAGCAATATTCGCGTCCAGGGTCATTATGGTCCCGGCATCAGCGTTACCGCGCGCGCCTCCACCCGTTACATCACTGGTAATATCCGGCAGTATGGCCGTCACCGCGACGATACCAAATCCATCTGCCTGAATTTTAAGATCTGCATCCGTCCGGTACTGGTATCCGTCCCCGCGGTTAATGATCGAGCCAACAGGGATAATACAGTCAACACTGCCACTAGCCTGTACCGCAGGCGACTTCGCCGCTGCAGCTGGTTTTCTGAATACCTGCTTAAGGGCCATCCACCCGGCGAGATACTCATCGGTAGAGGTAAACGGGTTTGTCTGCAGGGCAATATAGTCAAGGTAGGCGTAATGCAGATGCCCCATCCCCGCATCCATGTCAGCCAGTACCTTCAGGTTCGCGAAGCGCAGGAGCGCACCAACATCCTCAAGCTCCGCCTGCATAAATTTCCGGTTTCCGTCGCGGAGTTCGCTCAGCGTCGGTCGTTTAAACGGCATATTAACGTTGCTCCCATATCCAGTAAAACCTGAATTCCTGCCAGTCCTTCCCCGGTGCCTGATAGCGGATAATGAGATTGAGCCGGTCAGGCAGGACGATCCTTGCAACAGGAATAACCTCGCTGACAACGCCATCAACCTTTAACCAGTTGAGCGCTTCACTCGAGTATTCCTCCGCTTTTTTTGCTACATCCGGGGTCAGTTTTTTCCGCCGTAGCAGCCACAGCCGGGATCCCAGTTGGGATTCCTCCCCGGAATCCCCCCACCAGCCGCGGCGATCGCTATCCTCATAATCATCGTCAGCGCGCGCCAGCCTGTCGGTAAACAGGCTGTCCAGTATTGCAGTCTGTAAATCGTTCCCCGTGGTGAGTTCACCCAGCCCTTTCTGCCAGTCAGCAAACATCTCATCCACATTCCAGAATGAAGCGATGTCACTCATGTCACCTGATCCTCTGTTTTTTGGCTGCGGATATTGTCATTGCCACTCTGGGCATTTTTAACCACATGATCATGGTCATTATGTGCATCCCGCAGCTCTTTCAGTGTTCGGGTATTGGTTTCACAGTTATCAACAATGTCACCCGTGCACCTCAGGATCGGGGTATTTGCAAGGATCCCCTTGCTGGCATTGATGGTCACGTTAGTGGCGTTATTGACCTCAACATTCTGGCCCTTTGCATCCAGGAAGATCCCCTTCTCCGTCAGGAGAATATTAAGGCCCCACTGGTTATACATGACCGTTTCGCCCGCTTTCAGGCCTGTATGACGGAACCCCTGATGGTTGGACGCAATTACCACCGCGCTGGAACGATCACCGCCAATAAAAGCCAGAACCACGTCAGTCCCTGACGGCAGGCCGGATGAAAAGCCAAATTCTGCCATCCGCGGAGCGCTGGCCACCTCCAGCGGAGTCTGGTACTGGATAGACTGCACCACCCCACCATCTTTCATAGCCGTGATCCGGCCAATCCCCAGCATGCCGGCGATCCTGGTCGCTGCATGTTTAAATAGTTGCTTCATGTATTGAATCCCGCCAGGTTCTGGTAGAAGGCATATGGCTGAACGGAGAATGCTTCAGGCGGCATCAGCGTCATGCGTGCATGGGTGCCGTAGTCATCGCGCATATAGGTGACTTCTGCCAGTAGCAATTCAGTCTTCGGCAACCGTAAGGTGGGAAGATCAACGGGGATCAATGTGTTTGGTTCCCACAGTTTCCCGTCTTTATCCCGCCAGGAATCGATGGTTACCGAGAGCTGTTTTGAACGTCCGTACCGCCGGTTCATTTCCCAGTCGATCGCACTTTGTGCCTGTTGAGTAGCCATCAGGGTACTTTCCACAATCGATATATGTTTTCGGTACCGCATGCGGGCGGCCTCCGGATCTCTCGCCGTTGCCAGAGTCACAGCGTCATAGGCCGTATCAGGCGAATACCCTGCAATTGGAGAAACGCTCATTGATACACCGACATAATCTGAAAACCTGTCAGCCATCGATTTGCGGTAGTATGCCTGCTCGACATTTACCCCTTCGGCTATCCCACTTGCCGCACGACGTGTTCCCACCCGGGTCAGTAACAGGTTTCCATCGGGCTGATCGTAGTAAAGCAGAGCAGACCATCTGGCCACCCGATCGATGACTTCTTGCGGAGACTCACCCCAGTTCAGAGTGAACTGGGGTACCTTCACAAGTTCATCAACATCCGTGGTTACGGTGATGCCGTAGTAGGATGCCAGGCGAGAAGCAATTTCAAGCGCATTACTGGCATTGATGACGTTGTTAGGCCACTCGGCTGAGCAATCCACCAGGTCCTGACATTTGCTCCTGCCCGTGGCGCGGACCTCATGGCGGGAGCGCGATAGTGCGGGTTCCCAGTCATCAACATATCCCGTCAGTGTCAGATCATCTCCGATACGAACTTCACAAGACATTCCCTCTTCAACGAGTTGACGATCTTCGTTGCCAGGGAAGTAATCCATTAGCCCAAGATCGAAATCAGAGGGAAAACGCTCAATACCCCGCGTTACCCGGACAGAATCCCACCCCTCGATGATTTTGCCGTCGACCGTCAAAGAAACAACATCCAGATCGCTGTCTGCATTCATTGCCTCAGTACCTTCATGGTTGTCGGCATAAACGCCGGATGCGGTACGCGCGCTTCCTGTACCAGTTCATCTGCACGGGTGGCATCCTGGTATAATCGGTTTGCCAGCGTCAGCGCCGGAAGCGGCTGAGCGGTAGTAACCTGCAGAAGCTCGCTCAGACCAGAAGCACGCTCACTCATCGTAGAAAGGAATGCCGATCTGACGGCGAGAAGCGCGTTATACATATCATCGTCCGCGCGGTCTCCAGCCAGAACCAGCGCCATATCAAGTTGCACAGAAACTCGTTGAGTTAACTCTTCTGCCTCGTCTGTACTGGCTGGTCTGGAGTCCGCAGCGGCACTGGTCATGGCACCAGTACATAGCACAACAATCAGCGTGTTCATGGTCGCCGAAATCGCTTTGCTGCTGTCGGACTGCTGGTACTCCGTGCTGATTGAATTAGCCAGTTTTTCCAGCGCTGTGATTCGGTCATTAACGCTGCCGGCGCTGTTAAGAATTGCGTTTACCACGTCGGCGACGCCCTGGACAAACTCATCAGGTGTGTTGGAGCTGCTAAGCTGGCTCGACCTGTCGGTAACATTTTTCCGGTCCATTACCGACTGGGCTGTTAACTTGTCAGCCAGTGCTCTCTCATCATCCACATCAGCAACTGACGATTTGCCAGCAACAGCAGAGGAACTACCGCCCACAGAGCCTTTACTGTAACGTCCGTACCGGGTATTCCCGAACGTGGAGTTCAGGACATTGCTGAGATTCGTGACCTGACTGATGGTGCTGTCAACCATGTTAGTCCAGAACGTGACCGTGCCTCTGATGGTGTTTATAGCCTGTGTGACACCGCGGATTTCACTCTTAACTCTGGCAATCGTGCTCAGCACAGCAGTGCTGACCAGTTTCAGATAGTTGGTTTTCACCGTGGCGCCTGCAACGGTACTGCCCGTGACAGCAAACACTTTAAGCCCTGATTCAATTGCCATCAGGGTAAATTCAAATACTCGCCCGTTCTCCATCGAACCGGAAATACGCAAACCATTCTCAGGGATGGAAACCGTTAATTCGCCCAGTGTCGGATGGACAAGCGTACCGCTACCTTTTTGTTCACAGGCTTCAATCAGTGACTGGCGCTGCGTGATAGCATCGCCGCCGCCGTAAACCTGGCTGTTCTGGATCAAGAAACCGCGAATAACAAATCGCCGTGTTGCCCGCCCGATATCCTCTATCCAGGCTGTATCACGGTAGGGATATTCATGTACCGCCTGGCGTCGGCCGTGGCTCCCTTCCTCAGCAACAATTGCAAATGGCACACCTCTGAATGAGCTGGGCCGTAACTGCCCCTGCCAGTCATCGCTGGTATCTCCCCCCAAAAGAGAAGTTATTGCGTCCTGGATAATTGACGGCATCACGCCTCCGGAAATAAAAAAACCGCCATGTCGGCGGTTTACATATGCACTGAAATGACTTATCTATTTATCGCTGGATCCATTACGGTCAAGAGATTCGGCGATCCTGTAAAGATGCTCAGTCGCCTTGAATGAGTTCATTAGGAACTCATAAAGCACACGTAAAAGCAATGCACTTACCACCGATATCGTAATCGCCGTGAAATTCATTGAGACAACAGAAAAAACGAGGAAAATGCCAATTACCAGGTAAACAAGCGCAAAAACCTTTGGAGTCTAAATGGCTTTTGCTCCAAAAACTTTTTCATTCATAACTTCTTCCTTAACGAAATGACGACAGTGATCAGTAATTCATGGCCGTTGTTATTCTGCCATTATTTTCCGCATTATAGGTTTTTCGCTCACCCTTATCATTAACCATTGTGATTTCGAGCTTAAGTGGTTGTTCTGACATTGCCTCTTTAAGAGACTTAGCCAGATTGTCGCCGAGTACACTTTCATCACTTTTCTTACCCGTATCACTCAGAATGATGGATTCCCGATTTCTGTTCTGCGAGCCTGAGAGAATATCAGTTTCATCACTCGGGTTACTAAGAGTGCTGGAGTCACGATTTCCAGTTTGCGAACCTGAGATAATATCATATCGCTGTTGAGCCAGAACTTCCGGGCTACGTAAACCCTTCCACCGATCGTCAATGATGGCCGTCCGGACAGAATCGCTCAGTTCATTTTCGGTATACGGCTGTGCTCCGCTTTCATGTTTAATCATTGCTGCCATCAGTGTTTTTAACACATCAGGATCGTGGAGATTAATACGCTGCTGCGCTCCAAACCCAGTACTTTTTGATACGGAATCAATATATGCACGAGTATTATTCTCTGATTGCGGAGCATAGGTATGAATAATCCCATCCAGAGTATTATTCCCCCTGTCACCATACAACATCAGCTGTCTCGCCATTGCAGCTCTTCCGTCGGCATCATTCGCAAAGGTAGAAAATCCGCCATTTTTACCCGTTGCGTTTGCTGCAGCCCTCAAATTACCGGGATTATTATTTCTGAAGCCAATTGCGTTATTCCTTGTTTCCCCGTAAGGAACATTGCCGCGTGCAACGTTGGATTGTGGCTGGCTGATAGCGGATAAGTCATTCTGCAATTGAATCGCAGAATCGGTCGCGCGGTAATTCGCATCGTACCGCTTTCTTACAGCATCAGTCATGAAACCCGCGTCAACCTGCCCACGTTCACTGCGGGGTAAGCTGTTATAAAGTTCCTTATCGTTCTGAATGCGCCGTAGTTTCTCAGCATCATTGCTGTTGATAAAACCGAGAGCATGAGACAGCCCAGTAAAATCACCATTAGTGAACAGATCGGTAACACCTTCAAGGCCGTCTTTGACTGAACCATCCGAAAGAATGGTCTTAAGTGCCTTGTTTTTTGAACGTTGCCACAGACCATCCCAGGATGCGCTGAGCTCATTCATAGTGCCGTTCACTTCACTCAATTGCTGATTTAGTGCCGGATCCACAGTCAGACCAAATTCATCCGATTTCGCCAGCAGCTTTTTCATGCGCTCACCGTCACGCATTAGCGCCAGCAATTCGGGCGTCAGCCCAAGTGCATCAGCGGCGGACTTCTGCTGTTCAGGTCGCAAGGTTGGAAAAATTTTTGCGATAGACTCCAGTGTTTTAAGGGTATTTACTGAACCATCGCTGTTTTTTTGGATTTGAGCACCAATTTGCGCCATCGCTGCCATAACCCCCTCGTTTTTACCACTGGCAGCCTCATTGAATGCTTTGAAAATACCTTCTATTGATGCATTAGCGCTCTCGCTGTCTGCCCCAAGAATACGCATTGCCCCGGAAAGTCGGGTAAAATCGTCAACGCGCATTCCCGCATTTTTTGCCGAGACATCAAGATTATAGGCCTGACGGGATGCCTCCCGAAATCCATAAGCGACCTGTTTCAGTCCGTAGCCGGCAGCACCGGCTAACCCCAGCGCCCCCATCTTCCCCGTGAGCTCCCCCACCATTTTCAGTGGGGGAACCATGTCGCCAATAAACTGCACGTTATCCCGCGCGCTCTTCGACATATTCTCGAGGCGAGAAATAAAACCGCTCAGTCCGTCGGCTGTTTCCTGACCGCCTAACTTGAGCCCTTCTTTAGTTTTATCTAGCTTCGGCTCCAGGTCACGGACAGCCTCATTAATGCGGTCTATAGCCTCGCTAACCTGGTCGCTGGCCACCAGCTCAAAATCAAAAGAATTACTCATCGTCTTCAGGTTTCCTAAGCTTGTTTATCCGGGATGCCTGCGCCACCCACCATTTCAGCCGGGCGCGGGTCATTCCCCACGCCCTGTCCTCAGACCAGCGGAAATAGAAGGTGACGTCAGCGGCCATTTCCTGCCAGGTTGTCAGGGCTTCCAGGTCAAAAAACTGAGCAGATACTCCTCACACTTACGGAAGTCGAGAAAATCCATCGGCTGCAGTACGCTTTCACGCGTACCGGAAACCAGCGCAATAAGCAGGCGCATCGCCGCGAGCGACGTTGACGCAGCCTGTTTCTCGTAAAACTGCTCAGCCTGGCTTAGCGTGGGTGCTTTCAGCTCCAGCTGCGTATAAGTGGTCTTCTCCGCAGCATCATCCAGCGCTACGGTTAATGGAATGGTTTTAACGCGTTCAATCTCAGCCATCTTAGTTCTCCGTTACGTCGCGGCCTTCCCAGCGAACATCAAATACTGCATCTTCGCTTTCCACTTCCTGGACGTTGACCGTCCAGAGTGAACGGCCAATGATAGTTTTCCCGTTAGCCAGCTCGGCGATCACGTTGACGTTCGTCTGCTGGTTAAAGCCCTGCACATTCGTTCCGCCACTGTCACGCAGTCGGGCAGAAATGTATGGCGCCACAGGTTTTTCCTTATATCCGTGCACACCATCCATCCCTGTCAGGGTGGTACGGTTTACGGTGGCAGCCTGGTATTTAAACGAGCCCTCCACCATTACCGTCACACCGTTAACAGTGACATAGGCGGTTCCCGCCAGGCGGTTAGTAGTATCACCTGCCATCGTTTAAGCTCCTGTTGATTCAGCCCGAGTGCGGAACTGATTGAGCAGCGCGAAAATGCGCAACTGGTTCATGAGGGTTCCCGGCCACAGCACATCGACGCGGTTCGGATTTTTGGCGTTCTGCTCGACGATGATATTTTTTGCGAATGCCTCCGCATCCTGCGCATAACCGTTCCATACCAGAGTCTGGTACTCGGCAATCTGATCGGCCTTGATAATGTTTGGCGTGACGATCGCCGCGCCAGGTGCAAATCGGGTTCCATCCGCAGCAAGCTTCATACGGCCAAACTTGCTGGTCACCGCTGTGCGCAGGTAGCGGGTCACAAACATCAGGCTGAACAGCGTCTCCACTTCCAGATAACTGTCATCTGCATCGCCATAGCTGTTTTTCTGGTAGGTGGTGATCAGGTTTTCAATGCGCACCGTGCCATCGTCATCGACCGTAAATGTCGAAATGCCGCTGTACAGCAGATTGTTACGCTCGGTCAGCTCAAAGCGATCCTGCAGTTCTGGCGCAAGCACCCCCTGAACAGCGAGCGACTGTAGCGGGCGGCCGGGGTCATTACGCAGACTCACCGCAGCTGCGCCGGTGTAAGCTGCAGACCATGCCCAGGAAGGGGACGGCGATTTATTTACGCCCAGCAGGGTCTCATGCTGGTTATTGCGCAGCTCACCTTTGGTACCGAGCTGGGCGTAAGTCCCGGTGGTGGTACCAAAGGAATGGCCATAAAGCTGCTTGTCCCATGCCCAGCGACCGCCAGTGTCTGACAGGAACTCCTTCATCACATTCAACGAGGTTGTATCGTCGTAAGGGTTGATGATGAAATCGAATGTCCGATCCTGCAGGTTTGCCAGCGCGCCGGTAATATCCGGAGCCCCGACTCCGTTAGACATAGCAGTAATCGTCAGTTCCAGGCCTGCAGGTGTGGACTCGCCTCCAGGTAAGCCGAGGAAGTTCAGGCGAATGTCGATCCCATTACCCGTAGCACCAAGATTCTTCGCGGTCAGGGTTACGGTATCCGTAGTCGCACTGGCGGTTACAGGTAGCGTGGTTTTTGCGTTAATCGCCGCGGCCAGAGAGGTGGCGATCGCTGCCACCGTATCTGTTGCTACAACGGTCAACTGAATGCGCTCACCAGCAATATAAAGGGAGATCACTCCGGTTGCCGTCGGTGCGCTGCTCACTTTAATGGTGCCGGTTGCAGCCACCATGGAATCGGAGTCTTCCTCCAGCGGCAGGATCCAGACTTCGGCTGCGGTATCATTTTTCTGATACGCCGCCATCATGGCCTGCAGAATTCCCCCTTTTCCTGTCAGCTCACCGACGGTATCCGAAGAGGAAACTCGCTGCGGAATACCAGGGGGGGTTGAGCCGGTACTGAGCATCCCACCGATAAGCAGGGTGCGCTGCGTGGCAGTGGCGTTATTCGCCATTGAGTTATCAAACTCAACGAAGAAAAGCCCTACCCGCAGGTTATCGGGAACACGAGCGAAAGGTACGGTCATTCATTTTCTCCCGCTTTTTTAGGTAATGATTGTTTCTCTGGCGCGCCCTCATCCTTTTTAGAGAGGATCACGTCCCCATCACTCAGACGGCGACGCCAGAAAATATTGTCAGGTACTTCAGCACCCTCTTTAGGCAATGGGATGCCCCTGACAGGGCAGCGAACGCTGATCCCGTCCTTCGGTTTTACAAACATGATTACTCCTGAAGGTCTATTTTTACGCCCGGCTGCGGCGTACCGTCCGGCATGTTGATGGTGATGTCGATCCCCGCCAGCGGTACCGTATCGATCGGATAAAAGTCTTCCGGTCCCTGATAGTGCTCAATATCAATTTCGATAAGCAGCTGGCCCATATGCGCTTCGCCATCCGCATCAACATCAATCGTCGAGCGAACCTCCGCATATTTCTGGATGTTCCGGGTCAACTCGTAGCTGTTAATCACCGCCCTTTCCACCTGTTCCCGGAGCTCCTCCAGTGCAACCTCCGCGCGCATGGCGCCATCATCAGTGGTTTCACTGTCATACTCCTGAACCCGGCCGGTAATACGAACGGTGGTCAGAGAGGTGAAGGCCGGGGTATTTCGCCCCTGCGCCTTTTTGTGATCAAATGGCGTCTGAACAAGCAATGCAGGGTACAAGTCCGGCGAAGTTGCCCAGTCACGCGGGGAATACACACGATCGCCGGCGGCGGTTTTATCTTTCAGCGCGGCCACGACCATTTGTCGTATTGCGGAAGCATTCATCGGGTTTTCGCTACATTGAGAACGAGACGCGAGCCGCCATGGCTGTCCGGTTCGACGTTGGACACAACAAATAACTGATTGATGACCTGACCCCCGACCGTTTTAATAAACACACGGTCAGATACGGCAGGCTGCGGTTTACCCAATTGACGAAATTCAGCATCACGCACACCCAGCATCGGGCTGGAGGTGTTAATTTCTGATTCACCATCAAGATTTTCTGCAATCTGCGCATAGCCACGGTCAAAAATACCGTTAATCGTAAAAGGAGTACCGTTGCGGGGACGGTACTCATGCTCATCGCCAAACACGCCATGGAGCGGACTCAGAAGATGTAAATCCCAGTCCACGCCCATCTGCTTACTCCGTTGTGATTTTCACACCACGCACAGCAGATAATGCACGCTGTCGCAGAGCATGGACATCGGCAATTACACCTGCTGCCAGCAGACGCTCGGCATCCTTACCGGAGACCGGAATAAGGGAGTTTTCCCGATAGACCTCACCGTCATGGCGGATGCAATTCCCTTTCAGCACCACAAACTCAGGCTCCGGGGCATCTTCCTGGTCATCTTCTTCAGCGGTATCCTCATCATCTGATGGTTCGCCGTGTTTATCGTCATGCTGTTGGGTCTCATGAACGCTGCCACCAGCATTCAGGTCGTCGATATTCAGGGCGTCTTCGGTGGCGCCTTCCGCATTCAGATCATCGCCCAGTACAGTTTTGGTTGTTTTAGCCATATCAGACCACCGTTGCACAAAGGGATGCATTTACCCGGCTCGGAATAACCAGCGGAGAGGATTGCATCAGGATAAGACGCTGGGCCGGATCTTCTTTCACCCAGGATTTTGGCGCATAGGCCAGGGGACCGTAGTTAAATGCCGGGTCCAGGATAACGCCAAAAGCGCGGGTACCCATCAGATCAGCGCCAGACATAATAACGGCGCCGTCGGGGATCATCGGCTTCTCGACATTATCAAGTGGGTCAATAAACCAGTCGTTATATAACCAGAGGTCAAAGTTACCCCAGCGTCCTTTATAAATAGCGCCCTTCATCGCCTGTGGGCCAGCGTTAATCTGGTTACCAAACGGGCTCAGCGCCGGGAACGTGATGGCGTTATCTTTGATGGTGGTGTCCAGTCGGAAAGCACGCCATGACTTGCTTGTGAACACCAGATCCGTCGCGACGGAACCGGATTCTTTCAGGAAAAGCGTCTGCCAGATTTCAATATCATCAGAGGGCTGGGTATTAGTGGCACCCGCGGCAACCGTCAGCGGCCACTTATCTGAACCACTCAGAGTGATAGTCAAATCCGGAGAGCGCCCGAAATCCACTACTTTGGTTTCATAGCCTTCCCCGGCAACCGTGACGGTACCGGACACCAGCGCGCTGGCCGCCATCCACTCAAGACGACGGTTGATCATGTCAATCTGATCGGTCATCTCAAACTGCAGATTCAACATTTCGCGTTCTGCGGCGGTATATTCACCGCCAATACGCTCACCAATCTGGCGACGAATCGGTTTACGCAGATCCGGCGCGCGCTTATCTTTGATATAAGCTGGTTTGAACGTATTGGTCTGGTATTTACGGGACTCGACCAGCTTACCTTCCACCAGCGGGGAGACGAACGGCGCCATACGACGCAGGCCGACATCAACATCAATCGCCACTTCTTCAGTCTCGTAAGTCACGACATTCGGGAAGAAGCGATCGAGCAGCCAGTTCTGACTGGTTTTCAGGTTAGGAACAACCTGCACCAGCACGCTGGTATCAAAAATATTTTCCATATTCAGTCTCTTGATAGTGCCAGCCGCAGCTGGCAAAAAATTTAAACGAGCCAGCCCCTGCCGGTTAAAGCATTCGTCAGGAGAGCCGTGGGGGAAATCAGGAGGTGGTTACAGGTGCCTGGTCACTGTCTTTCAGGAAGATAGCCAGCGGTCGGAGCGCTTTTTTCAGGTCAGCGATCGTCCAGGAGTTATCAAAAATAATTCGGTGCTGGTTGAATTCCCCCATCAGATACAGGCCGCCGTTCTGATCGGAAGACGATGCATCAACATCATCAACCAGAATAGCAACGGGTAACTGACTGCCATCTTCAGCCGTTTTCACACATTGCGTGTATTTCCCGCTGGCAGCCACCAGGCCCAGGACAGTACCACGCTTAAAGGCACCGCCCGTAATGATCCCGGTGTCAGTCACCAGCTGGAGCGTGCCAGCGACAAGCTGATCCGGAACAAACAGCGCGCTCTTCATGCCAGGCGCAAACGCATTCTGACCAAACTGATCCATTATTTCTCTCCTCTTGTGGAGTTGTAGAGGCCGGTCATTTTACTTACCAGCGCAGACTTTCCGGTCTCTTTCTGTCCGCTATCCGGATTAAGCCGGACCTGGTGGCTTTCCTGCATACGCTGATCGAGAGAGCGTTTACGGGATGGCTTAGATGCGGCTGCGGCCGGAGCCGAAGAGGCTAGGACATTAATTGCTGCCGCAGAACTCATCCCGGTATTGAAAGCCAGTGACGCGGCCAGTGAAGGATTCGCAGCTGCATGCTTACTGCCGAAAATACGGGCGCAGCGTTTACGCTCAGCAGCGCGTGCATTTTTTACCGCCTTACTCTCTTTGCGATCGTCGTCGCCGTCGTCTTCAGAATCATCATCTTCTGACGCATCCGGATCATCGCCGTCATCTTCAGCATCATCGTCGCGTTCGTCTTCTTCCGCGTCGTCGTCGCGCTCATCATCATCGGCATCATCTTCGCGCTCGTCCTCTTCCGCGCGACGGGCTTTCGCTTTTTTGGCTTTTTTATCCTCTTCTTCCTCAGAAGCGGAAGGGCCAAGACCAATGAGGTGAGCAAAACTAAACGTCTTTTTCTTTGCCATTTCAGGCTCCTGTTTTTTCAAGTAAGTTTTTGAACGCAGCGTCAGGAGGACACACCTCATCAGCCAGTCCAATCTCAACGCCATCAGCAGCCATAAAACAGGCGGCCTGGGTACTTTTTATAACCTTTGCGCTAATCCCCCGGTTTCTGGCAACAGTGTTCACAAACAATTCGCCCATGGTGTTAATGTCCTGCTGGATGGCGGCCAGCGCTTCATCTGACAACTCTCTCAGCGGCGAACCTTCAGCCTTGCGGGATCCATAGGTGATGATCGTAACTTTAAGACCGTCATCTTTAATCCGCTGCGTCCAGTCAAGGTGCATGGTGATCACACCCACAGAACCCACTCCGCCGGTGCGCGGAACAGAAATCCGGTCCGCTGCACTGGCAATGGCATACGCAGCGGAATAAGCGCTTTCCGTCAGAATGGCATGGATAGGCTTTTTCCCCCGGGAGCCGTAAATGACATCAACCAGATCGAAGCATCCAGCGACCTCGCCGCCGGGTGAGTCGATATCCAGGCAAATGCCCGAAATGTCGGGATCTTCCATCGCAGTAAGAAACGCCTGACGAATGCCGTCATACCCTGTCATTCCACTGTACGGACGCAGACTGCCCAGTTTTTGCACCAGCGTTCCGCATATCGGGATGACGGCGACACCCAGCACATTGTCATAACCCGGATCACTACGGGATTCACGTCCCCGGTTATCGTCATATCCGTACCAGTCATCCTCCATGGCAAGAGAAGATTCGATTTTACTGATACCAAATCGGTCCATTACGGATGCCATGATGACTTCGGCTTTACTCGGGTGCAGCGCCAGCGGGGTGTTAAATAATCGCTGGGCCAGATGGGGTAGATTCACTTTTCCTCCGGATCGGTAATGGTCTGGCTCGCAAACTGGTCAGCCTGTGCCCAGCTCGGAAGCGGTAATCCGCGTTTAAGACATGACTCAATTTCTCTCTGGCGCTGATCAAGCACTTCTTCCCAGTCTTCACCGACGTTTTCACCCACCTCAATCTCGAGGGTGGAAAGTCCGGCATCCAGACCAAGAATGGCGCCTTTTTTCTCTGCAACCGGATCCACCCAGCCGCGCCCTGGCCCCATCCAGCGCGCGCGAGAATACGCGGCTCTGGCGTCAACAAAATCAGGTGCGCCTGCGGGCAGGGGTAAATCCTCATTGTCGTGAACTTCTTCAACAAAGGCGGTGAGAATGGGCTGAGCGAAGCCGGTAGAAAAATCGTCCCGGCGGCGAGTCAGTGTTTTCCATGCCTCCAGCAACGAGGAGCGTGCAGAACTGTAGTTAACGTCAGACCAGTCCTGGGTGACCTGCTGTGGGGACAACCCTGTTCCTGAAGAAAAATTACGGAGAACAGCAGATTCGAAGACTTCAAAATTGCTGTAGGGCCGCGCCGCGTTAACCGTCGTGATTTTCTCACCAGGATAAAGAATGGGCATTCGGGCACCATTCTGAAGTGTCAGACGCCGATCGTTATGGAACTCAACACGCCCGTCCTGATAAGTGCCTAACTCCGACTCGTCATAGGTCTCGCCCAGGGCAGACTGAACCATCGCAGGGTCATAGGGTGACTCAATGTAAGCGGCGAATATGGCATTAAGAATTGCTGCCTCAAGCTCACTCTGGTCATACTTCACCAGCATTTTCAGACGCTGAATAACCGGAGTCAGGATGCCGTTACCGCGGTGCTGCGCGCCACGCTCATGATCAAAATCGTGAACCACATGCGGGCGGCCCCAGTCAGTTTCACGCGGGATACGCTGCCACGTCATGGTTTTAGCCCCGCTCCACCAGTCACCGATATGGGCCTCCCTGATGTGGTAAGCAACCGGCGCACCGTCCGCATCAATTTCAACGCCACCACGGACATTTGGCATATCGAAATTCTGCTGAGGATTACTGAGGCGGTCAGGATCGACAATCTGTACCGTGGTGGCGTAACGCCCTCTTCCGGGACCAAGCCTGTCAGTTCTGTACTGGAGAATGGCCAGAGCATCCCCGTCAATAAGCTTGTGACGAAATCCCAGGCGCAACATCTGCGACACGGTGAGTTTTCGTTCAACATCACAATACCGGCCAGGATCGTTACTCCAGGTCCGCCAGTGCCCGTCCAGTGCTTTTCCGTACTCTTCCGCCCAGGACGCATCAAACGCCTTGTTTCCGGTGATCATTCTGAGAACACGGTAATCGGGTTTCATGATGGGGCGGAAGTTGGCACCAACCGCATTATCCAGCAGACGTGTGACCGCACCGTTTGCCCAGCCGTCATTACGGACCAGATCGCGTGCGCGGGACACGATGCGATCCCGGTAAATGTTAATTTCATTGTCCGGGGACCACAGCGCGGGTTGCCAGTTCGCCAGTTGATCGCTGAAAGAGTCAGCTGCGTCATAAGGTACGCGGCTCCCCCCCACCAGCATAGAGGGACGCTGCTGTCGCAACGGCTGCCCATCAGAGCCCAGTATCTGTACTTTATTCATCAGAATCTAAACCTCGCTGGTTTCCGGGGACGAGAGATAATCCCCAGTTGCGCCTGCAGAAGTTGAATCAGGGCCAGCAGATCAGCCAGGGTGCTTTGCTGATAGGACACTGATCGCGTCCCGTCTCCCTGCGTATAGGAAAACGAAACACCGTGGCTCCCGGTTGCTAAATCAATGTACGCCTGCTGAGCTTTCGCAAGCGCATCCCTGAGCTGATCGTCAGTCATTGCGCCGGCAAGCAGGCTGGTGTTCCGGTTGAACATGATTTTCCTTATTTCGGCAGGAGTTGCGATATTCGCTTACGTTTGACCGGCGCTGGTTCTTCAATAACCGCACCCGGCAGCTCGTAATTGATTTTTTCTTCCTGTCCAACTGGCGCTGGCAGGAACTTATCCGGATCGGCTTCGAGGTTGGCGGCCCGGACGTTGAGTTTTAACCCCATATGTTTGAGACCGCACAGCGCGGCATAGCTGTAAACGAGGCAGTCAAGCGCTTCGTTAGCTCGTCCTGGTATTGCTTCCCAGATACTGTACCGCTGCCCGGAAATGACTTTGTAAACCAGTCGCTCCGCCAGCAGCTGATTGAAGTACCCGAGATCGCGATCGTCAGGAAAATGCATATAACCCGCAGCGGCGGCGCCAGGTTTGGGTGGCTCAAGATGCAGGCGACCGCGTATCACGTCTTTCGCTGAGTTAACCCCCAGAATGACAGGGCGGAAACTGGCTTTGCTTTTCGATGATGGTCGTTTGGTCGGCCAGACAGGATTGCGTTTGCCTCCCTGTGCAGACTCCCCCTTAATTGCCCAGACACGACGGCCAAGACGCTCTTTGGCGAATTCGTATACCTTCTGCGTATGGTGGCCGCCGGAGTCCATGCACGTTGCCATGATATTCAGGCCGCGCCCGTCACCACGTCGCCAGATCTGTTTCAGGTATGCATCCAGTCGCTTCCAGGGTTCTTCCGTCTCAAGGTCACCATAAATAACGTCATGCGCGACCGACCACGATTCTTCATCTCTCCCCCAGCCGGTGATCGTAATTTCGAAGCGATCGTCCTGGGTATCAACTCCAGCTGTTAACAATGCCACCCCGTCCGGAACGACGGCCGGAAATATTTCCCGGCGCGCCAGCAGAACATCAACAGGGAGCTGTTTCCCATGATTAGGTCGGTGCGGAAGCCCCATCTGGGTATTCCACCACGCCTGTTCCTTATCCGGATCGCCCTTCGCATCGATATATTTTTTCGCAATATCCGACGGCTTATCTTTTTGCCAGGGGCTGAAAAGCTTGGATGCCTGGTACCCCGCGTGGTGGTTATCGACTGCCTCCTTTCCACAGGAGGGGCAGATTGCGCGATAGACCGCATGCCGTTCCGACTCTGACCATTGCCAGACCTTTTCAACGCTGCCCTCGTCTGCCGCCCGCCAGGCAAGGTCATAATCCATCAGCGGTGAGTGCCGCTCCCCGCAGCACTCAAATGGGCGCGTCTGATGCCATCGAATAGTGTGCAGAGTTCTGAGGCGCTGTCCTTCGGACCAGCCACTACCACAGCATTCGCAATAGAGCATCGCCGATTTAGTCAGGTGTTTATCTCCCTCTTTCGGCCACTGAACGTGTTTGAAAAAGTCGGGGAACTGGCGGTGGCCACAGTGCGGGCAAACCACAGATGCCCGGCGCTGATCGGAGTCGGCGTAGCTGTCAGCAATGCGGCTCTCATCCTCCACCGTCGGCGAACAGGCGCGTACAGACAGCCAGGTCAGGCCAAATGTCGCTGTACGCTCTTCGGCCAGCGCAATTGGATCGCCTTCGCGGGTTATCGGGTACTTGTCCACTTCATCCGCCAGCAGGACACGAATCGGACGACGCGCAAGGTTATCAGGGCTACCAGCACCCGCCAGCGCCAGAAATCCGCCAGTGAATGCCTTGTAAAGAATGGTTTCTTTCGAGCTTTTCTGTTTCGAATCACCGATGATTTTACGCAGTACCGGCGTCACCCTTACCAGCGGGCTAATACGCTCTTTCGAAAACTGTTCAGCGGCTTCTTCTTTCGGCTGCAGCAGCAGTATCGGACAAGGATCGAGGTGGGCAAAATAGCCAAAAAGGTTTTCCAGCAGTGCTGTCTTCATCAACTGGGTACAGCACATTACAGTGATGATATGAACCCCGGACTCCGTCGCGGCAAGCATCGGTCCGCGGGCAATTTCTACCGTCGATGTTTCCCAGTTTCCCGAAGTGCTCCCAGCCTCTTTTGCCAGCTTACGATAGTCATCTGCCCACTGCGGCACACTGATACGCGGCGGGGGTGTCCAGCCTTTGCGGACGCTTAATTCAAGACGCTCAATCTTCTGCCGGGTTAAACTCTGGCTCTCCGAGGACTGAGATGTGTTTGTGGACATGTTCAATCAGCACCTCTGTCATCCTGTCCGCCGGTACATCCAGATCAGCAGCCATTAGCGGCGCCACCCTGGACGGCCAGTTAAGCCAGGCATCACGCTGTTGGCGAAAGGCGTTGAATAAAACCTCCTCGGCTGCTGTCAGCTCAATAAGCTGGCCGCTGTCTTTTTCATACTGCAGCTTTGCCTGCAGGGCCATGTAATTCTCGCGGATACGTCCCGCTTCCTCTCTCGAAAGATCTGCCCCTTCAGTGAGCATTATCTGGCGGACAGTTTTATTGATTTCATCACCGTCATCATCGTTATCGCTAACGACGGGAGTTTTCTTTTTCTTCGCGTTCGAGGCGCGCGGGTCTTTGCCATCGCGGTTTTTCTTCAATGCCGCATCGCTGGCCTCTACGTCAATCAGGTCTCCGTCCATCACAATGAAGCGCCCGGCTTTAATCCACCGACCAATTGTTTTGCGATCCACACCTGAATGTTGTGCGTACTGACTCTGGTTCATCGTGGTCATGGGACATCACCTGGGACATTTTCTGGGGTGGGACATTCGCCTGGGACATTTTTGCCATGTCCCACCAGAATGTCCCACTGGAATAAACTGGAATAGCCAGAGCTGGCGAGGTGTCCGTAATGATCGCCAGAGGTGGGACATGGGACACAAATCTGAAAGTTGTAGCTAGGAAAACACCGCGGCGCGCAATGCCCGTACCTTACAAAAGTCTCAGGAAGGACCCATTTTTTAATGGCTTCGACCATTCGCTCCGACTATGATTATTCCTATTCAATACAAGGAGAATGTAATGGGTAACAATATAATCAAAATAACTTTCGTAGCCGCAGTGCTGGCATCACCAATTGCTCATGCCCAGTGGGTAACTAATACTGAAGATGACCTTTTCTCTGGTGGTAAGAAAGCAATGATGCTTGGCGAGGTTTCATCCGACAATGGCGCCATTGTGTTTGACTGCACTAAAGAAAAGCTATCGGCGGCATACGTTGAAATGGATAAAAGCACCGAATCACTATCAGAGGTACCAATGGACCTGATAATGAAGGTCGACGGGAATACCGCAGTGAAGCTCGATGCTACCCTTTCAAGACGTAATGTTCAGAGCCTCCAGATTCAATCGGATGACGCGGACCAACTAAAAACAGTGCTTAAGCAGCTTCAGGGGGCGAAATCCAAAGTGTTAGTTGGTGTGCAAACAAAGGATGGCGGAAACCAGCATTCCATGTCAGCCAATGTTTCTGGATCGACAACTGCAGTAAACAGCTTCATAAAAGCTTGCGAAATTAGCTTATAAGTTACTGCTTTTATTTTGCCGTCCTGATGGCTTCTGCTATCGCCTGATTTAAAGCAGACGGTAGCAGTGCGTTCGCCATGGTATGGGACCTATCCATATACCCCAGCACTGGAGTCACAGGTAGCGCATCACCAAACCGGATCAAAAGCTTTGGAGAACGCTGTTTGCGTTTCGGTCTTCGCGTCCCATTAGCGGAGCGCTTGGCCCGTCGCTTCTTAGCTTTCATCGGTTTCTTACGCTGCCAGACAGCGTTAACGCCATCCACCTCACCTACGAATACATTTTCCTTTGCTTTGAGCTGAGAGAGCTTATTACGCGGCAGGTTGCCGTATTTATTAAGCTTTATGTCTTTCGGGTTAAGCAAAGCACTACCATTAAGCTTGTGCTCTCCGCCGAACTCGAAGGGTTCAAGGTAACCAGCAGCAGTATCACGAACAAACACCTTCGCACGAAGGCTGTTTTTCCTGGCACCAACTGACCCAACCGATTTAACTGTAAAAGGTGTTGGATTATCCAGATTCCGCTCAAATGCTGTTTTTTGGGCCGCTTCTATCTGGCGAACCACTTTAGTCATAGCCTGGGCAGTCGCAAACGGTATTTGCTTCTGCAGCTGTCTTAACTGACTGGAAAGGTCCTTAAGCGTTGCCATATCATTGACCACCTAGTTACAGTAATTAAGATCAGTTTGCTCATAAAGTTGACAATAAAAAACCGCCCGTAGGCGGTTAGTCGAACATTTTATCAAGTTGCTTAGCTAGAGCTCGGTTAAACAGCTCCTTCGAAACTGTCATCAGCGTGCCCATACTGGCATCTTTGAATCCGGTTTTTAATGTTGCCCAAACCTCTTTGTTACGGAGAGCATCCAAGAAGTCATGCCCCATCGCGGTCAATCGCAAGGGCATTACAGCCCAGTGAGTCATTCCGTCTAAAGACTGAATAGCACCAAAGCCGGGCTCTCCATCACTCCTGATAATCAGCCCTCTATCCTCAAGCAAACGCATATGAAACACAAATGTGTCAGTTTCACAATTGAACCCTAAATCATTTAATCGAATAATATCGGTATCAGGTGAATCCGATGCCTCGAAAGCCTCGAGCAAACCTTTAAGGTATTCTTGATCTATTTGCATAACCCCTCCGTATGTAAAAGGTTAATTTAACATCAATTTAAGCACTGCTCTTTGATGTATTCCTGCAAATATCCAACCTGTTTCGTCACTGTGACGATTCGCTCTCTGAGGGTGAAATAATCCCGTTCAGCGGAGTCAGTAAGTCGGGGGCCGGTAACATCGCCCAGGCCGCCGGTGCTGGTCGTTCCGTTCGCGGGACAGTTTGCGTTGAGCTGCAGCCGCTTACGGCCAGCAATGACATCGCTATGCAGACGCTCAATGGTTTCTTTCGCATCAGCCAGTTCTCCGGTGTATTTGGCATCCAGTGCAGCGACATCACGCTGGCGGGTCTGCATGTCTTTAATGGTGGCGGTCGCCAGGAGGAGTTTCTCAGTGGCCTTATCGCGCTGGTCTCTGTAAGTGATGGCGTTGTCGCGGTAGTGGTTCACGAAGAAAGCCAGTGCGCCGATTAACGCCAGCACCAGCAACTGCAGCCAGTAACGCTTAACCAGTGCGCTAATCATGACAGGAACAGAGCTCGCTCTGCCTCCCGCCGACGTGTCAGCCCATTCAGCACCTTCCCACCAGCTTTATTCCAGCGCAGGAACTCATCGGCTGCACCAGCGTAATCTCCGGCGTTGAGTTTTCGCAGGAGAGTCGATGTCGACAATGACCGCGCACCGAGGTTATACGTGAACGACACCAGGGCATCGAATTGCCCCTGAGTCAGGCCAACTTTAACCAGTCGTGACACGTCACTTTCGTAACTGACCATTCCTGTCTTCAGCAGGCGTTCTGCCGTTTCCTGCTTAATTGTCATCCCGGCACGGATTGGTTTCCCGTCGACGGGCTGAGTCCAGCCATAACCGATCGTCCAAACGCCGACGCTGTCCTGATAGGCAGTGAGCTTGCAACCTTCGAACTCTTTGATCAGGGCAATGCCTTTATCACTGGTTTGCATTCTTCATCCCCGTCAAGCGTTCCCAGAAATAGGTCAGAGCCACTGAACCCATCGCCCCGCTAATGCCGGACGTGACAAGGATCATGTGAAAACTCAACCCACTCTCCACGCTTATCAACCCGCCAATCAAACCGGTAAAGCCGGAGACAGCGATCTGTGCCAGCGCGTTTATCCAGCTCCATGTCGCTTTATTCTGCTTTACGTCGATCAGGTAGCGAACTAAACCGCCCCAGCATGCAATGCCGAGCAGGACTAACCAGGACAGGCCTACAATTTTGTGGTCGTCATTCATACGCTTTGCCATATCACCTCCGAAGGAACGGGGTGCTGTTTGTGTAGAGTGGAAGGATGCCAGGAAACAACGACCGGACATCGCAAATAAAAAAGCCAGCGACAGGCTGGCAATGTGAGGGTAAGGCAATGTCGGCTCTCTGGCCGAAGGGTCCCAGGTAGTGGGTTCTGTGTGCTGCGTACCGCAAATAAAAAAGCCCCGCACGATGGCGAGGCTCTTAATTCTTTGTCGACCTACGAAGCTATGGCGACGATATCAGATTTACATGAAATATATGCGTTTCAATCCAGTTTTGCAAGACTTGAGTCTAAATTTGTCGCCTTTTGTTGTGAACGTGATCGCGTAACCTGCAATAAAGCCCCGCTATCCAGTCGCAGGAAGATGCTGCGCATCTCAACCCAGCGGTCAGTAAAGGTCTCTGACCAGTTTTTTGGCGTTACGCCAACCAGCGACGCCAGCGCCTGATATTCGTACGTCTCACGCCCTGCCAGCTCTGCTTTCACGTCCTGAGCCGCGAGCCAGACAAGCTTCTTCAGGCGCTCCATCGTTTTGCCGGCCACCTTCTTCGCGCCGAGCTGCTCCCGGAACTCTGCCCACGCCCATTGAGTGATTTCCACCTGATAGCACCAGCGCACGTTCTCGCTATAGTTCCATAGCAGCCACGCTTTCTGGTGTTCTTCGAGTGACATCAGTGCGCGGCGCCACGATGCGCTGGAGTATTCAACCGGCTGCACCAGGGGAATATGCGAACCCTTGGCATGCGACTGCTTGCCCGGTATTGGCGGGTTATCCAGCGTAATCATTTCCCCGGTCACTTCATCCAGCACTCGAGGCTTTTTACGTTTAAACGTTCCCGTATCGAACTGCGCGTTTTCAAGCCACGCCATCAACTGCCCTTTCGTCGCACCACTTAAATCGGCGGTGGCCACCATCAACTGCTGGCGCACGTATTCGAGAAATTGAGTATTCATACTGCACCGCCTATGGTTTTGATGTAGTTCTTCAGTATTCGGTAATCCGTCAGCACAGAGCCCGGAAAGTGGTATAAGCGCAATCGTTGCCAACGAACGCGGAGGTGATCGGCAAAATAGGATTCGAATGTCATGCTGCCTCCTGCTTTTTCAGCGCGCGCAGGTCAGCCAGCGCGGTCAGTCTGATTTCCTTCAGTTCTTCAATAGTCCAACGATGCGGAGCGTTATTGTTCTCGAGCGCTAGTACCAGCTCTTCGCCATAACGTTCCACCAGCGCGGCTCGGTATGCTTCGATATTCCCGGATTTGTAGACGTTGCAGACATCACACTGAAGATGGATGTTGAAGCGAGTGAAGCGCAGATGCCCAGCGGCTGCCGTAGTCCGATAATGGCCAGCATGCCAGGCGAACGCCGTTTTAGTTCCGCAGGAAATACAGCCCCGCCCCTCCGCCAACTCCGTCTCGCGGCAAATGTCATTTACGGCACGCTGCGTCAGGTCAATCCAGTGCTTCAGCGGCTTAACTGCAGCTTTTCGCTGGCGCCAGGCTGCACGTTCTTTCTTCTCAGTGGCGCGCTGCTTGGCAGACTCTTTGCGTTGTGCAGCCTCCCGGGCTTTTCTGGTCTGCTCTTTCCCGACGGCGCTGGCGCACTCATAACCGCAGACGGTCTGCGTGTCGCGTACTGGATTGAACCACTGGCGGCATTCCTTGTTGGCGCACTTCCGGCGCGGTAACTTAGCCATAATCACCCCCAGACCTTTTGTCGAAAGGTTCTTGGTGTACGCGCCGGATGCTCGCATTCAGGCAATTTTGCGCTGATAGTCCAGGTGATGTTGTCGCGATTCAGGCTACGTTCTACCGTGGCGCCACGACGACGGTAACTGGCCACCAGCTCGTCGGCCTGATCGGTTGTGCATTCGTGATGGTGGAACCAGGAATATTTCATCGCCATCACCCCGCAAAGCTCATGAGCTGCGATGCGGCGTTTTCCGCTTCACGCTGGTCCTTGAATGCCCGGGACAATACCCAGCGCCACAGAACATCGAGCGCGGCTTTGTACAGCTGCTGGAACTCGGTTTCGTCCATGTTGGCAAAGGCAATGCTGCGGGGGTGTTTGCGAAGGGTGCCGTCGGGAAGCTGTATGGCGTCGTAGTGGCCAGACTCGATGATCACCCATGCACGATATGCGTCATAGGATTTGCAGATGCTGATACTACCGGCGCGCTTATCGGCGATACGGTCCAGATACTGCTCGGCAGCATCCAGCAGTGCGCCTTCGTTTCCACCAAATGCCGCGAGGAATTTAGCGTACCCGGTCACCAATTTACGTTCATTGGAAGAAATCGCCCCACCGGTGGGTTCCCAGTATTCAAACCCGAGATTCAGGAGCGCAAAGAAACGGCGATGGAATGCTGGATTCCTCACCTGACGAAATTCGGCTACCAATACGGCACCAAGTTTGATTTTTGATTGCAGAATATCGCTGGTCTCCGGCGTAGCGGGGATCAGAATTCCTGAGGACTGCTTAATGAGTTGTAGTTCGTGCGCCATGGTTTCTCTCCGTGGCGCAGTAGGTTACGGTTGTTCAGACCGTCGATTTCATATTATCAGAAGGTGGTGTTACCCGGTAGCCGAGACGGCGGATAAATTGCATAAAACCATTAGGAGTAAAGACCTCTTCATCATCCAGCAAAGGCCGCATAGAAACCATGCCATTGACGCGATAAATTAGATGCCTGCCCGATGAAGGAAAGCTAAACACCACGCAGCCGTCAGACCTTCTTACAATGTCATACCAGTTGTCTTCTGACGTTTGCAAAGCTGAATCACTCACATTTATGTTCTCCCTTCGAGCGACTAACAGACGCGATTAAAGATTGTCGGCAGCAGCATCAGAGGGTTACGCAAATTGCGGTATTCTGAAAAATGCGCGCCAGCCTTAAGCGCAATTCTAATAAAACCAGTCGTCAGCGCTTTCCCAGGTATCCTGGAGGATTGATTCAATTTTCTTTTTATCGTCCTTGTCACCACCAAAAACACTTAACCCATCGGACCCGGCACGGCGGATTGTGAGCCTGCAATTGTCATAGTGATCATTCAGGCGCTTAAGCAGTTCTTTCTCCAGTGCTGGTACTGCGCCTTTAGGAAGTTCTTTCATGCGATCAATGGTTAATTCAACTTTCATAATAGCCTCCATTGCATGTACTGTGTTTTTATACAGTATACCTATGCACGGAAATGATCAACGTTTTAAGAGCACAAATTGTTAATTTTCTGTCAGTATTAAAAAAAGAAAACCCGCCGTAGCGGGTTGAATTAGCAATGTTTTATTACGCCGCTATTTGTTTCTGCTGACAAAGCTCCGGCAAATTAGCACGCACCAGCGCCTCAGCGAGCGCTGGAGGCACAGCGTTACCACAGCGCGCTACCAGAAAGAAAAAACCCGCATATAGCGGGTTTATTACAAGCTTTGAGTCAAACCAGTTGAAGTAGATTTCTTGGATTTGACAGTGGGCGGTTTACCGAGAATAACTCCCTAACCAACTCCTGGCTTAAACCAGTTTTCATGAGAATGCTCATCCATGTTGCATCATCCAGCATTTCAATCGCCTCAGCTAACATACTCGGTTCTTCCGGGCGAATAAATTCATCTCCTGGTTCAACTTTCGTATATCCTTTAGAGTTCAAATGCATATAACCTGTTCTTGCCTGCTCCTGCGTCAGCAGGCCTAGAGTTGTTGCTCGGTAAATGCACATTTTAAGACTAATCTTCCACCGAAGCTTAAACTCAACTAGGGCGTTCCAATCGAATTGTCTTCCTCGTATACGGGGAAACTCTTTAATAAAGGACAATCGAGGAACTAGCAACGCGCTTGAAAAACGATCCGCTTGCGATTCAGTCACTTTATCTCCTGTGGTTATACCTTCGTGCATAACCAAGTGCCCCAATTCGTGACCTAAATCTGATCGGAATCTGCATATACTCTTTTTGACGTTATTTCGGATGATTACTGGCCTGTTGTTATGAACAGTAAAAGCATCTACGCGGTCATCCACTCCTGTCACATGAGCAACAATAACCCCCAAACTCTCAGCCAGTTTGACCATTGAGGATATAGGTCCCAGCCCTAAGTTCCATGCTCTTCTGCAGTCTTCCGCTACACGTTCAATATCATTTGGAGTCAGCAATTCAGCACCGGGGTGCTCAGGTATGAAAACATCAGGAAACTCGATTTCTCCCTCAACGGCAGAGATTATAATGTTAAGAATCTCCGCCCTTGCCAGAACACTATTGGTTAATGTTTGGGTTCTCGATTTTTTACTCCGAAAATGGCAAACATCGCTTTCTAAAGCATATTTTCGTTCAGTAAATAGGAAATCAGATTTAATCATCAGCGCAGATGAGATTAATTCTAACAACTGTTCTGATGGTTTAAACCCTTTTTCCAATTTGCTAACGAATTGTTTTGTTTTACCAATTTTCTCCGCTAACTCTTCGCAGGAGAGCCCAACAGCCATTCTGGCTAATTTGAGCTTATCCCCACGATACTCAGCAAAGTCATTCACTTGATGTTCCATTACTGCTCACATCCAAATCTTGATCTTTTTTACGGCGGCGAAGAGAGGCTTTGCCAATCTCAGCTTCATCCGGAAGAGTGTTGGTATCAAGAGACATAAGCGGCGCTGAAGCAGTAGATTGGTGTGAAACCATACTGATCTGGGCACCATATGCGTTAAACCCAACTAAAGCCACTTCCCAGCGAGGCAATGTTGATTCCAGCTCGCCATCTTCTTCATCGGATAAAAATGGTTCGGCGATGATCCGCCATGTAATATCTTGCTCGGCTTCAGTTTCACCGAACAATGAAAGTTGCTCATGCTCCACCCTATTTCGAAGAAGGCGATGCTTCTTCTTCGGGTTATTAATGCAATCTTTGGAGAACTGCAGCGGCACTTTATTTAACGCAACCACATAATCCAGTCCCTTCGAAACCATTTCCAGACCCGGCAGTGTCCCTTCACTTTGAATCAAATGATTTCTGACCCAATCATAAGCCCTTACACCTTCGGACCAGTTACTGTCCAGTGTGTGTTTGTGGTAGTACAATTGCTCGAGTACATTAGCAATTTCCGCTAACAACTGACGAACATTGCTTTCAGCAAGGTAAGGCTGAAATTCCCAACAAGGTGCTAACTGGTTGTCGCTCATTTCAAGTTTCGCTTTTTTTGGAATTCGTAAACCATATATTTTCGCATTTTCTCGATTTTGTCAACCAAGCAACCAAAATCATTTACCGAAAATGATGATTAGAAAGATCCCGCTCATGTCGCATGAGTTGATTGCTAAGCAACCAAATACAAGCCTGACTGAGCTAGGCAACCATAGACTTGGTAATGCTACCTTTCAGACATAAAAAACCTCTAACTTAGAGGCTTTTATTCGTTTGCTATTGGAGTTAAACACTTAGCCGTTGATGTCGCCGTGTTCAATCATACCGAACCATTCAAATTGCCCAATCGAACGTAGCGCGCACTGTCTAATTTTTTCTGCCTCCTCCGAATACTCATTAAACCCGGGAATAAATTCAAAATTACAGCAGCAAGAGCCTGAATCATAGAAGACACTTTCAATACATTTTACAAGCCCAACTGAAGCTACATAGTAAGAAAAACGTAGCATTTGAGACAGTTCCATCGCAACTCCATGCCTACTGGTAAGCGGGATCCCGAAAGCCTCAATTCCATATTCATTCATTTGGCCTTTTTCAGGCATTATGTAAGACATAAGGACTCCTTATTATGTTCATAATGAATTAGGGTTCAATTATCCATAAGAGTCTACTTGATGTGCAGACGCGGCTCACCATCTTTCGGCTCAGGCCATTCGCGCTGTTTGTTAACCGCCAACTTTTCTACCATCGCCAGGGTAATCTGCTCATCACTGATACCGGCACGACGTTGCGCATCCCATAACAGGAATTGCATGTCAGCCCATTCGGTAAGGTCACTTGGTTCAGCTGCCGCCTCGAGCGCTTCTTTGGAAAGGTGCTTCAGCGGACCAACTGGACCGACATCGCCGAAAGTAGCCTGTGACCATGTAGCATGCTCACGGCGTACTTGCTCACGGGCCATCGACTCCAGAACTCCATCAATCACCTTCACAGCATCAGCCATTGCGTAGCCGAGATTACCGCCGTCGCTTTGTGCTGCTGCGTTGCTGAGTATTTCGCGTATCTGGTGCAGGCGATCGAGTGATACATGACCGTGCGCCGGGTGGTTAGTTGTCATGGGTTAGTCCGTCCAGTAAGTAAGTTCTTCCGCCAGGCGGTCATCTGCTTCGGCTTGGTTAGGGATATCAGCATCGGTTTCTATGCTGGCTCCGGCAAAATCACGAGCACAAGCTTTGCGGTGTTTACGATTGCCCATGCCCCATTCTGGATTTTTAAGCTCTTTGTTCCATGCCCGTAGCATGAGTTTCATTGGTGACTTTGACATCTCATTCCCCCTTCACGCCAATGCCAGCGGCGCGGTCAATGCGTTCAATTTCTGCCAGAATAAGAGCGCCAGCTTTTACCAAGTCGCAGCGTGCTCCTGATTGCTTCCACCAATCAGGCGACCACGGCCAATGTGCTGGAGTGGAGAAACCTTGGTTGTGCGCATGAATTGCGTAACAAGCCGCTGCATCTGCTAATTCGCTATTTTGATATGCGTTATCATGTTCAGGAGTCCATCCTTCAACCGACTGTTGCCGCTGACGTTCGGCTACCACATCCAGAATTGCTGGATTGAATGAACGCGCCTCCAGTTCTGCTATGCGCTTCTCTGCGGCTTCCAGCTCATCCAGCAGTGCCAGCACGGTGGCGGGGTTGGCTGCGGCGATAAATGCAGCATCACGCGCTTCGTTTTCACTGAATACCATGGCTATTTGCTCATGGTTCACGCCGTCAGTGGAGTAAATCTCATCGTCGAACTCAACAGCCCACCGGCCTTTCGTCGCCTTCTCCGCTGCTTCCCGTAATCCACGTTTGTCGATGTTGCTCATTGGGCGGCCTCCTCCATGGCTGGGTCTGCTGGTAAAGTCATGTGCGGCACTTCAATCAGTTCTGCCCGAGCATCAGCCGTGTTAAGCGCCATTAATGCGACGATCCGCTTCTGCTCAGCATCCATTCGTAACGCTACTGTCTTGCCGTTCATATTGAAGAACACCGCAACGTTTTTGATATCTTCGATTTTCATACCCCTACCCTCCCCCAAACCATCAATACCCTTCTCATCGCCGCGCTGTTGCGGCACTCCTGGCAGATCACGTTTGTGTCCGTCCGCTGAATTAACTTCGACTTACCCTGCTTCATGCCAGGTATCGTGTCAGGGGCGAAGCGCATTCCGTAGCTGGTCAGGCTGTAAAGGCGCTGGCCGTATTTTCCTTCGCAGCGGATCAGGCCGTCTGCCAGCAGCGTGCTCACCGTTCCGGATATCTTTTTGGTGTCCATGCCGATAAGCCCTGCCAGTTTGGCGTTGTTCAACCCTGGGTTGTTGCGCAGGGCTGCCAGCACCTGCTCACGGATTGTTATGTTCATGTCACACCATCCCGTTCGACTTGTTGCGGTTGTACTTGGCCAGCAGCAGCTGGATCGGCGTCGGCCCTTGCTCGGCAGCTGGTGCGGCAATAGCCCGGCGTACCGGCGGCACTGGCTTACCCTCGGTGACGCGCCTTTCCCACATGTCCAGCAGATCGCCTGCCTCGCGTGCCAGTTCACCATGCGTTAACTGGCGCTCGGTGCTGCGGTGGCGCAATTCTACGCAAATGTGGTACATGACCGGCTGCGACCATGGAAATTGCTCGCTGGAGATGAATTCGAACGAGCGGTTACGCCAGTCCCAGTATTCGGCGATCACCTGGTCAACGTTGACGCCCAGCGCGCCGCCGCTCTGCTTGCACCAGGCGACGAACTGGCCCGGCGACGGCAGGAATGGGCGCTCCTGGCGGCGGGCAATGCGCATGCCGGCATCGACCTGAGCCATGGTGTGGATCCCGTTCTCCTGAAACGCCAGCAGCCACTGACGGCGGAATTCGTTCAGGTCTTCCTGGGTGCGGAAGTTCGCCATGCTGGCCGGGAACGCGGCGCGCAGCTCGTTGAACAGCTTGTTGAATACCTGCGCCACCTGCTCGACCGGCGCGCACTCCTGGTACTGCTCTGGCAGGTTATGGGCCATGCGGCTCATCTGCTCGCGGTCGTGGTTACGCATCTGCTCTGCAAGAGATTTCATCGGATCACCCCATAGGCCCAGTCAGTGTTGTTGAAGTCCAGATCTGGCTTGACAGCGCGCTGCTCACCTCCGGCGTTACGCTGCATTGTCAGCTTGTCCCACTGCTTACGCAGGCTTTCGGGACTCAGGATGTTGGTCTGCCAGAAGTGGTGTTTGCTAGCCCAGTCATACAGCGCGCAGATGTCCTGGTGCGACCGGTTGTCTATCTGGCGCATCAGGCGAACAGTGTTAGACCAGGAGGTCATGTCCGGGGCTTTGCAGGTTGGGTTAATCAGCTTCACCCTGGAGGAAATCCACTTAGCTGTCTCGAGGTCTTCAGCAGAGCCCCACTTCGCACCGGATGGTGTGTAGACCGCAGCTTCAGGATGAGTTGATAAAAATTTCTTCAGACGTGCGTCAGAGGATTCGTCAGAATTCTCGGACGAAGATCTTTTAATACTGTTCTTGTTCTTGTATTGGGTGTCTACCGTTTTCGGGAAGGTTATTCCTGATTTCGGGAAGGATTTTCCCGTTTTCGGGAATTTTCTTCCCGTTTCCGGTTTGTCTAAAATCCATGCTGAAAGGTCAGTGTTTACACCGACGATTTTCATCATGCCCTGCTTCTGTGAAAAGATGATTTTGCGTTCTGCGAGAGACTTAAGCGCGTCCGATACATGCGTATCGCTCAGGCCCGTAAGCTCGGCAATAACCGTATTTGTCACGCGGTCCTGTTTCTTGTTCCAGCCGTAGGTAAGCCAGATCACCGCCTCAAAACATTGCCATTCCCGGCCTGACAGTCTCAGGCGAGGCTTAAGCTGTTGGATCTCGTTAGCGACCTTGGTATACCCGTTCGACAGGTCGGCCATACGACCTCCCGGTTGTTCGGTTTTATTTGGGAAATTGATTATTTCAGCGGTATTTGACATACTGTTCTCCGCAATTACGCACAGTTTTTGCACCTGAAAGCCGTTGGTGTTCGAGCACCGCGGCTTTCGCCATTTCTGAGCCCGTCATAGCGCACCACCCAGCATCGTTGTAACCATCGCCATAATGGGCGCCACAGAATCAGGTCCGTCCAGGTAGAGCTTGGCTACGATGCTCTCGCTGATTTCCTTCATCCGTTCGTGTCTGGGGGCTTTGAGGACGACAGCCTGTATCGCCTCAGCGTCTTCTTTCACCGACCTGGCGACACGAACCGCAAAGCAGTCGTGCTTAATCACGCGATCCCGGTACGCCAGCGGCAGAACCGAAATTATTACCGGCGCCAGCTGCTCGACGTTCGCCCGGTAGGCCGGTGATTTCTCGTGGTTGTCCAGCCAGCGAAACAGCTTCACGTTCCACACATCGGCGCTGCCGGTCATGTCAATGCTGTCAAGCTCGGCCTGTTCGGCAGCCTCTTTAATCGCCAGAGCGACCGCCACGCGGCCCTCTGCCGCCGCCCAGGCGCGGACGGCAGAACAGATAGCCCGGTGATCGACCGGCTGGCCTTCAGCCTCACTGTGTTGATACTGGAATTTCAGGTGCTCTGATGGCGCTCTGTTATTCTGTTGAAAAGAAAGTGTTTGCATTGTCAGTGCTCCTACTTTGGTAATCCGTCAGTGGGATTTGGATAGAGATCAGGGCGCAGCTCGTGGGGGGTTACGCCTGTCATTTTGAAAATCGGGAAGATATAGCTTGGCGGGACGATCCCTTGGTCACGATTCTTCCAATGACTTACAGACATACTCGTCACACCAAGCGCGATGCTGAGCTTTCTGGCAGAGCCAGCGGCTTTAATTGCTTTATCGAGTGCGGACATGTGCTTCTCCTGCTTATTGATAGCAGAAGTAAACCACAGATTTATACTTCATGCAAACTTTGGATTTATTGCGTGCATAAACCAAATATTTACAATGACCATATGAGAAAAGAAGAACCCAACCTCGTTCTGGTGGAGCGCCTTACTGAGATCACTGATCGCGGCGTTACCAAAGCAGACATGGCAAGAATAGCTGGAGTCACCCCTCAGGCCGTAAACGGCTGGTTCAAAAAAGGCGTGATTAGTAAGAAATCGGCACTGGCCATAGCCGACGCTGTTGGTATTTCTGTCGCCTGGCTACTCGGTGAAGACGTTGGAGAGAAAGACGGTCTCAAACCGGACGAACAGCGTTTGCTCGAGCTCTACCGCCAGTTACCGGAAGAAGAGCAGCAGAACATGCTCCGCATTTTTGCGCTTCGCCTGAAAGAGTTAGATGAGCTGTACGAGAAGTACATGAAGGGGCGGATTCGCTCGCAGGGGGACTGAATCGCTTTAGGTTTGTCCTGAATTTTTAGTTCCCATGAGACAATGATGTCTTTACTGGGGGGTGATTCCGCCATTTATGTTAGATTGAAAAAAACTATCAATTTAATTAATATTTATCACTACTACACGGGATGTTTTGCAATGACAGCTGAGATTGTTGTAATAAATAATACTGGAATCGCCCTTGCTGCTGACTCTGCAGTCACCACAGAGCATAATAGATTAGTAAAAATAAATAATAGTGCGGAAAAACTATTCGAACTATCTAAACACCATCCCGTGGGGATCATGATTTATAATAATGCGACACTGGGTGGCGCACCGTGGGAACTTATAATTAAATCCTATAGAAAACAATTGGGGAAAACTAGTTTCCCTACCATTAAAGAATATGTTAATGACTTTGTAAAATTCATCAATGGTAACTCAGACCTTATAACAAATGAAATGAGAGAGGCTTGCGTTATAAACCTTGTTGTTGATAACCTCAAAGGTTTGATGAGATACATTAATGATAATAATGTAGTAAACTATTTAACAATGAACCCCGTCGTTGAACTCGACAATGTTATTTTTCAAAACATAGTTAAGCAAGCCTTTGATTTAGAGATAGAAATCTTAAGGAATAATCTCTTTTTCGAAGGGTTTGATACAGAAGAGTTTAATGATGCTTTAGCATATATACAAGATTTAATATCGCCATACATTTCATCAATTATTGTTCTTGATAACTGTGAAAATATACAGCAAGAGCTTATGGAAAAAGTCATATTATATTCCACTTGTTTAATTTTCAAAGTCCATGCTAGTCGTACATATTCAGGGATTGTTATAACAGGTTATGGAGAGGAAGAATATTACCCTTCCATTTGCACTCTTCATATCTACGGCATTTTTAAAAACAAATTGATGATCCATAATATTGATGATAAATCCCATAATGAGGTAACCAATATGGGGTTTGTTATACCATTTGCTCAAGAAGATGAAGTAGTAACTTTCATTGATGGGTGCAACCCTAACATCATTAATTTTAACAGAACTCTTACAGAGGAAGTTTTTGATCGGCTTAATCATTATGTTTCTAGCAATATTTTCCCTGCAATGAACAATGGAGTACTAGCCAATCACTTCTCCAGTGAAATTGAGGAACTCAAAAACGTACTTTTACAAGATCACGATACTAAACTTGAAAGCTATATTGTTAATAACCATACAAATAAAATGATATCGATGTTGCAATCACTTGGGAAGGCAGATCTTGCGTATATGGCCGAATCATTAGTGAACATCACTGCATTCAAAAGAAAAGTATCACATGATTATGAAACTGTCGGTGGGCCTGTTGATGTCGCTGTGATATCAAAAGTTGATGGATTTGTTTGGGTAAATCGTAAACACTACTTCCCTAAAGAGCTAAACTCTAACTACTTTAATCGTCAATAACACATAAGGAGATATTAATGTCTATAAAGCAAGCTCTCAATAACGCTTATAAAATCATTGTAAATCAAAAATTTGGTAATAAAGAACAGCAGCACTCGCCGAAAGGATTTAACCAGCAGTAATGAAAAAACCCGGCCACAGCGCCGGGTTTTTTACACCCTCACCCACCATCTCAGCCGCCAACACCCAGCCACGAAGTCCCCGATCTCGACCTTAGCGTCGGGATTTTTTTTGCCTGCGATTCTGCAGACGTGTCACAAAACCCAGCCACATAAACCTCAGATTTACAATTAACACCAACCTTAAGTTGACATATATATAAACCAGTGATTTAATCTAACTCACCAAGACGCACCACGAACCACCCAGGCATGGAGCCCTCGAAGTAGCCGTCCGGGACATACGAAAACCGGAATGAGGTGGTGATATTAACGCGCAGTAGGTTTGAAACGTTCCGCCAGCCTGGCGACAAGGGCAAACACAGAAGTGAGCTTCGCGGTGGTGAATTGCAGAGTTAAAACGCTCAACTGTGAAGATCAGCGTCACGGCACCACCAGCGAAGTTCACTCAGCAATAGTGGAGAACATCATGGTTCATCAGCACTACGGTACACAGACAGTAAACCGCGGCGCAGTTCAGCCGGGGATGCTTGTAAAACACAAAGACTCAACCTGGACCGCATCTGCTAACGCACGCGGTCGCCTGTATCTTCACCGTGGCATCGAACGTACCTACACCAAAGATTTGCTGGTTGAGGTTTATCTAAACGGTTTAGGACATGGCCTTAGCCATTAACGGAGTGAGTTATGCAGGAGAAAAAATGCGCGTACTGCCGCAAGCCGATCAAGCAAGGGAAGGAAGTTAAAAACGAACTGCTCTTTATCCACGGCACGCAGTTGAAACGCGAGCAACGTGATTACTGTTCAGTACGTTGCGCTTCGCACGACCAGATGGCTCACGAAGGCTAACGTAAAACCCGCGCAAGGCGGGATTCACGTCCGGTGCCACCGACCAAAGTTACACCGGAATTTATACCAAACCAAAAAACATCCAATGGGCGCTATCTCTGGCCCGGGGATTCTAACACTCAAAAAAGAGGATCTCACATGGAATTTTTCCATCTGATAAAAGCCAGTCAGAAGTCTGGCAAGAAAGATGCAGTGATTTGGTTCACTGCGAAAAGTGTAGCGCGCGCCAATCTCCAACTCGATGTGGCACTGGAAGAAGCCGGAATTGAAGAAACTGGCCGCGGTAAAGATTATGCCAAACCAATCCGCACCGATTTCCCGGTATATGACGACCTGCCGGAAGAAGGCGCAGTGGATTACACCTGGTGCGAACGCTACGAACTGCAGAACGATGACCGCACCTGGCTGCCAAAAGTCACAGCTGAAAACTCTGACGAGAAAACGGCTCAGACCGTTGATAGTCACATAACTACTGAGTCAACGCTGCCAGAAACCGCTGGCATCACGCTGGACGAACACGACGACGACTCAACCCTCTACCCGGTAGTGCAGATGCCGTTTCGTAAGCAACTGCTTTCCCAGTTCACCGCCGACGAACTGCGCCACCACGTAACCCGCGAAGAGTACGAAGCTATCGGCGCGCTGGAGATGGACACTGATAACAGTTACGTCCAGAACTTGCTGTTAGCTGCTGAGAACTGCCCGGAAGTGAAGGGTTACGACACCAAAGACCTGTGGCGCTACACCGATGCCATTCGCAAAGTGTTCAGCCAGGACAAGCGTCACGAACTCGCGCTGGTACTCCGTTTCACCAGAATGTGGGCGGCTACTGATTACATTGACCGTGGCATCCTGGCGCGTGAATGGGCTGCCGGTAATCACATCAGTAGTGTTCAGCGTACTGATTCCGGAACCAATGCCAACGGCGGTTACGTCACTGACCGTGGACCTGATACATACCATACCCTTGACACTCTAGATTTAGAGATTGCATGTGCCCTTCTGCCTATGGACTTCAACCACTTCGAGATCCCGGGCAGCATTCTTCGTCGCGCTAAAGAAATCGTGACCAAAAAAGAAGAACCGTGGAAATCATGGAGCAGCATTCTGCGCAATCAACCCGGCGTTCTTGGCGTTAACCGCACAGCTATTTTTAACCTGATACGTATCGCGCCGGAAAATATTCATCTAACTCCTGTCGCTCACCTGGAGTTTGTTAACCGGACCATGACTGCTGCGTTTAATGCTGCTGTTGAGTTATTGCCATTGCATGAAGCTGAGCCCGCAACACAGGAAATTCCCCAACCTGAAAGTAAGGAGTCTCCACGCAAACCCTTCTGCACTCACGAAGAGAACCTGCAACGCGTACGTGAAGAAGAAGCACGCCGCCGCGCAGAGGAAACGACAGCACAACCACATAAAGCCGAACAAGAACTGGTTAAAAATGTCGGCAACGGAATATTCGATGTTACGGCTTTACTGCAGAACTCAGCAACTCATGGCACGAAACAGGCTACGGAAACCACCAGCAATGTGCAGGTTCAAGAAACTGTCAGTGATGAAAAAAATGTTGGTAATGAAATGCAGTCAGGCGAAAGCAGTCTGGAAACTGGTGAAGAGTCACATCCCGGCCAGCAGGCCGATGTAAACCAAAATACGGAATCTGTCGCTCAAAATAGCGATTCTGTAAACCAGACTGAACCAGTTTTGGCACACGTCGAGCCAGAGGCGCAATCTGACGAACAAGCTGTTTTTTACCCCGATTACTTCGAGCCTGGGCGCTATGAAGGTCTGCCGAACGAGGTTTACCACGCTGCCAACGGCATCAGTTCCACCCAGGTAAAAGATGCGCGCGTTTCGCTGATGTACTTCAATGCGCGCCACGTTGAGAAAACCATCGTCAAAGAGCGCTCCTCAGTGCTGGACATGGGAAACCTGGTACATGCGCTGGCGTTGCAGCCAGAACAGCTCGATGAAGAATTTAGCGTTGAACCCGTAATTCCGGAAGGTGCATTTACCACCACGGCAACGATCCGCGCGTTTATTGATGAGTACAACGCCAGCCTGCCAGCGCAACTGAGCGCAGACGATATCAAAGCTTTGCTGGATGAATACAACGCCACCCTGCCAGCGCTGGTGCCGCTGGGCGCTAGCCTGGATGAAACGGCGCAGAACTATATGGCGCTGCCAGCTGAATTCCAACGTATCGATGCAGATCAGAAGAAGACAGCAACAGCAATGAAGGCGTGCATCAAAGAGTACAACGCCACCCTGCCAGCGCAGATTAAAACCAGCGGCAGCCGCGACGCACTACTCGAACAACTTGCGATTATCAATCCTGACCTGGTCGCGCAGGAAGCTCAGAAGCTGCAACCGCTGAAAGTCTCTGGCACGAAGGCCGATCTGATTCAGGCCGTGAAGGCAGTCAAACCAGATGCAGTGTTCGCCGACGAGCTGCTCGATGCTTGGCGCAACAACCCGGAAGGGAAAGTGCTGGTTACCCACCAGCAACTTGCCACCGCGCAGGCAATTCAGTCAGCACTGCTCTCGCACCCGACCGCAGGCATGCTGCTAACCCACCCGAGCCGCGCCGTTGAGGTGAGCTACTTTGGCTTTGACGAGGAGACGGGACTGGAAGTTCGTGTGCGCCCTGACCTTGAGATCGACCTAGACGGCGTGCGTATCGGTGCTGACCTGAAAACCATCAGCATGTGGAATGTTAAGCAGGAAAGCCTGCGCGCCAGGCTACACCGGGAAATTATTGAACGTGATTATCACCTGAGCGCGGCTATGTACTGCGAAACCGCAGCGCTGGATCAGTTCTTCTGGATTTTCGTCAACAAAGACGAGAACTACCACTGGATCGCCATCATCGAGGCATCCGCTGAACTACTGGAGCTGGGTATGCTCGAGTACCGCAAAGCGATGCGCAATATCGCAACCGGATTCGACACAGGTGAATGGCCAGCGCCAATCACTGCTGACTACACCGACGAACTGAACGACTTCGACCTGCGCCGCCTTGAAGCGCTGCGTACTCATGCATAAGGGGAATGATGATGGAAAACACGAATATCGTAACCGCTGAACAGCAGACTCCAAACACGATCTCAGCCAGCAATGCCATTTTCAACGTGCAGGCTTTAACCCAGCTTCAGTCTGTCGCCGGGTTGATGGCACAGGCAGCCGTAACGGTGCCTGAGCACCTCCGCGGCAATCCGGCAGACTGCATGGCCATCATCATGCAGGCGATGCAGTGGGGTATGAACCCTTACGCCGTGGCGCAAAAGACGCACCTGGTTAACGGTGTCCTGGGATACGAAGCGCAACTGGTTAATGCGGTGATCTCCAGCTCAAACGCCATCGTTGGCCGCTTTCACTATGAGTACGAGGGCGACTGGTCGAAATGTGCCAGCAGCCGCGAGATAACCGTTAAAAAGCCTGCGAAAGGTGGCGGGACGTACGACAAGAAAGAAATGGTACGCGGTTGGGAAAGTGCTGATGAACAAGGACTGTCGGTACGGGTAGGTGCCGTTATTCGCGGTGAAAGTGATATCACCTGGGGAGAGCCTGTTTTCCTCTCCAGCGTAATCACACGTAATTCTCCACTTTGGGTATCAAACCCGAAACAGCAGATCGCTTATCTGGCACTCAAATACTGGGCGCGCCTGTATTGCCCTGCAGTTGTTCTTGGTGTGTACACCCCTGATGAGATTGAACAGCGCACAGAAAAAGAGATCAACCCAACGCCGCAACGCGTTAGCCTGGCTGATATCTCAGGTGACACCGTCACAACCACGCAAAGCGCACAGGAATCGTCGGTAAATGTCGACTCTCTTGCCGATGATTTCCGCGAACGCATCGAATCTGCTCAGGACGTGGATAGCGCCAAATCGCTGCGTGCCGACATTGAAACGGCGAAAGCTACGCTGGGATCCGCACTATTCACCGAGCTGAAAAACAAAGCCGTAAAGCGTTATTACCTAGTGGATGCACGCAACAAGGTTGAGGAGGCTATTAAATCCCTGCCCCAGCCCGACGAGCCGCATGCAGCCGAACGGTTCGCTGAAGCCGAGCGCATGCTTGCATCTTCAAAGCGTCACTTAGGCGATGAACTGCACGATCAATTCAGCATCACCCTGGCGGATATGAAACCGGAATACGTGGCCTGACGAGACCGGGAGGGGTAACCCTCCCTCAAGGAGATTATATGCGACTGATCAATCGAGGAAGTAAGCAATCACCTTTAGCTCGCCAAGCATGCGACATCGCGCTGGCAGCTCACTTGCAAACATATGGCGACTATGGGCGAAGCAAGATGAAAGAGACTTATACGGTGAAGGTTGAAGGCGTGAAAGTCTGGGTGGAGGTGGTGAACCGAAAGGCGAGCTACGTGGCCACAGCGATGACCGGCATGCGCCGTCTCCGCTCCCTGCCCGGGCAGGTTGGTTGAAAAAGATTTTGAATGGCCCGAACGGGCAACTGGAGAGAGCTATGGATGATATTTTGGTAACGTCAGACCTGACCAGTCGCTACAAAATTTCACGCAAAACCCTTTGGTCATGGCAAAGTGCAGACACAATGCCTCGGGGCTTCGTATGCCCGTTCCCACCCCCTGACTGGCCCGGCAACCCTAACCGCTGGCGCTCTGAGTCAATCAAAGAGTGGGAGGATAAAAAGAAGATAAATTAACTGAAGGGCTCTCCGATGATCTCTTCAAGATGGCTCTGCCAAACGCGGAGCCAGTGTTTCTGATCATCGATATAGTCATGAAGGTTGTAATGCGCCATAACCCCCACCATCTGATGCCCGAGCAGCTTTTCAATTACGTGCGGCGGGCAACCTAACTCAGAGAGATTTGTGGCTATCGTCCGCCTCATATCATGAAGCGACCACTCTGCCATACCTGTTCCATTCCAAATAGAACGGGCGTAATTGGATGCCACAGGTGAATGAACGGGCGAATCTTTGATCCCGCCATCAATTTTACGTTGTGAAGTCACCAGGTGATTGGTGTTTATTTTCTTGAGGTGATTTCTGACCAGGTTAACGGCGGCGTCTGAGAGTCCCCTTCTAATATGTACCCGAGTTTTATAACTGCCCGCAGGCACGACCCACTCATTATCATCCAATCGAAACCATGATCTCTCACTAAGTCGAATCTCAGCCGTACGGCATCCGGTAAGCATAATAAATTTCACCAGGAAAACGGACTCTATCGACATATGGCTTTTCAACCACTGATAGATTTTGCGCAGATCGTCATCGTCCATCCTGCGAGTTCTCTTTTTAGGCTTTTGCCCGACATCAGATGGCAGTAATCCCTCGAGTGGGTTTGAGGCGATCACACTTCTGTTAACGCAGAACCTAAACGCCCGTTTGCACAGCGAAAGCATGTAATGAGCCATCACCCTGCTTTCTATAGAATCGAAGACGTTGATCCAGTGCATTTTCGCTGTGTTATCGACTTTGACATTCTTCATCGGTTCGGCGATATGTTTCTCAAACACCTGGCGATAGTAATCGACTTTAACTAGCCCGTTAGCGATACAGTGCCTTTCAATCCAGTAATTGAACGCTTCGGCAACGGACATCGCTTCCTGTCGGGTCTGCTTATCCAGCTTCACCTGCTCTCGCGGATCCAGTCCCTCAGTTAACCAGTTTCTGAATTGTTGGCGACGCTCTCTTGCCTGGGTGATACTCATTGCAGGATAATCACCAACATTGAGTTTTACCGCTTTACCGGCCCAGCGATACCGATAGAAAAATGATATTTTTCCGGCCTGGCTGATTCTGGCGTTGAGCCCGTGCGAATCAGAAATAATCTCGATATCATCTCTTTTCTTGCCGAGCGCCTTCCTGAGCTTTGTGTCGGTGATCATTGAATGGGTACACATTTTTGTTTTTGGGTACACAAAAGTGTACACAAAGTTGCCCACTCAAAGCTACACGCAATGTAACACTAGTTCGCAGAGTGTTATTGTTTACATCCTTGAAAGCCTGCTGGATAAGGGTTTAGCGTAACAGAACGTTTTTACGCGGAATTGTTCGTAATATGCCAAATGACAATTTAAGAAAGTGTTCTGAATAGAGATTCAATATTTAAGGGCACGGTTTTTGCAACCGTGTTCTTGTTTGGCCTTTCCTTATTGCCGGTCAGTGCATTCACCACCACAAGCAGATAATAACTTTATCTGTATTTCTTTATATGATGTGAGCATGTTCAGGAAAAATGCCCTTTCCTGACGCAGAGTTGCTCACTCAAAACCTTTGATTACTGCGGATAAAGTCATCTACTATTGTTTAACACATTCACGTGTCGCATGTATGTTCAGAAAATGTGCACGTTAAGATAATTAAACAAAATTGTGGTTACAGAGGTATCAGTGAGTCACTGGGCTACATTCAAACAAACAGCAACAAATTTATGGGTGACCCTACGGCACGACATTCTCGCGCTGGCCGTCTTTTTAAATGGATTGCTTATTTTTAAAACAATCTATGGTATGTCGGTCAATTTGCTTGATATTTTCCATATCAAAGCATTTTCAGAGTTGGATCTCTCCTTGCTGGCAAACGCCCCACTATTTATGCTCGGCGTCTTTCTTGTCCTGAACTCCATTGGCTTACTGTTCCGGGCAAAGCTCGCATGGGCAATCAGTATCATTTTGTTGTTGATAGCGCTAATTTACACCCTGCATTTTTATCCCTGGCTGAAATTTAGTATTGGATTTTGCATTTTTACGCTGGTGTTTTTGCTGATACTGCGCAAAGACTTCTCCCACAGTAGCGCCGCAGCCGGGACAATTTTTGCATTTATTAGTTTCACGACATTACTGTTTTACTCAACCTACGGTGCGCTTTATTTAAGCGAAGGTTTTAATCCGCGGATAGAAAGTTTGATGACCGCGTTCTATTTTTCGATAGAAACCATGTCAACCGTCGGCTATGGAGATATTGTCCCTGTTTCTGAATCAGCACGATTGTTCACTATTTCGGTCATTATTTCCGGCATTACCGTTTTTGCCACATCTATGACCTCAATTTTTGGTCCGCTTATCCGCGGGGGATTCAACAAACTTGTAAAAGGAAACAATCATACAATGCATCGTAAAGATCATTTTATTGTTTGCGGACATTCGATTCTCGCCATCAATACGATCCTGCAACTGAATCAACGCGGACAAAACGTAACGGTTATCAGCAACTTGCCTGAAGATGATATCAAGCAACTTGAGCAACGCTTAGGCGATAACGCTGATGTTATCCCCGGTGACAGTAATGACAGTTCAGTATTAAAGAAAGCGGGAATCGATCGTTGCCGGGCCATTCTGGCGCTGAGTGATAACGATGCAGATAACGCGTTTGTTGTACTCTCGGCAAAAGATATGAGCAGTGATGTCAAAACAGTTCTCGCCGTCAGTGATAGCAAAAACCTGAATAAGATTAAGATGGTACATCCGGATATCATTCTCTCACCGCAACTGTTTGGCAGCGAAATTCTGGCGCGAGTTTTAAATGGTGAAGAGATTAATAATGATATGCTCGTTTCAATGTTGTTGAACTCCGGTCATGGCATTTTCAGCGATAACGATGAACAAGAAACGAAAGCTGACAGTAAAGAATCGGTGCAAAAATAGAGTTAAAGACGGAAAAGTAAACTTATTGGGCACCGCAATGGTGCCCAGAACATTTAGATATTGTAGATCGCAAACAATAACGAGTTACGCTGTTTGTTTAGAATGCACTTCCTGATGCTGTGGATACGCATATTTCGGCGCGACTGCCCCTCAAGCCAACGCGATTTACGTCGGCTAGCCTGACGCTGCATGCGCCAGCGCCCCACTTCCGTTCTACTCCGCTTCATGTTAACTACTCTATGCAATAACAGAATGGTCATTATACCCCCGCCCCCGACGCTGACCAGTGCTTTTCCCGCGTTTTTATTTGCCAGATGAATCCATATGCGTAAACTCATAACAATGCGCTTTCAAAAGGATTTCTAATCTATGACAACCGTTTATACGTTGGTGAGTTGGTTGGCCATTCTGGGATACTGGTTGCTCATTGCAGGCGTAACTTTACGCATTCTAATGAAACGACGCGCAGTTCCCTCCGCGATGGCCTGGCTGTTGATTATTTACATTCTGCCGTTAGTCGGAATTATTGCCTATCTTGCCGTTGGCGAGCTCCATTTAGGCAAACGCCGCGCTGAGCGCGCCAGAGCGATGTGGCCTTCCACCGCAAAATGGCTTAACGACCTTAAAGCCTGTAAGCATATCTTCGCCGAAGAAAATAGCAGTGTCGCTGCGCCATTATTCAAGCTTTGCGAGCGTCGTCAGGGGATCGCTGGGGTCAAAGGGAATCAGCTACAACTGATGACCGAGTCAGATGATGTGATGCAGGCGTTAATCCGCGACATCCAGCTCGCGCGCCATAATATTGAGATGGTGTTTTATATCTGGCAGCCCGGCGGCATGGCGGACCAGGTGGCTGAATCATTAATGGCGGCTGCGCGACGCGGCATTCATTGCCGATTGATGCTCGACTCCGCCGGGAGTGTGGCTTTTTTCCGCAGCCCGTGGCCCGAGCTAATGCGTAATGCCGGTATTGAAGTGGTCGAAGCCTTAAAGGTCAATCTGATGCGTGTGTTTTTACGCCGTATGGACCTGCGCCAACATCGCAAGATGATCATGATCGATAATTACATCGCGTACACCGGCAGCATGAATATGGTCGATCCTCGCTACTTCAAACAAGATGCGGGCGTAGGGCAATGGATTGATCTGATGGCGCGTATGGAAGGCCCCATCGCCACCGCGATGGGGATTATTTATTCCTGCGACTGGGAGATTGAAACAGGGAAACGTATTCTACCGCCACCACCTGATGTCAATATTATGCCGTTTGAGCAGGCCAGCGGTCATACCATTCACACAATTGCTTCTGGCCCCGGCTTTCCGGAAGATCTCATTCACCAGGCATTATTGACTGCGGCTTATTCGGCGCGTGAATATTTGATCATGACAACGCCCTACTTTGTGCCAAGCGATGATTTACTTCATGCGATTTGCACGGCGGCGCAGCGCGGGGTGGATGTCAGTATTATCCTTCCGCGAAAAAATGACTCGATGCTGGTCGGCTGGGCCAGTCGCGCATTCTTTACGGAACTGCTTGCTGCTGGGGTTAAAATTTATCAGTTTGAAGGCGGGTTACTGCATACCAAGAGCGTGCTGGTCGATGGCGAACTAAGTCTGGTTGGCACCGTTAACCTTGATATGCGTAGTCTGTGGCTGAATTTCGAGATTACTCTGGCAATCGACGATAAAGGTTTTGGTGCAGACCTTGCCGCCGTTCAGGACGATTATATTTCGCGTTCACGTCTGCTCGATGCCCGTTTATGGCTAAAACGTCCATTATGGCAACGTGTCGCCGAGCGACTGTTTTACTTCTTCAGTCCGTTGCTGTAAAACGTCGCCAACAGAGGTTAAACAGGTAGTGACTATGGATATGGATCTAAACAATCGCCTGACTGAAGATGAAACGCTTGAGCAGGCCTACGATATTTTTCTCGAACTGGCTGCCGACAATCTCGATCCAGCTGATGTTCTGCTGTTCAATCTTCAGTTTGAAGAGCGCGGCGGCGCGGAGTTATTCGATCCGGCGGAAGACTGGCAGGAACATGTTGATTTCGATTTGAACCCAGACTTTTTTGCCGAAGTGGTGATTGGTCTGGCGGACAGTGAAGATGGTGAAATCAACGATGTTTTCGCCCGCATTCTGTTATGCCGCGAAAAAGATCACAAACTTTGCCATATCATCTGGCGGGAATAAATAATCACTTTCGGCGTGAAAAAGGGCTGACAACTGTCAGCCCTTTTTGTGTTTAAAGCGGATCGACTTTCAGGCAAGAAACGGCGTGTCTGAAACTCCCCTCCAGAACAGGACGTGTTTTGGCGCACTCTGGACCGGCAATCGGGCAACGGGTACGGAAAACACAACCGGAAGGCGGGTTGATCGGCGACGGTAATTCCCCTTCCAGTAACTGGATGGTTTTGTTCTTCTCCAGATCCGGATCAGGTATGGGGACTGCCGACATCAATGCCCTGGTGTAAGGATGTAGTGGATTGTGGTAGACCTCATCATAGGTCCCCAGTTCTACCGCATGGCCGAGATACATCACCAACACACGATCGGAAATGTGTTTTACCACGGCCAGGTCGTGAGCGATAAAAATTAATGACAATCCCATCTCACGTTGTAACTGCTGGAGCAGGTTGACCACCTGTGCCTGAATTGACACGTCCAGCGCCGACACCGGCTCATCACAGATAATCAGCTTCGGTTCAAGAATAAGAGCACGCGCAATCCCGATACGCTGGCACTGCCCACCAGAGAACTCATGCGGATAGCGGTTAATCAGGTTAGGCAATAACCCGACTTTCAGCATCATCGCCTTCACGCGCTCGCGAACTTCCTGGCGTGACATTTTCGGATGATAAGTACGCAGTGGTTCAGCGATGATCTCGCCGATGGTCATACGCGGGTTTAGCGATGCCAACGGATCCTGGAAAATCATCTGAATATCACTGCGAACGGCACGCCATTCATCGGGCTTCATGCCCAGCAACTCTTTACCTAACCAGGCAACATGACCGTCGGTCGCCTTGACCAAACCGATGATGGCGCGAGCAAAGGTGGACTTACCGCATCCCGATTCCCCTACCACACCTAATGTTTCCCCTTCATACAGGCGAAGAGTTACACCATCTACGGCTTTGAGAGTTTTCGGTGGTTGCCAGAACCACTGTTTGCCATCTTTGATTTCAAAGTGCACTTTCAGATCGGCGATTTCGAGGAGGACTTTTCTTCCTTCGGTTACAGCATTCATAACAGTTCCTCCACCGGTTTAAAGCAAGCACGCAGACGGCCAGGCGTAAACTCTTCCAGCGGCGGTGCGCTACTACAAATTTCCATCGCATGCGGACAACGTGGCTGGAACGGGCAACCTTTCGGTAATCGCAGCAGGTTTGGCGGATTACCCGGAATAGTCAACATTGTTTCACCTTCCGCATCGAGACGAGGCACCGCGTTGAGCAAACCGATAGAATAAGGATGAACAGGTTGATAAAAGACATCGCGCGCGTTGCCATATTCCATCGTGCGCCCGGCGTACATTACCAGCACTTTGTCGCAGATCCCCGCCACCACGCCAAGATCGTGGGTGATCATAATGATGGCGGTATTAAATTCCCGCTTCAGTTCATTTAATAGCGTCATGATCTGCGCCTGTACGGTGACGTCCAGCGCAGTAGTGGGTTCATCCGCAATCAGCAGCTTAGGCCGACATAGCAATGCCATCGCAATCATGACTCGCTGACGCATGCCGCCAGAAAATTCGTGCGGGTACATTTTCATGCGTTTACGCGCTTCCGGCATTTTTACCGCATCGAGCATCCGCACCGACTCTTCAAACGCCTCAGCTTTGCTCATGTTCTTATGCAGCATCAGCACTTCCATCAACTGCTCACCGACGCGCATATAGGGATTCAACGAAGTCATTGGGTCCTGAAAAATCATTGAGATTTGTTCAGCGCGCAGTTTATTGAGTTCACGCTCTGGCAAATTGAGGATTTCACGCCCATTGAAGGTTGCCGATCCGCCAATGCGTCCGTTGGCAGCCAACAGGCCCATCAACGCAAATGCAGTTTGCGATTTACCCGAACCAGACTCACCTACAATGCCCAGCGTTTCTCCGGCACGTAGGGAAAAATTTAAATCATTGACCGCCGTGACGTCGCCGTCCGGGGTACTAAAGGTGACACGCAAATCTTTCACGTTCAGCAGTGCGTCAGCCTGTTGTTGTGCGAGCGGCACAGTTGCAGTTTCAATTACGCTCATGGCTGCACTCCTTAACGATCTTTCGGGTCGAGGGCATCACGCAAGCCATCGCCGATAAAGTTGAAACAAAACAGCGTCACCACGAGGAATCCCGCTGGGAACAACAGTAACCATGGAGAGACTTCCATCGAGTTCGCGCCATCACTCAGCAATGCCCCCCAGCTGCTTAACGGCTCTTGCGTACCCAACCCCAGGAAGCTAAGGAAAGATTCAAAGAGGATCATGCTGGGCACCAGTAGCGATGCGTAGACCACCACCACACCGAGTACGTTCGGCACAATGTGGCGAATAACAATGCCCGACGTCGATACACCGCCAACTTGTGCCGCCTCAATAAACTCTTTGCGCTTCAGACTCAGGGTTTGCCCACGCACAATACGAGCCATATCCAGCCAGGAAACCATGCCTATCGCCACGAAAATCAGCAGGATGTTTTGACCGAAAAAGGTCACCAGCAAAATGACGAAGAACATGAATGGGAAGGAGTTGAGGATTTCCAGCAAACGCATCATTACCGAATCCACTTTACCGCCCAGATAACCGGAAAGCGAACCATAAAGTGTCCCCACGACCACTGCCACCAGTGCCGCAGCAACACCGACCATGAGTGAGATACGTCCGCCAATCGCAACGCGCACAAGCAGGTCGCGACCGGATGAGTCAGTACCAAAGTAGTGACCGGACTCCATATCCGGGGCGCTGGACATCATCGCCCAGTCAGTATCGTCATAGGCAAACTGCGAAAGCATCGGTGCCAGGATTACAAATAACGCGATCAGCACCAGCACTATCAGACTTGCAACCGCCGCACGGTTATGCATAAAACGTCGACGTGCGTCCTGCCACAAGCTGCGCCCTTCGACCTCCAGCTTTTCACTGAAATTTTCCAGCGTCTCGCTGTTTTTCTTACTTAACATCATCGCGAGCTCCAGTATCAGTAACGGATTTTCGGGTCGATAACCGCATATAGCACATCGACAATGGCATTAAACAAAATGGTTAACGCACCAACCAGGATGGTCAGGCTTAACACTAAGGAATAGTCACGGTTCAATGCGCCATTAACGAACAGTTGCCCAATCCCCGGCAAACCATAAATGGTTTCGATAACCATAGAACCGGTAATAATGCCGACAAATGCGGGGCCCATATAGGAGAGCACGGGTAACAGAGCAGGTTTTAATGCGTGGCGTAAAATGATCCGCCGCATAGGTAACCCTTTCGCCCGGGCAGTACGAATAAAGTTGGAGTGTAATACTTCAATCATAGAGCCACGGGTAATACGCGCAATACTGGCGATATAGGCGAGTGACAACGCCACCATCGGCAATATCATGAATTTAAGCGCCCCACCATTCCAGCCACCGCCCGGCAGCCAATGCAAAATGATCGCAAATATCATGACTAATAATGGCGCAACCACAAAACTGGGGATAACAACCCCGGTCATTGCCAGCCCCATCACGGTATAGTCCCATTTGGTGTTTTGTTTTAATGCGGCAATAACGCCAGCACTAACACCCAGTATTACCGCAAGGAAAAATGCTGCGGCTCCCAGTTTGGCAGAAACGGGAAAACTGGATGCAACCAGGTCATTGACCGAATAATCTTTATATTTAAACGAAGGACCGAAATCGCCATGCGCCAGTTGTTTCAGGTAGCTGAAATACTGTGTCATGATCGGATCATTAAGATGATATTTCGCTTCGATATTGGCCATTACTTCCGGTGGTAAAGTACGTTCGCCGGTAAAAGGGCTTCCCGGCGCGAGGCGCATCATAAAGAACGAAATAGTAATAAGAATAAATAGCGTCGGAATCGCTTCCAGACAGCGACGTAGAATAAATTTTAACATTGCCCTACCTTCTGGCCTGTGCCTTCTGTAATGCGATAAAAATCAGACACCGTGGAGCAGGACACTCCTGCCCCACGTATTGCCATTAGTGCTTCACAATGTACATATTTCGGGTGTAGGTATTATCCAGCGGATCTTTGCCGGTATAACCACCAACCCACGGTTTCACCAGACGCGCATTCACGTAGTAATAAACAGGAACAATGGCCGAATCCTTATCCAGCTGTTGTTCTGCTTTAGTGTACAGAGCTGTGCGCTGCGCCTCGTCAGTCACTTTCAGCGTTTCCGCCATAATGCTGTCAAAGGCCGGGCTCTTATAATGCGCGGTATTCATCGAGCTGTTCGAAAGCATGGTGTTGAGGAAGGAAGTTGGTTCGTTGTAGTCAGCACACCAGCCTGCACGGGCCACATCAAAAGTACCCTGGTGACGGGTGTCGAGGAACGTTTTCCACTCCTGGTTAACCAGTTTGACGTTTACACCAATGTTTTTCTTCCACAATGAAGAGGCAGCAATCGCCAGCTTTTTATGCAGATCGGAGGTGTTATACAGCAGGTTGATGGTCAACGGTTTGTCTGCGGTATAACCCGCTTCAGCCAGCAGTTTTTTCGCTTCTTCGTTACGTTTTTCCTGGCTCCAGCCAAACCATTCTGGCTGAGTCAATTTTGCGCCATCAGTATACGGTGGAGTGTAACCATAGGCGGGCATGTCGCCTTGCGCTTTCACTTTATTAACAATGATATCGCGGTCCATACCTAGTTTCAGTGCGGTACGCACACGCACATCGTTGAATGGCGGTTTCTGGTTGTTAATTTCGTAATAGTAAGTGCACAGGTATGGATCAACGTGAACTTCGTCCGGGATCTCTTTTTTCAGCTTCTGGAACAATTCGATCGGCATGTTGTTATACGTCATGTCGATTTCACCACTACGGTAGCGGTTGACATCGGTAACTTCAGAAGCAATAGGCAAATAGGTTACCTGGTTAATAACGGTTTTCGCGTTGTTCCAGTAGGTCGGGCTGCGTTCAAGAACGATTCGTTCGTTTACGACCCAATCTTTTAAGGTATAGGCACCGTTGGTGACGATATTACCAGGCTGGGTCCATTTTTCGCCGAATTTCTCGATAGCGGCTTTTGGCACCGGTGAAGTTGATGGGTGAACAAGTAATTTATAGAAGTACGGAACGGGTTCACTTAAGGTGACTTCTAATGTGTGATCATCAATAGCTTTCACGCCGAGATCGGTAATCGGTTTTTTCCCTTCAAGAATTTCATCAATACCGGCGATATGCCCATATTGCAGATAACTGGCATACGGAGAAGCAGTGTTCGGATCAACAGAACGTTGCCAGCTATACACAAAGTCTTGTGCTGTGACTGGCGTGCCATCAGACCATTTCGCATCTTTACGCAAATGGAAGGTCCAGACTTTCGCGTCTTTATTATCCCAAGATTCAGCGACGCCAGGTGCTGGATGACCGTCAAGATCGCTGACCAGTAAGCCTTCAAACAGGTCTCGGCTGATATTAGACTCCGGAACACCTTCAATTTTGTGCGGATCTAATGACTGAACTTCTGAACCATTGTTACGTACCAGCGTTTGTTTTTCCGCCAGTGTGACGCCTGCGGGTACATCAGCTGCCAGCGCGACATTCCCTGCCATTAGCGCAGCCAGAACGCCAGCTGCTACTAAACTTCTCTTGGTGATGTTGGTCATTGTTTTTTGGACTCCCTCATTATAATTACTGGTATTAACCAGCATGTGTAATCCCGGATTGGGACCCTGCACAGGCTCGGAGACTTTCTGCTGTCAGGTTACTTTATCGTTACGGATTGCTATCACCGACTTTATTTATTCTGGTGATTCAGACGATCACCTTATGTCGATTCGTACTGTGTCTCCCCTGTCGAGACACATTATTCTTTCACGACGCTCTTTAATTGTTAATTATTCTCATTACCAATAAAGAATCGCCTGGCGGTTGCCCGGAAAGTACCAAATGCGCTTCTTACTCGCCAATACATTTTGCAAAATTGTTAAGCAATTCTCTTTTATTGACCGTATCAGAATCTATAGCTTGCATCCATGTCTTAACAAACATTTTTCAATTCAATCAAATAGAGATTGGTTAAGCATGTCTATCTTTTCTGATTACAGTTCCAGTAGTGAAATGCACAATAATTTAACAATTGATTATTATTTAGCACTTTCCTCTACCAAAGGCAGTGGAATTACTAATATCATTTCAATTATTCTTCAGCAAGCCCAGGATTATGATGTGGCGAAAATAACATGATGGTGAAGAGAAACAGTTAAGGAAATCCTTATAACTAACTGTAATTTGAGAAGAATATTTTTACCTATTCCTTTTGCTTTTGATAACTGCGCGGGAACAAAGTAAAAATAATGACGAAGTAAACGGAGCATGGCAGCTCCGTTTCATTTGAAAGGAATTAATTAAGCAGGCCGGGGAAAATCCCCTTAATACCAGTAACGATAAATTCAATCCCCAATGCCATCAGCAATAGCCCCATAATACGCGTAATCACGTTGATGCCGGTCTGGCGTAAAACCCGTACCAGCCACGGTGCCATGCGGAACAATCCCCAACAACATAAAGCGAACAATGCAATAGCCACAAAGAAACCAAACAGATAGCTAATGCTGTGATAACGCGTACCCCAGACGATGGTAGAACTGATCGCCCCTGGCCCCGCCATCAACGGCAACGCCAATGGCACCACACCAATACTTTCACGTACCGCGGTTTCTGATTTTTCTTGCTTGTTCTGTTTATCCTCGCCAAGCTTGCCGCTGATCATCGACATCGCTATCGTCACCACCAGGATGCCCCCGGCGATACGGAACGAATCAATTGATATACCAAAAAGTTGCAGAATCGTGTCGCCGAGAAAAAGCGAGATCCACAAGATAATGGCCACAGACAGGTTGGCTGTAAGGTTAGTTTTGTTTCGCGCTGCCGCTGTCTGATAACTGGTCATGCTGATAAAGACGGGAATAATCCCTACCGGGTTGACCAGCGCAAATAACCCGATGAAAAATTTGAAGTAAACGGGAAAATCAAAAAGGGTCTGAATCACGGTTAGCTCCGAAGCAAAAGCCGGATAATGTTAGCCATAAATAAGGTTGAAAAGACGCGCTGACAATACGCCTTTTGACAGCATTTTTCACCTCCTAACTACTTAAAATTGCTATCATTCGTTATTGTTATCTAGTTGTGCAAAACATGCTAATGTAGCCACCAAATCATACTACAATTTATTAACTGTTAGCTATAATGGCGAAAAGCGATGCTGAAAGGTGTCAGCTTTGCAAAAATTTGATTTGGATCACGTAATCAGTACCCAGAAGTGAGTAATCTTGCTTACGCCACCTGGAAGTGACGCATTAGAGATAATAACTCTAATGTTTAAACTCTTTTAGTAAATCACAGTGAGTGTGAGCGCGAGTAAGCTTTTGATTTTCATCGGTTAAGCAAATCATCACCGCACTGACTATACTCTCGTATTCGAGCAGATGATTTACTAAAAAAGTTTAACATTATCAGGAGAGCATTATGGCTGTTACTAATGTCGCTGAACTTAACGCACTCGTAGAGCGTGTAAAAAAAGCCCAGCGTGAATATGCCAGTTTCACTCAAGAGCAAGTAGACAAAATCTTCCGCGCCGCCGCTCTGGCTGCTGCAGATGCTCGAATCCCACTCGCGAAAATGGCCGTTGCCGAATCCGGCATGGGTATCGTCGAAGATAAAGTGATCAAAAACCACTTTGCTTCTGAATATATCTACAACGCCTATAAAGATGAAAAAACCTGTGGTGTTCTGTCTGAAGACGACACTTTTGGTACCATCACTATCGCTGAACCAATCGGTATTATTTGCGGTATCGTTCCGACCACTAACCCGACTTCAACTGCTATCTTCAAATCGCTGATCAGTCTGAAGACCCGTAACGCCATTATCTTCTCCCCGCACCCGCGTGCAAAAGATGCCACCAACAAAGCGGCTGATATCGTTCTGCAGGCTGCTATCGCTGCAGGTGCTCCGAAAGATCTGATCGGCTGGATCGATCAACCTTCTGTTGAACTGTCTAACGCACTGATGCACCACCCAGACATCAACCTGATCCTCGCGACTGGTGGTCCGGGCATGGTTAAAGCCGCATACAGCTCCGGTAAACCAGCTATCGGCGTAGGCGCGGGTAACACTCCGGTTGTTATCGATGAAACTGCTGATATCAAACGTGCAGTTGCATCTGTACTGATGTCCAAAACCTTCGACAACGGCGTAATCTGTGCTTCTGAACAGTCTGTTGTTGTTGTTGACTCTGTTTATGACGCAGTACGTGAACGTTTCGCAACCCACGGCGGCTATCTGTTGCAGGGTAAAGAGCTGAAAGCTGTTCAGGACGTTATCCTGAAAAACGGTGCGCTGAACGCGGCTATCGTAGGTCAGCCAGCCTATAAAATTGCTGAACTGGCAGGCTTCTCTGTACCAGAAAACACCAAGATTCTGATCGGTGAAGTGACCGTTGTTGATGAAAGCGAACCGTTCGCACATGAAAAACTGTCCCCGACTCTGGCAATGTACCGCGCTAAAGATTTCGAAGACGCGGTAGAAAAAGCAGAGAAACTGGTTGCTATGGGTGGTATCGGTCATACCTCTTGCCTGTACACTGACCAGGATAACCAACCGGCTCGCGTTTCTTACTTCGGTCAGAAAATGAAAACGGCTCGTATCCTGATTAACACCCCGGCTTCTCAGGGTGGTATCGGTGACCTGTATAACTTCAAACTCGCACCTTCCCTGACTCTGGGTTGTGGTTCCTGGGGTGGTAACTCCATCTCTGAAAACGTTGGTCCGAAACACCTGATCAACAAGAAAACCGTTGCTAAGCGAGCTGAAAACATGTTGTGGCACAAACTTCCGAAATCTATCTACTTCCGCCGTGGCTCCCTGCCAATCGCGCTGGATGAAGTGATTACTGATGGCCACAAACGTGCGCTCATCGTGACTGACCGCTTCCTGTTTAACAATGGTTATGCTGATCAGATCACTTCCGTACTGAAAGCAGCAGGCGTTGAAACTGAAGTCTTCTTCGAAGTAGAAGCGGACCCGACCCTGAGCATCGTTCGTAAAGGTGCAGAACTGGCAAACTCCTTCAAACCAGACGTGATTATCGCGCTGGGTGGTGGTTCCCCGATGGACGCCGCGAAGATCATGTGGGTTATGTACGAACATCCGGAAACTCACTTCGAAGAGCTGGCGCTGCGCTTTATGGATATCCGTAAACGTATCTACAAGTTCCCGAAAATGGGCGTGAAAGCGAAAATGATCGCTGTCACCACCACTTCTGGTACAGGTTCTGAAGTCACTCCGTTTGCGGTTGTAACTGACGACGCTACTGGTCAGAAATATCCGCTGGCAGACTATGCGCTGACCCCGGATATGGCGATTGTCGACGCCAACCTGGTTATGGACATGCCGAAGTCCCTGTGTGCTTTCGGTGGTCTGGACGCAGTAACTCACGCCATGGAAGCTTATGTTTCTGTACTGGCATCTGAGTTCTCTGATGGTCAGGCTCTGCAGGCACTGAAACTGCTGAAAGAATATCTGCCAGCGTCCTACCACGAAGGGTCTAAAAATCCGGTAGCGCGTGAACGTGTTCACAGTGCAGCGACTATCGCGGGTATCGCGTTTGCGAACGCCTTCCTGGGTGTATGTCACTCAATGGCGCACAAACTGGGTTCCCAGTTCCATATTCCGCACGGTCTGGCAAACGCCCTGCTGATTTGTAACGTTATTCGCTACAATGCGAACGACAACCCGACCAAGCAGACTGCATTCAGCCAGTATGACCGTCCGCAGGCTCGCCGTCGTTATGCTGAAATTGCCGACCACCTGGGTCTGAGCGCACCGGGCGACCGTACTGCTGCTAAGATCGAGAAACTGCTGGCATGGCTGGAAACGCTGAAGGCTGAACTGGGTATTCCGAAATCTATCCGTGAAGCTGGCGTTCAGGAAGCAGACTTCCTGGCGAACGTGGATAAACTGTCTGAAGATGCATTCGATGACCAGTGCACCGGCGCTAACCCGCGTTACCCGCTGATCTCCGAGCTGAAACAGATTCTGCTGGATACCTACTACGGTCGTGATTATGTAGAAGGTGAAACTGCAGCGAAAAAAGAAGCCGCTCCGGCTAAAGCTGAGAAAAAAGCGAAAAAATCCGCTTAATCAGTAGCGCTGTCTGGCAACATAAACGGCCCCTTCTGGGGCCGTTTTTTTGTTTACCCAAAGCAACTTTTCCATAAACCGACAGCATTAGCCTTCATCATATTTGCGACGATGTATAACGCCTACACACAGCGATATTGTACTTTACAGGTCATTAGTCAACGTCGGTGCTTAAGCGCTCTGTGAGGCGTATAGCGGCGTTAAAAACTACCGCGAAGGGTGTATAACCCAGAAGAAGTGCGTAAAACGGACTGACAGGATAAAAACGCCCTGCTCACCCTGTCAGTAAAGAAATTCTTATTAATCGTGGCGATGCCTTTCCTGAATAGCCGTTAATGAGCCGACTTGTAACGCCTCTTTATAGTGTTTACGGCATACAGAAACGTATCGTTCATTACCACCAATAACCACCTGCTCACCTTCGTTATAAGGTCTGCCTGCTTGATCAAGACGCAGCACCATGCTTGCTTTACGGCCACAAAAACAGATGGTTTTTAATTCAACCAGTTTGTCGGACCATGCCAGTAAGTATTGGCTGCCAATAAATAATTCACCTCGAAAATCGGTACGTAAACCATAACAAAGTACGGGTATATCGAGTTGATCGACAACCTCCGATAATTCATATACTTGTTGTCTGGTTAAAAACTGGCATTCATCAACCAGTACGCAATGAATTGCCTGCTGTTCATGTTCCGCACGAATCTCATCAAATAATGATGAATTTTGGTTAAATAATTTTGCAGGCGATGACAAACCTATACGCGAACTGACTTTCCCGGCACCAAAGCGATCATCAATTTCTGCCGTATATACGACAGTGCGCATGCCGCGTTCCTGGTAATTGTATGAAGATTGCAACAATGCTGTAGACTTACCCGCATTCATTGCGGAATAGTAGAAATATAGCTGTGCCATCAGCCACAGGCCCTCAATGATATGAAATAAAGTTGGCTGGAGTTTATCATAATTCGTCAGTTTTTCAGCTCAACAGTATGCACAGAAGTGGTATATGCGTTCTCCCTTACGAAGCCTTGCATAATCCTTCTGAGCTATCATTACAACTGCCTCGCTTGTTATAAGCGGGTAAATGACTGCTGGTAACTATTCACAATCTTTAACCTGTTGCGCAAGTAATAGCCCTCTGTTGACCTCCAGGAGATAGTGCAATACTAAGTCCCTGCTCTTATTGCGACTGTTCTACTTTTCATCATTCGCTTAATAGGGAATTCTCGTAAACACGACTAATACAGAAGACTGAAAGGTCGTCAGCCTACGATAATCTCCCCATAAAATGTGACATGAATCAGGAAGTTTTAACCTCACGTGCTGCGAAATCATCGGTACAAATAGGGCTATATGCCGCGTCTTTTCTGGCTAATTTTATGAAAAGATATTTATTGGCGGCACAAAATAAAGAACAATTTTGAATTCCTTACATTCCTGGCTATTGCACAACTGAATTTAAGGCTCTATTATTACCTCAACAAACCACCCCAATATAAGTTTGAGATTACTACAATGAGCGAAGCACTTAAAATTCTGAACAACATCCGTACTCTTCGTGCGCAGGCAAGAGAATGTACACTTGAAACGCTGGAAGAAATGCTGGAAAAATTAGAAGTTGTTGTTAACGAACGTCGCGAAGAAGAAAGCGCGGCTGCTGCTGAAGTTGAAGAGCGCACTCGTAAACTGCAGCAATATCGCGAAATGCTGATCGCTGACGGTATTGACCCGAACGAGCTGCTGAATAGCCTTGCCGCCGTTAAATCTGGCACCAAAGCTAAACGTGCTCAGCGTCCGGCAAAATATAGCTACGTTGACGAAAACGGCGAAACTAAAACCTGGACTGGCCAGGGCCGTACTCCAGCTGTAATCAAAAAAGCAATGGATGAGCAAGGTAAATCCCTCGACGATTTCCTGATCAAGCAATAATCTTTTGTAGATTGCACTTGCTTAAAATCCCGCCATCGGCGGGATTTTTTATTGTCCGGTTTAAGACAATTTAATAAGAATAAGCTATAAAAAAACGGCGTCGATTGCTCAACGCCGTTTCGTGGATAACACCGATACGGATGTTACTTCTTAATGCCCATCTCTTCTTCAAGCCAGGCTTTAAATTCCGTGCCAAGGGTGTTATGACGAATACCGTATTCAACGAAGGCCTGCATGTAACCTAATTTATTACCGCAGTCATGGCTCTTCCCTTTCATATGATAGGCTTCAACCGTTTCTTTTTCGATTAGCATATCAATTGCGTCGGTGAGCTGAATTTCATCACCAGCTCCCGGAGGGGTTTTTGCCAGCAACGGCCAAATATCCGCACTAAGTACGTAACGACCCACAATAGCGAGATTAGACGGCGCAACATCCGCTTTTGGTTTTTCAACCACGCCAACCATCGGTACGCTTTCACCCGGCGCTAATTCAACGCCTTTGCAATCCACAACGCCATATGCGGTCACATCAGCAACCGGTTCAACCATGATCTGGCTATGACCCGTTTCATCGAAGCGGCGGATCATCTCTGCCAGGTTATCCTGTGACAAATCGGATTCATATTCATCCAGAATAACGTCAGGCAAAATAACAGCCACAGGTTCATCACCCACTACCGGGTGAGCACACAATACCGCGTGTCCCAGGCCTTTCGCCAGCCCCTGACGAACTTGCATAATAGTTACGTGCGGCGGACAAATAGACTGCACTTCATCAAGCAGTTGACGTTTTACACGTTTTTCCAGCATTGCTTCCAGTTCAAAACTGGTATCAAAGTGGTTTTCAATAGAGTTTTTAGATGAGTGTGTAACCAGCACAATTTCAGTAATGCCAGCCGCAATACATTCATTCACGACGTATTGAATTAATGGCTTATCGACAAGTGGCAGCATCTCTTTCGGGATGGCTTTCGTCGCCGGCAACATCCTGGTTCCTAATCCCGCAACGGGGATAACGGCTTTTTTGACTTTCGTATTAATGGCAGCCATTTAAATTCTCCTGGACTGTTCGTGTTTTGAACGTGTTCATATTTCTGTATCGCATCCCAGTATATCAGCACCCCGGAGGGGCTAAGTTCTGAAAAGGATGCGAGTTAGCATAATTAAGACAATTACTTATACGAATGGCGACGATAGTACCACCAGCCGACATTAGCTGGTAATGCAAATTTAGCCCGCGTTATCGTTTGCTCATTCTGCAGACAACATCAAGCGCAGTCGACCACCGGTTCCCCATATTTGGCATTGCCAGGCATCGCATCGCTGGCTCAATTGATTCAAATAAGCGTTACCTAAAGTGCCTAACGGAACACCATTACTGATTTGCACCTGGTGTTCGCCGGTATTTAACGTCGCATTCAGACCCGCAGAAACCAGAATGAGATTTTTCAGTTCGCGATGATAATAGCCAACTAATAGCGGAAACTGCCCCGGCAGATTGGCCTGACGGAGTAAATGGTTTACCTGCTTCAATAACGCGCCCAACTCTGGCAACCGTTGATTTTGGTGTGCAAGCTGTTCCTGTAATAATCCGTTAAACAATGCGCGTAATAACAAGGCAGCAAGTACGCCATTATGTCCAGCTCGGGTTACATCAAGGCAATAAAATGCCAGATCGTTTTCCGAAAGTGCGGCAATATCAAGCACCAGGCCGGGTTTGTCCGCGGCAACCAATTGACGGTAATTAACCCGGCAATGGGAAATCACCTGCTGAACCGGCGGTTGTAGTTCCTGTAATAATTTCGCCGCTGCGGCAGGGTTATCAACCATTGCATCCCAGTCGCGAAAAAGCCTTTCCTCTTCCTCAACGCGCGAATTAAACATGCTGGGATAGAGACAGGCAAAAACCATCTCGCGCAAGCGATTCAGATCTTTAACTGGTTTCAGCAAAACATCTTCAACGCCCAGACGTAACGCTTTGGCAATATCTGCCATATTTTCAGTGGCAGATATCACCAGAACTGGGGTCTGGTCGCCTCTGTTACGTATATGCTCCAGCAGTTTAAGCCCGTTCATTCGTGGCATCGCGATATCACATATCATCAGGTCTGGAGTGAAACCTCCCAGCAACTCAAGGGCATCCACCCCATCAGCCGCCAGTACCGTTGTCGCTCCCAATGAGGAAAACCACGAATCCAGAAGCGAGCGAAATACCTGCTCATCTTCAACAATGAGAATCTGTTTTCCGACCAATGGCTGCGTCATGTTCTCTCCCCTGACTGGCTTTACTCAATAGTGGCATGCTATTGCCACCTGCGCCTGTCAGAATTAACTTAAGTGTAGATAAAAATTCTGGTCAAATGTTGGTGCGTACCAACGGCAAAAGTTCGTCCATTTTCTTTTCCACTGCCAGCTGTCCGGCCGCAATGGCAGCGTGCGCGCGATGGAAATCAAGCGTAGATATTTGCGGGCAAACAGGTTGAATCAGAATATCGGGCGGATCACCTGCCATGCGGTTCCTTTTAAGGCGGTTCTCCAGCACCTGGATAGAAGTGGTCATAATCTCTGTTGCCGTTGGTGCTGTCACTGCCCGACGTGTCGTTATGCTGCCTAACCTTTCTTTCAGACGCGCATGCCACGGCAGAGAATCACCATTCTCGCTATTTTCTTCACTGACATTAAAGGAGAGCAAATCTTGTTGCATCAAATGAGCATCGTGCTGCAGGTCGACCGCTATCACAATATCAGCACCCAATGCACGCGTGAGCGAAATAGGAATTGGGTTAACGACTGCCCCATCAACCAGCCAGTAGCCGTTATGCGCAACGGGTGCCATTAGTCCTGGAATACTGCATGATGCGCGAATAGCAAGATGGAGATCGCCTTCAGTAAACCATAATTCACGCCCCGTACTTAAATTGGTGGCAACAGCCGCGAAGCGACGGGAACAATTTTCGATCTCTGTTTCCGGCATTATTTCGCGGTATTGATTGAAGACACGCTCGCCGCGCAGTAACCCACCGCGCTGCCAGGAGAGATCCATCAGGCGTAAAACATCCCAATAACTGAAAGAGGTTACCCAATCTTCCAGCGCAGATAATCGATCGCATGCATAGGCCGCGCCCACCAGCGAACCAATTGAACATCCTGCAACGATATCAATTTCAATACCCACTTTTTTTAGCGCATTAATAACGCCAATATGCGACCAACCTCTCGCCGCGCCAGATCCCAGCGCCAGCCCTATTTTTATCTTTCTCATTATTCCCGCAAGATTCCCCTGGAATGCAATCGTAGCCACATCGCTACTGCTCGGTTAACATAGTGCTACTCAGGCGGTTAATACGCCGTTATTGTTTCCAGGGAGATTATTTGTGTCTCAGCTTTGTCCCTGTGGTAGTGCTGTCGAGTATAGCCTATGTTGCCACCCTTATGTGTCTGGTGAAAAGGTTGCACCTGATCCAGAACATCTCATGCGTTCGCGTTACTGCGCTTTTGTGATGCAAGACGCAGATTATTTAATAAAGACCTGGCATCCATCTTGTGGAGCAGCGGCGTTACGTGCCGAATTGATTGCCGGATTTGCGCATACTGAATGGTTGGGATTGACCGTATTTGAACATTGTTGGCAGGACGCCGACAATATCGGATTTGTCAGTTTTGTTGCTCGATTTATCGAAGGTGGCAAAACAGGTGCAATAATTGAACGTTCGCGATTTTTGAAAGAAAACGGTCAATGGTACTATATTGACGGTACACGTCCGCAGTTTGGCCGCAACGATCCCTGCCCTTGTGGTTCAGGTAAAAAATTTAAAAAGTGCTGCGGCCAATAATGGTTGACGGTACGGTTTAGCAAACACTCTCAACAAGGTTTTTCCAGCAATGCATTCACTCCAACGTAAAGTTCTGCGTACTATTTGTCCGGACCAAAAAGGTCTGATCGCACGTATTACCAATATTTGCTACAAGCACGAGTTAAATATCGTACAGAACAATGAATTTGTTGATCACCGTACCGGGCGCTTTTTTATGCGCACGGAACTGGAAGGGATTTTTAATGATTCCACCCTGCTGGCGGATCTCGATAGCGCATTGCCAGAAGGCTCCGTGCGTGAGCTGAATCCTGCCGGTCGTCGCCGGATAGTGATTCTGGTCACTAAAGAAGCGCATTGCCTTGGCGATTTGTTGATGAAAGCCAATTATGGCGGCCTGGATGTCGAAATCGCGGCAGTGATTGGTAACCACGATACTTTACGTTCTCTGGTTGAGCGTTTTGATATACCGTTTGAGCTGGTAAGCCATGAAGGGTTAAGCCGCAACGAGCACGATCAAAAGATGGCGGAAGCCATTGATGCTTATCAACCTGACTACGTGGTGCTGGCGAAGTATATGCGGGTATTAACACCGGAATTTGTGTCACGCTTCCCGAATAAGATCATCAATATTCACCATTCCTTCCTGCCAGCGTTTATCGGCGCACGTCCTTATCACCAGGCCTATGAACGTGGCGTGAAGATTATTGGCGCAACAGCTCACTATGTGAATGACAATCTGGACGAAGGCCCAATCATCATGCAGGACGTTATTCATGTCGATCATACCTACACAGCTGAAGATATGATGCGCGCAGGTCGTGACGTCGAGAAAAACGTCTTAAGTCGCGCGCTCTACAAAGTACTGGCGCAGCGCGTCTTTGTTTACGGTAATCGGACGATTATTCTTTAATCGCCAGCAAAAATAACTGGTTACCTTTAATCCGTTACGGATGAAAATTACGCAACCAGTTCATTTTTCTCAACGTAACACTTTACAGCGGCGCGTCATTTGATATGATGCGCCCCGCTTCCCGATAAGGGAGCAGGCCAGTAAAAAGCATTACCCCGTGGTGGGGTTCCCGAGCGGCCAAAGGGAGCAGACTGTAAATCTGCCGTCATCGACTTCGAAGGTTCGAATCCTTCCCCCACCACCATCTCAAGCATTACCTCAAAATTTGAATTACCCCTGGTGGGGTTCCCGAGCGGCCAAAGGGAGCAGACTGTAAATCTGCCGTCATCGACTTCGAAGGTTCGAATCCTTCCCCCACCACCATCACTTTCAAAAGTCCCTGAACTCTCAAACGAATCCGTAATTAAATATTCTGCCCAAGCGGGGAAGGATGTGAAGCTTCGACCAAGGTTCGACTTGAGCGCCAGCGAGAGAGCGTTGCCGCAGGCAACGACCCGAAGGGCGAAGCGCGCAGCGCTGAGTAATCCTTCCCCCACCACCATCGCTTCCTGAAATAATCAAAACATGTTACTCCGAGCTAATTTTGCCCGATGGCACCACGTTTACCGGACCTACAATATCCTCCCCTGTAGGTCGGATAAGCGAAGCGCATCCGACAACTCACCCCGCACCGTGCCCATAAAAAAACCCCGCCGAAGCAGGGTCTATGTGAACTAAAATTCGCTTAGTGACGAGCCCGCACCAGCTGGTACTTACGTGTCAGATACTCCACCGGTACGCTCCAGATGTGTACCAGACGCGAGAACGGGAACAGCAGGAATAACGTCATCCCCAGCACCAGGTGTAGACGGAAGATAAACGCCACACCATCGAGGTGTTGAGAAGCGCCACCGTGGAAGGTCACTACCGACTGCGCCCAGCCAACCAGTTTCATCATCTCGCTACCGTCCATATGTTGGGCGGAGAACGGAATGGTCAACAGGCCCAGCGCGCACTGGATAACGAGCAGCGACAGGATCAGGATATCCGCTCCGGTAGTCGTTGCACGCACGCGTGGGCTGAACAGACGACGCTTCAGCAAAAGCACGCCGCCAATCAGACACAGCACGCCGCTGGCACCACCAGCAAACATCGCCATTTTCTGTTTCACTTCAATCGGCAGCCAGGCTTCATACATCCAGTGCGGCGTCAGCATACCGAAGAAGTGACCGACAAAAATCCCCAGAATACCGATATGGAACAGGTTCGACGCCAGGTTCATCCCTTTGCGATCCAGCATCTGGCTGGACGCCGCGCGCCAGGTGTACTGCCCGTAGTCATAACGCAGCCAGCTACCAATCAGGAAGACCGCCCCGGCTATATACGGGTAGATATCAAAGAAGAACATATTCAGGAATTGCATTAGTGCTGTCCTCCGGTGGTGATATTCAGATATTGCGGCGCGACGGCACCGGCAAAGCGACGCTGATGAGCAGTGATTGCTGAATCACCGCAGCCTTTGTCAGCAAAGAATTTAACCTGCTCTTCTTCCCAGACAGCATCCAGCGCCTGCGGCGTATCATCGCGCGCTTCGTCGGCAATTTTTTCCGCCACTTTGTCGCTGTCGATAGCGGTATTCGCCAGTTTCAGCAGCAGATCAAACAGCACGGCATAACGGCTTTCACGCTGTTGCAGACGCGCGCTCAGCAATGCCAGAATCGGCGCGATATCTTTCAAACCTTCCACGGCTTCGCTTTGCGGCAGCTGCGCCAGGTACTCCAGATACAGCGGCAGATGGTCCGGCAATTCGCGGCTGTTTAACTGCAAGCCGTGCTGCTCGTACTGCGCCAGCAGGTCCACCATCGCCTGGCCGCGGTCGCGGGATTCGCCGTGCACATGTTCAAACAGCAACAGTGACGTGGCGCGGCCACGGTCGAACAGTTCGCTGTACTGCGCCTGGGCATCGAGCGGATCCATCGTCGTTAAATCGCGCAGGAAAATGCCCAGCGCATGGGCATCCTCTTTTGGCAGATTTTTCGACGCGGCAATCGCCTCAAACATCTCTTGTTGATGCTGCCATAAGGCAGCATCCGGATATTCAAGGAGACGCGATACAATCACGAGTTCGATCATGGATGCGGCTCCGTTTTGCTGGTCACATCGATGGCATCGATACGACGGCTGTTGAACAGATTGAATTTGGTATCTGAACCGTGGCAGCCATCACCAAAGGTAAAGCCGCAGCCATTTTTCTCCGGGAAGGCTTCCCGTGCCAGTTCACGATGACTACTCGGCACCACAAAGCGATCTTCGTAGTTAGCAATCGCCAGATAACGGTACATCTCCTGTGCCTGGGCTTCGGTCAGACCGACCTCTTCCAGCGCACGGGTATCAACTTTACCGTCAACGGTTTCAGCACGTTTGTAATGACGCATCGCCAGCATACGTTTCAGCGCGCGCAGTACCGGTTTGGTATCACCGGCGGTCAGCAGATTCGCCAGATACTGTACCGGAATACGCAGGCTTTCGACGTCTGGCAGAATGCCGTTGCTACCCAGCTCACCCGCGTCTGCTGCAGACTGAATCGGAGACAGAGGCGGCACGTACCAGACCATCGGCAGTGTGCGATATTCTGGATGCAGCGGCAGCGCCAGTTTCCATTCCATTGCCATTTTATAAACCGGCGACTGCTGTGCAGCTTCAATAACGCTCAGCGGAATACCGTCTTTAATCGCCTGTTCGATGACTTTCGGATCGTTCGGATCGAGGAACACCTCCAGCTGACGCTGGTAGAGATCTTTCTCGTTCTCTGTGCTGGCTGCACGTTCAATCGCGTCGGCATCGTACAGCAGCACGCCAAGATAACGGATACGACCGACACAGGTTTCTGAGCACACGGTCGGCTGACCCGCTTCAATACGCGGATAGCAGAAGATGCACTTCTCAGACTTACCGCTCTTCCAGTTGAAGTAGATTTTTTTGTACGGGCATCCGGTGATGCACATACGCCAGCCACGGCATTTATCCTGGTCGATCAGGACGATGCCATCTTCTTCACGCTTGTAAATCGCACCGCTCGGGCAGGTCGCCACACATGCCGGGTTCAGGCAGTGTTCGCACAGGCGCGGCAAATACATCATGAAGGTGTTTTCGAACTGGCTATACATCGCCTTCTGGATGTTGTCGAAGTTCTTGTCTTTCGCCAGTTTGTCAAACTCACCGCCCAGGTCATCTTCCCAGTTCGGCCCTTTTTCGATTTTCGCCATCCGTTCCCCGGTAATCAGCGAACGCGGACGGGCAATCGGCTGCGATTTGCTGCCTTCCGGCGCGGTATGCAGGTTCTGATAGTCAAAATCGAACGGCTCGTAATAATCGTCGATCCCCGGCAGATGCGGGTTAGCGAAGATTTTACCCAGCAGCATGGCACGGTTACCCATGCGCGGCTGCAGTTTGCCGTTGATTTTACGGATCCAGCCGCCTTTGTATTTTTCCTGGTTTTCCCAGTCAGTCGGGAAGCCCTGGCCCGGCTTGGTTTCCACGTTGTTGAACCACGCGTATTCCACGCCTTCACGGCTGGTCCAGACGTTTTTACAGGTAACTGAACAGGTGTGGCAGCCGATGCACTTATCGAGATTCAGCACCATGCCGACTTGTGAACGAATTTTCATTTTACGCTCTCCTGTACCTGGTCATTGCCTTCGCCATCTAACCAGTCAATGTTCTTCATCTTACGCACTACAACAAACTCATCGCGGTTAGAACCTACGGTGCCGTAGTAGTTAAAGCCGTATGCCAGATGGGCATAGCCGCCGATCATATGCGTCGGTTTCGGCGTGATACGGGTGACCGAGTTATGGATACCACCACGCTGTTGGGTAATTTCCGAACCAGGCAGGTTAACGATACGTTCCTGCGCGTGGTACATCATGGTCATCCCTGCCGGAACACGCTGGCTGACAACCGCACGGGCAGTCAGAGCACCGTTGCTGTTGAAGACTTCAATCCAGTCGTTATCGGCAATACCCAGATCTTTGGCATCGGCTTCACTCAGCCAGACCACCGGACCACCGCGACCTAAAGTCAGCATCAGCAGGTTGTCGCTGTAGGTGGAGTGGATACCCCACTTCTGGTGCGGCGTCAGGAAGTTGAGCGCTTTTTCCGGGTTGCCGTTGGATTTTTGGCCTATCACTTCTTTCACCGAACGGGTGTCGATCGGCGGACGATAAACCAGCAAGCTTTCACCGAAATCACGCATCCATTGGTGATCCTGATACAGCTGCTGACGGCCAGAGAGCGTACGCCACGGGATCAGCTCGTGAACGTTGGTGTAACCGGCGTTGTAAGAAACGTGTTCATCTTCCAGACCAGACCAGGTCGGGCTGGAGATGATTTTGCGCGGCTGTGCCTGAATATCGCGGAAGCGGATCTTCTCGTCTTCTTTATTCAGCGCCAGATGCGTATGGTCACGACCGGTAAATTCGCTCAGGGCAGCCCAGGCTTTCACGGCTACCTGACCGTTGGTTTCCGGTGCCAGTGTCAGGATCATCTCTGCCGCATCAATTGCGGTGTTCAGCATCGGCTGGCCTTTCGCCGGACCTTCCGCTTTGGTGTAGTTGAGCTTACGCAGCAGATCCATCTCGCTCTGGGTGTTCCATGCAATCCCTTTACCGCCATTACCGATTTTCTCCATCAGCGGGCCGATAGAGGTAAAGCGTTCGTAAGTCGCTGGATAATCGCGCTCTACGACCATAATGTGCGGTGCAGTTTTGCCTGGGATCAGGTCGCATTCGCCTTTTTTCCAGTCTTTCACATCCAGCGGCTGCGCCAGTTCAGCGGCAGAGTCGTGCTGGATAGGCAGCGTGACGATGTCGGTTTCTTTACCCAGATGGCCGACGCACACTTCGGAGAATTTCTTCGCGATGGCTTTGTAGATTTCCCAGTCGCTTTTCGCTTCCCAGGCCGGATCGACCGCCGCAGACAGCGGGTGAATAAACGGATGCATATCCGAAGTATTCATGTCGTCTTTTTCGTACCAGGTCGCCGTCGGCAAAATGATGTCGGAATAGAGACAGGTGCTCGACAGACGGAAGTCCAGCGTAACCACCAGATCCAGCTTGCCTTCCAGACCATTGTCCTGCCAGTCCACTTCTTCCGGCTTCACGCCGCCCTGCTGCCCCAGATCTTTACCCTGGATACCGTGCTCCGTCCCCAGCAGGTACTTGAGCATAAACTCATGACCTTTACCGGAAGAACCGAGCAGGTTAGAACGCCAGATGAACAGGTTGCGCGGGTGGTTTTTACCGTTTTCTGGTTGTTCTGCCGCAAAACGGATGGAACCCTCTTTCAGGGATTTCACCGTATAGTCCACCGGATTCATCCCGGCTTTTTCCGCTTCGCCAGCGATAGTCAGCGGGTTAGTGCCTAACTGCGGTGCAGACGGCAGCCAGCCCATGCGTTCCGCACGGACGTTAAAGTCGATCAGGTGTCCGGTATAACGGGATTTATCCGCCATCGGTGACAGCAACTCTTCCGCCGTGACGGTTTCATAACGCCACTGGCTGGAGTGGTTATAGAAATAAGAAGTGCTGTTCATGTGACGCGCCGGACGCTGCCAGTCAAGGGCAAACGCCAGCGGCTGCCATCCGGTTTGCGGACGCAGTTTTTCCTGACCTACATAGTGCGCCCAGCCGCCCCCGCTCTGACCGACACAGCCGCAGAAAATCAGCATGTTGATCAGACCACGATAGTTCATATCGAGGTGATACCAGTGGTTCAGCCCCGCACCGACGATAATCATCGAACGACCGTGCGTTTTATCAGCGTTATCGGCAAATTCACGGGCGATGCGAATAATCTGGCTGCGAGAAACGCCGGTAATCTGCTCGGCCCAGGCCGGGGTATAAGCTTTCACATCGTCATAGCTGGTTGCACAGTTAACGTCGTTCAGGCCACGTTCCAGACCGTAGTTTGCCAGCGTCAGATCATAAACGGTGGTCACCAGGGCGGTGCTGCCATCAGCCAGTTGCAGGCGTTTTACCGGCAGTTTGTGCAGCAGCACGTTTTCCAGTTCCACTTTGTTGAAGTGTTCCGTGCCGTCGCCACCAAAGTACGGGAAGCCTACCTCAGCGATCTCATCCTGGCTACCCAGCAGGCTCAGTTGCAGCTCGGTTTCTTCGCCAGTTTTGCCGTCGCGCTGCTCAAGATTCCATTTGCCCTTCTCGCCCCAGCGGAAGCCAATAGAACCGTTCGGCGCAACCATTTCGCCATTGGTATTAAAGGCGACAGTTTTCCATTCCGGATTGTTTTCCTGGCCCAGCGCATCAACCAGATCAGCAGCGCGCAGCATACGACCTGCAGCGTAGTAACCGTCGCGTTCTTCCAGCATCACCAGCATCGGCATGTCGGTGTAGCGACGCACATAGTCGGTGAAATACTGGCTTGGGTTGTCGAGGTGGAATTCACGCAGCATTACGTGGCCCATCGCCAGCGCCATTGCCGCATCGGTGCCCTGTTTCGGTGCCAGCCACAGATCGCACAGTTTGGCGATTTCAGCGTAGTCTGGTGTGACGGCAACAGTTTTGGTGCCTTTGTAACGCACTTCAGTAAAGAAGTGAGCATCCGGGGTACGCGTCTGCGGCACGTTTGAACCCCAGGCGATGATGTAGCTGGAGTTGTACCAGTCAGCAGATTCCGGTACGTCAGTTTGCTCGCCCCAGGTTTGCGGAGACGCAGGAGGCAGGTCGCAGTACCAGTCGTAGAAGCTTAAGCAAGTACCGCCAATCAGCGAGAGATAGCGTGCACCCGATGCGTAAGAAACCATCGACATTGCCGGAATTGGCGAGAAACCAGCAACACGGTCCGGGCCGTAGTTTTTGATGGTGTAAACGTTAGATGCGGCGATCAGTTCGTTCACCTCCTGCCAGGAAGAACGAACAAAACCACCGCGTCCACGCGCCTGCTTAAAGCTTTTCGCTTTATCGGCGTCTTCAATGATAGAAGCCCATGCCTCAACCGGATCGCTATGCAGCGCCTTCGCTTCACGCCACATTTTCATCAGGCGTTTGCGCATCATCGGGTATTTCAGGCGGTTGGCACTGTAAAGATACCAGGAGTAGCTGGCACCGCGCGGGCAGCCGCGAGGTTCATGGTTTGGCAGATCCGGACGGGTACGCGGATAGTCAGTCTGCTGGGTTTCCCAGGTGACCAGACCGTTTTTGACGTAGATTTTCCAGCTGCAGGAGCCGGTGCAGTTTACCCCGTGGGTAGAGCGGACGATTTTGTCATGCTGCCAACGCTGGCGATATCCATCCTCCCAGTCACGGTTGGTATTGAGAAGCTGGCCATGCCCATCGGCAAAGGTTTCACCCTTCTGTTTGAAGTAGCGAAACCGGTCCAGGAATTTACTCATCGGTTTTCTCCTGTGGGAGCCTGTCGGCCCTCTGATAAATCGACATTGCTAATGTTTAAGGGCAAGGTAACGCTCTGAAACAGCGTGGGAATTGATAACGATCAAGAGTGATGGGGATGAAAAATAAAGTAAATTCCTAAGATACCCCTTTAGGATAATTAACAGTTACAGCATAACATGCTGTAAATTAAGACTTTTTATACCTGTAGTTATTTAAACTATTAAGATTTTTATGCAAATGGGTATTAAGGAGTATTCCCCATGGGTAACATATTAATGGCTCTTAATGAAATCCGGCGAAATAAACCATATAACATTAGTATGTTGTAACTAAATGACGCATAAAAAAAGCGCGACATCATGCCGCGCAAAGGATAATCAAATATTAAGATTTATTTTTTAGAATGCCGACCATATACCGCCCAGGTAATCACTACGCAGGCGATATAGAAAATCAAAAATACCTTCATTGCGCCGACTGGCGAACCCGTTAATGCCAGCGAGCTACCAAACGCTTTCGGGATAAAGAAGCCACCAATCGCGCCAATCGCAGAGATGAAACCCAGCGCCGCCGCCGTGTCGGTTGCCGCTTCACGCATCGCACGTTCGTCAGAACCCCCTTCTGCTTTCACGCGATCCATTGTCAGTTTACGGAAGATCACTGAAATCATCTGGAAAGTGGAACCACTACCCAGCCCAGCTGTCAGGAACAGCGCCAGGAAGACCGCGAAGAACGCCATGAAGCTTCCGCCCTGCCCGTCAGTCGGTAAGGTCAGGAACAGCAGGCCGCTGAAAATCGCCATCAGAATAAAGTTCACCAGCGTGACACGAGTTCCGCCCAGACGGTCAGATAATGCACCACCTGCAGAACGCGCCAGCGCACCAATAAACGGCCCGAAGAAAGCGTATTGCAGAATCTGAACATCCGGGAACTGCGTTTTTGACAGCATCGCAAAGCCCGCGGAGAAGCCGATAAAGGAGCCGAAGGTTGCCAGATACAGCAGGCTCATAATCCACAGATGACCCCGTTTGAGTACCGGCAACTGCTCCTTGATGGAGGCTTTCGAGGTAGCAAGATCGTTCATGCCAAACCACGCCGCAATGGTGAAGATGGCAAGGAACGGCACCCATATCCAGGACGCATTCGCCAGATACAGCTCAGTCCCATCCGGCTGTTTGACGCCCTGGCTACCAAATACTGCGAAAATCGACAGTGATACCACCAGCGGAGCAACCAACTGCATAACGCTAACGCCCATGTTGCCCAGACCACCATTCAGGCCCAGCGCGCCACCCTGCTTCTGTTTCGGAAAGAAGAAGCTGATGTTTGCCATACTGGAAGCGAAGTTCGCGCCAGCAAAGCCGCACAGCAGAGAGATGATGATGAAGACGCTATAAGGCGTGGAGGTATCCTGCACGGCAAAACCCAGCCAGACACAAGGAATAATCAGAATACCGGTGCTGAACGCCGTCCAGCGACGACCACCGAAGATAGGAACCATAAAGGAGTATGGAACACGTAATAACGCGCCAGAAACCGAAGGCAGCGCAGTCAACATAAATAGCTGATCGGTCGTAAAATTAAAACCGACTTTCGGTAAGTTCACCGCAACAGCGCTGAACAACATCCATACGCAAAACGCCAGCAGCAGACAGGGAACGGAAATCCACAGGTTGCGGCTGGCAATACGTTGACCGCGTTGTTGCCAGAACGCAGGATCTTCCGGTCGCCAATCTGTAATGACAGCTCCAGTAGCCCTTTCGGGGGCGGATGAGTGACTCATAGACACCTCTGATACTCGTTTCGATGTCTGCCACCTTAGTGTCTGTAGCTAAAGGCAATTTGATGTAAATCAAACGATAAGATAACTTTATCTATCATTGATATTTATCATTACCCATAGTGAGTACAGTGATTTCATAAAAATTATGAGATTTTTCACGGTGCTGTAGAATCCCTACCCTTACCGATGTAAAGCGACTAACCACACGGCAAATAAGGAGTAACTCTTTCCGGGTATGGGTATACTTCAGCCAATAGCCGAGAATACTGCCATTCCAGAATGTATCGTCACATTCATTAAGGTTATTGCTCATTTAAAGCCTGAAGGAAGAGGTTTACATGCTTAAACGTTGTCTCTCTCCGCTCACCCTGGTTAATCAGGTTGCGCTTATTGTGTTGCTTTCTACTGCTATTGGACTGGCAGGGATGGCGGTTTCTGGCTGGCTGGTGCAAGGCGTTCAGGGCAGCGCCCATGCGATCAACAAAGCGGGATCGCTGCGCATGCAAAGTTACCGTCTGTTGGCAGCAGTGCCATTAAGCGAGAAAGACAAGCCCTTAATTAAAGAGATGGAACAAACGGCATTTAGCGCCGAGTTGACTCGAGCAGCAGAACGAGACGGACAACTGGCGCAATTACAGGGTTTACAAGATTACTGGCGTAATGAACTGATCCCTGCGCTGATGCGTGCACAAAACCGAGAAACGGTGTCAGCGGATGTCAGCCAGTTTGTTGCCGGGCTTGATCAGCTGGTATCTGGTTTTGACCGCACCACGGAAATGCGCATCGAGACAGTGGTACTGGTCCATCGGGTAATGGCGGTATTTATGGCACTTTTACTGGTGTTCACTATTATCTGGTTGCGGGCGCGACTGCTACAACCGTGGCGGCAACTGCTGGCAATGGCGAGTGCCGTCAGTCATCGCGATTTTACCCAACGCGCAAACATCAGCGGGCGCAACGAAATGGCGATGCTTGGAACTGCGTTGAACAATATGTCTGCAGAACTGGCCGAAAGTTATGCCGTACTTGAGCAGCGGGTTCAGGAGAAAACCGCCGGGCTGGAGCATAAAAATCAGATCCTCTCTTTTTTATGGCAGGCTAACCGCCGTTTGCATTCCCAAGCCCCGCTGTGTGAACGCCTGTCACCTGTACTCAACGGCTTACAGAATTTAACCCTGCTACGTGATATCGAACTGCGGGTTTATGATACTGATGATGAAGAGAATCATCAGGAGTTTACCTGCCAACCAGATATGACTTGTGATGATAAAGGCTGCCAGCTCTGCCCGCGCGGCGTATTACCCGTTGGTGATCGCGGCACAACCCTGAAGTGGCGGCTGGCTGACTCTCATACGCAGTACGGTATTTTGCTGGCGACCCTGCCGCAGGGGCGTCATCTTAGCCATGATCAACAACAACTGGTGGATACCCTGGTTGAACAACTCACCGCCACGCTGGCGCTGGATCGCCATCAGGAACGTCAGCAACAGTTGATCGTGATGGAAGAGCGTGCCACCATTGCGCGCGAACTGCATGATTCTATTGCCCAATCTCTCTCTTGCATGAAGATGCAGGTGAGTTGTTTACAGATGCAGGGCGATGCGCTGCCAGAAAGCAGCCGCGAACTGTTAAGTCAGATCCGTAACGAACTGAATGCATCCTGGGCGCAGTTGCGTGAATTGCTCACCACATTCCGCTTGCAGCTCACCGAGCCTGGATTACGTCCGGCGCTGGAGGCGAGTTGCGAAGAGTACAGCGCCAAATTTGGCTTCCCGGTGAAGCTGGATTATCAATTGCCGCCTCGCCTGGTGCCTTCGCATCAGGCAATCCACTTGTTGCAAATTGCCCGTGAGGCATTAAGTAACGCCCTCAAACACTCGCAAGCGAGTGAAGTCGTGGTGACGGTGGCGCAAAACGATAATCAGGTCAAACTGACCGTCCAGGATAACGGCTGCGGCGTGCCTGAAAATGCCATCCGCAGCAATCACTACGGCATGATAATAATGCGCGACCGTGCGCAAAGTTTACGAGGCGATTGCCGCGTCCGCCGTCGTGAATCAGGTGGCACCGAAGTGGTGGTCACCTTTATTCCCGAAAAAACTTTCACAGACGTCCAAGGAGATACCCATGAGTAATCAGGAACCGGCTACTATCCTGCTGATTGACGATCACCCGATGCTGCGAACTGGCGTAAAACAGCTTATCAGTATGGCACCAGATATCACCGTGGTTGGCGAAGCGAGTAATGGCGAACAGGGTATTGAACTGGCGGAGTCTCTTGATCCCGATCTGATCCTGTTAGATCTCAATATGCCCGGCATGAACGGTCTGGAAACGCTGGATAAACTGCGCGAAAAGTCCCTCTCAGGGCGCATTGTGGTATTCAGCGTCTCTAACCATGAAGAAGATGTGGTCACCGCACTGAAACGCGGCGCGGATGGCTATCTGTTAAAAGATATGGAACCGGAAGATCTGCTGAAAGCATTGCATCAGGCAGCTGCTGGCGAAATGGTATTAAGCGAAGCATTAACGCCTGTTCTGGCCGCCAGCTTGCGTGCTAACCGTGCCACTACTGAGCGCGATGTTAACCAGTTAACCCCACGCGAGCGCGATATTCTCAAGCTGATTGCCCAGGGTTTGCCGAACAAGATGATTGCCCGCCGCCTGGACATCACCGAAAGCACAGTAAAAGTGCACGTCAAGCACATGCTGAAGAAAATGAAGCTCAAGTCTCGCGTGGAAGCAGCGGTATGGGTGCATCAGGAGCGCATTTTCTGATTACGGTTCCCAGCGCAGTTCGTCGTTTGACAATGCATCGAACGGTTCGACAAGCGTTAGCGTGATCTCATTGGAGGAGACACGCTGCCCCTGGTTATCTTCCACCACCACAGACAATCGCCAGTGATTGCTCGCCCTTTCCCCGTTCTGCCAGTCAGGCATGATCAGCGTCCAGCCCTCCGCGCTGTTGGCTTGTGCGCCCGGCGTCAAACTTAATATCTGCGTATCGCCCTGCCAAATCAGTTGCCGAATACCGTAACGACTGCGGATTTGTAATTTCAGCGGCACTGTTTCGCCAGGTTTTAGATCCCACGGCGGTGTCGCCAGAAACACCGTTAACGTTTTTCGCTGTCGGTACTCAAGAGTCGGTAGATTATTTCGCTGCGGATTGTCATAGCGACTACCACGTAACGACTGACTTTCGGCAACCTCACCCGCAGAAAGTTGTTTTTTGAGCGGTACACCAAAGCGGTAATTAAGATTCAGCCCGAGGTTATTTTGATTCTCGCCACTTTCACCCTGTTTATGCTGGGCCGTCACAGTGACTAATGGCACAGGGGTGTAATTTAATCCCAGACTCAACGCGACGGGATTGTGATAACCCGTACCAGAGTTAAACAAATCAACACGATCACCAAAATACTGTTCTACGCTGACACTGGTATTGAGGTGTTGATAGAACGGCATGCGCATCCGGGCTGTCAGGTCATACCCGCGCGCCATCCGTTGTTCCTGCGTGGCTGTCTGTTCATGCCATGCAGCAAACGGCTGATAAAAGTTTGCCGATAGTCGCAAATATTCGCCCCACGCTTCGGCACCAAAGCCCGCTCGCTGAAGATTTTCGTCCAGCAAGTTGTCATAAAAAGTGTTATAACCCACCAGCCAGTTGCCGCGCGCCCAGCGTTGCCCAACGCCCACATTGCTCACCAACCCATCATCCTGCTGAGTAAGACCAAGCTGGCTCCAGGTGAGATAACGATCATTATCTTGTAACGGCACAAACCAGCTTCCACGACTGCCGGTGAAATGTCCTTCGTTATCCACTTTGACGTCAACACTGGCATTTCCCCACGGTGATAGCCAGGACTCTACGTGCTGATTAACCTGTTGACTAAGCGCGTCGCGGACTTTTCCCAATGCGAAAGCTTTTGCCTGCTCGCCAGTATCCAGCCCGTTATCATTCATACTGGTTTCGCCGAAATCTTTCACAATTTCAGCAAAGTGTTTTTCCCCATCATGATTTTCGGGAGCCATGCCTAAATCCGGCAGACCATCATTGTTATTATCAAAGGGATTTGCCGCTTTTTGCTCGAAGGTAGATTGTGCGTTAGCTGTACCGCCTGCTACAAGCAAGAGTAAATAAAACGGGATAATGCGAGGAACGAAACGGCTCAAAACGTCGGTAACTTCCGGTAATAATGAAAAACCATAGCCTTAAAGAATAACGATTACTGGCAACTTTTGTCGTATTTTCTCGCGCTTTCAGGAAAATCCTTAAAAATGTGACCGATTGGTCAGACGCTGCAGAAGCAGTAAGATAGAAGATGAATGTCTAATTCCCTGAATACAGGAGTAAATAATGCAAAAAATCGTGATCGTTGCCAATGGCGCACCTTACGGGAGCGAATCCTTGTTTAACAGCTTGCGGCTGGCCATTGCGTTACGAGAGCAGGAGAGCAATCTGGATCTGCGTCTGTTCCTGATGTCTGATGCGGTCACAGCCGGGTTGCGCGGGCAAAAACCAGGGGAAGGCTACAACATTCAGCAAATGCTGGAGATCCTTACCGCTCAGAATGTACCGGTGAAATTGTGCAAAACCTGTACCGACGGGCGCGGGATTAGCACACTTCCTCTTATTGATGGGGTGGAAATCGGTACTCTTGTGGAACTGGCGCAATGGACGCTGTCAGCCGATAAAGTGCTCACATTTTAATGTTTGAGGGGGCGTCTGACGCCCCACTATGAGGGAAGTTTACTCAGGCGAATCCCGGCCGTAACACACCATCCGGATAATTCTCCGCCAGCAGTTTTTTTACCGATACCAGCAAATCATTCAGCCCATCGTCCTGCATTCCCAGTTTGATAAGCTCCTGTTCCAGTGAAAACAGGTATTGTGCGTTGGTTCCCAGCGGACCGCTCGCCGCCGCAATCAACGGCGCGATGACCTGAGCGCGAGTGTCAGATTCATATTCTGGATGTCGCGGGTCCATAATAAACACAATGGCGTTTACTGTGCATCCATCATCAAGATCAAGCTGACACCAGGTTGGCAGATAACAGCCGGTAATCATCTCGCGCTTCCACAACAGGGTTAGTTCCTGCTCCAGCGTCTCTTCTGGCAGTCGATAGGCGACGCCTGTAGTGCGTCCGCCCTCTTTCAGTGCAAGCATCCGTCCCGGCTGGTGCGCAGTCCCGCGCCCGGCGGTCAGGCGCAGGCAAAACGCGCGATGCCATCCAACCAGTGTACCGGTGCACGACTCGGTAAACTCCAGTGCCGGATTCCACATCAACGATCCATAACCGAAGATCCACACCGGTCCCTCATCAGGTCGACAAGCCAGCGTCGCCGCCAGCGAAGCCGCCCGTTGCTCTGCTGACCATAAGAGTGATTCTTCAATGGCACCAAATGCCGTTTTACAATCGGCATTCATCAAGAAATCACGCGTTATCACCTTACACCTCCGCCACTGCATACTTCCCTGCGACAACTTTTTGGTGTCTTCCGGACATTTTTACTGCTCATTTTGAAACCACTAACGGGACAATATGCAATCCACGGACCACTTGCAAGGCAACACCGCACGAATAGCTTTAACTAAGCTACCGGTTTTACGATTTTTTATGCCATTTATCATCATCCCCTTTGGCATATTCATGCTTCACAGCAGCCCAGGCCACTTTATGCGCGGTTTCTTCGCGACTGGCGTCATCACGCCGATCGTCTTTATCTTTATATTGATCCCATGCGCTGTTGAACGCTTCTTTATAGATATCCTGGGCATGAGACGGTAGAACGTGCTTTACGCTTTCCGGCAGATCGCTTTTCGTTTTATACGGCATCGTTGACTCCTTTTACAAAGTTGAACATTAAGTGTGGTCAACAATATCTACTCTTGCCAAAACATAAGAATTTTCATGTCAGACTGTTCTTAAGAAACGCTAAAACAAACATTGTCTAAACGTAATACTTATTTTTATGTCCCAATGAGTAAAAAATCGACAGTGGGGTAAAAATTCGTAAAATGTTACCGATATCCAGACACTTTCTGTTATTTTTCCTACCTATTTTTTACATTTTCGATAAATTCATCTGCAAAGGGATAACCATAATGTCAAATGCTCAAGAGGCGGTAAAAACCCGCCACAAGGAGACTTCGCTTATTTTCCCGGTTCTGGCGCTGGTAGTGCTGTTCCTGTGGGGAAGCAGCCAGACACTACCAGTGGTCATTGCCATCAATCTTCTTGCGCTTATTGGTATTTTAAGTAGCGCCTTTAGTGTTGTCCGTCATGCGGACGTATTAGCCCATCGCCTGGGAGAACCTTACGGTTCGCTTATTCTTAGCCTTTCAGTGGTTATTCTTGAAGTCAGTTTGATTTCAGCTTTAATGGCAACCGGCGACGCCGCGCCAACGCTAATGCGTGATACGCTCTATTCAATCATTATGATTGTTACCGGTGGGCTGGTTGGCTTTTCATTATTGTTGGGCGGTCGTAAGTTTGCCACCCAATATATGAATCTGTTTGGTATCAAGCAGTATTTAATTGCGCTGTTCCCCCTGGCGATAATCGTACTGGTATTTCCAATGGCTCTGCCTGCGGCGAATTTTTCAACCGGTCAGGCGTTACTGGTAGCATTAATTTCTGCGGCAATGTATGGCGTATTTTTGCTGATCCAGACCAAAACGCATCAAAGTTTGTTTGTCTACGAGCACGAAGATGACAGTGATGACGATGACCCGCATCACGGTAAACCGTCTGCCCATAGCAGCGTGTGGCATGCTATCTGGTTGATTATCCATCTGATTGCCGTTATTGCAGTCACCAAAATGAATGCCAGCCCGCTGGAGACATTGCTCGACAGCATGAATGCCCCTGTCGCCTTTACTGGCTTCCTGGTGGCTCTGTTGATTCTGTCGCCGGAAGGTTTAGGTGCGTTAAAAGCAGTGTTGAACAACCAGGTCCAGCGCGCGATGAATCTGTTCTTTGGTTCAGTGTTAGCAACCATTTCGCTTACCGTACCTGTCGTCACGCTAATTGCCTTTATGACGGGTAACGAATTACAGTTTGCACTTGGTGCGCCAGAAATGGTGGTGATGGTGGCCTCTTTAGTGCTGTGCCATATCTCCTTCTCCACCGGACGTACTAACGTGCTCAATGGCGCAGCGCATCTGGCACTGTTTGCCGCCTATTTGATGACGATATTTGCCTGACAGTTATATCTCCTCCGATGACGGAAATCGGGGGAGATAAGATAAATTCCTGCTTATTGTATTTCTTCATACTACCTGGACAGCTCGTTAATCAGAATTGCGAGCCTGTACCACAACCTGCACGAAACCACTGCAACAGCTGTTGAAAAGCCGGAATGTACTCTTTATTGCAAACATTTCAGGGATGAAGTGAAGATGAATTGAGACGTAGTATCCACACCAAGCCGGAATTATCCGGTGAGGCGCAATGTTGCGGGGGCTTTATCCCTGGTGGCATTGGTTGCTGGAAAGAGAAAACCCCCGCACGTTGAGAGGTAAAACCTGACAACAAAACGGGGGCTAATCTTGAAACCAGACACTTCAAGAATAGCCGCAAAATGTTGTCATTACAACAAGGCGGCTATATGACGCTCGCGCAGTTTGCCATGACTTTCTGGCACGACCTGGCAGCACCGATCCTGGCGGGGATTATTACCGCAGCGATTGTCAGCTGGTGGCGTAACCGGAAGTAAGGTGAAAACGGGCGTCAGGCTGCCGTGATGGCAATATGCGCCCGAAACCGGCCGCAGGGGTAACAGCCTGCGGCCTTTTTTGTATCTGGCACCCATGAAAAAAGTCTTAACGCAGAACGCTAAGACTTTATTTTTCAAGCAAAAAAGATTACTTGCTGGTATCCAGTTCTTCGAAACCTTTCACCAGATCATCAATCGCTTTCATCTGCTTGAGGAACGGTTCCAGTTTAGCCAGCGGCAGCGCGGATGGACCATCACATTTCGCATGTTCCGGATCCGGATGCGCTTCAATAAACAGCCCCGCCAGACCTACCGCCATACCGGCTCGTGCCAGCTCAGCCACCTGAGCACGACGACCACCGGAAGCTGCGCCAAACGGATCGCGGCATTGCAGTGCGTGGGTCACGTCGAAAATCACCGGCGAGTTACCAGACACTTTCTTCATAATGCTGAAGCCCAGCATATCGACAACCAGGTTGTCATAGCCGAAGTTAGCACCACGATCGCAAAGAATCACTTTTTCGTTGCCGCCTTCTTTGAATTTATCAACGATATTACCCATCTGTCCCGGGCTGACAAACTGTGGTTTCTTGACGTTAATTACCGCACCGGTTTTCGCCATGGCTTCAACCAGGTCAGTCTGGCGAGCAAGAAACGCCGGCAACTGAATCACATCCACGACATCAGCAACGGGCTGTGCCTGACTTGGTTCGTGAACGTCGGTGATAATTTTCACGCCAAAAGTCTGCTTCAACTCCTGGAAGATTTTCATCCCTTCTTCCAGGCCCGGTCCACGATAAGAGTGGATGGAGGAGCGGTTGGCTTTGTCAAAAGAGGCTTTGAACACGTAAGGGATACCCAGTTTCTGGGTCACAGTTACGTAGTGCTCGCAAATGCGCATCGCCAGATCGCGAGATTCCAGCACGTTCATACCGCCAAACAGTACGAACGGCAGGTCATTTGCTACGTTGATGTCGCCAATGCTAACCACTTTTTGTTTCATAGGATCGCCTTAATCTTGAGTAAAATGTCGATTAATTAATGCAGCACAATATGTTTATGCGCGATGTTATTTATTTGCGCACGGATCATTTCGCTGATCGGGTCTTCCGGACACTGTTCAACGAAATAACTTAAATCGTTCAACGCAACGTGTTCGCAATCCAGTTGCGCATAAATCAACCCGCGATCGCGAATTTCATAGGGATCTTCAGGGTTGAATTGTAATAAAGCTTCGCTGGTGCGTAACGCCAGCTCCATCTGATTTTCTTCCATCAACGAGGCTTTGAGTGTATCCAGCAATTTGCGGATTACCTCAATGTTATCAGCTTCATCAAGGTCTTCATAAAACAGTTCCGCCGACGGGCTGATATTTCCCTTTAACCATACGTCCAGCATATGTTCGCTTAACGATTCACCGTTAAAAGGATTAATCAGCCAAATTTCGCCATCCGGACATTCAATGCGCAATATCAGCTGCGTAGGGAAAATCACCGGCAGCAGCGGCAAATCGAGACGATTCGCGACCCATAATAAAACCGCACCTAATGATACCGCACTGCCCTGTCGATTCTTTAACACCTGGTCCAGCCATAATGCATCGGAAAGACGATAAACGCCGCGTGAGGCTTTAAATCCCCAGTCGCCGTAAAACAGCGCGATCAGTTTTTCCAGCTGCTCTTCTAAAGGCAGAAGCTGGCTGATTTCTTCCTTCGCCAGACTAACGAGACGCTCCAGTTCGTCGTAAACATCTTGCGAGGGAAAATCGCGGCGGATTGCTTCGCAAGCCAGGATCATGCCTTCGCACAATGGCGCTTTATTAAATTCGAAATCAGCTAACGATCTCATGACTTACCCCAGTAACGGTACTTTTGTGGTGGCGAGTTTAATGATGATGTACAGCACCACCAACGCCAGCGGGAAGGCAATAATGCGCGCCTGCTGACTGTGCATACGACGATAATCGAGTGCAATAAAACCCAAAACGATATAAATGATAACTCCAAACAGCTTTTCAGTCAGCCACTGTGCCTGCCCGGAAAATGGCAGGATGTGCGCTTTAGCCATCAACGCAATGCCGCTTAACAATAACACCGTATCGACAACCGGCGGCACAATGCGCGTCCAGCGAGCAAATGCCTGTGGATGCTTCTGATAACGTAGCCAGAAACGTAAGGTTAATAGCCCAACAGAAAGCGCGATACTAATAAGATGAACACTAAGCAGTGTAGAAAAACTTGTCATTGATAATAGCGGCCGAGCGTTACGCGCTCGTTATCACCATAGTCACGGCAGGTTTCGACGTCATGATACCCCGCGAGGATAAATGCTTGTCGCACCGCTTCGCCCTGCTGCCAGCCATGTTCCAGAAGCAGAAAGCCGCCGGATACCAGCGCGTTACGCGACTGTTCGATGATATGCACGATGTCTGCCATTCCACTGTCTGCCGCAACCAGCGCAGTGAGCGGCTCAAAGCGGACATCGCCTTGTTGAAGATGTGGGTCCTGCTCGTCAATATACGGCGGATTGCTGACAATCATCGCAAACTGCTGCCCGGCTAGCGCGCTAAACCAGTCGCTTTGCAGAATGTGGATATTTTTGATCGCCAGATGCTGGGCATTACGTTGTGCCAGGGAGACAGCATCAGGCATACGATCTACAGCGATAATTTCGCAGTCCGGGCGCTCGCTAGCCAGCGCAAGCGCAATCGCCCCGGTACCCGTCCCGAGATCAAGAATACGGCAAGGTTGTTCAGGCAACCGCGCCAGTGCCTGCTCCACCAGACACTCCGTATCCGGGCGCGGAATTAAGGTCGCTGGCGAAACAAATAACGGCAACGACCAGAATTCTCGCACCCCGGTTAAATGAGCAATGGGTTCACCATCGCGACGACGTGTCAGTAGCGCATCAAGTTGCTGACATTGTTCGTCAGTCAGCTGCGTTTCACCAAAGGCGAGAATAAAAGTACGCCCTCTGCCGGTAACATGCTCCAGCAGGATTTCAGCATCACGCCGCGGGCTTTCGCTCGCCTGAAGTTGGCTTATTGCTTCACGTAACCAGTATTGATATTCCATTATTCCTGCTCAGACAACGCCGCCAGTTGGTCGGCCTGATGTTCCTGGATAATCGGTTCAATCAGCATATCCAGCTTACCTTCCATCACTTCATCCAGGCGGTAGAGCGTCAGGTTGATGCGGTGATCGGTAACGCGCCCCTGCGGGAAGTTGTAAGTACGGTTACGGTCGCTGCGATCGCCACTCCCCAGCAGGTTACGACGGGTAGACGCTTCGGCCTGTTGCCGTTTTGCCATTTCAGCAGCGTGGATGCGAGCACCGAGTACAGAAAGTGCTTTAGCTTTGTTTTTATGTTGTGAACGTTCGTCCTGACATTCAACAACAATCCCGGTCGGCAAGTGAGTAATACGAATTGCCGAATCGGTGGTGTTAACGTGCTGACCACCCGCCCCTGACGAGCGGAAAGTATCAATGCGTAAATCTGCTGGGTTGATGTCCGGCAGTTCTGCGTCAGGCAGTTCTGGCATTACCGCAACGGTACAAGCAGAAGTATGAATACGACCCTGCGATTCCGTAGCAGGAACACGCTGCACGCGATGACCGCCAGATTCAAATTTCAGACGACCATACACACCATCACCGCTAATTTTGGCGATGATCTCTTTATAACCACCATGTTCACCCTCGCTGGCGCTCATGATTTCTACCCGCCAGCGGCGGGCTTCGGCGTAACGGCTGTACATACGGAACAGATCGCCTGCGAACAGCGCTGCTTCGTCGCCGCCGGTTCCGGCACGGACTTCGAGGAAGGCGTTACGTTCGTCATCAGGATCTTTTGGTAGTAATAGAACCTGTAATTGCTGTTCCAGTTGCTCGCTTTTTTCTTTAGCTTCGCGCAGTTCATCCTGCGCCATCTCACGCATTTCAGGATCGTCGAGCATCATCTGTGCGGTTTCGATATCTTCCTGAACCTGTTGCCAGTCGGTAAAACAGCGCGAAACATCACTTAACTGCGCATATTCGCGTGATAATGCGCGAAAACGTTCCTGGTCGGCGATAGTTTGCGCGTCACCCAGCAACGCCTGAACTTCTTCATGGCGTTCATGCAGGGCTTCCAGTTTGGCAACGATAGAAGGCTTCATAGGCGTAAATGCACCCTGTAAAAAAAGAAAATGATGTACTGCTACTCCAGCCCGAGGCTGTCGCGCAGAATATTCAGGCGTTCGTTATCCCCGTCACGGGCGGCCTGTTGAAGTGATTTCGTTGGCGCATGGATCAAGCGGTTAGTCAGCTTCCATGCCAGATCCTGCATAATGGCTTGCGCGTCGCCGCCCTGCTCAAGGGCCGCTAACGCTTTGGCGGTTAACTCATCGCGAACTTGCTCTGCCTGGCTGCGATACTCGCGAATGGTTTCGCTGGCGCTTTGTGCTCGCAGCCACGCCATAAATTCGCTGGTTTCCTGAGCGACAATAGTTTCCGCCTCAACCGCTGCGGCTTTACGCTGCGCCAGGTTGTGCGAAATGATGCTTTGCAGATCATCAACGCTATAAAGATAAGCATTCGCCAGTTTGCCAACTTCCGGCTCAACATCGCGCGGAACGGCAATATCCACCAACAGCATTGGTTGGTTGCGACGGCTTTTTAATGCGCGCTCCACCATGCCTTTCCCGATAATCGGTAACGGGCTGGCGGTGGAACTGATGATGATATCGGCTTCGTGCAGACGTTCGTCGATATCACTCAGGGCAATCACTTCCGCGCCGACTTCATCTGCCAGAATTTGGGCACGTTCGCGAGTGCGGTTGGCGATAATCATCTTCTGTACTTTATGTTCGCGCAGATGACGCGCTACCAGCTCGATGGTTTCGCCCGCGCCTACCAGCAACACTGTGACCGTAGAGAGCGATTCAAAGATCTGCCGCGCCAGCGTACAAGCCGCAAAAGCGACAGACACAGCGCTGGCACCGATATCTGTTTCAGTGCGAACGCGTTTCGCTACAGAGAAAGATTTCTGGAACATGCGTTCCAGTTCGCTGGCCTTCATATGGCCTTTTTGCGAATCGGCAAACGCTTTTTTAACCTGACCGAGGATCTGCGGCTCCCCAAGAACCAGTGAATCCAGGCCGCTGGCAACACGCATTAAATGGCTAACCGCGTCGTTATCCTGATGCCAGTAGAGGCTTTTACGCAGATCTTCTTCATTAAGATTGTGATAATCGCAAAGCCAGCGGATTAACGCCTCTTGCAGGTTATCCTGCTCTTCAACGCTAAGATAAAGTTCCGTGCGGTTGCACGTCGACAGCACCACGCCGCCCTGCACCATCGGCTGCGCAAGCAGGCTGTCAAGCGCCTGATCGAGCTTATCCGGCGAAAACGATACACGTTCTCGCAGCGATACAGGTGCCGTTTTATGGTTGATACCGAGTGCTAAAAGGGTCATGTCTGCGGGAAATAATACCAACGTTGATAGGGTTAGTCTGCTTGCATCATACAGGATGCGTAAGATCAATAAAAGAGAGCGCCCCCTTTTGGAGTAATTGCCGAAAGCCGTTAGATTCTGGCAATTAAGACAACTTGAACATAGACGATAGCGGACGGTAACGCTAGCATTAAGGGTTATAACTGCAACGTATCTCAAGGACTTGTCATCACTATGCCCCTGCCCGATTTTCGTCTTATCCGCCTGCTACCGCTGGCTGCTCTTGTGCTCACTGCCTGTTCCGTTACCACGCCCAAAGGTCCTGGCAAAAGCCCGGATTCGCCACAATGGCGTCAGCATCAGCAAGACGTGCGCAATCTTAATCAGTATCAGACTCGCGGCGCGTTCGCTTATATTTCTGACCAACAAAAAGTGTACGCCCGCTTTTTCTGGCAGCAAACCGGCCAGGATCGCTACCGTCTGCTGCTCACTAACCCATTGGGCAGCACGGAACTGGAGCTGAATGCTCAACCGGGTAACGTGCAGTTAGTCGACAATAAAGGTCAGCGTTATACCGCCGATGACGCCGAAGAGATGATTGGCAAATTGACTGGAATGCCAATTCCGCTCAACAGCTTGCGCCAGTGGATTTTAGGTTTACCGGGTGATGCAACCGACTACAAACTGGACGACCAGTACCGCCTGAGCGAAATTACCTACAGCCAGAATGGCAAAAACTGGAAGGTTGTTTATGGTGGTTATGACACCAAAACGCAACCTGCGATGCCAGCCAATATGGAACTCACCGACGGTGGTCAACGCATCAAGTTAAAAATGGATAACTGGATAGTGAAATAATGCGGACACAGTGGCCCTCTCCGGCAAAACTTAATCTGTTTTTATACATTACCGGTCAGCGTGCGGATGGTTACCACACGCTGCAAACGCTGTTTCAGTTTCTTGATTACGGCGACACCATCAGCATTGAGCTTCGTGACGATGGGGATATCCGTCTGTTAACGCCCGTTGAAGGCGTGGAACATGAAGATAACCTGATCGTTCGCGCAGCGCGGTTGTTGATGAAAACTGCGGCAGACAGCGGGCGTCTTCCGACGGGAAGCGGTGCGAATATCAGCATTGACAAGCGTTTGCCGATGGGCGGCGGTCTCGGCGGTGGTTCATCCAATGCCGCGACGGTCCTGGTGGCATTAAATCATCTCTGGCAATGCGGGCTAAGCATGGATGAGCTGGCGGAAATGGGGCTGACGCTGGGCGCAGATGTTCCTGTCTTTGTTCGGGGGCATGCCGCGTTTGCCGAAGGCGTTGGTGAAATACTAACGCCGGTGGATCCGCCAGAGAAGTGGTATCTGGTGGCGCACCCTGGTGTAAGTATTCCGACTCCGGTGATTTTTAAAGATCCTGAACTCCCGCGCAATACGCCAAAAAGGTCAATAGAAACGTTGCTAAAATGTGAATTCAGCAATGATTGCGAGGTTATCGCAAGAAAACGTTTTCGCGAGGTTGATGCGGTGCTTTCCTGGCTGTTAGAATACGCCCCGTCGCGCCTGACTGGGACAGGGGCCTGTGTCTTTGCTGAATTTGATACAGAGTCTGAAGCCCGCCAGGTGCTAGAGCAAGCCCCGGAATGGCTCAATGGCTTTGTGGCGAAAGGCGTTAATCTTTCCCCATTGCACAGAGCTATGCTTTAAGCCGGGCAAGCTGAGTTTCGGTGACAACGTCACCTTGTTCCAGACGTTGCATCGCGCTCTTTAATACACCGCCTGGAAAGGATCATGCCTGGCCCGCACAGTTTTCGGCAGATTCTTTCCACCAATGGACGCATGCCTGAGGTTCTTCTCGTGCCTGATATGAAGCTTTTTGCTGGTAACGCCACCCCGGAACTAGCACAACGTATTGCCAACCGCCTGTACACTTCACTCGGCGACGCCGCTGTAGGTCGCTTTAGCGATGGCGAAGTCAGCGTACAAATTAATGAAAATGTACGCGGTGGTGATATTTTCATCATCCAGTCCACTTGTGCCCCTACTAACGACAACCTGATGGAATTAGTCGTTATGGTTGATGCCCTGCGTCGTGCTTCCGCAGGTCGTATCACCGCTGTTATCCCCTACTTTGGCTATGCGCGCCAGGACCGTCGCGTCCGTTCCGCTCGTGTACCAATCACTGCGAAAGTGGTTGCAGACTTCCTCTCCAGCGTCGGTGTTGACCGTGTGCTGACAGTGGATCTGCACGCTGAACAGATTCAGGGTTTCTTCGACGTTCCGGTTGATAACGTATTTGGTAGCCCGATCCTGCTGGAAGACATGCTGCAGCTGAATCTGGATAACCCAATTGTGGTTTCTCCGGACATCGGCGGCGTTGTGCGTGCCCGCGCTATCGCTAAGCTGCTGAACGATACCGATATGGCAATCATCGACAAACGTCGTCCGCGTGCGAACGTTTCCCAGGTGATGCATATCATCGGTGACGTTGCAGGTCGTGACTGCGTACTGGTCGATGATATGATCGACACTGGCGGTACGCTGTGTAAAGCTGCTGAAGCTCTGAAAGAACGTGGTGCTAAACGTGTATTTGCGTACGCGACTCACCCGATCTTCTCTGGCAACGCGGCGAACAACCTGCGTAACTCTGTAATTGATGAAGTCGTTGTCTGCGATACCATTCCGCTGAGCGATGAAATCAAATCACTGCCGAACGTGCGTACTCTGACCCTGTCAGGTATGCTGGCCGAAGCGATTCGTCGTATCAGCAACGAAGAATCGATCTCTGCCATGTTCGAACACTAATCGAACCCGGCTCAAAGACCCGCTGCGGCGGGTTTTTTTGTCTGTAATATCCATTTGTATGACCTATGCCTCCTTCACCTGCCATTTAGTTGACAGATGATGCGCTCACGGATGAAACATTATTGTGAACAAAATATTTTCCTCACATGTGATGCCTTTCCGCGCTCTGATCGACGCTTGCTGGAAAGAAAAATATACTGCCGCACGGTTTACCCGTGACCTGATTGCCGGGATAACCGTCGGGATTATTGCTATCCCGCTGGCGATGGCGTTGGCTATTGGTAGTGGTGTGGCACCCCAGTACGGTTTATATACCGCAGCTGTTGCGGGGATTGTCATTGCTCTGACGGGTGGGTCACGCTTTAGCGTTTCCGGTCCGACTGCGGCATTTGTGGTAATTCTCTATCCCGTGTCGCAACAGTTTGGACTGGCAGGACTGCTGGTTGCGACCTTGCTGTCGGGGATCTTTTTGATTCTGATGGGTCTGGCACGCTTTGGTCGCCTGATTGAGTATATTCCGGTTTCCGTCACCTTAGGTTTCACCTCGGGTATCGGGATCACCATCGGTACCATGCAGATTAAAGATTTTCTCGGTCTGCAAATGGCCCATGTCCCGGAACATTATCTACAAAAAGTCGGCGCATTATTTATGGCGCTGCCGACCATTAATGTGGGTGATGCTGCCATTGGCATTGTGACGCTAGGTATTCTTGTTTTCTGGCCGCGTCTGGGCATTCGTTTACCCGGTCACCTTCCGGCCTTGCTGGCTGGTTGCGCGGTGATGGGGATTGTTAACCTGCTCGGCGGACATGTTGCTACCATCGGTTCGCAATTCCACTACGTCCTGGCCGATGGTTCTCAGGGTAACGGTATTCCGCAACTGCTGCCGCAACTGGTGCTGCCGTGGGATCTGCCTAATTCAGAATTCACGCTAACCTGGGATTCTATTCGCACACTGCTGCCTGCGGCATTCTCAATGGCAATGCTCGGCGCAATCGAATCTCTGCTCTGCGCCGTGGTGCTGGATGGTATGACCGGGACGAAACACAAGGCGAATAGCGAACTGGTTGGACAGGGACTGGGGAATATCATCGCTCCGTTCTTTGGTGGTATTACCGCTACCGCTGCCATCGCGCGTTCTGCCGCTAACGTCCGTGCCGGGGCAACTTCCCCTATCTCGGCGGTGATCCACTCTATTCTGGTTATTCTTGCCCTGCTGGTACTGGCACCGCTGCTCTCCTGGCTGCCGCTTTCCGCTATGGCAGCCCTGCTGTTGATGGTAGCGTGGAACATGAGTGAAGCGCATAAAGTGGTCGACTTGCTGCGTCATGCACCGAAAGATGACATCATTGTCATGCTGCTGTGCATGTCGCTAACCGTGCTGTTTGATATGGTTATTGCCATCAGCGTGGGGATCGTGCTGGCATCGCTGCTGTTTATGCGTCGTATCGCACGTATGACTCGCCTGGCACCGGTAGTCGTAGATGTTCCAGACGATGTCCTGGTTCTGCGCGTTATTGGCCCGCTGTTTTTTGCTGCTGCTGAAGGCTTGTTCACGGACCTGGAGTCACGTCTTGAAGGCAAACGGATTGTGATTCTGAAGTGGGATGCCGTTCCGGTACTTGATGCTGGTGGTCTTGATGCGTTCCAGCGTTTTGTGAAGCGTCTACCCGAAGGATGTGAACTGCGCGTGTGCAACGTGGAATTCCAGCCACTGCGCACTATGGCTCGCGCAGGCATTCAACCGTTCCCGGGACGCCTCGCGTTCTTCCCGAATCGTCGCGCGGCGATGGCGGATTTATAAGTACGAGATTGACCAGTCAGCGCAAACTGACTGGTCAGCAAACTGCATTATTTGTTAGCTATGACGGCGATTATCGCTACGGCGGCAACGTTTGTCATAGTGGCGAACCCACCAGTAACGGTCGCACACCTGTTCATGCCCGCCAACACGGGCACCCGCCAGCCAGAGAATGGCACCGACGAAAATACTTAGCACTGCACCATGTGCGAAATACTGGGGCATATTAAACTGTGGTAACTGGTTGAGGATTGAATACCCCACGCCGACCACCATTACCACCAGACCCAACCCCATGAGCACGTTACCGAGTAACGAAGCGTTTTTGCGTTTCATATGTCACCTCCGGAACTTTCTGGGTTGTAACAGGGAATACCCCTCTTCCTTATGTGTAAAGTATAGACAACACCCTGTGGGTTATGTGCGGGCGTGATCACAATTACAACCCTTATTTCAACAAAACTTTACAAATAAACGCCTGAACACCCTGACTTTCTAATAGTCCACTCAGGCAATTATTACGTTATCTGCATTTGATACGCAGTTTTTTGTCAAGCGGGGCCGCAACCAGTAAACTACGCGCCAGTTATGTACACACTCAGGACAAAAAAACGTGACGATTAAATTGATTGTCGGCCTGGCGAACCCCGGTGCTGAATACGCCGCAACGCGACATAATGCTGGTGCCTGGTTCGTTGACTTACTGGCAGAGCGTTTGCGCGCTCCGCTGCGCGAAGAGGCTAAATTCTTTGGTTATACTTCGCGAGTCACCCTTGGAGGCGAAGATGTCCGCCTGTTAGTCCCGACTACATTTATGAATCTCAGCGGCAAAGCCGTTGCGGCGATGGCCAGTTTTTTCCGCATTAATCCGGACGAAATTCTGGTGGCCCACGACGAACTGGATCTGCCTCCTGGCGTCGCCAAATTTAAGTTGAGCGGTGGCCATGGTGGTCACAATGGACTGAAAGACATCATCAGTAAATTGGGTAATAACCCTAACTTTCACCGTTTACGCATCGGAATCGGTCATCCGGGCGATAAAAATAAAGTTGTTGGTTTTGTGTTAGGCAAACCGCCTGTTAGTGAACAGAAGTTAATTGATGAAGCCATCGACGAAGCGGCGCGTTGTACTGAAATGTGGTTTACAGATGGCTTGACCAAAGCAACGAACCGATTGCACGCCTTTAAAGCGCAATAAGTCGTTGTCTGCGGCATTTTTGCCGAGTGCCGTGTATAATAGGCAAAGTTATTTCCATTTCTGCAATCTGTTAGCAATAACAGGTTGATTATTAAGATATTAAGGTGATTTAAATCATGGGATTCAAATGCGGTATCGTCGGTTTGCCCAACGTCGGGAAATCTACCCTGTTCAACGCGCTGACCAAAGCCGGTATTGAAGCGGCCAACTTTCCATTCTGCACCATTGAGCCGAACACAGGCGTCGTACCAATGCCTGACCCTCGCCTGGATCAACTGGCTGAAATCGTAAAACCGCAGCGTACGCTTCCCACGACCATGGAATTTGTCGATATCGCCGGTCTGGTAAAAGGCGCATCGAAAGGCGAAGGTCTGGGTAACCAGTTCCTGACCAACATCCGTGAAACCGAAGCGATCGGTCACGTTGTTCGCTGCTTTGAAAATGACAACATCATTCACGTTTCCGGCAAAGTTAACCCGGCTGACGATATTGAAGTTATCAACACCGAACTGGCGCTGGCAGACCTCGACACCTGCGAACGTGCGATTCATCGCGTACAGAAGAAAGCCAAAGGTGGCGATAAAGACGCGAAAGCTGAGCTGGCGGTCCTGGAAAAATGCCTGCCCCAGCTGGAAAACGCAGGTATGCTGCGCGCGCTGGATTTAAGCGCTGAAGAGAAAGCGGCTATTCGTTACCTGAGCTTCCTGACGCTAAAACCAACAATGTACATCGCCAACGTCAACGAAGACGGTTTTGAAAACAACCCATATCTTGACCAGGTGCGTGAAATCGCGGCGAAAGAAGGTTCTGTTGTGGTTCCGGTTTGTGCCGCTGTTGAAGCAGACATTGCCGAACTGGACGACGAAGAACGTGACGAGTTTATGCAGGAGCTTGGGCTTGAAGAGCCGGGCCTGAACCGTGTGATCCGTGCCGGTTATAAGCTGCTGAACCTGCAAACTTACTTCACCGCTGGGGTGAAAGAAGTGCGTGCATGGACCATTCCGGTTGGAGCAACCGCGCCGCAGGCAGCGGGCAAAATCCATACTGATTTTGAAAAAGGCTTTATCCGTGCACAAACCATCTCGTTTGAAGATTTCATCACTTACAAAGGTGAACAAGGCGCGAAAGAAGCAGGCAAAATGCGTGCAGAAGGTAAAGACTACATCGTTAAAGATGGCGATGTGATGAACTTCCTTTTCAACGTCTAATTAATTTGTTGTCTCATGAGGTTTCGCTAAATCTCATGAAGAGCGCAAAAGTATATAAAATCCACGCAATTGCGTGGATTTTTCATTTCACCGAGTCCTAATCATTCTTGTAACATCCTACACTTTTGTGCTTATTGCCTACAGTGAACCACGAGAATAATTAAAGACATAAGTGTTCAGATGACGGATATCTCATTAGCAGTGATATAACGTCAGTTTTTGTTCCACTACACATCAGCCCCCTTCACAGCCGATCAATATTGATCACGCTCCAATATGCTGGCGAGAAAAGGACTTACCTGAAGGGTAATATCCCGCAGATAAAGTCCCCGAATAACGTGATTATGTGCGATCCTGGCAAGATGAAAATGATAACCAGTAGCACAATAACAACGATAGGCCAGAAAACCCATTGACCAAAAATGAATATCGATGTTTTTTGCTTTTTCTTATTAGTAATGCAAAAATGGCGCATATTGTTTTTGTTATGCAGATACATCAAGCGAAAATCCCATAACTAATTAGGATTATTACCAAAAATATTCACCAAATTTTTTAACCGCTGTTTGTTGTAATATTTTTGTCATATTCATAGTAACGAATTGGAATAAGTAACGACAACTTAGGGAATAACTCGATATAAACTCACCTTTGTAAGGGGGATGTTAAATATATATTAATTCCTGTGTTCCTGATTTTGCCCGGTAATAGAGAATTATTCTCAGAGAAGCTCATCATGATTGCACCATACAAATATCATGATGATAAGAGGATATTATTCATTGACTTAAACAAAATGACAAAATCCATAGACCCATAGCCTGGGTACTATATAGGAGTGGTATGGGCATCAAACAACACAATGGGAATACCAAAGCCGATCGTCTCGCTGAATTAAAAATCCGTTCGCCCTCAATTCAACTGATAAAATTTGGCGCTATTGGTTTGAATGCAATTATCTTTTCCCCCCTGCTGATAGCTGCTGATACAGGAAGTCAATATGGCACCAATATTACTATTAATGATGGTGACAGAATTACAGGAGATACCGCCGATCCATCAGGAAACCTCTATGGTGTAATGACCCCAGCAGGAAACACGCCTGGCAATATCAACCTGGGTAATGATGTCACCGTCAATGTCAACGACGCCTCTGGATATGCAAAAGGAATCATTATTCAGGGCAAAAACAGCTCCCTGACAGCTAACCGACTCACAGTAGATGTTGTTGGTCAAACCTCTGCCATCGGCATTAATTTAATTGGTGACTATACCCATGCTGACTTAGGCACAGGCAGCACCATTAAGAGTAACGATGACGGCATCATTATTGGGCATAGCTCAACACTAACAGCCACTCAATTCACCATTGAAAACTCGAACGGTATAGGCCTAACCATCAATGACTATGGCACCAGTGTCGATCTTGGAAGCGGAAGTAAAATCAAGACCGATGGAAGTACAGGTGTTTATATCGGTGGTCTCAACGGCAATAACGCCAATGGTGCTGCGCGTTTTACGGCGACAGACCTGACAATCGATGTTCAGGGATACAGCGCCATGGGGATAAACGTACAGAAAAACTCTGTTGTCGATCTCGGAACAAACAGTTCCATTAAAACCAGTGGCGATAATGCACACGGCCTCTGGAGCTTTGGCCAGGTTAGCGCGAATGCACTCACTGTTGATGTAACTGGAGCCGCGGCCAATGGCGTCGAAGTTCGTGGTGGTACAACCACTATCGGTGCAGATAGCCATATTTCTTCCGCGCAGGGCGGTGGTCTCGTCACCAGTGGTTCAGACGCGACAATCAATTTTTCTGGCACGGCAGCGCAACGAAACAGCATCTTTTCCGGCGGTTCTTATGGTGCCTCGGCCCAGACGGCAACGGCTGTTATCAACATGCAAAATACCGATATTACGGTTGATCGTAATGGCAGTCTGGCGCTGGGTTTGTGGGCGCTCAGCGGCGGTAGAATAACCGGAGACAGTTTGGCTATCACCGGCGCGGCAGGAGCCAGGGGGATTTATGCCATGACCAACAGCCAGATCGACCTCACGAGCGATCTGGTCATTGATATGAGTACACCCGACCAGATGGCCATCGCAACGCAACATGACGATGGTTATGCCGCCAGCCGCATCAACGCTTCGGGTCGTATGCTTATCAACGGTAGCGTTCTCTCCAAAGGTGGGCTAATCAATCTGGATATGCACCCAGGGTCGGTTTGGACAGGTTCCTCCCTTAGCGATAATGTCAATGACGGGAAACTGGACGTTGCAATGAATAACAGCGTCTGGAACGTAACAAGTAATTCTAATCTCGACACGCTGGCGCTGAGCCATTCAACTGTCGATTTTGCCAGCCACGCATCAACTGCCGGCACATTTACCACATTAAACGTAGAGAACCTGAGCGGTAACAGTACCTTTATTATGCGTGCTGATGTTGTTGGCGAGGGTAATGGCGTTAATAATAAAGGGGATTTATTGAATATCAGCGGGAGTAGTGCTGGTAATCATGTATTGGCTATCCGCAACCAGGGCAGCGAGGCCACAACGGGAAATGAAGTTCTGACAGTGGTAAAAACCACTGACGGTGCGGCCTCGTTCAGCGCGTCTTCTCAGGTTGAGTTGGGGGGATATCTGTACGATGTGCGTAAAAATGGCACTAACTGGGAGCTTTACGCTTCCGGGACAGTTCCGGAACCGACTCCTAATCCTGAACCAACACCGGCTCCCGCTCAGCCTCCCATAGTCAACCCCGATCCTACGCCTGAACCCGATCCTACGCCTAACCCCACTCCCACACCTAAACCCACCACGACTGCAGATGCTGGCGGCAATTATCTCAATGTCGGTTACTTATTAAACTATGTTGAAAACCGTACGCTGATGCAACGAATGGATGACCTGCGAAATCAGAGTAAAGACGGTAATATCTGGCTGCGCAGTTATGGGGGAAGCCTGGACTCCTTCGCCAGTGGCAAACTGAGCGGCTTTGACATGGGTTACAGCGGTATCCAGTTTGGTGGGGATAAACGTCTCTCTGATGTAATGCCGTTGTATGTCGGTCTGTATATTGGCTCAACACATGCATCGCCGGACTATAGCGGTGGCGACGGTACCGCACGTTCAGACTACATGGGAATGTACGCCAGTTACATGGCACACAACGGTTTTTACAGCGATCTCGTTGTAAAAGCATCGCGCCAGAAAAATAGTTTCCACGTACTGGACAGTCAGAACAACGGCGTTAACGCCAACGGCACTGCGAATGGATTGAGCATCTCCCTGGAAGCCGGGCAGAGGTTCAACCTGACCCCTACTGGTTATGGGTTCTATATAGAGCCGCAAACCCAGCTCACATACAGCCACCAGAATGAGATGGCTATGAAGGCGAGTAATGGTCTCAATATACATCTGAATCACTACGAATCGCTGCTGGGGCGTGCCAGCATGATACTGGGATATGACATCACCGCAGGCAACAGCCAGCTGAATATCTATGTGAAGACTGGCGCTATCCGCGAGTTTTCAGGGGATACAGAATATCAGTTGAATAACTCCCGGGAGAAGTACAGTTTCAAAGGTAATGGCTGGAATAACGGCGTGGGAGTCAGTGCACAGTATAACAAACAGCACACATTCTACCTCGAAGCGGATTACACGCAGGGTAACCTCTTTGATCAGAAGCAAGTCAACGGAGGATATCGCTTCAGCTTTTAAGTGCAGGATAGACAAGCCCTTAAACGATGCTGAATAATGTTAGCGTGCGCCGGAATGAAATATAGATCACTCTGATGTATCAGAAATCGTCTCTGTCTTTCATACCCGGCGCTTAAACTGCCCTGCATCAATGCCATGTTGCTTCATTTTCCTCCACAGCGTAGTGCGGCCGATTCCAAGTAAAGCCGACATTTCCTGAATGCGACCGCCTGTGACCTGGGCTGCGTTAATAATTGCCTCTTTTTCAACTTCCGCAAATGACAGACTGGTGGAAAGGCGTGTGGCGCTGACATCATCTGTCGCCTGCTCGGTAAACAGATGTTCCGGCAAATCACTGACGCGAATGCGCCCATTATCACTACTCAGAGCAAGATTCTCGATGACGCTGTAAAGTTCAAAATCGTTGCCAGGCCATGCACAAGAAACCAGGCGAGCGAGGGCATCGTCATCAATTTTCAGCCGCGTAGAGAAGCGTTTTTCAAGACTGCGTAATTTGTTATTCACCAACGCCGGAATGCTGCCACGCCGCATACGCAGAGGCGGGATGGTAATTTCAAATGCATGCAGCGCGTAATACAGCTGGCGACTAAAACGATTTTGTTCCACCAGCATTGCGAGGTCCGCGGTCGTTGTGGCAATCACTTTGACATCAATTGGTATTAAACGCCGCGCATCCAGTCGCGTGATAACACCCTGCTTGATAACCTGAAGCAAAGCAGACTGTAACTCCACCGCCAGATATTCAATCTTTTCAAGAAACAGCGTGCCGCCGTGCGCCAGTTCCAGCCGACTCAGACGGCCATTTTCATTGTCCGTGCGATCGCCGCCAATAAATTCTTCCGCCAGTGCCGCATCACCATATAACTCACAATTGACGGCGATATAAGGACCTGCAGCACGCTCGCTTTCATTATGAATTGCCTGACTTAGCAGTGCCTTGCCCACGCCTTCTTCTCCACAAAGCAGGACAGGAAAGCTACTGCGCGCCGCCTGGCGACCAAAATGAATCAAGCGGCGGGTTTGCGGATCGTCCTGTGGCATATGAGCGAAGGTATGGCTGACTTTTCCTAATTGACTGGTCATTAACTGCCGCATCTGTTCCACAGGATGGAGCAACAAAATAAAGCTGGTTCCCTGCGTTTCTATTATCGGTTTAAGGGTTATCACCGCATCAATAAACTGGTGCTGGCTTTCAAAGGTTGCTTCTACGTGTTTGAGCGGATGTGCCTGTTTTATTGCTTGTTGCAATACGGCGGGTAACGTTAAGAGTTCAGTGATTGCCCGTCCCTGACTTGCCGTCGCGTCAAGGCGCAAGACCCGCGCCGCCTGGGCATTAATAAATTGCAAATTACCCTGCTCGTCCCAGCTAATCACGCCATCATCCATACTTTCTAACAGGGCATTAAGTTGATTTAAATGACGGTTAGTTTCAGCGAGCAAACTGTCCGTCAGCAGTAAATTACCGACCTCGCGGGCGATTGCCAACGTCAACGGCAAATCAGCTGCGGTAGTTTGCTCAACCGGACACGCCAGCGCTATTGTTCCCGTCAATCGGCCCTTGCTGTCAAACAACGGCGTTGCACAAAAGGCCCAGTTCCAGAGTGCCTGTTTGAAATGTTGATCGGCCATCGTTTTCACGGCCTGACCAGAGATAGCCGCTAACGATAGCGCACAAGTACCAATAATTCCCTCGGCGCAATACGTGCCGTCATGGAATCCAAGTGCACTTAGCTGCTGCAAGGTTTGCGGATCGCCATTACGGCTGAGAATGCAGGCGGTTTCATCGAGAATAAACAGCGCACACTCTCGCGGTGCCATATATTCCCAGGCATCTTCCAGCGCAGCCTGCCCGAGCGTCAGCATCGCTTTCTTACGCCGATAAATAGAAGCAAATGTCACGCCCTGGGCCTGATGTGGTACGTTCCATGTCTCCCGTTTCATCAGCTTATTGCATCGCTCCCAGGAGGTTGCAATTAAGGGAGATATGCCCCGACCATCGTTGTTAAAAGCGCCACTCATATCCCGCATCCCTTATGACAAAAGGTGTTCCGGCTCTCAATTTTAAGTATTAATACACGTAAAAGTTTCAATATGGAACATTCATTAAAGCATATGTTTCACTATGAAACATAATTTGGGCTAATTTTCTTTTCCCTTGCCTGATGCACAATGGATTCATCGGCAGTCAGTGGTCGCCGTGTCGTTGAACATCATCCATGCCCTACCGTAATTGCTGGAGCAAAATAATGAAAAAATTGATCAATGATGTGCAAGACGTACTGGACGAACAACTGGCAGGACTGGCGAAAGCGCATCCATCGCTGACACTGCATCAGGATCCGGTGTATGTCACCCGAGCTGATGCCCCTGTTGCAGGAAAAGTCGCCCTGCTGTCGGGTGGCGGCAGCGGACACGAGCCGATGCACTGTGGTTATATCGGTCAGGGGATGCTTTCGGGGGCCTGTCCGGGCGAAATTTTCACCTCACCGACGCCCGATAAAATCTTTGAATGCGCCATGCAAGTTGATGGCGGCGAAGGTGTACTGTTGATTATCAAAAATTACACCGGCGATATTCTTAACTTTGAAACAGCGACCGAGTTACTGCACGATAGCGGCGTAAAAGTGACCACTGTGGTCATTGATGACGACGTTGCAGTAAAAGACAGTCTTTATACCGCCGGGCGGCGCGGCGTTGCCAACACCGTATTAATTGAAAAACTCGTAGGCGCAGCGGCGGAGCGTGGCGACTCACTGGACGCCTGTGCGGAACTGGGGCGTAAGTTGAATAATCAAGGCCACTCAATAGGTATCGCTCTCGGTGCCTGTACCGTTCCTGCCGCGGGCAAACCTTCTTTTACCCTGGCGGATAATGAGATGGAGTTTGGCGTCGGCATTCATGGTGAGCCGGGTATTGACCGTCGCCCCTTCTCTTCCCTTGATCAAACCGTCGATGAAATGTTCGTCACCCTGCTGGAAAATGGCTCATACCATCGCACTTTGCGTTTCTGGGATTATCAACAAGGCAGCTGGCAGGAAGAACCACAAACCAAACAACCGCTCCAGTCTGGCGACAGGGTGATTGCGCTGGTTAACAATCTTGGCGCAACTCCACTTTCTGAGCTGTACGGCGTCTATAACCGCCTGACCACACGTTGCCAGCAAGCGGGATTGACTATCGAGCGTAATTTAATTGGCGCGTACTGCACCTCACTGGATATGACCGGTTTCTCAATCACCTTACTGAAAGTTGATGACGAAACGCTGGCACTCTGGGACGCCCCGGTCCACACCCCGGCCCTTAACTGGGGTAAATAAGGAGAAAGCAATGTCACTGAGCAGAACTCAAATTGTTAACTGGCTCACTCGTTGTGGCGATATTTTCAACACCGAGAGCGAGTATCTTACCGGACTGGATCGCGAGATTGGCGACGCTGACCACGGGCTAAATATGAACCGAGGCTTTAGCAAAGTGGTGGAAAAACTCCCTGCTATCGCAGATAAAGATATCGGTTTCATTCTCAAGAATACCGGTATGACGCTGCTTTCCAGCGTCGGTGGTGCCAGTGGTCCGCTATTCGGTACCTTCTTTATACGCGCCGCACAGGCGACCCAGGCACGGCAAAGCCTGACGCTGGAAGAGCTTTATCAGATGTTCCGCGATGGCGCGGACGGCGTAATCAGTCGCGGGAAAGCCGAACCTGGCGATAAAACCATGTGTGATGTGTGGGTGCCGGTGGTGGAATCGTTACGTCAGTCCAGCGAGCAAAATCTCTCTGTTCCGGCGGCACTCGAAGCTGCCAGTAGCATCGCCGAATCCGCTGCACAAAGTACGATTACGATGCAAGCCCGCAAAGGCCGCGCCAGTTATCTCGGTGAACGCAGTATTGGTCACCAGGATCCCGGCGCAACCTCGGTGATGTTTATGATGCAAATGTTGGCATTAGCCGCAAAAGAGTAAGGAATTGGTGATGGTAAACCTGGTCATAGTTTCACATAGCAGCCGACTGGGAGAAGGTGTCGGTGAATTAGCCCGTCAGATGTTAATGAGTGATAGTTGTAAAATCGCCATTGCTGCGGGAATTGACGATCCACAAAATCCCATTGGTACCGATGCCGTCAAAGTGATGGAGGCCATAGAATCTGTTGCCGATGCCGACCATGTGCTGGTCATGATGGATATGGGTAGCGCATTATTGAGTGCTGAAACTGCGCTGGAATTGCTGGCTCCCGAGATCGCTGCAAAAGTACGTTTGTGTGCTGCACCGTTGGTCGAAGGTACACTGGCAGCAACGGTCAGCGCGGCCTCGGGGGCGGAGATCGACAAAGTTATCTTTGACGCCATGCATGCGCTGGAAGCCAAACGTGAACAACTGGGTTTACCGTCCTCCGACACTGAAATCTCTGACACATGTCCTGCGTACGATGAAGAAGCCCGTTCTCTGGCGGTGGTCATTAAAAACCGTAACGGCCTGCACGTCCGTCCGGCCTCCCGGCTGGTTTATACCTTATCGACATTTAATGCCGATATGTTGCTGGAAAAAAACGGCAAATGCGTCACACCGGAGAGTATTAACCAGATTGCGTTACTACAAGTTCGCTATAACGATACGCTGCGCCTGATTGCGAAAGGGCCAGAAGCTGAAGAGGCACTGATCGCTTTCCGTCAGCTGGCTGAAGATAACTTTGGTGAAACGGAGGAAGTTGCTCCACCTACTCTGCGTCCCGTTCCGCCTGTTTCGGGTAAAGCATTTTATTATCAACCAGTTTTATGTACGGTACAGGCCAAATCAACCCTGACCGTGGAAGAGGAACAAGATCGATTACGCCAGGCCATTGACTTCACGTTATTAGATCTGATGACGTTAACAGCGAAAGCAGAAGCCAGCGGGCTTGACGATATTGCCGCAATCTTTTCTGGTCACCATACACTGTTAGATGATCCGGAACTGCTGGCGGCGGCAAGCGAACTCCTTCAGCACGAACATTGCACGGCAGAATATGCCTGGCAGCAAGTTCTTAAAGAACTTAGCCAGCAATACCAGCAACTGGATGATGAATATCTACAAGCTCGCTATATTGATGTGGACGATCTTCTGCATCGCACCCTGGTCCACCTGACCCAAACGAAAGAAGAACTCCCGCAGTTTAACTCGCCAACTATTCTACTGGCGGAGAACATTTATCCCTCCGCAGTACTGCAACTGGATCCGGCGGTTGTAAAAGGTATCTGCCTTAGCGCCGGAAGTCCGGTATCCCACAGCGCCCTGATCGCCCGTGAACTGGGGATTGGCTGGATTTGCCAGCAGGGTGAGAAACTGTATGCGATACAACCAGAAGAAAAGCTAACGCTGGACGTTAAAACGCAACGTTTCAACCGTCAGGGTTAAGTCACCGTTCGGATGGCATCGTTCTGATGTCATCCGGCAATTTACTCAGCACTAATGTTTTTTAACTACCTGTTATATTTTTCACCAATTTATGATGATTTTTCTTCGCTAATCGCGAACCAAACGCCGCTGGCTGGCTAATAAACAGACGTTATTTGATCACTCTATTTCGCCGTTATTTATCCCTTTAATTCCCTTTTCTAAAATGCCTGACAGTTCGCAGAATGAGATTTCGATCATGCAGCTAGTGCGATCCTGAACTAAGGTTTTCTGATACTTGAATACCGTTTTATTCGGTTTCGCCTAAGGAGAATGATTGATGAAATCCCCCGCACCTTCTCGCCCGCAAAAAATGGCGTTAATTCCAGCCTGCATCTTTTTGTGTTTCGCTGCGCTATCGGTGCAGGCAGAAGAAACACCGGTAACGCCACAGCCGCCTGATATTTTATTAGGGCCGCTGTTTAATGATGTGCAAAACGCCAAACTTTTTCCGGACCAAAAAACCTTTGCCGATGCCGTGCCGAACAGCGATCCGCTGATGATCCTTGCTGATTATCGGATGCAGCAAAACCAGAGCGGATTTGATCTGCGCCATTTCGTTAACGTCAATTTCACCCTGCCGACAGAGGGCGAGAAATATGTTCCGCCAGAGGGACAGTCACTGCGCGAACATATTGACGGACTTTGGCCGGTATTAACGCGTTCTACCGAAAACACCGAAAAATGGGATTCTCTGTTACCGCTGCCGGAACCTTATGTCGTGCCGGGCGGACGTTTTCGCGAGGTATATTACTGGGACAGTTACTTCACCATGTTAGGACTTGCCGAAAGCGGTCACTGGGATAAAGTCGCGGATATGGTGGCCAATTTTGCTCATGAAATAGACACTTACGGTCATATTCCCAACGGCAACCGCAGTTACTATTTAAGCCGCTCGCAGCCGCCCTTCTTTGCCCTGATGGTAGAGTTACTGGCGCAGCATGAAGGCGATGCCGCATTGAAGCAATACCTGCCGCAAATGCAAAAAGAATATGCTTACTGGATGGACGGTGTTGAAAACCTGCAAGCCGGACAACAGGAAAAACGCGTTGTAAAACTTCAGGATGGTACCCTTCTCAACCGCTACTGGGACGATCGTGATACGCCACGACCAGAGTCATGGGTGGAAGATATTGCCACCGCCAAAAGCAATCCGAATCGACCTGCCACTGAAATTTACCGCGACCTGCGCTCTGCCGCTGCGTCTGGCTGGGATTTCAGCTCGCGCTGGATGGACAATCCGCAGCAGTTAAATACCATACGCACCACCAGCATCGTACCGGTCGATCTGAACAGCCTGATGTTTAAAATGGAAAAAATCCTCGCCCGCGCCAGCAAGGCTGCCGGAGATAACGCGATGGCAAACCAGTACGAAACGCTGGCAAATGCCCGTCAAAAAGGGATCGAAAAATACCTGTGGAACGATCAACAAGGCTGGTATGCCGATTACGACCTGAAAAGTCATAAAGTGCGCAATCAGTTAACCGCTGCCGCCCTGTTCCCGCTGTACGTCAATGCGGCAGCGAAAGATCGCGCCAACAAAATGGCGACGGCGACGAAAACACATCTGCTGCAACCAGGCGGCCTGAACACCACGTCGGTGAAAAGTGGGCAACAATGGGATGCGCCAAATGGCTGGGCACCGTTGCAGTGGGTCGCGACAGAAGGATTACAAAACTACGGTCAAAAAGAGGTGGCGATGGACATTAGCTGGCACTTCCTGACCAATGTTCAGCACACCTATGACCGGGAGAAAAAGCTGGTGGAAAAATATGATGTCAGCACCACCGGAACGGGGGGCGGCGGTGGCGAATATCCATTACAGGATGGCTTTGGCTGGACCAATGGCGTGACGCTGAAAATGCTGGATTTGATCTGCCCGAAAGAGCAACCGTGTGACAATGTTCCGGCGACGCGTCCACTCAGTGAATCAACAACACAGCCGGTAAAACAAAAAGAGGCGGAACCTACGCCTTAACTTTGCTGTATATCGAGCAATGCCATTATGTGCATAAAATTGGCATTGCTCTTTTTTCGCCACGAAATGCCCCCCATTCTACGGTCTATGCCTTTATTTTCTTATATCAGAGAAGATTTTAATTTTATTTTATCAATTTGTTAATCAGTACACCTCTATTTATATTTTTCGCCACTCCGCCATTCTCCCTGACAATTTTCTTGTGGAACAAAGTGTTATTTAAACAACAAGCAAATCACTCTGTCTCTTTAGACAAATTTTGACATCAAACATGATTTTTTTCGATATATATGTAAATATATAGCGGTTTTAATTATCAGGATATAACTTATGTCACTAACCAGACGGAGGTTTACACAGATTCTTGCGTCGACGTTGTTCCTGCATCATCTGCCTTCTTTTGCACAATCAGTCAAATTCTGGGCCTCACTGACGCTTCCCGAAGCCCAAAACATTACACGCATCGTCAGCGCAGGTGCGCCCGCCGATTTGCTATTGCTGGCTGTCGCGCCAGAAAAAATGGTCGGTTTTTCCTCTTTTGATTTTGCCCGTCAGGCATTAATTCCATTGCCAGAGCACATTCGCCAGTTACCCAGGCTGGGACGACTCGCCGGGCGCGCCAGCACACTCTCGCTGGAAGGGCTTATGGCGTTACATCCCGATTTGGTCGTTGATTGCGGCAATACGGATGAAACCTGGATCTCCCAGGCACGGCAGGTTAGCGAACAGACACAAATACCCTGGTTATTGCTTAACGGGAAACTGGCGCAATCAGCAGAACAGTTAACAACGCTTGGCAAAACGTTAGGCGAAGAGCATCGCGCCGCAGAACAAGCCAATCTCGCCAGCCGCTTCGTTGCTGAAGCTCAGGCATTCGCCACCTCACCCGCCGCTAACCTCCGCTTTTATGCTGCGCGCGGTCCTCGAGGGCTGGAAACGGGCTTAAAGGGTTCGTTGCATACCGAGGCGGCGGAATTATTAGGTTTGCACAACGTCGCGCAAATCGCCGATCGCCACGGCCTGACACAGGTTTCCATGGAAAATCTCCTGCGCTGGCAGCCGGATATTATTCTGGTTCAGGAGGCCGTTACTGCAGATTTTATTCGTCGTGATCCTCTCTGGCAGGGCGTGAAAGCCGTTGCGGAACAACGCATCTTATTTTTAAGTGGCTTGCCCTTTGGCTGGCTGGATGCCCCGCCGGGAATCAACCGTCTTCTGGGATTACGCAGACTTCACGCCTGGCTGGACCCCGCCATCAATCGCCAGTTTAAAAGTGACATGCAGCATTACGCCCAACTGTTCTGGCATTGTTCACTCAGTGACGCCGACTATCAAAAATTGGTGGCAAGCTAATGAGAATCGTAAACGGATGCATTTTGCTGCTGGCAGCTATCAGTATCACTTTTGCCGCCGTAAGTGGGGCTTATCATCTCGATATGCAGCAACTGCTGGCGCTAATTCTTCGTCAAGAAAATGTTCCTGTGCAGGAACAAATTGTCTTCTGGCAAATCCGCGTGCCGCGTATTCTTGCTGCGCTGTTACTGGGCGCGGCGCTGGCAGGAGCCGGAACCACCTATCAGGGAATGTTGCGTAATCCCTTAGTTTCACCGGATATTTTAGGCGTCTCCGCCGGTGCCGGACTTGGTGCCTGCATGGCAATTCTGTGGGGATTATCCATTGTTTACATCCAGCTGTACGCATTTTGCGGCGGGCTGATGGTGGTCGCGGGCGTCTGGTTGATTACGCGTCGGGTGACCCGCCACGATCCGATCTTAACCCTGGTGCTGGTAGGCATTGCGTTAGGAACGTTGTGCGGAGCGGGGATATCGCTAATTAAAACGCTGGCCGATCCTTACACCCAGTTACCGTCAATTACCTTCTGGTTGCTGGGGGGACTGTCCACCGTGACCTTACGCGATCTCTGCTATGCTACACCGATCATTCTCATTGGCTCCTTGCCCCTGTTTTTTCTCCGCTGGCGCATGAATTTACTCACGCTTTCCGACGACGAAGCCCGTTCGCTGGGACTGAACGTGACGCGTCTGCGCTTTGGATTGATTGTCTGCGCCACACTAATCACCGCCAGTACGGTAGCAATAGCGGGCATAATTGGTTGGGTCGGCCTGGTCGTTCCGCACATTGCCCGCTTGTTGACCGGTCATAACCATCAGCAGCTGTTGCCCATGGCAATGTGTACTGGCGCGATTCTGCTCCTGCTTACCGATACGCTGGCACGCAGCATTGGAACAACAGAAATCCCACTTGGCATTCTGACCGCTTTTGTTGGCGCACCGTTTTTCCTGCTTTTGTTGTTACGCGGAGGTCGCCAGTGACTTTGCTTGCCGTCCGTCATGCGTCTCTGGGTTACTCCCGCCATCCGGTGCTACGCGACGTGTCCTTCACCCTGTCGCAAGGAACAATTTGTTGTCTGTTAGGAGCCAATGGTTGCGGCAAAACCACACTCATGCGCTCCATTCTTGGCGTTATACCGTTATTAAAAGGCGAGGTCTTACTGGATAGCCTCCCTGTGCAGACACTCAGCCATCGCCAGCGCGCGCAGGCTATTGCCTGGGTGCCGCAGGCGCACGACGGTATTTTTGCTTTTAGTGTGCTGGATATGGTGTTGATGGGCCTGGCCCCCACCATAGGCGCTTTTTCCGTTCCCGGTAAGCAAGAACGCCTGAAAGCCACGGAGCAACTGGAAAAGCTGGGTATTTTGCATCTGGCGGCACGACGCTGGAATACGCTTAGCGGCGGTGAACGTCAGCTGGCTTTAATCGCCCGTGCACTCGTCCAGCAACCGCGCTTGTTGTTACTGGATGAGCCTGCCTCCAGCCTCGATTTCGGTCATCAGATCCAACTACTGGACACGCTGGCACAGCTCAAAAATAACGGCATGACAATGTTAATGTCGACTCATCATCCGCTCCATGCCAACGCCATTGCCGACAGCATTATCCAGGTAGAGCCAGATGGACGAGTAACACAAGGCTTACCGACCGAACAGTTAACAACAAACAAACTGGCTGCCCTGTATCGGGTTTCTGCCGACCAGATTCATCATCACCTCTCTGCAATTAGCCACTAAGGAAAAATCATGCTCATTGATGATATTGATTTTGCAGACCTTTATCTGCAGCAACTCAAGCTGGCCCACCGCACAGAAAAAACGCCGGATCACTGGGATCAACGGGCGGAAAAAATGGCGGAAAATTGCGCCTCGCCTACGGACAGCTACCTGCAACAACTGATCGCTAAAATTGACCTACAAGGCGCTCAGACCTTATTCGATATGGGCTGCGGACCGGGTACCGTATCGCTGGCGCTGGCTGACAAACTCACGACGATTTATGGCGTTGATTACAGTCAGGGGATGCTGAACGTTGCCGCCCGTCGCGCCGCCGCGCTGAAGGCAGACAATGTCCACTGGATCCAGCGCGCCTGGGAAGAAGACTGGAGTGACCTGCCACGCTGCGATATTGCCGTGGCTTCCCGCTCCACTCTGGTGGCTGATATGCGCCAGGCAATGAGCAAACTGAATAATCAGGCACGGCTTCGCGTCTATACGACTCATCTGGTCAGCACCTCGTTCGTCTCTCCAGCCATTCAGCGGGCGGCTGGTCGGGAAGTGATCGAATTACCCAACTATATCTTTGCGCTCAACGTCCTGTATCAGATGGGAATTTATGCCCACGTTGATTTTATCCGTGGACAAAATTGCCAACAGGATAACAGCACCTGGGAACGTTTTGAGCAGAACGTCAGCTGGAGTCTTGGCGCGCTTAACGACGATGAGCGTGAGCGGTTATATCGCTGGTATCAACAACAAGATGCTCGTGCCCTCGCCCCTGCCAGCCGCGACTGGGCGCTCATCTGGTGGGATAGCGTACCGCAGGAGGCACTGCGATGATTTTCCTTTCTCAGGCACAAATCGATGCGTTACTTCTGGAAGATATCCAGGGCGGTGACCTGACCACGAGAGCATTAAATATTGGACACCAGCATGGCTATATAGAGTTTTTTCTCCGTCAGGGCGGCTGCGTCAGCGGCGTTTCTGTCGCGTGTAAGATGTTAACTACGCTGGGATTAACTATTGATGACGCGGTCAGCGACGGTTCACAAGCGAACGCGGGTCAGCGGCTAATCCGTGCGCAGGGTAATGCCGCAGCACTTCATCAGGGATGGAAGGCAATCCAGAATGTGCTGGAGTGGAGTTGCGGTGTTTCTGATTATCTCGATCAAATGCTGGCGTTACTTCGTGAACGTTATCCTGATGGCAATATCGCCTGCACCCGAAAAGCAATTCCGGGCACCCGCTTACTGGCCTCGCAGGCAATTCTGGCTGCCGGAGGACTGATTCATCGTGCCGGATGTGCGGAAACCATATTATTGTTTGCCAACCACCGCCATTTTCTTCATGACAATCAGGACTGGTCAGGCGCAATCAATCAGTTACGTCGCCACGCACCCGAGAAGAAAATTGTTGTTGAAGCCGACACGCCGAAAGAGGCAATCGCCGCGTTACGCGCGCAACCAGACGTACTTCAGCTCGACAAATTTAGTCCGCAACAGGCAACTGAAATTGCGCAAATAGCGCCGTCACTGGCTCCCCACTGCACGCTGGCTCTGACCGGCGGAATTAATCTGACGACACTCAAAAATTACCTCGACTGCGGCATTCGCCTCTTTATTACCTCCGCGCCTTATTACGCGGCACCGGCTGACATCAAAGTCAGTCTGCAACCCGCAGCCTCTATTTAATTCTTTGTTAAACGGAATTTATTCTATGAGACTCAAAAAACATTATCTCTGCACAGCATTATCACTTGCCTTTACCCAGCAGGCCGTAGCGGTTCAGGAGAGCGACTCGCTGACCGTATGGTCCAGTCCGGTATCATCGACGACGACCACCGTTCTCGATCAACCCACCATGAAGGCCCTGGATAAACAGAATGTCGCTCAGGCATTAAGTGTCGTCCCCGGCGTGGTGCTGCAAAAGTCAGGCAGCCGCAACGAAGAACAGGTAAAAGTTCGTGGCTTTGATAGTCGGCAGGTGCCGGTCTATTTCGACGGTGTGCCCATTTATGTTCCCTATGACGGCAACCTCGATCTGGCGCGGATTCTGACCAACAATCTGGGGGCAGTCGAAGTTTCCAAAGGGTATTCGTCGCTGCTTCAGGGACCTAATCAGATGGGCGGAGCCATTAATATCACCACCCAGAAGCCAACAAAACCTCTGGAAGCAAGTCTGGGATATCGCCAGGGATGGAGCCGTAGCCAGGACAATGCCTACGATATGCATGCTTCATTTGCCGCCAGCAGCGAACTGGGGTATTTGCAAGTCAGCGGTAGTCAGCTAAAGCAGGATTTTCTCGGCCTGCCGCATGGTGTAAATAATGATATTGCAGGCAAACACGGCAAGATGATTAATTCATCGGCTGATGATAAACGCGGTATTGTGAAGCTCGGATTTACACCACGTGAAAACGATGAATACACACTGACTTACATTAAGCAGGATGGTGAAAAAGATGACCCGCCATACAGCGGAAATAGTGGTCAAAAATCACGCTACTGGCAGTGGCCAGAGTATGACAAAGAAAGTTTTTATTATCAGGGAACGACCCAACTAAACGATCGTTTTACCCTGAAAAGTCGGCTGTATCGCGACACCTTTGAAAATACGCTGATGATGTACAACTCGCTGGCTGATTTGAAAAATAAAAAAGGCAGCTACAGCCATTATTCCGATTACAGCGACGGTGCCGGATTACAACTGGCAGCCGATGTGCGTGAAAACGATCTGCTGTCGTTTGCCGTTAACTGGAAAGATGACGTACACCGGGAAAAAGGTGCGCCGCACGCCGCTTACGATCGCTATGAAGATCGTACCTGGTCGCTCGCCAGTGAATATCAATGGGCTGCTGCTGATAATGTCGATGTCGTGGCTGGAATCAGCTATGACTGGCGCGATAGCGTAGAAGCGAAAAAACACGAGAAAGATGGCAGCATCACCCATTATGACGACAACAATCAGTCAGCTTTTAACTGGCAAGTGATGGGGAAATACCACTTTGCCAATGAAGACACTCTGGCGCTTTCGTACTATGACCGCACACGCTTTCCGACGCTGAAAGAACGCTATACCACATCCAAACCTGCGTATAACCAGATAGCGATTGTTAACCCGCAGCTCAAGCCGGAACGCGCTCGCGGGGTGGATTTAACCTGGAATGGTGCCTTCACGCGCGACTGGGGATTTGAGGTCAGCGTTTACTATAACCGGGTGAGTGATGCCATCCTCTCGCACAATATCGATGCCGATACCATTCAAAATCAGAACAGCGGCACGGTGGATTACAGCGGTCTGGATGCCGGTATTAAGGGGAAAATCAGCAATATACTGGATGTAGGATTGAGCTACGCCCTGATCCACGCTGACGCCAAACGCAAAGACATCGGCAAGATAACCGATCTGCCAACGCAGACAATGACCGCATGGATGACTCTCAAACCGTGGGAGCCGTTAAGCGTAACGCTGTCGGAAGAGGCGCGTTCCTCCAGCTACAGCAACAGTGACGGTTCACAAAAAGCCGCCGGTTTTGCGGTGACCCACATTCGAGCCGATTACACCTTAGGTCATGGCTTCAGCGTCAATGCGTCGGTCAATAACCTGTTTGATACCCAATATGCCTACAGTGAAGGGTTTATTGAAGAAGGCCGCAATTTCTGGGCAGGTGTCGAGTATACGTTCTGATGTGAAAGCGGATAGCGGCATCTGTATCGCTATCCGCCTTATGAAAATCTTATTCTCTTCGCAGGAGGCGGAATACGCCCAGAACGAGAATAGCTCCCACCACCGCCACCAGGAAGCTGTGCAAATTAAAACCGCTGATGGAGCCGCCAATGCCAAACATGGTCGCCAGCCAGCCGCCGACCACCGCACCGACTATCCCGAGAATACAGGTCAGGAAAAATCCACCACCATCACGCCCCGGCATGATTAGCTTGGCGATAATGCCGGCTATCAGGCCAAAAATAATCCAGGCAATAATTCCCATGTTCAGGCCCTCGTTTCGATGAATCGGACGCAAGAAATGCTTACGTCAACGCTCTAAGTATAGGCAAGGGCGGGATCGATGCTGGGCGTTTGTCGGCTGATTTAAGAACAACATGTAAAAAATATTCACGCATTTGTATTAAGTTTTGTTAACTGTGACCGATAAACCAAAGACAGTTTGTCAGTCAGGAGTTTTTCCGCGTGAGTCATTACCATGAGCAGTTCCTGAAACAAAATCCGTTAGCCGTCCTGGGCGTGTTACGCGATTTGCACAAAGCCGCAATTCCTTTGCGTATCAGCTGGAATGGCGGGCAGCTGATCAGCAAAATACTGGTAATAACCCCAGATAAACTGGTGCTGGATTTCGGCAGTCAAGCCGAAGACAACATCGCCGTGCTAAAGGCACAGCACATTACCATTACCGCCGAAACCCAGGGAGCGAAAGTCGAGTTTACTGTTGAACAACTACAGCAGAGTGAATACTTGCAGCTTCCGGCATTTATTACCGTACCGCCTCCCACCTTATGGTTTGTACAACGACGCCGATATTTCCGCATCTCCGCCCCACTCCATCCGCCTTATTTTTGCCAGACCAAACTGGCGGATAACAGTACGTTACGTTTCCGCCTGTATGATTTGTCGTTAGGCGGCATGGGCGCATTACTGGAAACAGCAAAGCCTGCCGGGTTGCACGAAGGTATGCGCTTCGCTCAGATTGAAGTCAACATGGGGCAATGGGGTGTTTTTCACTTTGACGCCCAGTTAATCTCCATCAGCGAGCGCAAAGTGATTGATGGCAAGAATGAAACCATCACCACTCCCCGTCTGAGCTTCCGTTTTCTTAACGTCAGCCCGACGGTGGAGCGGCAATTACAGCGGATTATTTTCTCTCTCGAGCGGGAAGCCCGGGAGAAAGCGGACAAAGTACGCGACTGATTTACATCGCGTCCAGTGCCTGCTCAAGTTTGTAGATATAGCGCGGAGCCTGCGGCGCAGGATGATTTCGCGCTACGTGATCGAGGAACTCGTCAGCATCCAGATCGTTGATTTTGCTGATTGCCTTTTTCCGATCTGACGAGAAAGTCCGTAGCAGCGCACCTGCCCCGTTAGCATATGACACCACCAGCGCATATTGCAGTACCTTCGGATCTTCAATGCCTGCCAGCGGGCCGGTTTCCAGAATATTCAGGTAAGCCGCCCCCATAGAAATATTACGCTCCGGATTTTTCAGCTCGCTGGTCGTCGGCTCACCACTCCAGCCCATACGCCGATAAACATCACGTCCGGAGGTTGAAGCTTTTAACTGCATCAAACCAATGGCATTCGATTTACTCACCGCGTTCGGATTACCACCCGATTCGATAGCGATAATCGCTGTGATCAATTGTGGATCGACGCCCCAGGCTGCACCGGCTTTCTGGCTTATTGGCATCCACTGCATCGCACGTTGCACCGGAACTTTCGCGTTCCACGGCGGGTTCGTATAGTCATGCTTTGATGAACAACCCGCTAATAACACAATCAAAAAGGCAAACCATCTCAATTTCACTTCTTCTATCCTTATAGCCTGGAATCGCCGTTGAGGTGACAACGGCACACCTAAGCGGCATGATATACATTTCGTTTCTGTTGTCAGCAAGGAATTGCCATGTCTCTGTTTCACTTAATTGCCCCATCGGGTTACTGCATTAAACAGCACGCCGCGCTGCGTGGTATCCAGCGCCTTACCAACGCGGGGCATCAAGTCAATAACGTCGAGGTTATTGCCCGTCGTTGTGAGCGTTTTGCGGGTACGGAAACGGAGCGTCTGGAAGATCTCAATTCCCTTGCCAGACTGACCACCCCCAACACCATCGTGCTGGCTGTACGCGGCGGTTACGGTGCCAGTCGTTTACTGGCAGATATTGACTGGCAGGCACTGGTGGCTCGCCAACAATATGACCCGTTGCTCATATGCGGGCATAGCGATTTTACCGCCATTCAGTGCGGTCTTCTGGCGCAAGGCAATGTCATCACCTTTAGCGGCCCCATGCTGGTAGCAAACTTTGGCGCGGATGAACTAAACGCCTTTACCGAGCACCATTTCTGGCTGGCGTTACGCAATGAAACCTTCACCATTGAATGGCAAGGGGAAGGCCCGACATGTCGGGCCGAAGGCACGTTGTGGGGAGGCAATCTTGCGATGCTGATTTCACTGATCGGTACACCGTGGATGCCACAAATTGAGAACGGTATTCTGGTGCTGGAAGATATTAACGAGCACCCTTTCCGCGTCGAACGTATGCTGTTGCAGCTCTATCATGCTGGAATTTTGCCACGTCAGAAGGCGATTATTCTCGGTAGCTTTAGCGGCAGCACGCCCAATGATTATGACGCAGGTTACAACCTGGAGTCAGTGTACGCGTTTCTGCGTTCCCGCCTGTCGATTCCACTCATTACCGGCCTCGATTTTGGTCATGAACAACGCACGGTTACGCTGCCGTTGGGCGCACATGCCATGCTTAATAACACCCATGAAGGCACTCAGTTGACGATTAGCGGTCATCCTGTTCTTAAAATGTAAAAAAATCACGCTTCAGGGCTAAGTAAAACGCTGTCTCTGCCGCTAATATGGTAGGGTTTATATAAGAGACAGCGTAATCAGGAGTAACCGACCGTTGGATGCCACAACAATAATTAGCCTTTTCATCTTAGGATCCATCCTTGTCACCAGCAGTATATTACTTAGTTCATTTTCTTCCCGTCTTGGCATTCCTATTCTGGTTATTTTTCTGGCGATCGGCATGCTGGCGGGAGTCGATGGCGTCGGCGGTATCCCGTTTGATAATTACCCCTTCGCCTACATGGTAAGTAACCTGGCGCTGGCGATTATTTTGCTCGACGGCGGGATGCGCACTCAGGCCAGTTCCTTTCGTGTGGCGTTAGGACCGGCGCTGTCGCTGGCGACGCTGGGCGTACTTATCACCTCTGGTTTAACCGGCATGATGGCGGCGTGGCTGTTTAATCTTGATTTGATTGAAGGCTTATTAATCGGCGCTATCGTCGGCTCCACCGATGCTGCAGCGGTCTTTTCTCTGCTGGGTGGTAAGGGGCTTAACGAACGTGTTGGCTCGACGCTGGAAATTGAATCCGGCAGTAATGATCCAATGGCGGTCTTTCTGACGATTACCCTGATTGCGATGATCCAGCAGCATGAAAGCAGTGTCAGTTGGATGTTCGTGGTCGATATTCTGCAGCAATTTGGCCTCGGGATTGTCATCGGTCTTGGCGGTGGTTATTTACTGCTGCAAATGATTAATCGCATCGCCCTGCCCGCCGGTTTATATCCATTGCTGGCATTAAGCGGCGGTATTTTAATTTTTGCTTTAACCACGGCGCTGGAAGGCAGCGGTATTCTGGCTGTTTATCTGTGCGGTTTTCTGCTGGGTAATCGGCCGATTCGCAACCGCTACGGCATCCTGCAAAATTTCGACGGCCTCGCCTGGCTGGCGCAAATCGCCATGTTCCTGGTGCTGGGGCTGTTGGTTAACCCAAGCGATCTGCTGCCTATTGCCATTCCGGCGCTCATTTTGTCCGCATGGATGATTTTCTTCGCCCGTCCTCTTTCGGTATTTGCCGGATTGCTACCGTTCCGTGGTTTTAATCTGCGTGAGCGCGTGTTTATCAGCTGGGTGGGATTACGCGGCGCGGTGCCAATCATCCTGGCCGTGTTCCCGATGATGGCGGGGCTGGAGAATGCGCGACTGTTCTTTAATGTCGCCTTCTTTGTGGTTCTGGTTTCACTGCTCTTGCAGGGAACATCACTCTCGTGGGCGGCGAAAAAAGCCAAAGTGGTGGTTCCGCCCGTCGGACGTCCGGTGTCACGCGTTGGCCTGGATATTCATCCGGAAAATCCGTGGGAGCAGTTTGTTTATCAATTGAGTGCTGATAAATGGTGTGTAGGTGCGGCACTGCGCGATTTGCATATGCCAAAAGAGACGCGTATTGCAGCACTGTTTCGTGATAACCAGTTGCTTCATCCTACCGGCAGCACCCGACTGCGCGAAGGCGATGTATTGTGTGTAATTGGTCGGGAACGCGATCTCCCGGCGCTCGGTAAACTGTTCAGCCAGTCGCCACCGGTCGCGCTGGATCAACGCTTCTTTGGTGACTTCATTCTCGAAGCCAGCGCCAAATATGCTGATGTTGCGCTGATATATGGCCTGGAAGACGGGCGAGAATATCGTGATAAACAGCAAACGCTGGGTGAAATTGTCCAGCAGTTGTTAGGCGCGGCACCGGTTGTCGGTGACCAGGTAGAGTTTGCCGGAATGATCTGGACGGTGGCCGAGAAAGAAGATAATGAAGTGTTGAAGATTGGCGTTCGAGTGGCTGAAGAGGAAGCTGAATCTTAAATTTAATGCAGCATCTATCGCCGGTTACGATGCTTTGCTTAACGCAGCCTGAGCCTGTATATAAACTTGTCATTTCCTGATTTTGATATGCACATTCCAACATCAGAAGAAGGTTAAATTATGGATGACAAACCATTGCAGGCTCTGGCCAATAAACTCAAAACACCGGCTCAAGAAAGTCAGCGTAATGGCTTCTTCCGACTGCAACAGGTGAAGAATAACCAGCCCCGCATTACCGGTATCCCCGTCAACCATCAGGGGCCCCAGCCTGACATCGCCTGAACATATTCCCCCACGCAACCTGCCGCACTGGCGTAGCCCACACAATACGCGTTTCAGCCTGCTCTGTATCTGTAGTGGCGTTTCATCCGCCTGTAGCACCGGATGCATGAGCGATTTCTTATAGTTATTCCTTTGCTTAATAACGATTATTTCCGGGTCGTTCGCTCTCGTATTTTCTTTATTACGTCAGAGCTGCCTGGGCCGTAATACAGCATGTACCAGACCCGACACGGCATTTCTGACCAGGGAAAAAGTCAACGATGAGTAGTTATATCAGCGCAAATGACGTCCTGTGGCTCCTTTGCGGTGACCACATTCACGTCTCCGGCGCTGCCAGAGGATATTTATTTCAAGGATACGTAGCATTATGGCTAGCTTTAAAGACATCTGCCCATTCGCCCCCGCTATTCCCCCATCTTCCGTTAACACAGGCGTACGACGCCCGCCAAGGCGGCTCTTCCTGTCGGTGGAACTCAAGAATCAAATTTTGCAGAACATGAAGTATCTCAGCCCGCAAAAATTCAGCTGGGGTGATGCCCCCTGGCAGATCATTGACCTCAGTATCGCGGGCAAAGTGAACATACAGGTGGACAACAATACCATCATCACGTTGGGGACTCCCCTGAATCCGCAACATAACGAGTTCATGATGGTCGCCGAATGGTGCCAATGGGCTATGGAGCGGGAAGGTTTGCAAGAAAACCTGCAAAAAAAACTGCACGACGTCCTGGAAGAAAACCGGCAAAACAAACAGTCAGAAATTCCCCAAGAAGACCTGAAAGAAAGACTGAAAGAAATCAAGGAAGATATCCTGGAAGAAAACCAGTCAGCAAGCCAGATTGAAGACCGGGCAGAAGCATTGCGCAGAATGAAGGAATGTCTCATAACAAGACAGAGTATGCTCGATCTTAGCAACCTTGGACTGACTTCACTCCCTGAAAATTTGCCTCCACATCTGATTGAATTTAACTGCAGTAGAAACGTGTTGACCGCCTTACCGGAGGTAATGCCAAAGGGGCTGAGAGTGCTTGAATGTATGGAGAATTTTTTGATCTTGTTACCGAAGGTGCAGCCCCCGAAACTGATGGTACTGAAGTGCTATGAAAACTATATTATCTGGCTGCCTGAGCTGTCGACTAACCTGAGAGTGATTAACTGTTCTGAAAACTTCTTGCAATTTTTACCGCCGTCGATGCCCCAGTACCTGTATAAACTGTCCTGTGCTGGCAACAATATTAACTCAATACCTGATGAGGTGCTTGAGAACTTGACTCGCCTGAAGGTATTTGACTGTTCTAGTAACGATTTGATCTCTTCACCACGGCTGCCGCCCAAACTAATCATATACTACTGTGGAGAAAATCAGTTTAAAACTGTACGGGTGCCGCAGCCCCAGAGCCTGAAGGTGTTTGACTGTAATGGTAACCCTTGGGACAAAGACAATTTACCGACGCTGCTCAAAGCCGTCGAGGGCCTGAAAAACCAGCAGGGCCTGGAGGACCTTTTAGACTTTTTGCGCAAGGAAGGCCAGATTGACCTGGAGGGACTGGAGGAGCTGGAGGACCTGGATGACCTTATGGATCTGGAGTTCCTGGATGACCCGGAACTCCTGGAGCGCGTGAAGGTACAGGAGGACCTGGAACTCCTGAATCAGCAGTTGGGCCTGTTGAGTCTGGAAAGACAACAGGACTCGCAGCCTGTTAATCAACATTCTGAACATGAACCCGAATCTGCATCAAGGGTGAAGCGTGATTTATCTGAAGTCGATTCCGAGTCAACAATGAAGCGTAAGCGTTTTATGTAGAACGCCTGTGCGGTGAGTTCAGGTTCCGGGGAAATAGTGTCCATCATTTTAATGGACACTATCATTGGAAATGGCTCTGTCACATTAACGGCAACAGTTGCTGACCAGCCGGATGGATGATTTTTTTGCAACCAAAAGACGTTGCCTCCGATCCGGCTTACAACAAGTTACACCGTCACAACTGGGACACGTAGCGCCAGCGCGCACATCAACTCATAGCCCACCGTTCCGGCAGCGGCGGCGACATCATCAATTTTGATCTCCTTGCCCCACAGCTCAACTGGCGTACCAATACCCGCCTGCGGACAAGGCGTTAAATCGACCGCCAGCATATCCATCGAGACTGTCCCCACCGTCATGGTGCGCACGCCGTCCACTAAAACAGGGGTGCCGGTAGGCGCATGGCGCGGATAACCGTCGGCGTATCCTGCGGCGACAATGCCGATTCGCTGTTCATCTCGCGCAGTATAGCGACCGCCGTAGCCCACACGCTCGCCCGCTTTTAGCGTCTGGACACCAATAATCTCACTGCTTAGCGTCATCACCGGACGTAATCCGGTATTGGCGATATCACGCCACTGACCGGACGGCGAAGCGCCATACAAAATAATGCCAGGCCGAACCCAGTCAAAATGCGCTTCCGGGTGCCACAGAGTCGCCGCCGAATTGGACAACGAACGCCGACACTCCAGCCCTTCCGCCGCCTGCTCAATACGCGCCATCGCGCCGGAAATTCCATCAGGATGTTCCGCCTCGGCAAAATGCGACATCAGGGTCATTTCGCCAACATTCGCCATTGCCCGCAACTGCTGCCAGACGGTAAGCACGCGATCGGGCTGGAAGCCCAACCGATTCATCCCACTGTTCACTTTAAGATAAATATCCAACGGTGCTTTTAGCCGCGCATTTTGCAGTGCTTTGAGCTGCCAGTTGCTGTGTACGCAGGTGGTCAGGCGGTGCTGGTCATAAATCTCCAGATCCTGAGCATGGAAAAATCCTTCCAGCATCAGGATCGGTCCTTTCCAGCCGCGCTCACGTAACGTTATTGCCTCTTCCAGGTTAAGCAATGCAAAGCCATCGGTGGCCCCGAGCGCGCTCCAGATACGCTCAATACCATGCCCGTAAGCGTTCGCTTTTACCACCGACCAGACGCGCGCGTGCGGCGCGGCCTGGCGGACAATGGACAGATTCTGTTTTAATGCCTGCAGATCGAGGCTGGCCTGTATCGGACGGGTCATCTCGTTTCCTTAGCTGTGTGCGCCATGTAAATGGCCCGGACGTGATGGCGTAAATCCACGGCTGTAGCGCGCTACGCTTAGATCCTCATATGGGATCGCTGGTGTGCGACCAGAGAGCAGGTCGCTTAACAACTGACCGGAACCGCAAGCCATCGTCCAGCCGAGCGTGCCGTGACCGGTATTCAGCCACAGATTTTTAAAGCGTGTACGCCCGACAACCGGCGTACCGTCTGGCGTCATCGGGCGCAGACCCGTCCAGAAAGTCGCCTGCTCGACATGACCGCCGCGTGGATAGAGATCGCGAACCACCATTTCCAGCGTTTCACGACGCGGTTGCAACAGCTCGGTGTTAAAACCAACAATTTCCGCCATTCCGCCAACACGAATGCGGTTATCGAAACGGGTAATGGCGATTTTGTAGGTTTCATCAAGAATGGTGGATACTGGCGCACCATCTTCCTGCGCAATTGGAATAGTCAGCGAGTAGCCTTTCAGCGGATACACCGGAATATCAACAATGCCTTTGAGCATCGCCGTCGAGTAAGAACCAAACGCCATCACATACGCATCGGCCTTAATCACTTCATCGCCACACTTCACGCCGTAGATTTGCTCGCCGTCGCAAAGCAGTTGGTCAACGGGCGTATTAAAGCGGAATTTAACCCCCGCCTGCTCCGCCATCCGCGCCAGATTCTGGGTAAATAGCTGACAGTCTCCGGTTTCATCATTGGGTAACTGCAGGCCGCCCGTCAGTTTGTGCGCCACTTCTGCCAGCGCGGGCTCCACTTCCGCCAGGCGGCTGGATTCCAGCAGCTGATACGGTACGCCGGCATCTTCCAGCACGGCGATATCGCGGGTCGCATTTTCATACTGTTGTTCGGTACGGAACAGTTGCAGCGTCCCACCCTGACGCCCTTCATACTGAATATTGGTTTCGGCGCGCAATGCTTTCAGGCAATCACGGCTGTATTCCGCCAGACGCACCATCCGCCCTTTGTTTTCCATGTAGTGGCTGGTGTCGCAGTTACGTAACATTTGCCACATCCATTTCAACTGGAACTGCGTACCGTCGAGACGAACTGCCAGCGGCGCATGGCGCTGGAACATCCATTTGATCGCTTTTAAAGGCACACCTGGTGCCGCCCACGGTGCAGCATATCCGGGGGAGATTTGCCCGGCATTCGCGGCACTGGTCTCCAGGGCGGCCCCCGGCTCCCGATCAATGACGGTGACCTCATGTCCTGCCTGATTTAAGTACCAGGCGCTGGCAACGCCTACCACACCACTTCCCAGTATGACAACTCGCATAGCCACTCCGATAACGGTAGATACAGTAAAAGAATAATAATCTAATTACATCTTGATAACTCAGTTGAAAATATTATTCAACATACGGCTTTTTTATGGTGAGCTGGCTCACATCTCCCTGACTCTGCGGCAATATGGCGTCTTTAGTATCTCCTGCTGAACGCCCTTTTTATCCAGCATAAAATTCCGTTCAGAAGCGGATTAGTGGCACTCTGATAATAAGAAATCGCAAAGAAAAAAATTCTCCGGCGACGCGGTTTTTAACAGGTGTTCTATGCTTGAAATGAGGTGCTCCACACAGAGAGCGCCGACAACAATGAGGTGCGCGTATGGCGACGATCGATTCTATGAATAAGGACACCACTCGTTTGAGCGATGGACCCGACTGGACGTTCGACCTGCTGGATGTTTATCTGGCAGAGATAGACCGGGTGGCGAAACTCTACCGGCTGGATACCTACCCGCACCAGATTGAAGTGATAACCTCAGAACAGATGATGGATGCCTACTCCAGCGTCGGCATGCCAATTAACTATCCGCACTGGTCATTCGGTAAAAAGTTTATCGAGACTGAACGGCTGTATAAGCACGGTCAGCAAGGACTGGCCTATGAAATCGTCATTAACTCTAACCCGTGTATCGCTTACCTGATGGAAGAGAACACCATTACCATGCAAGCGCTGGTGATGGCTCATGCCTGCTATGGGCATAACTCTTTCTTCAAAAACAATTACTTATTCCGTAGCTGGACCGACGCCAGTTCGATTGTCGATTATCTGATTTTTGCCCGTAAATATATTACCGAGTGCGAAGAGCGCTATGGCGTTGATGAAGTAGAACGGCTTCTGGACTCGTGCCACGCGCTGATGAACTACGGCGTGGACCGGTACAAACGCCCGCAAAAAATCTCGCTGCAAGAAGAGAAAGCCCGGCAGAAAAGTCGCGAAGAGTATCTGCAAAGTCAGGTCAATATGCTCTGGCGTACCCTGCCGAAGCGCGAGGAAGAGAAAACGGTTGCTGAAGCGCGCCGCTATCCGTCCGAGCCACAAGAAAACCTGCTCTATTTTATGGAGAAAAATGCGCCGCTGCTGGAATCATGGCAGCGTGAAATCCTGCGTATTGTGCGTAAGGTGAGCCAGTATTTTTATCCGCAAAAACAGACTCAGGTGATGAACGAAGGCTGGGCGACCTTCTGGCACTACACCATCCTTAACCATCTGTATGATGAAGGGAAAGTAACGGAACGTTTTATGCTGGAGTTTTTGCACAGCCACACCAATGTGGTCTTCCAGCCGCCCTATAACAGCCCGTGGTACAGCGGCATCAACCCGTATGCCCTCGGGTTCGCCATGTTCCAGGATATTAAACGGATTTGTCAGTCGCCAACGGAAGAAGACAAATACTGGTTCCCGGATATCGCCGGTTCCGACTGGCTGGAAACGCTGCATTTCGCGATGCGTGATTTCAAAGATGAGAGTTTTATCAGCCAGTTCCTGTCACCGAAAGTGATGCGTGATTTCCGCTTCTTCACCGTGCTGGATGATGATCGGCATAATTATCTGGAGATTTCCGCTATTCATAATGAAGAGGGTTATCGGGAGATCCGTAACCGGTTATCGTCGCAATATAACTTAAGTAATCTGGAGCCGAATATTCAGATCTGGAACGTGGATTTGCGCGGCGACCGTTCGCTGACACTGCGTTACATTCCACATAATCGCGCACCGCTGGATCGGGGGCGCAAAGAAGTACTGAAGCATGTGCATCGCCTGTGGGGATTTGATGTGATGCTGGAACAGCAAAACGAAGACGGCAGCGTCGAGTTGCTGGAACGTTGCCCGCCGAGAATGGGAAATCTGTAAAAACAACAAAAACCCCTCGTTTGAGGGGTTTGTTTTTTAAACGGAAGGGATTATCGCCCCTGAATGGCTAAATCACCCGGCAGATTTTTCTGCATCCGGTGCCAAATCTCGCCACTCTCATGCCCATAGCGACGCACTGTTTCGTACACCTGATCGTGCGCGCCTTCACTGCACAACGCCGACAGTTTGTGGTAGAAGCCCAGCGCCAGACTGCGCGCTTCCGGATTGGCGAAATAGTGACGACCAATGCGCGTATACAGTCCCTTCATCCCGTTAAGGATCAGACCGTAAATCGGGTTGCCGGAAGCAAACGCCAGGCCGCGGAATATGTTGTAATCCAGCTCGGCAAAGGCATCGGCGTGATCGGCCACTTCATTAGCGGTAGCCAGCACTTCCTGCGCTTTATCGGGATGCTGACGAAACGCGGTGCGAATAAAAATAGTTGAAATATTGGTACGCACCGACAGCAAATTATCAATAAGCTGCGGCACACTTTCGTGATCCAGTCGCGCCAGTGTTTCAAGGATATTTAAACCAGAGGTTTCCCAGAAATTATTCACCTTCGTCGGCTTGCCATGTTGAATGGTCAACCAGCCATCTCGTGCCAGACGCTGTAACACTTCACGTAACGTAGTACGCGTTACGCCAATTAATTCTGAAAGTTCACGTTCTGCGGGCAAAATAGTCCCGGGAGGGAAGCGGTTATTCCAGATACTTTCAATAATGTACTCTTCCGCGAAACCCGCCGGGCTTTGCGCCTTAATGACCATAGTGAGATTTCCATAACACAGCAAAACAAAGTTGGACTCATCATACCAGAGGGCTAACTACGCTGATAGCAGACAAAAAGAAGAAAAAAGGGATCAAGGCTTCATTTTCCGCATCTCTTTCCCCTTGACTATCAAGACTTGCCTCACTCCTGCCTGACCGTTAAGCTTTGCGTTTAAACATAAAAACATCATTGATTATTTGTAAGGTAAGGGAAACCATCATGGAGATCTCCTGGGGCCGCGCGCTATGGCGCAATTTTTTGGGCCAGTCCCCCGACTGGTACAAACTCGCCCTCATCATTTTCTTAATCGTAAATCCGTTAATTTTCCTCATCAGCCCTTTCGTCGCTGGCTGGTTGCTGGTAGCGGAATTTATTTTCACTCTGGCGATGGCCCTGAAATGCTACCCGCTACTCCCCGGTGGTCTGTTGGCTATCGAAGCGGTATTCATCGGCATGACCAGCGCGGAACACGTCCGTGAAGAGGTGGCGGCAAATCTTGAAGTCTTGCTGTTATTGATGTTTATGGTGGCGGGTATCTATTTTATGAAACAGCTGTTGCTGTTCATATTTACCCGTTTGCTGTTAAGCATTCGCTCCAAAATGCTGCTGTCGCTCTCTTTTTGCGTGGCGGCAGCATTCCTCTCCGCGTTCCTCGATGCCTTAACCGTCGTGGCGGTGGTGATCAGCGTTGCAGTCGGTTTTTATGGTATTTATCATCGCGTAGCCTCTTCCCGTACCGAAGACACCGACCTGCAAGACGATAGTCATATCGACAAGCATTACAAAGTAGTTCTGGAACAGTTCCGTGGCTTTCTGCGTAGCCTGATGATGCATGCCGGTGTCGGCACCGCATTAGGCGGCGTAATGACCATGGTGGGCGAACCACAGAACCTGATCATCGCTAAAGCGGCTGGCTGGCATTTTGGCGATTTCTTCCTGCGCATGTCGCCGGTGACCGTTCCGGTTCTGATTTGTGGCCTGTTAACCTGCCTGCTGGTAGAGAAGCTGCGTTGGTTTGGCTACGGTGAAACGCTGCCGGAGAAAGTCCGCGAAGTGTTGCAACAGTTTGACGATCAAAGCCGCCACCAGCGTACCCGTCAGGATAAAATCCGTCTGATTGTCCAGGCGATTATTGGCGTCTGGCTGGTGACTGCGCTGGCGTTGCATCTGGCGGAAGTTGGCTTGATTGGTTTGTCAGTCATTATTCTGGCAACATCATTGACCGGTGTCACCGATGAACATGCTATAGGTAAAGCCTTCACCGAATCTCTGCCATTCACCGCACTGTTGACGGTGTTTTTCTCGGTAGTCGCGGTGATTATCGACCAACAACTGTTTTCGCCGATTATTCAGTTTGTGTTGCAGGCATCGGAACATGCTCAGCTGTCGCTGTTCTATATTTTCAACGGTCTGCTGTCATCCATTTCGGATAACGTCTTCGTGGGGACGATTTATATCAACGAAGCGAAAGCGGCAATGGAAAGTGGCGCTATCACGTTGAAGCAATACGAGCTGCTGGCGGTCGCCATTAATACCGGTACCAATCTGCCCTCTGTCGCTACGCCGAACGGTCAGGCTGCGTTCCTGTTCCTGCTGACCTCTGCACTCGCGCCATTGATTCGCCTCTCTTATGGCCGCATGGTGTGGATGGCCTTGCCTTACACCCTCGTCCTGACACTCGTCGGACTGCTCTGCGTCGAGTTTACGCTTGCCCCTGTAACCGAATGGTTTATGCAAATGGGCTGGATAGCAACGCTTTGATAACAACTTACCGGGCATATAAATGCCCGGTTTGCCTTTTCGCCCGATAATTGTCCAATTGCGTCCTATTTTTGCTGCCTCCTGGTGGCGCAGCGAATGAATTGGTTTAAACTGCGCACTCTATGCATATTGCAGGGAAATGATTATGTTGCGATTTTTGAACCAATGTTCACAAGGCCGGGGCGCGTGGCTGTTGATGGCGTTTACTGCTCTGGCACTGGAACTGACGGCGCTGTGGTTCCAGCATGTGATGTTACTGAAACCTTGCGTGCTCTGTATTTATGAACGCTGCGCGTTATTCGGCGTTCTGGGTGCTGCGCTGATTGGCGCGATCGCTCCAAAAACGCCACTGCGTTATGTAGCGATGGTTATCTGGTTGTATAGTGCGTTCCGCGGTGTGCAGTTAACTTACGAGCACACCATGCTTCAGCTCTATCCTTCGCCGTTTGCGACCTGTGATTTTATGGTTCGTTTCCCGGAATGGCTGCCGCTGGATAAATGGGTGCCGCAAGTGTTTGTCGCCTCTGGCGATTGCGCCGAGCGTCAGTGGGATTTTTTAGGTCTGGAAATGCCGCAGTGGCTGCTCGGTATTTTTATCGCTTACCTGATTGTCGCAGTGCTGGTGGTGATTTCCCAGCCGTTTAAAGCGAAAAAACGTGATCTGTTCGGTCGCTAATCCATTCGGCGCTCCTGCGGGAGCGCTTTTTTCCTGCCGCTATATTTATTTGACCCGCAGTAAATCAGAACTTCGCGTTGTATAACGTGGTGAAAGCATGGCTCGCTTCATCTGCCATTGTTGCTGGATCCCCTGCCCGGCAAAATAGAGTGTTCCTCTGCCCTCTTTAGCATTCAGTGTATCCATTACCGTCATCAATTGCTCACTCCCGGGGCGCGGTGCGTTGTCATCGAATAAATTGAGCTGCGCGACTCCCTGACTGAAGAAATCCCCCAGCATCACGCCCGCTTTTTGGTAGCGATGGCCCGCTTGCCAGATGGCATCCAGAGATCGCGTAGCGGCGTTAATGATATCCCTGCTGTCCTGAGTGGGCGTCAGCAGTTTTACCGACGCGCTATTGCCGTAATAAGGTTCATTGAGCGCAAATGGTGACGTCTTAATAAATGTGGAGATAAACCGACAATATTGATGCTCACTGCGAATTTTTTCCGCCGCCCGGGCAGCGTAACTACAAATGGCCTGCCGCATCGACGTATAATCCGTGATGCGTTCACCAAACGAGCGGGAACAGATAATTTCCTGCTTTGTCGGTGCAAATTCTTCCAGTTGCAAACAGGGTTCACCGCGCAGTTCACGCACCGTTCTTTCGAGCACGACATTAAAATGTTTACGGATAAACCGGATCTCTGTATCCGCCAAATCGAGAACGGTTTTGATCCCCATCGCGTCCAGTTTTTTGCTGATCCGCCGTCCAATCCCCCAGACGTCATCCACGGGGAGAGCAGACATTAATTTACGCTGGCGTTCCAGATTTGATAAATCCACCACCCCACCCGTCTGCCGCTGCCATTTTTTTGCCGCATGATTGGCAAGCTTAGCCAGCGTTTTGGTCTGGGCGATCCCCACACCAACAGTAAGATGGGTACGTTGTAGCACCGTTGCGCGAATTTCTCTGCCAAAGTCAGTCAGATCGCGACAATTACGCACACCTGTCAGATCGCAGAATGCCTCATCAATACTGTAAATCTCGACGCGGGGCGATAGTTCTTCCAGCGTCGACATCACCCGATTGCTCATGTCTGCGTAAAGCTCATAATTGCTGCTAAAGCAAACCACGCCACAGCGACGAAACAGATCTTTTTGTTTGAACCAGGGATCGCCCATTTTAACGCCAAGCGCCTTTGCCTCAGCGTTTCGGGCGATAACGCAACCGTCATTATTCGATAGCACAACCACCGGTTTACCCCATAAATCAGGGCGAAACACCGTCTCACAGCTGGCATAAAACGCGTTTACATCACAGAGGGCAAACATCAGCGCATCGCCTTAACGACGTGGATCACCACACCAAAGACATCCAGCGTATCTTCACTACTGATGGTAATGGGCGAGTACGCGCTGTTCATGGGAATAAGCTGTACCGTCGGGCGTAGTTGCAATTTTTTCACCGTAAACTCGCCGTCAACAGCAGCGATGACAATATCACCATGGCTGGCGGTAATAGCGCTATCGACAATCAGTAAATCACCGTCACTAATTCCACCATCAATCATAGAATCACCACTTGCTTTGACGAAGTAAGTCGCGCTGGGATGCTGGATCAACAGTTGATTCAGATCGATGCGCTGTTCAACGTAATCTGCGGCCGGTGAAGGAAAGCCACACTGAACAAGATCGCTAAATAGCGGAAAAGTCACAATTTCGCGGAGATCCGCAGGCTTGATAAACAACATAATAATCTGCCTGAAGTTATACTGTTTTTATATACAGTAGTCTGTTCTTGCCAGCAGATCAATACTGATTCAGGCTATCAATATTTGTCGCTGCATAGACTGCTGATTTTTCGTTCTCTTATCCTGTGCTCACGCGGCCTTCTGGCGACGACGCTCATCCAGCAGAAATGAAAAATATCACCCGGCTAAAAAATAGAATAGAAGCATTCGCCATAATGACATTAAACATTGTTTGATATTTATCATATTAATAGAAATAAAGACATTGACGCATCTCTCCCGGCTAACTATGAATTAGATGAAGTAAAATTCATTAATAGTTGTAAAACAGGAGTTTCATTACAATTTATATATTTAAAGAGGCGAATGATTATGACTGAAATCGTTGCAGATAAAACGGTAGAGGTAGTTAAAAACGCAATCGAAACCGCAGATGGAGCATTGGATCTTTATAATAAATATCTCGATCAGGTCATCCCCTGGCAGACCTTTGATGAAACCATAAAAGAGTTAAGTCGCTTTAAACAGGAGTATTCACAGGCAGCCTCCGTTTTAGTTGGCGATATTAAAACCTTACTTATGGATAGCCAGGATAAGTATTTTGAAGCAACCCAAACAGTGTATGAATGGTGTGGTGTTGCGACGCAATTGCTCGCAGCGTATATTTTGCTATTTGATGAGTACAATGAGAAGAAAGCATCCGCCCAGAAAGACATTCTCATTAAGGTACTGGATGACGGCATCACGAAGCTGAATGAAGCGCAAAAATCCCTGCTGGTAAGCTCACAAAGTTTCAACAACGCTTCCGGGAAACTGCTGGCGTTAGATAGCCAGTTAACCAATGATTTTTCAGAAAAAAGCAGCTATTTCCAGTCACAGGTAGATAAAATCAGGAAGGAAGCGTATGCCGGTGCCGCAGCCGGTGTCGTCGCCGGTCCATTTGGATTAATCATTTCCTATTCTATTGCCGCGGGCGTAGTTGAAGGGAAACTGATCCCAGAATTGAAGAACAAGTTAAAATCTGTGCAGAGTTTCTTTACCACCCTGTCTAACACGGTTAAACAAGCGAATAAAGATATCGATGCCGCCAAATTGAAATTAACCACCGAAATAGCCGCCATCGGGGAGATAAAAACGGAAACTGAAACAACCAGATTCTATGTTGATTATGATGATTTAATGCTTTCTTTGCTAAAAGAAGCGGCCAAAAAAATGATTAACACCTGTAATGAGTATCAGAAAAGACACGGTAAAAAGACACTCTTTGAGGTACCTGAAGTCTGATCAGCGATTATTCTCTCCATGTACTCAAGGTATAAAGTTTATCACATTTAAAAATACAGACGTTTTTTAAAGATTGAGAGTTACCTGTTGATAATAAGGTATCGGGTAACTCTCATTATGACAGAGCGCTTTCAAAAACAGGGCTACGAAATGGCGAGCATCCAGACGTATATTAAGAAAGCCCCCATCAACATCTATTAAATTTATCACTGCGCCCAGTCAGGTTTATTTAAGATATGATCCTGCCAGTCAATCACTTCTGATTCTTTCACTGCGATATGACGCACAGAGATACGTTCACCATGCATTGCCGCTTTCGAACCAGTAAGCAGCGGATGCCACGCAGGTAAATCTTTACCTTCCGCCAGCAAACGATAAGCGCAGGTCATTGGCAGCCATTCGAATGTTGGCAGATTTTCACGGGTTAATTTAATGCAGTCGGGTTCAAACTCGAAACGACGTTCGTAGTTCCGACATTGACAGGTTTTAATATTGAGCTGGCGACAGGCGACGTTAGTGAAGTAGATTTCGTCGGTGTCTTCATCCATCAGTTTATGCAGGCAACACTGACCGCAACCATCACACAACGACTCCCATTCCGCATCGCTCATTTCGTCCAGGGTTTTACTTTGCCAGAAAGGTACATCGCTCATCAGGTGTTCCGCCATTACGTTAAAACGCACCTTATAACCAGTCTGGCACAGCGATGCAAGTTTTGCCGCCGCTTTCAGGCGGCAAAAAGTATTACAAAACGCGAGTTGTCAAAGAATGCCCATCGAAAGTGACTGTCAGCTCATCACCGCTTTGCAACGGGCCGACGCCATCAGGCGTGCCTGTCAGCACAACGTCACCGGCCTTGAGGGTAAAAAACTTGCTCATATAAGCGATCAGCGGAACGATTTTATGGATCATGTCCGCAGTCGTACCTTGCTGGCGTTGTTCGCCGTTTACGCTCAGGCCCAGCGTTGTATTTTGCGGATCGCCGGTGAATTCCGCCGCGGGAATAAACCCGGAAAGCGGACAAGAGTTATCAAACGCTTTAGCCTTTTCCCACGGCTGCCCGGCTTTCTTCATTTTTCCCTGAACATCACGCAATGTCAGATCGAGCGCCACGCCATAACCGGCAATGGCTTTGCGGACATGCTCTTCCGTAGCCTGACGCAGCGTCGCGCCAATCAACACCGCCAGTTCGACTTCATGATGAACTGAACCGAAATCGGATGGGATCGCCAATGGCTGCCGCAGATCGCACAGTGCCGTTTCTGGTTTAATAAACAGCACTGGCTCTTCGGGCACTGCGCTGCCCATCTCTTTAATATGTTTGGCATAGTTACTGCCAACACAAACTACTTTACTCACCGGATAATCCAGCAGCGCACCTTGCCAGTTGTGATGTTGATACATAACGTTCCCCTCACCTTATCGTGGATATGAAAACCCGCGCCGACAAAGATAATGCCACCGCCGGATATCGGTTATTTGTTAGTGTCGTCTGTTTTCTGCCCCATGACGGAAAGATGTTGCTTCAGCAAATCTTCGGGTGGTGGCGGTAACTGCAAATAGTAACCTTGCTCGGTTAATGCCTGTTTAACCTTTTCAATATCGGCATTGACCAGTTTCTTCCGCCCATCCAGCGGCAGAATCATCGCTAACTGAGGCTGACCAAAACCTTTCATCAATTCCTCAGGAACACGCGAAAAATCGTCTTTTTTTTCGACATATAAATAGGTCTGGTCACGCTTGCTGCTTCGATAAATCACACAAAACATACTTTTACTCTTTAAGATGCCAGGTTTTGGCATAAGCTAACATCAATGAAACCCGCGCCACAAGCCAGCCAGCTGTAGATTTCTACGGTTTGTTGAGTCCATGCCCCCTTTATAAGTAATCCCCCCGGCAAAAATGCCGCGACGGGATTTTACCGAACGCAGGAAAGCCACTGGAATTCCCCCGTAAGGGATTGTTATATTATAACAGTTCATCGTACTCATTCTGAACAGGAGACTACCAATGAAAATCAAGAGCATCAGTAAGGCTGTATTGCTGCTTGCACTGCTAACCTCCACGAGCTTTGCTGCGGGTAAGAATGTCAATGTTGAGTTCAGAAAAGGCCATAGCAGCGCTCAGTACTCCGGCGAAATAAAGGGATACGATTACGATACATATACCTTCTATGCCAAAAAAGGTCAGAAAGTGCATGTGAGTATCTCTAATGAAGGCGCTGATACTTACCTCTTCGGGCCAGGAATCGATGATTCTGTTGATTTATCCAGATATTCCCCAGAACTCGATAGTCACGGACAATACTCACTCCCTGCTTCTGGCAAATATGAGCTGCGAGTGCTGCAAACCCGAAACGACGCCCGTAAAAACAAAACTAAAAAATATAACGTCGATATTCAAATTAAGTAAATGTCAACCGACGGGGACTCTCCCCGTCATAAACGTTAACGCCCCACTCCTCTCTGTCGCTCAAGAGGTTAATGACGAATAGCAGACAATGCCGAATAGAACATAATGTAAACAAGGCATCACTCACGACACATAAATAACATCTTTGTGGTGGTTTGATTGATTTTTCCACTCCGCTTACCATCCACACCAAAATAACGATCATCACGACATAATTTTTCTTTAACATCGCAAAATACACCGTTAGCGAATGTAAATTCGCTGGGATCGTAGCCTTGTAATGATTGTAAGTTTTCAGCGGCTTTTTCGCCGAGATATTTCCTTGTTAACTCTGGGGAAATGCCATCTGAGTTCACACAAATATACGGGTCGCAAACAACGCCGCACGCCGGAGATTGAAGTCCGCCAGCGTCATTTCCAGACGCCATTGATGAGAACATCATCCCCACACCTGACAATCCGATATAAAAAATACGCATCATATTCATAGCACATCCTGATAATCCAACCGTACAACACTTATGCTCATTTCATCATCAATCCGTAATCAAAACAGCTGACCTGGACGAGTTACGATGACCTGACAGAAGTATCAGACGTCTTCTGCGGTTTCTATGATAGAGCAATTCTGTGGCGGATATTAAGATAACGGGTATCTGTTCTTTAATGATGCTGCAAAAAATGGAAAGTTAAGAAAGCCTGGCATGGTGAAAAAATACACTTGCCTCAATACTGGATATTTAAACAGGTCTAAAGATGCTGTCACGATTAGGGTGCGGAAAAAGGAAGCGTAAATAAGAACAATCAAAAGTACGACGGCAATGGGTTGATTGACAAGGGTATTTTTTAAGCTATGAATCAGCGCCATTTATCACAGAATAGACTTTTACTCTGAATAAATGGGAGGGTGACTTGCCTCAATATAATCCAGACTATAACATGCCTTATAGTCTTCGGAACATCATCGCGCGCTGGCGATGATTAATAGCTAATTGAGTAAGGCCAGGATGTCAAACACGCCAATCGAGCTTAAAGGCAGTAGCTTCACTTTATCTGTGGTTCATCTGCATGAGGCAGAACCTAAGGTTATCCATCAGGCGCTGGAAGACAAAATCGCTCAGGCCCCCGCATTTTTAAAACATGCCCCCGTTGTACTCAACGTCAGTGCACTGGAAGACCCGGTAAACTGGTCAGCGATGCATAAGGCGGTTTCGGCAACCGGTTTGCGGGTTATTGGCGTAAGTGGCTGCAAAGATGCGCAACTTAAAGCCGAAATTGAAAAAATGGGGCTGCCTATCCTGACGGAAGGAAAGGAAAAAGCGCCACGTCCAGCTCCCGCACCGCAGGCTCCAGCGCAAAATACAACGCCGGTCACAAAAACGCGTTTAATAGATACCCCGGTGCGTTCCGGTCAGCGTATTTATGCTCCACAATGTGATCTGATTGTTACAAGCCACGTTAGCGCTGGGGCCGAATTAATTGCCGATGGTAACATTCATGTCTATGGCATGATGCGCGGTCGTGCGCTGGCAGGGGCAAGTGGTGACCGGGAAACGCAAATATTTTGTACGAACCTGATGGCGGAACTGGTGTCCATCGCAGGTGAATACTGGCTGAGTGATCAAATCCCAGCAGAATTTTATGGCAAAGCGGCGCGACTGCAGTTAGTCGAAAACGCTTTGACCGTTCAACCGTTAAATTGATCCCTTTTTAACAAGGAATTTCTATGGCACGCATTATTGTTGTTACTTCGGGCAAAGGGGGTGTTGGTAAGACAACCTCCAGCGCGGCCATCGCCACTGGTTTGGCCCAGAAGGGAAAGAAAACTGTCGTGATAGATTTTGATATCGGCCTGCGTAATCTCGACCTGATTATGGGTTGCGAACGCCGGGTCGTTTACGATTTCGTCAACGTCATTCAGGGCGATGCAACGCTAAATCAGGCGTTAATTAAAGATAAGCGTACTGAAAATCTCTATATTCTGCCGGCATCGCAAACACGCGATAAAGATGCCCTCACCCGTGAAGGGGTCGCTAAAGTTCTTGATGATCTGAAAGCGATGGATTTTGAATTTATCGTTTGTGACTCCCCGGCAGGGATTGAAACCGGTGCGTTAATGGCACTCTATTTTGCAGACGAAGCCATTATTACCACCAACCCGGAAGTCTCCTCAGTACGCGACTCTGACCGTATTTTAGGCATTCTGGCGTCAAAATCACGCCGCGCAGAAAATGGCGAAGAGCCTATTAAAGAGCACCTGCTGTTAACGCGCTATAACCCAGGCCGCGTAAGCAGAGGTGACATGCTGAGCATGGAAGATGTGCTGGAGATCCTGCGCATCAAACTCGTCGGCGTGATCCCAGAGGATCAATCAGTATTGCGCGCCTCTAACCAGGGTGAACCGGTCATTCTCGACATTAACGCCGATGCGGGTAAAGCCTACGCAGATACCGTAGAACGTCTGTTGGGAGAAGAACGTCCTTTCCGCTTCATTGAAGAAGAGAAGAAAGGCTTCCTCAAACGCTTGTTCGGAGGATAAGTTATGGCATTACTCGATTTCTTTCTCTCGCGGAAGAAAAACACAGCCAACATTGCAAAAGAACGGCTGCAGATTATTGTTGCTGAACGCCGTCGCAGCGATGCAGAACCGCATTATCTGCCGCAGTTGCGTAAAGATATTCTTGAGGTCATTTGTAAATACGTACAAATTGATCCTGAGATGGTAACCGTACAGCTTGAGCAAAAAGATGGCGATATTTCTATTCTTGAGCTGAACGTGACCTTGCCGGAAGCAGAAGAGCTGAAATAGGCCCGCTGTAAAAGCGCATTTATCTTCAAGGCAGAGTCATCTCTGCCTTGAGTTTTTCATCCCTCTCATCGACGTTGTGGTAAAGCGGCGAGTATTCTTGCTGATACTCCTCATTGCTATTTCCACCTCCCTCTTTACACCTTAAGGCTGTTCCCACGCACAGAACAAAATGTTTATGCCTGGTTGAGTAAATAACCTTATTGTTAGTGTGGATATACTGGGAGATGATAACCCCGCAATTTCATTATTCATTGTTCTCCCATAGGATGAGGTTTCCCGCCGTAACTGGCGGGCTTTTTTTGCCCCAGAATTTTCTCTTTCAACATCCTGTAAACGAAAACTGCGCCGAAGCGCAGTTTAATCGTTGGTGGTCAGAACGACCAGTTCACACCAGCCACCGCGTTCCACGGGGATTCCACACCGGCACCGTTGCTATACCCCACCCCGAGATGCCCGCTTAACGTACTGCTGAATGAGGCTTTAATACCTGCCTGGTATATTCCACGTCTGCCCGACAAATCATTGACAAAATTACCGTCACTATTCACTTTCACCCGATTATCATCGACAAATTCTTTGCGCACAGCCGCCTTCAGCCAGGGTTCATTTCCATACCGTTCCCCAGGCGCATGTTGTAACTCAGCGTTGCACCCAGTTCACGATATATACTGCGGGTATCGACTGATTTCGATTCCATGCCATTGGATAAATGATAGTAGCGTCTAAGTGACCTTAGCTCGGCTGCAACATCAGCCATCAGGCACCAGACCAGGGGATTTATCCTGAAGAAGAGGCAGCGCAAGAATATTGTGTTCACCGCTTATCAAAGACATCATGATGAAATGATGATATCCCGCATAAGAAAGAGGCATTTTTTAAACGCAGTGTGCTGAAGTATGGTTGGATAAAAATTATTCTTTTCTGATAATATTGTCGTATGCTTATTTTTCGACAATGAGGCCGTCGGCAAAATAAAATGACTAATGTAATCGTTGCTGATGAATATCTTCTGCTCACATAAAAATCACACAATAATATTGATAAATCAGATTATCTTACCTTTACAACATTGCGTTAACAGTCAATGACACTTCTTGAATAAAAATATTGTCAATCAATGAGTTATTCCTCATTTAAGATTATTCTCATTCACGTAAAAAACATAATTCCTATCATCACCGTCACGCTCATTTTGAATTATCTGAATAATAGCGAGCGTTCTTTAGTTAAGCAGATCTTAATTGAAGACGAAATTATTGTGTGTGCAACTTACTTAATACCGGACATCTAAGTTGAAGAAAAAAATACTTGCCTTCGGGCTTATCTCAGCATTGTTCTGCTCCACGCCAGCGATGGCGGATATGAACCGCACCACGAAAGGTGCATTGCTAGGCGCAGGCGTTGGATTACTTACTGGCAATGGTGTTAATGGCGTACTGAAAGGTGCAGCTGTTGGCGCTGGTGTTGGTGCAGTAACAGAAAAAGGCCGCGACGGTAAAAATGCACGTAAAGGTGCAAAAGTGGGTGCCGCCGTTGGTGCTGTCACTGGCGTTCTGACCGGCAATGGCCTCGAAGGGGCGATTAAAGGTGCCGTGATTGGCGGTACGGGTGGTGCAATTCTGGGTAAAATGAAATAAGGAATGATGATGAAAAAATTTGCTTTACTGGCGGGCCTGTTTGTTTTCGCACCAATGACCTGGGCGCAGGACTACAATATTAAAAACGGTTTGCCGTCAGAAACCTATATTACTTGCGCAGAAGCCAACGAAATGGCAAAAACTGACAGCGCACAGGTTGCAGAAATTGTTGCGGTAATGGGTAATGCCAGCGTTGCCAGCCGTGATTTAAAAATTGAGCAATCTCCGGAACTGAGCGCCAAAGTGGTAGAAAAACTGAATCAGGTTTGCGCTAAAGACCCGCAAATGCTGTTGATCACGGCAATTGATGACACCATGCGTGCTATCGGCAAAAAATAATATTTAATATGTTACCGCGTCGATGAATTCGACGCGGTATTTTAGCTAACGGGGATCAGAACTTATATTTCAGGCCCACCATCACTGCGGTGTCATTGTAGCCATTATCACCCAGCTGCACGCCCACATTACCCCAGACACTGGCCGCCGGATTCAGATTGCCATTTACGCCAAGTTTAATTTCCCCCAGATTACGCGCCCCGTCTTGTTCGACTTTCACACCGTTCATTGAGACAGCAAAATCTTTACTGTTATGGATCCAGTTCATTTCAACAAAAGGTTCAAAGTCGTCACCGTGCGGACCGCTGTTTTTCTCCTGAGTACGAATAAAGGTGCGGAAACCAAGTCGGGTCTGGATGTTGTTATTTGCGTCATTCTCAATACGTGAGCCATTGGCTTCCGTATGCGCATTATGATCGACGCCCATCCAGATAGCCTGTGCCTGTGGCTGGAAGATCCACGTATATTTCGCCGCTTCCAGACCAAAGGATTTATTCAGGGCAAAGCCGTAACCCGCTTCCAGCGAGACGGTTGCGCCTTTCGCGCTATAGGATTCATAGGCTAATTCATCCCCTTTCACGGAGTTTTTAAACCAGCTATATTGCGCCCAGGCGTCAATGTATGCGCCTTTTTTACTGATGTCATCGGCAAACCAGGTGGCATACAGCCCTGCGCTATAGCCTCTGACACTCCCTTTCGAACGATAATCCGACACGCTGGAATGAGTTGAGTTGTAGTCGCGGGCATAACCAGCCATCACTCCCAAACGCCAACTGTCACTGTCGGTAAAACCACCGGTTAACAGATCGGCCCCTAACTGCGAGACGTAGCGATGCGAGGTCGTTCTCAACTGTCCGTTGCTGTCACGCCAGGCATTATGTCCGCCAATTTGACGTAGCCAAAGTCGGCTTGAACGCTCCTGTTCAGTTACAGGATCGATGTAACGCGTTTCACCTGCACGATCGTTCAGACGCATAACAAAAAGAGTGTTAGCGGCTGCCAGGTTAGCGACGTAACTTCCAGCTTCGGGGCGCAGGACGGGGGTAGGCGTTTCTGTTGATTCTGAATTTCCCTCTGAGCTGTTATCCTCCTCATTCACTGACTGATAACTTGTCAAATACCAGTTTTTGCCTTGTTGTTTTAGTTGATATTCGAAAGCTCCAGCTGCAATCCTTGCATCACCTTGTCTGAAGGCATCTGCTGGAGATTCATTGCCATTCACAGTTATGAGTTCGATCCCGTTTAGCGTGGCCGCGCCGCTTCCTCCAGCATTTTTCACATAGACGGTAGTTGAACCCGAAGTATTACCCTCAACAATAAGTCTGTCCGTAGCCGATTTATCATCACCTAATACGGTGCGGATATTAAGCTGACCATTATTACCGACATAATTACCTTTTACAGTTAATGTTTTTCCTTGGGTAAATGTTTGACCATCATCATACGAAAGATTGATAATACTGTCTGAATTAGTCAGATGGGTAACAACGGAGTCATCTTTCATATTCCAGATTGTGTTTTCTGAAAGCTTCAGCGTGGTTGTGCCGCTAACGAGTTTAGTCGCTCCATTTAGAGTAGAGTTGGACGAAATTATGTTTAAGTCACCCCCAGTATTATTAACCAGAATATTATTACCAGGCGTGATAATACTTCGATTAAGGATGCTTAAATTCGTTGTAGTTTTGTTAACATCAATACTATCCAAAGCACTTGAAAGTTCAACACTTGATAGTGCTATTTTGGCATGAGAATCGATATTTGATGCATCAATTGATATTCCTTTATCTTTTACTGATACCGCGGTGACATTGGAAAAAAATAACTCTCCACCATTGTATATTTTTGCAATGGGGGCTTTAGTGCCTGTTGTTGTAATAGAACTATTTTTTATATCAATGTTACCTTGTCGAATAGCAACTGCATAACTTCCATCAGCCACAGTTTCAAGTGCCACATAATCTAAATTAATATATGCTTTTTTCCCATTAGCATAAGCACCATAGCTATTAATGCCATTAGTTGTTATGGAACCACCATTCATTTTTAAATCAGCACGGCTAATAACTTCGTAACTGTTAGAATCACTAACTTCATCATCTACAGCATCGACACATGTTCGAGACTCTCCAGGACTTGAACATGCAAGAACACCTACTGCATTTTCCCCAGAGGTAACAATGATCGTTTTATCTATGGTTTCAAGACGAGTGTTATTTTCCACATTTCCAGAATCATTAACCTGACTTAAAAGTCCCGCTGAATATGCCCCCCCCGTCTCGACTAAATTATCACCATTCATAACGATGGTGCCACCAAATTCACTGACTACTGCGCTGGCTGTTATCCCTCCATTAACATCTTGGTTATTTTCTTTGTTAGATACGCTTCCAGAGGTCTTAATATCGCTATCGCTTATATATAATACTTTGTTTTGACTATCAACAGAAATACCATAAGATCCATCACCACTAGTCATCACACTGGCATTATTTATATATCTAGTTACACCGTCATCCACTTTCACAGCATGGCTTTCGTCTTCAGTGGTTAGATATTCTTCATTACTTTTCAAAGTATTATCTTTGATTTGAATCGGCGATTCTTCATCGGTTATATAGGAAATTATACTATAATCATCCAACAATTGTGTTGCATATGCATTACCCACCGCCAGAGCAATAAGTCCCAAACTAAACCCGGGGATTTTTTTCAGTTTCATAGATTAACCATCCATTCATTGGATTAACAAACATTCCTGGTCAAATAACCTATGAGTTCAGATTACCAAAACGGAGGGTAAAGACAAAAACAAAAGCACAAGAAATTTAAATAGATAAACAGCGACAATATATAAATGATAAATAAGTCGGCATTATCATTTTTCACCTTATTTTCATGACATTGATCACTTTGAGGTGACGATTTTGTTTAACAAATAACTCTTCGACATCACAATCATTGATAGTTGCCATAGAAATTATTTCAATGATATATAAAAACAACTGTGATAACACCAGGGTTGACAACTATTTGCGCAATAATTCCTTTCCTTCAATGATCCAGGCGTTCACTGTCAGCACCCCATTCAGCCGCATACTGACAGTGAGAAACTGAAAGATTATTGCTGATCCCTGTGGCTGACGAGTCTTTCCCTTAACCGATTAACCAGATTGATCGCCAGCCAAACAAGGGCATTAAGCAAATTTATCGTCACAAGCACTTCTCCCAGCCCGGTACTGGGTTTTGCAATAAGAATGACCAGGAGGGTGATCAGCATAAATGCAATGGAAAAGATGATATAGAGAGTGAAATAATCCAGATTATTACTATTGTTCATGCTACTAATGGCAATCCTGTCAAAACTTTCAAACAATTATAGCAAACAAAATAATGAACAATAGTAACAAGAGGCAACGAGCTAATTAGCTGTCTATAATTACACCGCATCATGGCCTTAGTGATCGATTTTCACTCAACCACAACCTTCACCTTCGGTTTAGAAAGGATAATTTTGACCAGGTCGATGTATGTAACAGGTTTATAGAAATAATAACCCTGCTGAAATGTGATATTATTTTGGTTCAGATAGTCAAGTTGTTCTTTCGTTTCGACACCTTCAGCGACGATACTGATCGAAAGTTTACGCGCCAGATCCAATACACAATCCAGAATTCGGGTTGATTCTGGGTCTGCGTTGACGCGGCCAACGAAACTGTGATCAATTTTGATATAATCAATATGCAGGTCATGCAGATAAGAAAGCCCTGAGTAGCCAGTACCGAAATCATCCAGCGCGATGACAAAACCATTTTCATGCAGAATGTTCAACCGCTGAACCAGACTTTCATCAACATTTAATGGCTCACGCTCGGTAACTTCCAGAACGAGGTTTAAATCGCGGCGGGTAAAACTGTCACGGTAATTTAAGCACTCGTCGACAAACGTCGGCGAAATAATATGCGAGGCGCTAAAATTAATTCCAATATGAAAACCTTCCGGCAATTTACTCGCGATAGCGTTCATCTGTCTGGCAACCTGATTCATCAGGCTTTGCGTAAGCGGAACGATTAATCCGGATTTTTCAGCAAGTGGAATAAATGCCGCGGGTGAAATATATCCACCGTGAGGTTGTTTCCAGCGGGCTAACACCTCAACTCCCCGCAATGTCCCTTCCCGACCATTCACCACTGGTTGGTAAAAAGGGACGATCTCCCCATTATTTATAGCCCGCCGCAGGATCTCTTCAGGCGTTGCGCTTTTATTGAAATACCTATCTAGCAGGAAGGCAGCGGCGCAGGCGATTAACAGAATAAAGATCAAAATCCCAAAGCCTTTATCGATAAGTCTGTAGAAGCTAAAGAGTGGCGGCGAGTTAAAGATAATAGTGAAATGATATTTTGTGGAGTGAACCTTCTCGGTATAGGGATAATGTCCATTAAGCGTCATCACATCACCCGTAGGTCCAATAATGTCATCCGCCACGCGTAATACATACCTTACCCCTTTCAAGGGTACATTAAGCGCCCCGCGAATATGCTGATCACTTATCGTAACCAAAATGCGCGTATCTGCAAATTGGCTCTGATAGAGCAGGATAGGTAATCTATTAACGGTGTCGATTGCCGGAGCCAACAGTAAATTACTGTCCGGGAAAACAGGAATACGAGACAGCAGGACCCGATTCCCCGGTAAGGATGTACACCAGACCGTTCCCTGTTTGAGAATGATGATTGTGCGCAGGTGAGGTTTCAGAGCTGCTTCAGTGCCAAGCTGATATTGCTCCTCGAGGTCGCATTCCTTCCCGGCAATGTTAACCGCTGTTTGAGTCGCCTGTGACGCTTCTTCAAGTATATGATTGATATTGTTGGCGGCATATCTTGCTCCCGCCAGGTACTCTGCTTTTGCGGAATACCAGAGCTGGATGTTCAAAATAGCGACACCGGTTATAAACAAGCATATCGCAACGAGGATGGGTATGAGTGTATTGCGCATTCGCTTGTCCCGAACAAAGGGTTTAATACATGAAAATGACGTTCATTCGCTCGCGCTGGCGTCTACAGAGAGCATGGTAGAGAGCATCACAAATATCCACGCCGAAGATAAAATTTTCTCCATCTTCATCTAACCTATTAATTATTGAGCACAATGTAGGCAGAATTAAACAAATTAGGTGGGATATCAGGCGTCAAGAATGGAAAACGAGCGCTCTCCATTCCTGTTTGCCCCCTGATATTGCGGATATATTAAGAAAGCATAACGCCTGAAATGCTCACTTTGCACCAGCATGATGATACAGCTGATGTTTATTCTATAACCTTACTCAAGTTCTAAGAGAGCACGGATTCCCTGTCATTAATAATGATATCCGTTAGTGTAGTCTTATGCATTTCAATGTACTGCAAGATTTGCAGATAGAGATCAGAAAGAATCACACTGGTTTCATCTTTTAAACGCAAGCGTAAAGCCTGATCAATAATATGACTATCAACATACCCATGCGTCATGAACACCTCCCTCTCGAGATTTTTAAACAAAGCACATTGAAAAATAAATCTCTCTGGGATTGAATTATTCATGTCAGCCTCGTAGAAATATTAACCCAATAAAATTATGCTGTGTATAGTCTAAAGCGACAGACAAAAATAAGATGAATGAGTTTTCTATAAACTTATACTTAATAATTAAAAGTTACATGTCATCCGCTGTGTATCGCAACACGATTTCCAGTGTTTTTCTGATCACGTCAGCTTTGAGAATATCACTTGTTGTTTCCAGGGAGTGTATCAGACTTAAGATAATATTTTTATTATTAACATTATCGCCTGAAAGCATTAAATTAGTCACAGCCTGCCCTAACACTGCTGACTCTTCTTCTAACAAATTACCCGAACTGCGAAAGTAACTTGATAACGCTTTATCAGTTATTGCATTATGAATTGTAGTATCTTCAAGCATGGTAACCTCTCATCTTACTTATGAAATTTTAATGTATTCTGTTTATTTTCTTACCATTGAACATACTTTTATTGTCAGCTATCGCTGTTCTTCGGTTTGGCCCTCCTGTATCACTGTTGCTAAAATCACGAATTATGCTGTCAATTAAATCTCGTCGGAAAGCATTTTCCTCAGCCGATTTCATTACGAGTAATTGCTTAATAAGAGTCTGCACCGAAAAATTTATCTTCATGCGCAGTATCTGGAGCACCGCCTGGCCAGTAATTTCATATTTTATACTTTCATTATCAGATGTCTTCATAACGACTTCATAGCTAACCTGTTAAATAATCAGGCTGTTGCATTATTCAAAAAGCAACCCAATTAGTGCATTATAATGTTTCTGTTCCTCTTCCCCTGTCGCTTGTTCCAGTCGGCAAAGAAGTTTGGCACAAAGCGACTTTCGACTCAGATTACGTCCATCTTTCAAAATCTCAGTCACAATTTCCCCGAGAGTTTCCTGCTGAGTAGGCAAGTTAGCTTTTGCAAAGTAACGAGTGATTGCTCCCGCAGAATCTAAAGTCACTGAATTTTGATGCATGCTACGCCTCTGTTAAAAATGTTAATCAATGTTAAGTGAGGTAACAATAGCAAAATTGTACGAAATATGTGTACAGAATGATAAATTAATTTTTTGCAATTAGTGCTAATGCATATAAAACAATACGTTATGATAAAACATATTGCATCATTTAACTGACAACCTATACAAGATTTTTCGCCAACTCGTGTTCAACTTTTTCCATTTTCTATCAATGTAAAGAAACAGTTATGTTTTGGTATTAAAAGAAAGACACCGGAAGATATGTCTGTTACCGTCTTACTCTCGCCTCTCCCATTACCCTGGACAGTTAATGCTTACCACCCTTATTTATCGTAGCCATATACGTGACGACGAACCTGTCAAAAAAATCGAAGAAATGGTTTCGATAGCAAATCGCAGGAACATGCAGTCTGACGTAACAGGGATCTTACTGTTTAATGGTTCTCATTTTTTCCAGCTTCTGGAAGGTCCGGAAGAACAGGTTAAAATGATATATCGGGCTATATGCCAGGATCCACGGCACTATAATATTGTTGAGCTGCTGTGCGATTACGCGCCTGCTCGCCGTTTTGGCAAAGCGGGAATGGAATTATTTGATTTGCGCCTGCACGAGCGAGATGACGTTTTACAGGCCGTATTCGACAAAGGCACATCAAAATTTCAGCTAACTTATGATGACAGAGCGCTACAATTTTTTCGTACTTTTGTCCTTGCAACCGAACAATCAACCTATTTCGAGATCCCTGCCGAAGACTCCTGGCTTTTTATCGCTGACGGATCTGATAAAGAACTTGATTCCTGTACCCTTTCACCAACTATAAACGACCACTTTGCCTTTCATCCTATTGTCGATCCCTTATCGCGGCGGATAATCGCTTTTGAAGCCATTGTGCAAAAAAATGAAGACAGCCCGTCAGCTATAGCGGTTGGTCAGCGTAAAGACGGGGAAATCTACACAGCGGATCTTAAAAGTAAGGCGCTTGCATTCGCGATGGCACACGCACTTGAGCTCGGTGATAAAATGATATCAATCAATCTATTACCTATGACCCTGGTTAACGAGCCTGACGCAGTCTCTTTTTTACTTGATGAAATAAAGGCCAATGATCTGGTGCCTGAACAAATCATCGTTGAATTTACTGAAAGTGAAGTCATATCTCGGTTTGATGAGTTTGCCGAAGCGGTTAAATCGCTAAAGGCTGCCGGTATCAGTGTAGCAATTGATCATTTTGGCGCAGGTTTTGCTGGTTTGTTACTCCTGTCACGCTTCCAGCCTGACAGAATTAAAATCAGTCAGGAATTGATTACCAATGTTCATAAAAGCGGACCACGGCAGGCAATTATTCAGGCGATCATGAAATGCTGTACATCACTTGAAATTCAAGTCTCTGCTATGGGCGTGGCAACACCAGAAGAGTGGATGTGGCTTGAATCTGCAGGAATTGAGATGTTTCAGGGAGATCTGTTTGCCAAAGCTAAATTGAATGGTATCCCTTCAGTTGCGTGGCCGGAGAAAAAATAATTTTCAGCACATTATTTCGCATGTTTTCTGGAAATCATCGTGAAAATGAATACGTTATGTTTTAATTTAATCCACATTAAATATAATGTTTCATCCAATTTAGCTGAAATCTTATTTATACTTTGTACAATTTTAGCGTATATTGTACAAAGTATTATTGGGTCGTGTACAGGCGACGGAGATTTGTGACCGCAAGGAGGAATTGTGGCTTATTACAGCATTGGTGATGTTGCTGAACGTTGCGGGATTAATCCTGTCACTCTCCGGGCCTGGCAACGCCGCTACGGTTTGTTAAAACCACAGCGCAGTGAAGGCGGACACCGACTCTTTGATGAAGAAGACATACAACGTATCGAAGAGATCAAGCGTTGGATAAGTAATGGCGTCCCTGTAGGCAAAGTTAAAGCATTACTGGAAACCACCAGCCAGGATACGGAAGATGACTGGAGCCGCCTGCAAGAAGAGATGATGTCAATTCTTCGTATGGCTAATCCTGCCAAACTACGCGCGAGAATTATTTCACTGGGTCGAGAGTACCCAGTAGATCAATTGATTAATCATGTTTACCTTCCTGTTCGCCAGCGTCTCGTGCTTGATCACAACACCTCCCGCATTATGAGCAGTATGTTTGACGGCGCATTAATTGAATATGCAGCAGCCTCGCTTTTCGAAATGCGCCGTAAGCCCGGTAAAGATGCCATTCTGATGGCGTGGAATGTTGAAGAGAGAGCTCGATTGTGGCTGGAAGCATGGCGTTTATCATTGTCAGGATGGCATATTTCTGTTCTTGCTGATCCCATTGAATCACCGCGTCCGGAACTGTTCCCGACGCAAACATTGATTGTCTGGACAGGCATGGCACCAACGAGAAGGCAAAACGAACTTTTACAACACTGGGGTGAGCAAGGTTATAAAGTCATCTTTCATGCCCCCTAATTTCACCTTTATCCCGCCCCTTAGACAGAATGTTATAATCTGAACCCACAACAGCGTTTGTACCGGAGCTGGTCCATTACAAAATGCTCACCGGGAGAATTCAGGTAATCCCCCTTTCACACTTTGTACATATCACAGCCAAAGGACAGACCAGATTGAAGTGGTAAAACCGATCGTGCACACTACGCAGTCTCACAACTAACAAGAGGTTATTATCCTGATGGATCAGGTCGTTGTTTTTCAAAAGATGTTTGAGCAAGTGAGAAAAGAGCAAAACTTCTCCTGGTTTTATTCAGAATTAAAACATCACCGTATTGCACATTACATTTATTATCTGGCTACGGATAACATCAGAATTATTACTCACGATGACACGGTTTTGTTATTAAGAGGAACCAGGAACCTGTTAAAAGTTAGTACGACCAAGAACCCTGCTAAAATAAAAGAGGCCGCATTGCTTCATATTTGCGGAAAATCTACATTTCGGGAATACTGTTCAACACTGGCAGACGCGGGCGTTTTCCGTTGGGTTACTGATGTTAATCATAACAAACGCAGTTACTACGCCATTGATAATACGCTTTTATATATTGAAGATGTAGAAAATAATAAACCATTAATCTAGCTAAAGTTGGATGCTTAAGAAATGCTTCATAATTCAGTAAGGCATTAGCATAATGGGAATAAAAGTACAGAGACTATCCCTATGGATGATAAATACTGTCCTTTTATTGCTACCCATAAATAATCACCAGGCCAATACTATCAAATTGATATTTGAAATGTGATCACTTGACTTTCTATACGTTATTTTATAACGGTTAATATATTTATAAAAACAACGGGCGTGCCATACGCCCGTTTCAATACTTAACGCACATGTGTTTTGGTTTAGTCATCATCCAGTTATATGTATTTTAGCCAGGAACAGGTTAAACCTTTCCTATATAACTCAAAAATTGAAACCTTATTCTCATGTCATGCTTATATTCATTATTATCGTTATATAAAAAGGCAACCATAATGTTTAGCAAATTGGCACAAAGTAGCATAAAGGCTATGTTTTAATTACAGGATGTTCAGTCATTTGAATGTATAACATTATAGCTAAACAAATCTAAAACGAAGTGAATAATTTATTGTTTTCACTAAATCTCATTTTGTTTAACATCCATTGAGATTCCTTGCTTTAAATTTTGTTTTATATAAGCAATCGTTTTAATTAATTTATTTTTTTGAAGGGTAATATACTCATATGCAAAATAAAGAAATGAACATCCAAATGAACTATATTAAATACCGTAGGATAAGACATAACAAATGAAGTGGGTAGTAATTGACACGGTAATTCAACCTACATGCGGCATATCTTTTTCAGCCATATGGGGTGATATGAAAATGATCATCTGGTATCAATCTACTATATTTCTTCCTCCTGGAAGTATATTTACACCTGTTAAGCCTGGTATTATCCTTAAGGATAAAGAATATCCTATTACTATTTATAACATTGCACCATTCAACAAGAATTTATGGAGTTTACTCAAAAGCAGTCAAGAGTGTCCTCCAGGAGAAAGCGAAATAACAAATAAATGTTTGCATAAGAGTTGTATTATAAAAATATGCCCGTATGGGCTCAAGTAATGGGTTTTATATAAATATGCTCGATATGCTATTAATAATATCTACATAAATAAAACAACGGGCGTGTTATACGCCCGTTTAAATATTTAACACATGTAGTGATTACATATTCTTGATGATCGCATCACCAAACTCTGAACATTTCAGCAGTTTAGCGCCTTCCATCAAACGTTCGAAGTCATAGGTTACGGTCTTCGCATTGATTGCGCCTTCCATACCTTTAACAATCAGGTCTGCGGCTTCGGTCCAACCCATGTGGCGCAACATCATCTCAGCAGAGAGTATAATAGAGCCTGGGTTTACTTTGTCCTGACCGGCATATTTCGGCGCAGTACCGTGGGTGGCTTCAAACAGGGCGCATTCGTCACCGATGTTTGCACCAGGGGCGATACCGATACCGCCAACCTGCGCTGCCAGGGCGTCAGAAATGTAGTCACCGTTCAGGTTCATACAGGCGATAACATCATATTCAGCCGGACGCAGCAGGATCTGTTGCAGGAATGCATCAGCAATCACGTCTTTAATGACGATCTCTTTGCCGGTATTCGGGTTTTTAACTTTCAGCCACGGGCCGCCGTCGATCAGTTCACCGCCAAATTCTTCACGCGCCAGCTGGTAGCCCCAGTCTTTAAACGCGCCTTCGGTGAACTTCATGATGTTGCCTTTGTGCACCAGGGTCACAGAGTCACGATCGTTAGCAATTGCGTATTCGATCGCTGCACGAACCAGACGTTTGGTGCCTTCTTCAGAACACGGCTTAATACCGATACCGCAATGTTCCGGGAAGCGAATTTTCTTCACGCCCATCTCTTCACGCAGGAATTTAATCACTTTCTCGGCGTCGGCAGAGTCAGCTTTCCATTCGATACCCGCATAAATGTCTTCCGAGTTTTCACGGAAGATAACCATATCGGTCAGTTCAGGGTGTTTAACCGGGCTTGGAGTGCCCTGATAGTAACGTACCGGACGCAGGCAGATGTAGAGATCCAGTTCCTGGCGCAGGGCAACGTTGAGAGAACGAATACCGCCACCAACCGGAGTGGTCAGCGGGCCTTTAATAGCAACGCGATATTCACGAATCAGATCAAGGGTTTCAGCAGGCAGCCAGACGTCCTGACCATAAACCTGTGTGGATTTTTCACCGGTGTAAATTTCCATCCAGGAGATTTTACGCTCGCCTTTATAGGCTTTCTCGACTGCAGCGTCGACCACTTTCAGCATGGCTGGGGTTACATCTACACCGATTCCATCACCTTCAATGTAAGGGATAATCGGATTTTCAGGAACGTTGAGTTTGCCGTTTTGCAGGGTGATCTTCTTGCCTTGTGCCGGAACAACTACTTTACTTTCCATTCACCTCTCCTTCGAGCGCTACTGGTTTGCTCGTCTGCCACCACGTTGCATATGCGTTTGCGTCCTGCGATACGGATGCTTTAGAGCAATTTTTTGTTAATGATTTGTAATTGGCTTGTCAATACTACCCTATTGTTTGCCGTCATGAAAGATGCGCGTTATTAGGCTATAATGCGGCAATTCATAATCTCTGAAAATACCATGCAAAAAACTTCTTTTAGAAATCACCAGGTTAAGCGATTCAGCTCGCAACGTTCTACCAGGCGTAAACCTGAAAACCAGCCCACGCGTGTGATCCTGTTCAATAAACCCTACGATGTTCTTCCGCAGTTCACCGATGAAGCCGGACGCAAAACATTAAAAGAATTCATCCCGGTTCAGGGCGTTTATGCAGCAGGTCGTCTTGACCGCGATAGCGAAGGGTTACTGGTGCTGACCAATAACGGCGCGTTGCAGGCGCGTTTAACCCAGCCGGGTAAACGCACCGGAAAAATCTATTATGTGCAGGTGGAAGGTATTCCCACACAAGACGCACTTGAAGCCTTGCGCAATGGCGTAACCTTAAATGATGGCCCTACCCTGCCCGCCGGCGCGGAGCTGGTTGACGAACCTGCGTGGTTATGGCCGCGGAATCCACCAATTCGTGAACGCAAAAGTATTCCCACCAGCTGGCTGAAGATCACCTTATATGAAGGACGTAATCGCCAGGTGCGCCGCATGACCGCCCATGTTGGTTTCCCCACGCTGCGACTGATTCGCTATGCGATGGGTGATTACTCTTTGGATAATCTTGCTAATGGCGAATGGCGAGAAGTGACAGATTAAGGATGCAAAATGTTTAAACCGCACGTTACCGTTGCTTGCGTGGTGCACGCAGAAGGCAAATTTTTAGTCGTTGAAGAGACGATTAATGGTAAAGCGTTATGGAACCAACCGGCGGGGCATCTGGAAGCGGATGAAACCTTAGTGGAAGCCGCCGCCCGTGAGCTGTGGGAAGAAACCGGCATCAGCGCGCAGCCGCAACACTTTATTCGTATGCATCAGTGGATTGCGCCAGATAAAACGCCGTTTTTGCGTTTCCTTTTTGCCATTGAGCTTGAGCAAATATGCCCGACCCAGCCTCATGACAGCGATATCGACTGCTGCCGTTGGGTTAGCGCCGAAGAAATTTTACAGGCGTCAAATCTTCGTTCGCCACTGGTGGCGGAAAGTATTCGTTGTTATCAAAGCGGGCAACGCTATCCGCTGGAGATGATTGGCGATTTTAACTGGCCTTTTACAAAGGGTGTCATCTAAAAGGCTGCGTGATAGAATACGCCGCCTTGAAGTTCAATGTCGTGAGTGATCCAATGTCTGAAACCGCAAAAAAAGTAATCGTCGGCATGTCCGGCGGTGTTGATTCCTCCGTTTCTGCCTGGCTGTTGCAACAACAGGGATATCAGGTCGAAGGCCTGTTTATGAAGAACTGGGAAGAAGACGACGGTGAGGAATATTGCACAGCGGCAGCGGATCTGGCTGATGCCCAGGCTGTCTGCGACAAGCTCGGCATTGAACTGCACACCGTTAACTTTGCTGCCGAGTACTGGGACAACGTCTTCGAACTGTTCCTTGCCGAATATAAAGCCGGTCGCACGCCGAATCCGGATATTCTGTGCAACAAAGAGATCAAATTTAAAGCCTTCCTCGAATTTGCCGCCGAAGATTTAGGTGCCGATTATATCGCTACCGGTCATTACGTTCGTCGGGCCGATGTCGATGGCAAGAGCCGCCTGCTGCGTGGTCTGGACAGCAATAAAGACCAGAGCTACTTCCTTTATACGCTCAGCCATGAGCAGATTGTGCAAAGCCTGTTCCCGGTCGGCGAACTGGAAAAACCGCAGGTGCGTAAGATTGCTGAAGATCTTGGTCTGGTCACCGCGAAGAAAAAAGACTCTACCGGCATTTGCTTCATTGGCGAACGTAAATTCCGCGAGTTCCTGGGCCGTTATCTCCCGGCGCAACCGGGCAAAATCATTACCGTCGATGGCGATGAAATTGGTGAGCATCAGGGGCTGATGTATCACACCCTCGGTCAGCGCAAAGGCCTGGGTATCGGTGGCACCAAAGAAGGCACCGAAGAACCGTGGTATGTGGTCGATAAAGACGTCGAAAACAACATTCTGATTGTTGCGCAGGGCCATGAACACCCGCGTCTGATGTCTGTCGGTCTGATTGCCCAGCAGCTGCACTGGGTCGATCGTGAACCATTCACCGGTACTATGCGTTGCACGGTAAAAACCCGCTATCGCCAGACCGATATCCCCTGCACCGTCAAGGCGCTGGACGATGATCGCATTGAAGTGATTTTCGATGAGCCCGTTGCCGCCGTGACGCCGGGCCAGTCTGCCGTCTTCTATAACGGTGAAGTGTGCCTCGGTGGCGGTATTATTGAGCAGCGTCTGCCGCTGCCGGTCTGATTATTATCTTTACTTAAAACAAGGAAGCAGTGAACGTGGCAAAGAATTACTATGACATCACCCTCGCCCTGGCCGGTATTTGTCAGTCGGCACGCCTGGTGCAACAACTCGCTCACCAGGGGCATTGTGATGCCGATGCGCTACACGTCTCACTCAACAGTATTATTGATATGACCCCCAGCTCGACGCTGGCGGTTTTTGGCGGTAGCGAAGCCAACCTGCGCGTCGGGCTGGAAACCTTGCTCGGCGTGCTCAATGCCAGCAGTCGCCAGGGCTTAAACGCCGAATTAACCCGCTACACACTCAGCCTGATGGTGCTTGAGCGCAAACTCTCCTCAGCGAAAGGTGCGCTCGACACTCTGGGCAACCGGATCAACGGCCTGCAACGCCAGCTCGAACACTTCGATTTACAGTCCGAAACGCTGATGAGCGCGATGGCTGCTATCTATGTTGATGTGATTAGCCCGCTTGGCCCGCGCATTCAGGTCACCGGTTCCCCTGCTGTACTGCAAAGCCCACAAGTGCAGGCGAAAGTTCGCGCAACCCTGCTGGCAGGCATTCGCGCCGCCGTGCTCTGGCACCAGGTCGGCGGCGGACGTCTGCAATTGATGTTTTCTCGTAATCGCCTGACCACTCAGGCAAAACAAATTCTTGCTCATTTAACCCCGGAGTTGTGATCTATGGAATTATCCTCACTGACCGCCGTTTCCCCTGTCGATGGACGCTACGGCGATAAAGTCAGCGCGCTGCGCGGGATTTTCAGCGAATATGGTTTGCTGAAATTCCGTGTACAAGTTGAAGTACGTTGGCTGCAAAAACTGGCCGCGCACGCAGCGATCAAGGAAGTTCCTGCTTTTGCTGCCGACGCAATCGGTTACCTTGATGCAATTGTCGCCAATTTCAGCGAAGAAGATGCCGCACGCATCAAAACCATCGAGCGTACTACTAACCACGACGTTAAAGCGGTTGAGTATTTCCTGAAAGAAAAAGTGGCGGAGATCCCGGAACTGCACGCGGTTTCTGAATTCATCCACTTTGCCTGTACTTCGGAAGATATCAATAACCTCTCCCACGCATTAATGCTGAAAACCGCGCGTGATGAAGTGATCCTGCCGTACTGGCGTCAACTAATTGATGGCATTAAAGATCTCGCCGTTCAGTACCGCGATATCCCGCTGCTGTCTCGTACCCACGGTCAGCCAGCCACGCCGTCAACCATCGGTAAAGAGATGGCAAACGTCGCCTACCGTATGGAGCGCCAGTTCCGCCAGCTTAACCAGGTGGAGATCCTCGGCAAAATCAACGGCGCGGTCGGTAACTATAACGCCCACATCGCCGCTTACCCGGAAGTTGACTGGCATCAGTTCAGCGAAGAGTTCGTCACCTCGCTGGGTATTCAATGGAACCCGTACACTACCCAGATTGAACCGCACGACTACATTGCCGAACTGTTTGATTGCGTTGCGCGCTTCAACACCATTCTGATCGACTTTGACCGTGACGTCTGGGGTTATATCGCCCTTAACCACTTCAAACAGAAAACCATTGCTGGTGAGATTGGTTCTTCCACCATGCCGCATAAAGTTAACCCGATCGACTTCGAGAACTCCGAAGGGAATCTGGGCCTTTCCAACGCGGTATTACAGCATCTGGCAAGCAAACTGCCGGTTTCCCGCTGGCAGCGTGACCTGACCGACTCCACCGTGCTGCGTAACCTCGGCGTGGGTATCGGTTATGCGCTGATTGCGTATCAATCCACCCTGAAAGGCGTGAGCAAACTGGAAGTGAACCGTGACCATCTGCTGGATGAGCTGGATCACAACTGGGAAGTGCTGGCAGAACCAATCCAGACAGTTATGCGTCGCTATGGCATCGAAAAACCGTACGAGAAATTGAAAGAGCTGACTCGTGGTAAGCGCGTTGACGCCGAAGGCATGAAGCAGTTTATCGACGGTCTGGCGTTGCCAGAAGAAGAGAAAGCCCGCCTGAAAGCGATGACGCCGGCAAACTACATTGGTCGCGCCATCACCATGGTTGATGAGCTGAAATAAACTCGTATCAGTGCCGGATGGCGATGCTGTCCGGCCTGCTTATTAAGATTATCCGCTTTTTATTTTTTCACTTTACCTCCCCTCCCCGCTGGTTTATTTAATGTTTACCCCCATAACCACATAATCGCGTTACACTATTTTAATAATTAAGACAGGGAGAAATAAAAATGCGCGTACTGGTTGTTGAAGACAATGCGTTGTTACGTCACCACCTTAAAGTTCAGATTCAGGATGCTGGTCATCAGGTCGATGACGCAGAAGATGCCAAAGAAGCCGATTATTATCTCAATGAACATTTACCGGATATTGCGATTGTCGATCTCGGATTGCCAGACGAGGACGGTCTGTCACTGATTCGCCGCTGGCGTAGCAATGATGTTTCACTGCCGATTCTGGTATTAACCGCCCGTGAAAGCTGGCAGGACAAAGTCGAAGTATTAAGTGCCGGTGCTGATGATTACGTGACTAAACCGTTTCATATTGAAGAGGTGATGGCGCGAATGCAGGCATTAATGCGGCGTAATAGCGGCCTGGCTTCACAGGTCATTTCGCTCCCCCCGTTTCAGGTTGATCTCTCTCGCCGTGAATTATCTATTAATGACGAAGTGATCAAACTGACCGCGTTCGAATACACCATTATGGAAACGTTGATACGCAATAATGGCAAAGTGGTGAGCAAAGATTCGTTAATGCTCCAACTCTATCCGGATGCGGAGCTGCGGGAAAGCCATACCATTGATGTACTGATGGGACGTCTGCGCAAAAAAATTCAGGCACAATATCCCCAAGAAGTGATTACCACCGTTCGCGGCCAGGGCTATCTGTTCGAATTGCGCTGATGAAAAAATTACTGCGTCTTTTTTTCCCGCTCTCGCTGCGGGTACGTTTTCTGTTGGCAACGGCAGCGGTAGTACTGGTGCTTTCGCTTGCCTACGGAATGGTCGCGCTGATCGGTTATAGCGTCAGTTTCGATAAAACTACGTTTCGGCTGTTACGTGGCGAGAGCAATCTGTTCTATACCCTTGCGAAGTGGGAAAACAATAAGTTGCATGTCGAGTTACCCGAAAATATCGACAAGCAAAGCCCCACCATGACGCTAATTTATGATGAGAACGGGCAGCTTTTATGGGCGCAACGTGACGTGCCCTGGCTGATGAAGATGATCCAGCCTGACTGGCTGAAATCGAATGGTTTTCATGAAATTGAAGCGGATGTTAACGATACCAGCCTCTTGCTGAGTGGAGATCATTCGATACAGCAACAGTTGCAGGAAGTGCGGGAAGATGATGACGACGCAGAGATGACCCACTCGGTGGCGGTAAACGTCTACCCGGCAACATCGCGGATGCCAAAGTTAACCATTGTGGTGGTGGATACCATTCCGGTGGAGCTAAAAAGTTCCTATATGGTCTGGAGCTGGTTTATCTATGTGCTCTCAGCCAATCTGCTGTTAGTGATCCCGCTGCTGTGGGTCGCCGCCTGGTGGAGTTTACGCCCCATCGAAGCCCTGGCAAAAGAAGTCCGCGAACTGGAAGAACATAACCGCGAATTGCTCAATCCAGCCACAACGCGAGAACTGACCAGTCTGGTACGAAACCTGAACCGATTGTTAAAAAGCGAACGCGAACGTTACGACAAATATCGTACAACGCTCACCGACCTGACCCATAGTCTGAAAACGCCACTGGCGGTGCTGCAAAGTACGCTGCGTTCTCTGCGTAGTGAAAAGATGAGCGTCAGTGATGCTGAACCGGTAATGCTGGAGCAAATCAGCCGCATTTCACAGCAAATTGGCTACTACCTGCATCGTGCCAGTATGCGCGGCGGGACATTGCTCAGCCGCGAGCTGCATCCGGTCGCCCCACTGCTGGACAATCTCACCTCGGCGCTGAACAAAGTGTATCAACGCAAAGGGGTCAATATCTCTCTCGATATTTCGCCAGAGATCAGCTTTGTCGGTGAGCAGAACGATTTTGTCGAGGTGATGGGCAATGTGCTGGATAATGCCTGTAAATATTGCCTCGAGTTTGTCGAAATTTCTGCAAGGCAAACCGACGAGCATCTCTATATTGTGGTCGAGGATGATGGACCCGGTATTCCATTAAGCAAGCGAGAGGTCATTTTCGACCGTGGTCAACGGGTTGATACTTTACGCCCTGGGCAAGGTGTGGGGCTGGCGGTAGCCCGCGAAATCACCGAGCAATATGAGGGTAAAATCGTCGCCGGAGAGAGCATGCTTGGCGGTGCGCGGATGGAGGTGATTTTTGGTCGCCAGCATTCTACGCCGAAAGATGAATAAATATGTCCATACTTCACGCATTACGTTAAGCATCCGTTATAATCGGTTGCAGATACCAGCCTGTGGATGCTTAACATGGAATACCAACTCACTCTTAACTGGCCCGATTTTCTTGAACGTCACTGGCAGAAACGCCCGGTGGTGTTAAAACGCGGCTTTAATAATTTTATTGACCCGATCTCTCCAGACGAGTTGGCGGGTCTGGCGATGGAAAGCGAAGTCGACAGTCGACTGGTCAGTCACCAGGATGGAAAATGGCAGGTCAGCCACGGTCCGTTCGAAAGCTACGATCATCTCGGTGAAACTAACTGGTCATTGTTAGTGCAAGCAGTGAACCACTGGCATGAGCCGACCGCCGCGCTGATGCGACCGTTCCGTGAACTACCGGACTGGCGTATTGATGATCTGATGATCTCTTTTTCTGTACCTGGCGGCGGCGTCGGCCCGCATCTCGATCAGTACGACGTGTTTATCATTCAGGGTACCGGTCGTCGTCGCTGGCGAGTGGGCGAAAAGCTGCAAATGAAACAGCACTGTCCGCACCCGGATCTGTTACAGGTCGATCCGTTCGAAGCCATCATCGATGAAGAGCTGGAGCCTGGCGATATTCTTTATATTCCGCCAGGATTCCCGCATGAAGGCTACGCGCTGGAAAATGCGATGAACTATTCCGTGGGTTTTCGCGCGCCAAATACGCGGGAACTGATTAGTGGATTTGCCGATTATGTGCTGCAACGTGAACTGGGCGGCAACTACTACAGCGATCCTGATGTTCCACCTCGCGCTCATCCTGCGGATGTTCTGCCGCAAGAGATGGATAAACTGCGTGAGATGATGCTCGAATTGATCAACCAGCCGGAACACTTTAAGCAATGGTTTGGGGAGTTTATATCCCAGTCACGTCATGAACTGGATATCGCGCCGCCAGAGCCGCCTTATCAGCCGGATGAAATCTACGATGCGCTGAAACAAGGTGATGTGCTGGTGCGCCTGGGTGGTCTGCGCGTATTGCGCATTGGCGACGACGTGTATGCCAATGGTGAGAAGATCGATTCCCCGCACCGTCCGGCACTGGATGCACTCGCCAGCAACATTGCGCTGACTGCGGAGAATTTTGGCGATGCGCTGGAAGATCCGTCATTCCTCGCGATGCTCGCGGCGCTGGTCAATAGCGGGTATTGGTTCTTCGAAGGGTAAGTTTGGATTTAAGCCGGATGTGGCGCTGATTGCGCCTTATCGTGCCTACATGCACTGAACGCCTGTAGGCACGATAAGTATGTGGACCAGTGTCAATATAACGGTTTCATCCCGGTAATTGGCAGTCCACATACGCATCGGGCAATCACGACTTCCGTTGCGCCGTTAACTCGGCAATACGGACGATCACCTGCACCGCTTTTTCCATACCTTCCAGAGTCACAAACTCATGCTTACCATGATAGTTGTAACCGCCAGTGAACAGGTTCGGGCACGGTAATCCCATAAACGACAACTGCGCGCCGTCGGTACCACCGCGGATCGGTTTCAGTTCCGGTTCAATATCGCAGTCACGCATCGCCTGCTGGGCGATATCGAGAATATGCGGATGCTCAACCACTTTCTCGCGCATATTGTAGTAACTGTCTTCAATCACCAATTCAATGTAGCAATCAGGATGTAACCCTTTGCCCACTTTTTTGGCGATCTCCATCATTTTACGTTTACGCGCTTCAAACTGTTTACGGTCGAAATCACGGATGATGTAGTGCATATCGGCCCGTTCAACGGTGCCTTTCATGCTCGCAAGGTGATAGAAACCTTCATAGCCTTCTGTCATTTCCGGGCTTTCATCCGCCGGAACTTCCGCATGAATACGTGCCGCCAGCGACAGCGCATTTACCATCACTCCTTTCGCCGTACCCGGGTGAACATTGTTACCGACAATTTTGATATTGACCGACGCGGCGTTGAAGTTTTCAAACTCCAGTTCGCCTACGCCACCACCATCAACAGTGTAAGCCCAGCGGGCATCGAAGGCATCAACATCAAAATGTTTCGCCCCTTTGCCCACTTCTTCATCCGGGGTAAAGGCGACGCGAATATCACCATGCGGAATGTTTTTCTGTTGCAATACCGCCAGCGCGGTCATGATTTCTGCAATACCTGCTTTGTCATCGGCACCTAACAAGGTTTTACCATCGGTGGTAATCAGCGTCTGACCCAGTAGCTGATGCAGCACCGGGAACATAACCGGTGATAAAACTTCATCGCCGATACCCAGCGCAATATCGCCACCGCGATAGTTTTCAACAATTTGCGGATTCACATTTTTGCCGCTGCAATCCGGTGAGGTATCCACATGAGAAATAAAGCCAATCGCCGGGATATCGCCAGGGACGTTAGCCGGTAACGTCGCCATCAAAGTGCCCTTCTCACTTAAGGTCACATTGATAAGCCCCATCTCTTCGAGCTGCTCTTTCAGCAGATGCAATAACTTCCATTGGCCTTCCGTGCTGGGAACCTGTCTCACCCCTGCTTTTGATTGGGTATCCAGAGACACGTAGTTCAAAAATCGCTCAAGTAGTTTATCCATGTAGTCACCCTCACTTTTTGTGACAACATTATTAAGAAGCAAGAAAAGACAAATATTGCGTCAGGTCACTTTTACCCCTGCAAGCGGGAATATTTATCAGCATTACCTTAATGAATATAAAGCTAAGCCAGTAATTCACAACAAAGATTGGCGATTCAAGCGGTTTGCCGTAGAATTACCGCCCTCATTAAGAGTCACCAAGGTGGTTAACCACAAACCCCGCATCGGTAAGCCATCCGTTGCGTTTACATGGGACAGAGTAAAAAATTGAATAAACAACCGAGTTCGCTTTCACCGCTGGTGCAATTGGCGGGAATTCGCAAATGCTTTGATGGTAAAGAGGTCATTCCCCAGCTGGATCTGACTATCAACAATGGCGAGTTCCTCACGCTGCTTGGCCCTTCTGGCTGCGGTAAAACAACCGTTCTTCGCCTGATTGCAGGTCTGGAAACTGTTGATTCCGGACGCATCATGTTGGATAACGAGGACATCACCCACGTTCCGGCGGAAAACCGCTATGTGAACACTGTTTTCCAAAGCTACGCACTTTTCCCCCACATGACCGTGTTCGAAAATGTGGCCTTTGGGTTGCGCATGCAAAAAACCCCCGCTGCTGAAATTACGCCCCGCGTGATGGAAGCCCTGCGGATGGTGCAGCTGGAAACCTTCGCTCAACGTAAACCGCATCAGCTCTCTGGTGGTCAACAGCAACGCGTCGCCATTGCTCGCGCGGTGGTTAACAAGCCTCGTCTGTTGTTGCTGGATGAGTCGCTCTCAGCGCTGGATTACAAACTGCGCAAGCAAATGCAGAACGAGCTGAAAGCGTTACAGCGTAAGCTTGGCATTACATTCGTCTTCGTGACTCACGACCAGGAAGAAGCACTCACCATGTCGGACAGGATTGTGGTGATGCGCGATGGTCGCATTGAGCAAGACGGCACGCCGCGTGAAATCTACGAAGAGCCGAAAAACCTGTTTGTTGCCGGGTTCATTGGCGAAATCAATATGTTTAACGCCACTGTCATCGAACGTCTCGACGAGCAGCGCGTACGCGCCAACGTTGAAGGCCGCGAATGTAATATCTACGTTAACTTCGCCGTTGAACCGGGGCAAAAACTGCATGTTCTGCTGCGCCCGGAAGACTTACGTGTTGAAGAGATTAACGACGACAACCACGCTGAAGGGCTGATTGGTTACGTTCGCGAGCGTAACTACAAAGGCATGACGCTGGAGTCGGTTGTTGAACTGGAAAATGGCAAGATGGTGATGGTCAGCGAATTCTTCAATGAAGACGATCCTGACTTTGACCACTCTCTCGACCAAAAAATGGCCATTAATTGGGTAGAAAGCTGGGAGGTCGTACTGGCTGATGAAGAACACAAGTAAGTTCCAGAATGTAGTGATTGTCACTATTGTCGGTTGGCTTGTGTTGTTTGTCTTTCTGCCCAACCTGATGATCATTGGCACCAGCTTTTTGACCCGCGACGACGCCAGTTTCGTCAAAATGGTCTTTACGCTGGATAACTACACACGTCTGCTCGATCCGCTCTATTTTGAAGTGCTATTGCACTCGCTGAATATGGCGCTGATCGCCACCCTCGCCTGCCTGGTGCTGGGCTATCCATTTGCCTGGTTTCTGGCGAAGCTGCCACACAAGGTGCGTCCGCTGCTGCTGTTTCTGCTGATTGTTCCGTTCTGGACCAACTCATTGATTCGTATCTACGGGCTGAAAATTTTCCTCAGCACCAAAGGCTACCTCAACGAGTTTTTGCTCTGGCTGGGCGTTATAGATACACCAATTCGTATCATGTTCACGCCCAGTGCGGTGATTATCGGTCTGGTTTACATTCTGCTGCCGTTTATGGTGATGCCGCTGTACTCCAGTATCGAAAAACTGGATAAGCCGTTGCTTGAGGCAGCGCGCGATCTCGGTGCCAGCAAGTTACAGACTTTTATCCGTATCATTATTCCACTGACGATGCCGGGAATTATTGCCGGATGTCTGCTGGTAATGCTGCCAGCGATGGGCCTGTTCTATGTGTCCGACCTGATGGGCGGTGCGAAAAACCTGCTGATCGGTAACGTCATCAAGGTCCAGTTCCTTAATATTCGTGACTGGCCATTTGGTGCAGCCACCAGCATTACGCTGACTATCGTAATGGGCCTGATGTTGCTGGTTTACTGGCGCGCTTCTCGTCTGCTGAATAAGAAGGTGGAACTCGAATGATCGGTCGACTGCTTCGCGGCGGTTTTATGACCGCTATCTACGCGTACCTGTATATCCCAATCATTATTTTGATTGTGAACTCCTTTAACAGCTCGCGCTTTGGCATCAACTGGCAGGGTTTTACCACCAAATGGTATAGCCTGCTGATGAACAACGACAGCCTGTTACAGGCAGCGCAGCATTCACTAACAATGGCGGTGTTTTCGGCGACGTTTGCTACGCTTATCGGTTCACTGACGGCAGTTGCGCTGTACCGTTATCGCTTTCGTGGTAAGCCGTTCGTTAGCGGAATGCTGTTTGTGGTGATGATGTCACCAGATATCGTGATGGCGATTTCGCTGCTGGTGCTGTTTATGCTGCTGGGTATTCAGCTTGGCTTCTGGTCGCTGCTGTTCTCGCATATCACCTTCTGCCTGCCATTTGTGGTGGTGACAGTGTATTCGCGCCTGAAAGGTTTTGACGTGCGAATGCTGGAAGCGGCGAAAGATCTCGGTGCCAGCGAATTTACCATTCTGCGAAAAATCATTCTGCCACTGGCAATGCCAGCGGTGGCGGCGGGCTGGGTGTTAAGCTTTACCCTGTCGATGGACGATGTGGTAGTTTCTTCGTTCGTCACCGGACCAAGTTATGAAATTCTGCCGTTAAAAATTTATTCGATGGTCAAAGTTGGCGTATCGCCGGAAGTTAACGCGCTGGCAACCATATTACTGGTGCTGTCGCTGGTGATGGTTATTGCCAGCCAGCTTATTGCTCGTGATAAAACGAAAGGTAACACAGGGGACGTTAAATGAAAAAATGGTCACGCCACCTGCTCGCGGCGGGTGCTCTGGCACTGGGCATGAGCGCCGCTCACGCCGATGACAACAACACGCTGTATTTCTACAACTGGACCGAGTACGTGCCGCCAGGACTGCTTGAACAGTTCACCAAAGAAACCGGTATTAAGGTTATCTATTCGACTTACGAGTCGAACGAAACCATGTACGCCAAGCTGAAAACGTACAAAGACGGTGCCTACGACCTGGTGGTTCCTTCAACCTATTACGTCGATAAAATGCGTAAAGAAGGGATGATCCAGAAGATCGACAAGTCGAAGTTAAGCAATTTCAGCAACCTCGATCCAGACATGCTCAACAAGCCGTTTGACCCGAATAACGACTACTCCATTCCGTATATCTGGGGGGCGACGGCGATTGGCGTTAACGGTGATGCGGTAGATCCGAAATCCGTTACCAGCTGGGCCGATCTGTGGAAGCCTGAGTACAAAGGCAGCCTGCTGCTGACCGACGATGCCCGTGAAGTGTTCCAGATGGCGCTGCGTAAGCTGGGCTACTCCGGTAACACCACCGATCCGAAAGAGATTGAAGCTGCATATAACGAGCTGAAAAAACTGATGCCAAACGTCGCAGCGTTTAACTCCGATAACCCGGCTAACCCGTACATGGAAGGCGAAGTTAACCTCGGCATGATCTGGAACGGTTCTGCTTTCGTTGCACGCCAGGCGGGTACGCCTATTGACGTGGTGTGGCCGAAAGAAGGCGGCATATTCTGGATGGACAGCCTGGCGATCCCGGCAAATGCCAAAAACAAAGAAGGCGCGCTGAAATTGATCAACTTCCTGCTGCGCCCGGATGTGGCAAAACAGGTTGCTGAAACTATCGGTTATCCAACGCCAAACCTTGCGGCACGTAAGCTGTTAAGTCCAGAAGTGGCGAACGATAAGACGCTCTACCCGGATGCTGAAACCATTAAAAATGGCGAATGGCAGAATGACGTTGGCGCAGCCAGCAGCATTTATGAAGAGTATTATCAGAAGCTGAAAGCAGGACGTTAATTCAGCAAGCGGGCGGTGGTATTACCGCCCGTTTTTTAGTTAGCAAGGATGTGGCTAATGAGTCAGGACAGTAAAGTTTTATCCCGCTCTTTCGTCGGTATTGTGGTCCGCTTGTAGGCCTGATAAGCGTAGCGCATCAGGCAATGCTTCCTGCTTTATAATCCCTTCAGCAACTTTTCAACAAATTCTGGCACCACCTGGCTTGCCGGGCCGTAATATTTCTCGGCAAATTCATTACCGACCTGACTTGGTTCAAGATTCAGCTCCACGGTGTGCGCGCCATGCAGTTTCGCTTCGTGAACAAACCCAGCCGCCGGATAAACATGCCCCGAAGTACCAATGGCAATGAAAATATCGGCCATCGACAACGCCATATAAATTTCATCCATGCCGAGTGGCATTTCGCCAAACCACACTACGTGCGGGCGCAAGGGTGCCGGGAACTGGCAGCAATGGCATTTATCTTCTGGGGTAACGTCTCCGGTCCAGTCGAGAACCTGACCACTTTGTGAACAACGAACTTTCAGCAGTTCCCCATGCATATGAATCACATTGGTATTACCTGCGCGTTCATGCAGGTTGTCTATATTCTGCGTCACCAGCAAAAAGCGATCGCCGAGAGCATCTTGCAGTTTAGCCAGCGCAAGATGCGCGGCGTTAGGCTGAATTTCTGGCTGCTGCAGCTGTCGACGACGGGCGTTATAAAACGCTTGCACCAGTTCAGGATCGCGATCGAAACCTTCCGGCGTTGCCACATCTTCAACCCGATGTTCTTCCCACAGGCCATCTGCGGCGCGAAAGGTACGAATACCTGATTCCGCAGAAATTCCTGCCCCTGTCAGTACGAGTACTCTTGGTTTTTCCATTGCTTCCGGCACCACTTTATCTCTGAAAAAAATACGCTGACGCAAACGCTCGCGCAGGCGGCGTTTATTTTTACGAAAACGACTTAACCGATGACCCCGACGCGACAGCATAGCAACCTCTGTTGTTTAATCGGTTAGATGTAGGAAGGCCGCACCACGCATTCCTCCCGCATCACCGTGGCGCGCGCGTTCAATGCGCGGAACACGAGCTACAGGTAAGAGATGACGAGGCAGCCTGTCCGCCAGTTGCGTTGTGATTGCCGGGAAATTCGATAAGCCACCACCAATGACGACCAGGTCAGGGTCAACAATGGTCAGGATATTTCCCAGACAAACCGCTAATAAATCCAGATAACGCTCAACGTGCGCCCTTGCCTGCTCATCGCCTTGATCATAAAGCGCAATAATTTCGGGAGCCTGCAACGGTTGATGATAATAGTGTTGATACAGCCACGCAAAACCGCGACCAGACAGATAATTTTCAATGCAGCCATGCTGACCACAGCCGCAGCGGCGTAACGGGAAATCCAACCCCATCATGGTTAACGCATCAACCGGCAGACGCATATGGCCAAACTCGCCGGTAATGTAGCTTTTACCAGTAATCGGTTTGCCGTTGAAAATCAGCCCGCCGCCAACGCCGGTGCCGAGAATCAACCCCATCACCAACGGATATTGCGTAAATTCGTCATCCCAGGCTTCTGAAAGGGCAAAACAGTTGGCATCGTTATCAAGGCGTACATCGCGATCAAGACGTGCGCTCAGGTCGGCACGCAGCGGTCTACCGCTGGCAGCGGGGACATTGGCGGCATACAGCGTACCATCTTCTGTTTCCGGCATTCCCGGAATACCAATGCCGACAGAACCTTTACAGCCAAAACGTTGGTCAGCTTCAGCTACCAGCTCACACACTGCATCTAAAAATGCGTCATAGCTGTCACGCGGTGTCGGCACCCGCTTTTCCCACTGCAACTGCCGACCGCTATCAAACACGCCAAGCGCAATTTTTGTTCCACCAATATCAAACCCGTAATACATTGCCGCTCCTTGTTTTAATGTACTGCCTTTACTGGCCGCTAAGGACTCGCGCAGGGTCAATATTACTGGCGCGCCGCGCCGGATACCAACTTGCCAAAAGACTCAGCAACAATGCTGTGACCAGTACGTAGAAGACGTCCAGCCAGTGCAATTCCGATGGCAGGAAATCAATAAAATAGATATCGCTGGAGAGGAAATGATGACCAATCAGCTTTTCAATCCGCTCAATAATCGGGGTAAGTTGTAGTGAAACAACTACGCCGATAATCACCCCACACAGGCTGCCGAACAGCCCTGCCAGCAATCCATACCAGACAAAGATGGCGCGAATTAAACCATCTTTCGCCCCCAGCGTTCTTAATACTGCGATATCGCCACTCTTGTCTTTCACCGCCATCACTAAGGTGGAGACGATGTTGAAACAGGCCACGCCAATCACCAGTACCATCGCCAGATACATAATGGCGCGGATCATCTGAATATCGCGATACATATAGCCGTAAGTACCAATCCAGCTTTTAATATAAACATAGCTGTTGGTCACTTCACCCGCATCGCGTACCAGCTTATTGGCGTTGAAAACATCCGTCATTTTAAGGGCAATACCTGACACGCTGGAACCCATATCAAGATATTGTTGGGCATCCGCCAGCGGGATCATGGCAAAACTGTGATCGAGTTGACCACTCAATTGCAAAATACCGGCAACGTGCAAACGCACTCGTTTTGGCTGCATCAGTTTATGCTCAGGATTCGAGTTGGGGATCATAATCGACACCCAATCGCCCTGCTTCACTTTCAGCGCATCCGCCACGCCTTTGCCGATGATAATTTGCTGTTCGCCCGCTTTAAAATTGCGCCAGGCATCCCCCTGAACAAACGAGGGTAATGCGCTCAGACGCTGTTCCTGTTGCGGGTTAACGCCCTTCACCTGGATTGCGCGCAGATTCGCTCCACTTTCCACCAGCCCGGTGAAATTGATATACGGCGCAGCAGCGGCAATACCTGGCACTTTTTGCACGTTATCCAGTGCTTCCTGCCAGTTAGTCCACGGTTGATCCACCGCCTCTATTTCGCCATGCGGCACCACCGCTAGAATGCGGTTATTCAGTTCGCGTTCAAAGCCGTTCATCGCGCTTAAGCCGACGATCAATACCGCCACGCCAAGGGCAATGCCAATGGTAGAAATGACGGAGATCAGCGACACCATGCCGCCGCGTCGCCGTCCGCGACTAAAACGCAGGCCAATTAATAACGATAAAGGCATCGCCATTACTCCGCCCCCATCAGGCTCAGTTCTGCCGTCAGACGACCATCACGCATCTCCAGTTGGCGGCTCATACGTTTCGCCAGTTGCAGGTCGTGAGTAACCACCAGGAAGGCAGTACCCTGCAAACGATTCAACTCCCCGAGCAACTGGAAGATGCTGTCTGCGTTACGAGCATCGAGGTTACCGGTAGGTTCATCCGCCAGTACCAGACGCGGGTTATTGACCAGCGCACGGGCAATCGCCACACGCTGGCGTTCGCCGCCAGAAAGTTCAGATGGGCGGTGATTCGCACGATGCTCCAGCCCCACCGCTTTTAGCATTTCCAGCGCACGGCTGTTGATTTCAGCGGGCTTTTTCTTGCCAATCAGCAGCGGCATAGCCACGTTTTCCAGGGCGGTAAAATCCGGCAGCAGGTGGTGAAACTGATAAATAAAGCCCAGCTTCTGGTTGCGCAGTTCTGCTTTCGCTGCCGACGACAGTTTGCTCATTGGCTGACCATTAAAAATCACATCGCCGGAGGTTGGCGTATCCAGCCCGCCCAGCAGGTGCAGCAAGGTACTTTTACCGGAACCAGAGCTACCGACGATCGCCATCATTTCACCTTCGCCGACGCTGAAACTGACATTGTGCAGCACATCGGTTTGCACACTGCCTTCCTGATAGCGTTTGCACAGGTTGTCGCATTGCAACAGGATCTTATTCATAACGTAAAGCCTCAGCGGGTTGAGTGGCGGCAGCGCGCCATGAAGGGTAAAGCGTAGACAGCAGCGCGATAGCCATCGCCACCAGCGCAATAACAATGACCTGTAAAGGTTCGATAGCCACCGGCAGCGCCGCGCCATCAAGCAGGACGCCGATTATCGGCATCAGATTATTTAACTGGCTGGCAAGCAGGGCGCCAAGCGCCGCTCCGAGGATCGCACCGATAATCCCGGCGCTGGCCCCTTGCACCATAAAGACCATCATGATTTGTCGCGGAGTTAAGCCTTGCGTTTGCAGGATCGCTACTTCGCCCTGCTTCTCCATTACCATCAGCCCTAGTGAGGTAATAATGTTAAACGCCGCAACGGCGACAATCAGGCTCAGCAGTAAGCCCATCATATTTTTTTCCATGCGTACGGCCTGGAACAGCTCGCCTTTACGGTCACGCCAGTCCTGCCATTTGCTGCCTTCAGGCAGTTTTTGCTGACTTAAAGAGTCAACTTTCAGCGGCTCATCCAGCCACAAACGCCAGCCGGTAATATTGCCTGCCGGATAACGCATTAGACGCGAGGCATCCTCAATATTCACCAGCATTTCATAGCCATCGACTTCACTGTTAGCGGCAAAAGTACCAATCACATTGAACAGGCGCTGACTTGGAATACGCCCCATCGGCGTGAACTGGCTGGCAGATGGCACCATCACGCGGATTTGATCACCGCGATTGACGCCCAACTGTGAGGCAAGCTGTTCACCGAGGATGACATTATATTTCCCCGGCTCGAGGTCAGTTTGTTTCACATTGACCAGATACGGCGTTAGTGGATCTTTTTGCGCCGGATCGATACCCAGCATCACCCCGACCGCCACGCTGCGCGCGCTTTGCAGTACCACATCACCGGTAGTAATAGGTGCGACGCGATTAACGCCGTCCAGTTTGACTGCCGTTTCCGGGAGTTGCTGCGGGTTAAGAGAGCCATGCTCAGAAGAGAGAATTGCCTGTGGCATCAGGCCAAGGATGTTGTTTTGCAGCTCGCGCTCAAAGCCGTTCATCACTGACAATACTGTGACCAGCGCCATCACCCCGAGGGTAATGCCGATGGTAGAAAGCCAGGAGACGAAACGACCGAAGCGATCCGCTGCACGCCCACGCATGTAACGCAGGCCAATAAATAGAGCGACAGGTTGGTACATGAAATCCGTCTGGTTGCTGTAGCAAAGACACGAGTATATAAGCGAAAGCAAGATGGGTAAACGTCTGAACTGTAAGTGATCGTCAGGGCTAATCTGAAAAGCCCCCGTAAATCAATCGGCTAAATTGCCATGTTTTATCATCAATCTTGCCGCCTGATCTTAATCTGAAAAATCATCCAATACAGACAGATACCCATTACACCTCGGGTCATAACCCGCAGGATCAACCGCATGTAAATTAAAAAAGAGCGTGTTGTCCTGATGAAACAAAAAGAGCTATGGATTAACCAGATCAAAGGGTTATGTATTTGTCTGGTGGTGATTTATCACTCGGTCATTACCTTTTATCCGCATATGACCACTTTTCAGCATCCGTTATCGGAAGTCCTGAGCAAATGCTGGATCTATTTCAATCTTTACCTTGCACCCTTTCGTATGCCGGTTTTTTTCTTTATATCCGGCTATTTGATTCGCCGCTATATCGACAGCGTACCGTGGGGAAATTGTCTCGATAAACGGATCTGGAGCATCTTTTGGGTGCTGGCGCTTTGGGGCGTAGTGCAGTGGCTGGCGTTAAGTGCGCTGAACCAGTGGCTGGCACCTGAGCGCGATTTAAGCAATGCCTCCAATGCCGCGTATGCCGATTCCACCGGTGAGTTCCTGCACGGGATGATCACCGCCAGCACCAGCTTGTGGTATCTGTATGCGTTAATTGTCTATTTCGTGGTATGTAAAATTTTTAGCCGTCTGGCGCTGCCACTATTCGCCTTGTTTGTACTGCTGAGTGTGGCGGTTAATTTCGTTCCCACGCCGTGGTGGGGAATGAACAGTGTGATCCGCAATTTGCCTTATTACAGCCTTGGCGCATGGTTTGGCGCAACAATAATGACCTGTGTTAAAGAGGTGCCGTTGCGCCGCCATCTGCTGATGGCTTCTTTGCTGACCGTTCTGGCGGTCGGTGCCTGGTTGTTTACTATATCGCTGCTGTTGTCGCTGGTATCGATTGTGGTGATCATGAAGCTGTTTTATCAATACGAGCAACGTTTCGGTATGCGCTCCACCAGCCTGCTGAATGTGATTGGCTCCAACACCATTGCTATCTACACCACCCATCGCATTCTGGTTGAAATATTCAGCTTAACTCTGCTTGCGCAAATGAACGCAGCACGCTGGTCGCCGCAAGTCGAACTGACACTCCTGCTGGTTTATCCCTTTGTCAGTTTGTTCATCTGTACTGTTGCGGGCTTGCTGGTAAGAAAACTTTCACAGCGAGCATTCAGCGATCTGTTGTTCTCCCCGCCTTCACTGCCCGCTGCCGTCAGTTACTCCCGCTAAGCCATCGCCCCAGCCGGGGCGATTCAATTTGCTAAACCATGTCGATTACGGATAATGAACAGCATTGCTTATCAGAGATATGCCCCCATATGTTGAGGCATATCCTAACGAGAATCTGACAACCGTTATGCCTGAACAATATCGTTATACGCTGCCCGTCAAAGCGGGTGAGCAGCGTCTGCTGGGCGAGTTAACCGGCGCTGCCTGCGCGACGCTGGTGGCGGAAATTGCCGAACGTCACGCCGGTCCGGTGGTACTCATTGCACCAGATATGCAAAATGCTCTGCGTTTGCATGATGAAATCAGCCAGTTCACCGATCAGATGGTGATGAATCTGGCGGACTGGGAAACCCTCCCTTACGACAGTTTTTCGCCTCATCAGGACATTATCTCCTCGCGCCTTTCCACCCTTTACCAGCTACCGACGATGCAGCGTGGCGTACTGATTGTTCCGGTGAATACGCTTATGCAGCGCGTTTGCCCACACAGTTTTCTCCACGGTCATGCGCTGGTGATGAAAAAAGGTCAGCGCCTGTCACGAGATGCATTACGAACCCAACTGGACAGCGCCGGTTATCGCCATGTTGACCAGGTGATGGAGCACGGCGAATACGCCACGCGCGGCGCGTTGCTGGATCTCTTCCCGATGGGGAGTGAGCTGCCTTATCGTCTTGATTTCTTTGATGATGAAATCGACAGCCTGCGGGTGTTTGACGTCGACAGCCAGCGCACGCTGGAGGAAGTAGAAGCGATTAATCTGTTGCCCGCGCACGAATTTCCGACCGATAAAGCGGCAATTGAACTGTTCCGCAGCCAGTGGCGCGATACCTTCGAAGTGAAGCGCGATCCGGAACATATTTACCAGCAAGTGAGTAAAGGCACATTACCTGCCGGGATCGAGTACTGGCAGCCATTGTTCTTCAGCGAACCACTGCCGCCGCTGTTCAGTTATTTCCCTGCCAATACCTTGCTGGTGAATACTGGCGATCTGGAAAACAGTGCCGAACGTTTCCAGGCTGACACGCTGGCGCGTTTTGAGAATCGCGGCGTCGATCCGATGCGCCCACTGTTGCCACCACAATCGCTCTGGCTGCGGGTGGACGAGCTCTTCTCAGAGCTGAAAAACTGGCCCCGAGTGCAGCTAAAAACTGAACATTTACCGACAAAAGCCGCGAATGCCAATTTAGGTTTCCAGAAACTGCCAGACCTGGCCGTTCAGGCACAACAAAAAGCGCCGCTGGATGCGCTGCGTAAGTTCCTCGAGTCTTTCGACGGTCCGGTGGTGTTCTCGGTAGAAAGTGAAGGCCGCCGTGAAGCGCTGGGTGAACTGCTCGCGCGAATTAAAATTGCTCCGCAACGCATTATGCGTCTTGATGAAGCCAGCGACCGTGGGCGTTATCTGATGATTGGCGCTGCAGAGCATGGTTTTGTCGATACGGTACGTAATCTGGCGCTGATTTGCGAAAGCGATCTGCTCGGTGAACGCGTTGCCCGCCGTCGTCAGGACTCTCGCCGCACCATCAACCCCGATACACTGATCCGCAACCTCGCGGAGCTGCATATTGGCCAGCCGGTGGTCCATCTGGAGCACGGCGTCGGTCGTTATGCCGGAATGACCACGCTGGAAGCTGGCGGCATTACCGGCGAGTACCTGATGCTCACCTATGCCAACGACGCCAAACTGTATGTTCCGGTGTCGTCACTGCATCTGATTAGCCGTTACGCAGGTGGCGCGGAAGAAAACGCCCCGCTGCATAAACTTGGCGGCGATGCGTGGTCACGCGCGCGGCAGAAAGCGGCGGAAAAAGTGCGTGATGTGGCGGCGGAATTGCTGGATATCTACGCGCAACGCGCCGCCAAAGAGGGCTTCGCGTTTAAACACGATCGTGAGCAGTATCAGTTGTTCTGCGACAGCTTCCCGTTTGAAACCACGCCGGATCAGGCGCAGGCCATTAATGCGGTACTTAGCGGCATGTGTCAGCCGCTGGCAATGGATCGTCTGGTGTGCGGCGATGTTGGCTTTGGTAAAACAGAAGTGGCGATGCGCGCCGCTTTCCTGGCAGTAGATAACCACAAGCAGGTGGCGGTGCTGGTGCCTACCACCCTTCTCGCGCAGCAGCATTACGACAACTTCCGCGACCGTTTCGCCAACTGGCCGGTACGTATCGAAATGATCTCCCGTTTCCGCAGCGCCAAAGAGCAGACGCAAATCCTTGCGGAAGTGGCGGAAGGGAAAATCGATATTCTGATCGGTACGCACAAACTGCTGCAAAGTGACGTCAAGTTTAAAGATTTAGGCCTGCTGATTGTCGATGAAGAACACCGCTTCGGGGTGCGTCATAAAGAGCGCATTAAAGCGATGCGCGCGAACGTGGATATTCTGACGCTTACTGCAACGCCGATCCCACGTACGCTGAATATGGCAATGAGCGGAATGCGTGACCTGTCGATTATCGCCACGCCGCCCGCCCGTCGTCTGGCAGTTAAAACCTTTGTCCGTGAGTACGATAGTCTGGTGGTTCGGGAGGCGATCCTGCGTGAAATTTTGCGCGGGGGGCAGGTTTATTATCTCTACAATGATGTGGAAAACATCCAGAAAGCCGCCGAACGGCTGGCAGAACTCGTACCAGAAGCGCGGATCGCCATCGGTCACGGGCAGATGCGCGAGCGCGAACTGGAACGGGTGATGAATGATTTCCATCATCAACGTTTCAACGTGCTGGTTTGTACAACCATTATCGAAACCGGGATCGACATCCCGACAGCCAACACCATTATCATTGAACGCGCGGATCACTTCGGTCTGGCGCAGCTGCACCAGTTACGCGGTCGCGTCGGACGTTCGCATCATCAGGCATATGCATGGTTGCTGACGCCGCATCCAAAAGCGATGACTACCGATGCACAAAAACGTCTTGAAGCGATTGCCTCGCTGGAAGATCTCGGTGCAGGTTTTGCGCTGGCAACGCACGATCTGGAGATCCGCGGCGCGGGTGAACTGCTTGGCGAAGAACAAAGTGGCTCAATGGAAACCATCGGTTTCTCGCTGTATATGGAGTTGCTGGAAAACGCCGTCGATGCACTGAAAGCCGGACGCGAGCCGTCGCTGGAAGATCTCACCAGCCAGCAAACAGAAGTCGAGCTGCGGATGCCGTCGCTATTGCCAGATGATTTCATTCCTGACGTGAATACGCGTTTGTCGTTCTATAAACGTATTGCCAGCGCCAAAACGGAAAACGAACTGGAAGAGATCAAAGTCGAGCTTATCGATCGCTTCGGCCTGCTGCCGGATCCGGCGCGTACCCTGCTGGATATTGCCCGTCTGCGCCAGCAAGCGCAGAAACTGGGGATCAGGAAGCTGGAAGGTAATGAGAAAGGCGGGGTGATCGAATTTGCCGAGAAGAATCACGTTAATCCGGCCTGGTTGATTGGTTTGCTGCAAAAACAGCCGCAGCATTACCGCCTTGATGGTCCGACGCGCCTGAAATTTATTCAGGATTTGAGTGAGCGGAAAACGCGTATCGAATGGGTACGCCAGTTTATGCGTGAACTGGAAGAGAACGCGATCGCTTAATGGTAAATCGGGGGCGTTTCTGCGCCCCCATCTGCAACATTTACAAATTCTTTGCACTTCCCTGCACTATCCGACACTGTCACCATCCATAATTCAGGCTTATCTGTTTATTACAATAACCTTATATTTATTATGGATTTTTGGTGATGATCATAACGCGTTTTTCTCGCTGGCTAACGTTTTTTACGTTCGCCGCTGCCGTGGCGCTGGCGCTACCGGCAAAAGCCAACACCTGGCCGCTGCCGCCAGCGGGCAGTCGTCTGGTTGGCGAAAACAAATTTCATGTGGTGGAAAATGACGGTGGTTCTCTGGAAGCCATCGCCAAAAAATATAACGTCGGCTTTCTCGCTCTGTTACAGGCTAACCCCGGCGTTGATCCTTACGTACCGCGCGCGGGCAGCGTGTTAACGATCCCGTTGCAAACCCTACTTCCAGACGCGCCGCGCGAAGGCATTGTGATCAACATTGCGGAGCTGCGTCTCTATTACTACCCGCCGGGTAAAAATTCGGTAACCGTGTATCCAATAGGTATTGGTCAGTTAGGTGGTGACACGCTGACACCGACAATGGTGACCACCGTTTCAGACAAACGTGCAAACCCAACCTGGACGCCAACGGCAAACATCCGCGCCCGTTATAAAGCACAGGGAATTGAGTTGCCTGCGGTAGTGCCGGCTGGACCGGATAACCCAATGGGCCATCATGCGATTCGTCTGGCGGCCTATGGCGGCGTTTATTTGCTTCATGGTACGAACGCCGATTTCGGCATTGGCATGCGGGTAAGTTCTGGCTGTATTCGTCTGCGGGATGACGATATCAAAACACTCTTTAGCCAGGTCACCCCAGGCACCAAAGTGAATATCATCAACACTCCGATAAAAGTCTCTGCCGAACCAAACGGTGCGCGTCTGGTTGAAGTACATCAGCCGCTGTCAGAGAAGATTGATGACGATCCGCAGCTGCTGCCAATTACGCTGAATAGCGCAATGCAATCATTTAAAGATGCAGCACAAACTGACGCTGAAGTGATGCAACATGTGATGGATGTCCGTTCCGGGATGCCGGTGGATGTCCGCCGTCATCAAGTGAGCCCACAAACTCTGTAAATCCTGGATAAAAAAAATCCCCGCGACACGGCATGTCGCGGGGAAAAAATCAGCAGTAGCAGGCATTAATGAGGGTTAATGCTTATTTATAAATTACTGCTGTTCCATGGAGGGTATTCGGACCGGTTACAGAAGTAATACGGAAAGATTTTGCGCCCATCTCATCCGCTTTTTGCGCCAGCTGCTCTTCCAGCGATCCCAGATTTGTCCCCGCGTTAGCACTGATTGTACCGACTTTTTGTTGGCCTTCTGGCGTTGACTGAACTTCGACAGCCGCAAAGCTGGCAAATGACATGGAGCTTAAAATCGCCGCAGCGATGAGGGTTTTTACGTTTTTCATAATAGTGGCCTTATGCAGATGAATGACGTCGCAAGCAATTACTTAACGATCGATAACTAAATGATAGATGTGATCTGGATCACATACAAGATATTTTTTATAACAATCATTAATTAATTTAAAAATCTTTAAATTTCAGTTAAATAGAAAGCAATTATTTTTATGGGATCTGGACTGGTGAACGGAGGTGATTATTTTTATAATAACCTTTCATTCACAGTCACCAGGTACAACGGCATCATGGCAACTGACTCAACACAATGTGTAAAAAAAAGCCGTGGCCGCCCAAAAGTGTTCGACAGGGATGCCGCGCTTGATAAGGCCATGAAATTGTTCTGGCAACACGGTTATGAAGCGACTTCTCTTGCGGACCTCGTCGAAGCGACCGGAGCCAAAGCGCCCACGCTATACGCGGAATTTACCAACAAAGAGGGGTTATTTCGTGCCGTTCTCGACCGCTATATCGATCGTTTTGCCGCTAAGCATGAAGCACAGCTGTTTTGTGAAGAGAAAAGCGTGGAGTCTGCGCTGGCTGACTATTTTGCTGCCATCGCCAACTGCTTTACCGGCAAAGACACCCCGGCAGGCTGCTTCATGATCAACAACTGCACCACCCTCTCCCCAGATTCAGGAGATATCGCCAATACGTTGAAATCACGCCATGCGATGCAAGAGCGCACTTTGCAGCAGTTTTTATGTCAACGACAAGCGCGCGGGGAAATCCCGACCCACTGTGACGTGACACATCTGGCAGAATTCCTTAATTGTATTATTCAGGGGATGTCGATCAGCGCACGCGAAGGTGCATCGCTGGAAAAACTGATGCAGATTGCCGGAACGACTTTGCGTTTATGGCCCGAACTGGTGAAATAAGTCGCAAAAAAAGCCCCTCAGCCTGAGCGAATGAGGGGCCAAATTGCAGAGTACAGCCTTGTTATACTTTGTTATTCAAAATCAGTTGCCCGTTACTATCTAGCGGGATCTGCGTACCCGGATCGCGGTCCATGCGGATTTTGCCCTGCTGATCGCCAATCTTATAGGTCACATCATAACCGAGCATTTTTTCTGACTTGTCATACACCGTTTTACAACGCTGTTGCGTAGTCGTGTAAGTATCGCTTTCCTGGAGAGAGCCCTGGATCTGGTTACCGGCATATCCACCACCCAGCGCCCCCACAACAGTGGCGACATCTTTACCACGACCACCACCAAACTGATGCCCTATCACGCCGCCAGCAACAGCGCCGAGCACCGACCCGGTAATGCGATTTTCATCCTGCACCGGTCGACGATGGGTCACTGTGACGTTGCGACACTCCTGACGCGGTGTTTTAACCGTTTCCTTGATTGGGGTTGCAGAAACAACCTGAGCGTATTGCGGGCCACGTTCAAACACGTTCAGACTGGCCACTGCCGCTACGCCAAGCGCAGCTGCGACACCAATCCCGATACCCGCCAACATTGATTTATTCACGGGAATACCTCCTTCTTTGCAGTTATGCCAATCATGCAAGCGAAGGAGAAAAGCAGCTATCAGACAGAAGATGAAAAGCGCGGGAATGGCTGGAAATACTTAAGGATTCGGAGGAGTCTGAAGGAATGCCTGATGCGACGCTTAACGCGTCTTATCAGGCCTACCGCTCGTACCATTTGTCCAGGGCGGATGAGGCGTTTATGCCACATCCGCCAGTGTACGTCGATTAATGCAACTTCAAACGCGGACGGATAACGCGGTTAATACTCCCCACCAGCATCATTAATCCGGTTTTAAAGTAACCATGCAGCGCAATCTGATGCATTCGGTATAGCGAGATATATACAAAGCGCGCAATTCGTCCTTCAATCATCATTGAGCCGCGCGTCAGGTTACCCATCAGGCTACCGACGGTGGAGAAGTTCGACAGCGATACCAGCGAACCATGATCTTTATACTGATAATTTTTCAGCGGCTTACCGTTCATCTGCGCCAGAATGTTGTTCATTGCGCAAGTCGCCATCTGGTGTGCAGCCTGAGCACGCGGCGGAACAAAGCCCCCTTCCGGACGCGGGCATGACGCGCAGTCGCCAATAGCGTAAATGTCTGGATCGCGGGTGGTTTGCAGCGTCGGTTCCACCACCAGCTGGTTGATACGGTTAGTTTCAAGACCACCGATATCTTTCAGGAAGTCTGGCGCTTTGATCCCGGCTGCCCATACCATCAGATCAGCCTCAATATATTCGCCATCTTTAGTGTGCAGGCCGCCTTCATCAGCACTGGTGACCATGGTTTGCGTCAGCACGCGAACGCCAAGTTTCGTTAGCTCGTTGTGGGCCGCAGCAGAGATACGTGGCGGTAATGCAGGCAAAATACGTTCTCCCGCTTCTACCAGCGTTACGTTCAGGGCTTCGTTGGTCAGGCCTTTGTAACCGTAGCTGTGCAGTTGCTTGACCGCGTTGTGCAATTCAGCGGAGAGTTCTACACCCGTCGCGCCGCCGCCGACAATCGCAATGTTCACTTTGCCATTTGCGCCCAGGTTGGCGGAGTATTTCAGGAAGAGATTCAGCATCTCCTGGTGAAAGCGACGCGCCTGGTGCGGGTTATCGAGGAAAATGCAGTTCTCTTTGACACCTGGCGTATTGAAATCGTTAGAGGTGCTACCCAGCGCCATTACCAGGGTGTCATAGGCGATTTTACGCTCCGGAACCAGCAGTTCACCTTTCTCATCGCGCAGTTCTGCAATAGTGATTGTTTTCGCTTCACGATCAATATCAATGACGGAACCCAGCTGGAACTGGAAACCATGATTGCGCGCATGGGCCAGATAGCTCAACGCATCGACGCCTTCATCAAGCGAGCCAGTCGCCACTTCGTGCAGCAGCGGTTTCCACAGGTGGCTGTGGTTACGATCGACCAGCGTAATTTTGGCTTTTTTCTTGCGTCCCAGCTTATGCCCCAGCTGTGTTGCCATTTCCAGCCCACCAGCACCGCCGCCGACAATCACAATCTTTTTCAATGGCGTAGTCAACGTGACCCCCTTAAATTTATTAACCAATTGTTAATTAATGGTTATTAGCATAGCTCTTAATTAACAACAGGTTACAGCAATGAAAATGTTCTTCGCTATTGAGAATAACATGAATGGTGCATTGGTCATACCAAAATTGATGTTAATCAAGTTTTGTTGCTGAAAAGATAGGCGACTTTACCGGGTGAGATCAAAAAACAGAGTTTATTGCTTATTATTTGAGCGAATTTGTGAGAGTGATATAGCGTGAGGGGTGTATGTAGGGCGTTCGGTAGGTCTGATAAGAGGCGCATCAGGCATTGATGCTCGACTGTCGGATGCGGCGTGAACGCCTTATCCGACTTACAGAATTCGGAGCGCATCAGGTACCGGCAAGGTTACCTGATGCGACGAGGGCATTTACCCGAGGGTTTTGAACGCTTTAATGCGCTGCAAATGCGGGGAGATATTCTTGAATTTGTGCGTCTGCTCTTCGTCCCAGACAATCTCGTAATAATGATGCAACTCTTCAGATGTCCGCTGGCTGTTAAGCGCTTCATCATTACGCGACAAAATCACCAGGCAACGATCGCGATTCTTCTCACGGAAGTTGGTCACACACTTAGTGGCAATATCGGCATACTCTTCCGGGCGATCAATCTTGCCTTCCATGTTCTCATAAGGGAACAAATTAGGGTTGAAGATCACCTGGCGGATATCGCAAAGAAAACCAATCCGTTCCGCCCAGTATCCGCCCAGACCAACGCCGCAAATTAGCGGACGCTCGTCAACGTTCAGTTGCAACATTTTGTCCACTTCTTTAAGCAGATGCTGCATATCATGTTTCGGATGCCGCGTACTGTAGCTTATCAAGCGTACATCCGGGTCAATAAACTGCAATTGTAAGACTTTCTCGTGGTTACCCGGACTGTTAGAGTCAAAACCGTGTAAATAGATAATCATCGCTTCCTCACATAAGCCAAGGTTAGTGACCTGCTTTCTCTTCCTGCCAGCGTTCATGTAACTGATTCAGACGGGCGCTGATCGCTTTCCAGCGAGCCGAGTCCATCAGTTCCTGTCGCGAAAATGAACCTTTATGATACAAACGTGTAACACGTTCTGCCTTGATCGGTGACAGATTATCTAACACGCTGACGGCCCCTTTACGATTATTGCAGACCAAGATCATATCGCAACCCGCATCCAGTGATGCCTGCCCGCGTTCGGCATAACTGCCCATAATCGCGGCACCTTCCATCGATAAATCGTCAGAGAAAATCACGCCGTCAAAACCCAGTTCCTGACGCAAAACGGTTTTCAGCCAGTAGGAAGAACCGCTCGCCGGACGCGGATCAACATCACTGTAGATCACATGCGCAGGCATAATGGCGTCGAGTTTATTTTCGCGGATTAACGTGCTGAAAACCGACATATCTTTGGCACGAATTTCCGCTTGCGGGCGTGGGTCGCACGGCGTCTCTTTGTGTGAATCTGCAGTTACTGCACCGTGTCCTGGGAAGTGTTTCCCGGTCGTTTTCATTCCGGCTTCATGCATCCCATCAATAAACCGACTGGCGATTGCCAGGGCTTTTTCTGGGTCGGCATGATAAGAACGCTCGCCAATCGCCGCGCTGATATGTCCTACATCCAGCACTGGCGCAAAGCTGATATCAATATCCATAGCGATCATTTCGCTGGCCATCAGCCAACCCGCCTCTTGCGCCAGTTTGCCGCCCTCTTCCATTCCCAACAGCGCAGCAAAGGATTGTGCTGCCGGTAAGCGGGTAAAACCTTCGCGAAAACGCTGAACGCGTCCACCTTCCTGATCTACCGCCACCACCAGATGATTGCGCGATGCTGCGCGGATCTGGCGCACCAGTTCACGCAACTGGGCAGGATCATGATAGTTTCGCGTAAAGAGAATCAGCCCTCCCACCAGCGGATGCGCCAGTATTTCACGCTCTTCCGCGTCCAGTTCGTAACCTTCGACATCCAACATTACTGGACCCACACTGCTCTCCTTATTGTTTTATTAATAGCTGCCGCCAGGTGTCATCGGCCAGCCTGATAAATTGTTGATCGCCGGTTTGTCGCCAGCGGTACTCAAACCACCCTGCTTTAAGCATCAGCAGCCAGGGAAACCATCGCCTGACCTGACGCCATAATTGCGCCGGATAAATCTTCGCGCGAGTGGCATAGTCATTGACCAATTGCCGATGCTGTTCAATATTTTCCACCCACACCGCCGCCAGTTCCAGCGCGATATCACCATCTCCGGCATACTCCCAGTCGATGAGTTTTAACCCTGACGCGCTATGCACTAAATTTCCGGCGTGGACATCCATATGCAATGGACTTAAGCGTAAAGGCCGTGGTTCCCGCGCTTTGCGCAGACGTTTTAACATTCGCAGCCAACCCACTGTCCGCCGCGCCGGATCGCTTTGCTGCCAGTACAGTTCCAGTAACGGCAACAGCGTTATTCGCCAGCCAAAACGCGGTTGTTGATGTAGATAATACAGCAAGCCTGCCAGTTCGTTAGTATCCGGCAAATACGTTTTTACCTCGCCGGGCAGATAGTCGACTACCATCCAGTCACGGAGATATAAATGCGGCTTCGGTGCAATGCATGCGGGTAGTTGTGATAAAGCCCGATACTGGCGCAAGAACGCGGACTGCGGCGCATCAGGATCGTGCGGCTGACGCACAACAAAACGCTGGCCCTGATGTTCAATGAGAAAACTACCGCCACTAAGCCCACTATTAAACGTCGTGACGGGATGAAACTGCGGGAAAAAGCGCGACAGCAATTCGTCGCGCGTGATGGGATTATTGCTGCGAAACGGCACCTTTACCTGACCAGATAATTTCGCCCGTCTGCACCAGCATCAGCTGCATTTGTAGGGTCGGAGCGTTAACGTTGCCAGAGGCGCTGGAGTACAGCACGTAATGAGCGCCGACATTGCGGGCAATGCCTATGGCTTTACTACGGGTGCCTAAACTATCCTGCGGCGACAAACCTAACTGTTGCTTAGCCATCGACAGCTGCTGGGCGGAAACCAGGGTAAATTTCCCGTTATTAGCCAGCGCATTTCGCAGCGTTTCGGTCGCTTCTGCGGCATTCAGCGAACCGTTAGTACGGTTGTTAACGCTATCAACCAGCAGGACGCTACCCGCAGTCACCCCGTCAGCCCCAAGCATCTTACTGACCATCGGCTGCATTGCGCCATTCCAGTCATAATGGCGAATATGCGGCGCAGGCGGTGCAGTTTGATCTTCGTGCTCAATTGGGCCTGGCTGCTGCGGGATCGTCGGCACCGAGGGCACTGTGGGGACAGGCTGTTGTGGCTCGGCTGGTTGTTCCGGCGCTGGTTTCACTTCTTCTACCGGTGCAGGTTCACGTTGCCCCACACAACCGGCGAGAAACATCGCCAGCGCGGTAATCAAGGCGTAGCGACTCATTTTTGTCATCAAGATTCACCCCTTACAAATATAGATAAAGTCTGACTTTGTGCGCCCCCAGAAAATTGGCGCTGCCGTACAGCGTTACCGCCGAATGTGCGGGAATGGTAACGCTGCGTGGCCTTTCCAGAGGATGCATCTCCAGCCCTCTGGCGTCATACCAGTAAAAACGATAATGAACGGTAACGGGTTCTTGCCTTTCGTTATAAAGCGTTGAGGATGCTGAAGGTTGAATATCAGACGTCGAAAGGACGGGCTTTTCTGCACTGATGCCCGCAGCCAATAAAGATGACTCCATCACCAGCGATTGCTCATCATTCACCGGAATTTCCGGATGTGAACGACAGCCCACCAGCAGTAACAACGCCAGAGACACCAGCCCAAAGCATCCTTTTCTCATCGTTACAGACCTTTATGCGCCAGCATTGGTCCCAGCGGACGGCCACCCAACAAGTGCATATGGATGTGGTAAACCTCTTGTCCGCCATGGCGGTTGGTATTCATGATCAGACGATAGCCATCTTCGGCAATACCTTCTTGCTCAGCAATTTTTGCCGCTACGGTGATCATGCGTCCCAGCGCCTGCTCATGCTCAGCTGACACGTCGTTCACAGTCGGAATGAGGATATTCGGAATGATCAGAATATGCGTTGGCGCTTGCGGCGAAATATCGCGAAACGCCGTTACCAGATCATCCTGGTAGACGATATCGGAGGGGATCTCACGACGAATAATTTTGCTGAATATAGTTTCTTCTGCCACGACATTTTCCTTTTTCAAATAGCCATGCGTTGCGCCATGCTACGCCGCGCCACACTGCGAGTATAGAGTATGGTCGAGTTAAACCTGCTCTTTCAACCTTAACTCACGATTTCTTAAGCAAAAAATCGTTTTGCTGCCGTATATATCTCCATTATTCCCATTTCTGCCTGCGAATGCGCTGAAAAGACATTCTCTGTTTGGTTTACACGACAAATATGAATGCGTATATTTCTCATTTGCATTTACAAACAAAATTATTCGCACACTAAATATAACCGCTCATCACCCTCCTCCGGCATGAGCCTGACGACAACATAAACCAAGAGATTTCAAATGCTTTCAACACAATTTAACAGGGATAATCAATATCAAGCCATCACCAAACCGTCACTACTTGCCGGTTGCATAGCACTGGCACTATTACCTTCTGCCGCTTTTGCTGCACCAGCCACTGAAGAAACGGTGATTGTTGAGGGTTCAGCCACAGCTCCAGATGATGGCGAAAATGATTACAGCGTAACGTCTACCTCTGCGGGTACCAAAATGCAGATGACTCAACGTGATATTCCTCAGTCGGTCACTATTGTTAGCCAGCAGCGGATGGAAGATCAGCAGTTACAAACGCTGGGCGAAGTGATGGAAAACACGCTGGGGATCAGCAAAAGTCAGGCGGATTCCGATCGTGCTCTTTATTATTCCCGCGGATTCCAGATCGATAACTATATGGTTGATGGTATCCCCACCTATTTTGAATCGCGCTGGAATCTGGGCGACGCACTTTCTGATATGGCACTTTTTGAACGCGTAGAAGTAGTGCGTGGCGCGACAGGACTCATGACCGGGACGGGTAATCCATCTGCGGCAATTAATATGGTTCGAAAACACGCGACCAGTCGTGAATTTAAAGGCGATGTCTCGGCGGAATACGGTAGCTGGAACAAAGAACGGTATGTGGCGGATTTACAAAGCCCACTCACCGAAGACGGTAAAATCCGCGCGCGAATTGTCGGCGGCTACCAGAATAACGACTCATGGCTGGACCGCTACAATAGTGAAAAGACCTTCTTCTCCGGCATTGTCGATGCTGATTTAGGCGATCTTACGACGCTTTCAGCCGGTTACGAATATCAGCGCATTGATGTTAATAGCCCAACCTGGGGCGGTTTACCGCGCTGGAATACTGATGGCAGCAGCAACAGTTACGATCGCGCACGCAGTACCGCACCTGACTGGGCGTACAACGATAAAGAGATCAACAAGGTCTTTATGACCCTGAAGCAGCGGTTTGCTGATACCTGGCAAGCGACACTGAATGCCACCCACTCTGAAGTCGAATTTGACAGCAAAATGATGTATGTCGATGCCTATGTAAACAAAGCGGATGGTATGCTGGTTGGGCCATACAGTAATTATGGACCTGGCTTTGATTATGTCGGCGGCACCGGTTGGAACAGTGGCAAACGTAAAGTTGATGCGCTGGATTTGTTCGCTGACGGTAGTTATGAATTGTTTGGTCGTCAGCACAATCTAATGTTTGGTGGCAGTTACAGCAAACAAAACAATCGTTACTTCAGTTCATGGGCCAACATCTTCCCGGATGAAATTGGCAGTTTCTACAACTTTAATGGCAATTTCCCACAAACCGACTGGTCACCACAGAGCCTGGCGCAGGACGATACCACACATATGAAATCGTTATATGCTGCCACTCGTGTCACCCTTGCCGATCCGCTGCATCTGATCCTCGGCGCACGTTATACCAACTGGCGGGTTGATACGCTGACTTACAGCATGGAGAAAAACCACACCACGCCTTATGCTGGTCTGGTGTTTGACATCAATGATAACTGGTCGACCTACGCCAGCTATACCTCTATTTTCCAGCCGCAAAATGATCGTGACAGTTCAGGCAAATATCTGGCTCCAATCACCGGTAACAACTACGAGCTGGGTCTGAAATCGGACTGGATGAATAGCCGTCTGACCACCACGTTAGCCATCTTCCGTATTGAGCAGGATAATGTCGCTCAGTCCACCGGTACACCTATCCCCGGCAGCAACGGCGAAACCGCCTATAAAGCGGTGGATGGGACAGTCAGTAAAGGTGTGGAATTTGAACTCAACGGCGCAATTACCGACAACTGGCAGCTGACATTTGGCGCAACGCGCTATATTGCAGAGGATAACGAAGGAAACGCCGTTAATCCTAATCTGCCACGCACCACGGTTAAAATGTTCACCAGCTATCGGTTGCCTGTCATGCCAGAGTTGACAGTCGGCGGTGGTGTTAACTGGCAAAATCGCGTTTATACCGACACAGTGACACCGTATGGCACGTTCCGCGCCGAGCAAAGTAGCTACGCGCTGGTGGATCTCTTCACCCGCTACCAGGTGACGAAAAACTTCTCGTTACAGGGGAACGTCAATAACCTGTTCGACAAAACCTACGATACCAACGTGGAAGGTTCTATCGTCTACGGCGCACCGCGTAATTTCAGCATTACCGGCACGTATCAATTCTGAATAACACCTGTAAAAAAGGCAGCCATCTGGCTGCCTTAGTCTCCCCAACGTCTTACGGATTAGTGGTTACGGATGTACTCATCCATCTCGGTTTTCAGGTTATCGGATTTAGTACCGAAAATCGCCTGAACACCAGAACCAGCAACCACTACGCCCGCTGCGCCCAGTTTCTTCAGGCCGGCCTGATCCACTTTAGACACATCAGCAACGCTGACGCGCAGACGGGTAATACATGCGTCGAGGTTAGTAATGTTTTCTTTACCACCAAATGCAGCAACCAGAGCCGGTGCCATTTCGCTGGTACCTGTCGCTTTTGCATCTTCAGTCGCGTCTTCACGACCCGGCGTTTTCAGATCCAGTGCTTTAATCAGCACGCGGAAGATGGTGTAGTAAACAATCGCATAACCGATACCGACGATCGGGAACAGCCACAGTTTGCTGCTGTTACCAGACAGAACGATGAAGTCGATCAGACCGTGCGAGAACGACGTACCGTCACGCATCCCCAGAAGAATACAGATTGGGAATGCCAGGCCTGCCAGAATCGCGTGGATGATGTACAGGATCGGCGCAACGAACATGAAGGAGAACTCGATCGGCTCGGTGATACCGGTCAGGAACGAGGTCAGCGCCGCGGAGATCATAATACCGCCCACTTTCGCGCGGTTTTCTGGTTTAGCAGAGTGCCAGATAGCAATTGCGGCAGCTGGCAGACCGTACATTTTGAACAAGAAGCCACCAGACAGTTTACCCGCAGTCGGGTCACCCGCCATATAACGCGGAATGTCGCCGTGGAAAACCTGACCTGCTGCGTTGGTGTATTCACCAATCTGCATCTGGAAAGGTACGTTCCAGATGTGGTGCAGACCAAACGGTACCAGGCAACGTTCGATGAAACCGTAAATGCCAAACGCAACTACCGGGTTCTGGTAAGCAGCCCACTGAGAGAAGGTCTGGATTGCAGAACCAATCGGCGGCCAAATGAAGGACAGCACAACGCCAGTAAAGATGGCAGCCAGGCCAGAAATGATCGGCACAAAGCGTTTACCGGCAAAGAAGCCAAGATACTCAGGCAGCTTAATACGGTAGAAACGGTTAAACATGTACGCTGCGATCGCACCGGATATAATCCCTCCGAGTACGCCAGTATCCGCCAGGTGTTTAGAGGCGATTTCTTCAGCAGGTAAATGCAGTACCAGTGGCGCAACCACGGCCATGGTTTTAACCATGATGCCATAGGCAACAACTGCGGCCAGCGCGGATACGCCATCGTTATTGGTAAAGCCGAGGGCGACACCGATCGCAAAAATCAGTGGCATGTTTGCAAAGACGGAACCGCCTGCTTCTGCCATAACATGCGATACAACGGCGGGCAGCCAGCTGAAATTCGCGGAACCGACGCCCAGCAGAATACCTGCGATAGGCAGTACGGATACCGGCAGCATCAGCGATTTACCGACCTTTTGCAGGTTAGCAAATGCATTCTTAAACATAATTGAGAGTGCTCCTGAGTATGGGTGCTTTTTTTACGTTCTCACGCGTGGCAAGGGGGGAGAGCCTCGCCGTGTACAGGGCATCTAAGCGCCCTTTATTTATTACACAGAGTAAAATAATTCAGTGCCAATTTGTTTGACGGCTATCACGTTTCAACTTCAGATCATTGGAGAAGTTGCACATTTTGACAAAACATATGTCACAATATTCCAAACGTGGTTATTCACCGCCCAATTTTCGGCGGTGAACTTTACTCGTTTTAGCCATTAATTACGAGCTTTAAAAAAACTCATTCAACGGATGGATTGAAGGCGGGAAGCGTCGATGTGAAACAGACGGGCGAAGTTATCGGTGGTTACCTGCGCCAGTTCTTCAACGGCAACACCTTTCAACACAGCCATGTATTCTGCAACGTCACGAACCATCGCAGGTTGATTCTCTTTTCCTCGATGCGGCACCGGCGCAAGGTAAGGTGAGTCAGTTTCCACCAGTAACCGATCCAGGGGGACATAACGCGCAGCATCGCGCAGTTGCTCCGCATTACGGAAGGTCACAATGCCGGAAAAGGAGATGTAAAATCCGAGATCCAGTAATTTGCCCGCCGTTTCTCTGTCCTCTGTAAAACAGTGTAGTACGCCACCGCAATCCGTCACTTTTTCTTCGCGCAGAATTGCCAGCGTATCGGCGCGGGCGTCACGGGTATGGACGATAACCGGCTTGTTCAGTTCACGACCAATCTGGATATGATGGATGAAGGACTCTTGCTGACGTACTTTAGTTTCCGGTGTGTAATAATAATCCAGCCCGGTTTCACCCAGCGCTACAACACCCTCTTCTGCCGCCAGACGGCGTAAATCTTCTACATCGTAGGGATCATTCTGGTTGAGTGGATGCACGCCACAAGAAAATACGACGTTGTCACGTTCGCCTACCAGATCCCGCATGTGTAAATAACCCGGTAATGTTGTGGCGACTGCCAGACAAAATTTCACATCGCGTGCGGCGGCTTTCGCCAGAACGTCATCCACGTCCTTATGCAAAGATTCATAATCCAGACCATCGAGATGGCAGTGTGAGTCGACTAAAAACATGATGTCTCTCTTAAAGATGAGGAACCGGTAGCACAACGCCCGGTTGCAGGTAATGCTCAATACGCAGTAAAAGATCGGTGATGAGAAGCTCGCGGTTGATGCCTGTAACAGACATTAACTGTTCACGAATGTGGCAAACATCCCCCAGTATAGCCTGCAGGCGCGAGGGAGAAAGATGGTTTGCCAGTTCAGCGACCAGGCCCGGCACATCAACATTGGTCACCTGCGCAGCACCATGATGGCGTTTTAGCGCATCCATCAGCAACGTTGCCAGCCAGTGTAAACGCGCCGGAGCTTGTTCATGATTAAGGGCCGCCAGCAGCGAATACCAGTCGCCCGATGGCACGCTATATGCCAACGCCTGACACAATGTTTCACGAGCCTGCCAGTTATCTCCCTGAAACAACGCCAGTGCCGCGCCAGGCGAACCGGCGCTTAAGCGCAATGCGGCAAGTAATGCATCCTGTGACATTGTCACTTCGCGTGAAAGCCAGGTCACGGCGTACTGTTCCGGCGGCGGCGCAAGGTAATGTAACCGACAACGACTACGTAACGTTGCCAGTAAACGTTCAGGCTCGCGGGTAGCCAGGAAAAACCAGGTTTCTGCTGGTGGCTCTTCAAGCGTTTTCAGCAATGCGTTAGCCGCGGCGTCGGTCAGTAAGGCAGCATCGGTTACCCAGACAACTTTCGCACCACCTAAGCGTGCGTGCTCATTCAGCTTTTCGGTGACCTCACGTACCGCATCAATGCCCAGCGTATTTTTCCCTTTTTCGGGAGCCAGGGTGTAGTAATCGGGATGCGTGCCAGCCTGCATCAACTGACATCCACGACAGTGACCGCAACTTTTGTGGCCCTGCGGTTGTTGGCAGAGTAAATAACGGCTCAGGGCGTAGATTAAAGCATCATCGCCCATGCCCGGTAACGCCTGAATGAGTAGCGCATGGTGACCTCTTCCGGCCTGATAGCTGGCTACCAGTTTTTCGAAATCAGGTCGTAACCATGGATACCATCTCATGCGTCCAACTCCTTCACCCAGTGGGTCACGGTAGTGCGGATTGCATCCATCACGGCCTCCAGCGGCTGGGTGGCATCAATGGTATGAATACTTTTATCTTGTGCAGCCAGTTCCAGATAGCGGGCGCGGGTGCGATTAAAGAAATCGAAAGACTCTTGCTCAATACGATCCAGCTCGCCGCGCGCACGCGCGCGTTTTAAGCCAACTTCCGGGGTAACATCGAGATAGAGCGTTAAGTCGGGGCGAAAATCCCCGAGAACAGCATCACGCAGTGTTGCCAGCATATGTTGGTCAATACCACGTCCTCCGCCCTGATACGCCTGAGTGGAGAGATCGTGGCGATCGCCAATCACCCAGGTGCCGTTAGCCAGCGCAGGTTTGATGACCGTTTCTACCAGTTGAACGCGCGCGGCATAAAACATCAGAACTTCGGCTTTATCGGTAATGACTTCATCGCCTACCGATTTGATATCCAGCACCAGGCTTCTTAACTTTTCGGCAAGTTGCGTACCACCAGGTTCCCGAGTGAAAACCATGTCGCGGATACCCAGTTGCTCGAGCGTCTCAACCACCACATTACGCGCGGTAGTTTTGCCTGCGCCTTCCAGCCCCTCAATGACGATATACTTACTGCGCATTTTTTTCCTTAAGCACTTTCAGATAATCCTGCACAGACTTGTTATGACTGGCAAGATTGGTATTAAACGTGTGACCACCTTTACCATCGGCCACAAAATAGAGATACGGCGTTTTTGCCGGATGCGCAGCAGCCTTCAGCGAATCCGCCCCCGGCGTCGCTATCGCACCTGGCGGCAGACCGGTAATGGTATAGGTGTTATACGCTGTCGGCGTTTCCAGGTCTGCACGAGAAAGTTTGCCATTATAACGCTCTCCCATCCCGTAAATCACGGTCGGGTCGGTCTGCAGGCGCATACCAATGCGTAAACGGTTGATAAATACTGAGGCAACCTGATCGCGTTCACTGGCAACGGCGGTTTCTTTTTCGATAATTGATGCCATCGTCACCAGCTGATTTTTATCTTTATAAGGCAGACCGTCCGCACGCCCTTCCCAGGCGCTATCGACCGCTTTCACCATTTTCTTGTGCGCTCGCTTGAGCAACGCGACATCGGTGGTATTGGCGGTATACATCCAGGTGTCTGGCCAGAACCAACCTTCAATCCACTCCGGGTTTTCCAGTTCAAGTGCCTGCGCTACGGTGGTGTACTTATCGTCGCTCAGCGTGTGCTTGATATACGGAGCCTCACGCAATTGCTTGAGGTAGTCGCTCAGACGCATCCCTTCTACCAGTCGCAGCGGGAACTGGGCTTCTTTACCGCTTTCCAACAATTTCAGCATCTCGCGCACGGTCATCTGCGGTGTAAAGCGGTAAGTCCCGGCTTTAAAGTGAGAAAGATCCGGTTCGATACGCAGCAACCATTGAAAAACCCGTGGGCGATTGATGATCTTATCGGTATAAAGCTGTTCACCTAGCGCCAGACGTCCGGTCCCTGGCTTCAGGGTAAATATCGTCTCTTCTTTGATAAGCAACTTGCTGTCGGCAAGATGGCGAACCTTCCAGATGCCCACACCAGCGGCGATACCCAGTACCACCAGCAATAACAAGATTATCAATAACACTTTTTTCATGACTAATTCGGGCGCTCACAAAGTGGGGCTAAATATTCATATAACGTTGCTGACGAAAAGGAGACATCGCCACAGGCACGTACGGGCATCACTGGCATTAACGCATTACAAATAACCATCTCATCTGCCTGCAACGCCTCTTCCAGAGAAGCTTGCACTTCGACAAGCTGATAAGAGGATTGTGCCAGCAAACGGATACAGAATTGTCGCATAATGCCGTTAACACCTGCCTGATCCAGTCGCGGCGTATAAACTACGTTGCCCTTCCGCCAGAACAAATTAGCCGCACAGCATTCCGTAACCCACCCTTCGCTGTCAAGGACCAGCGCCTCATCAGCGTTTGTCTGCTCAAGATGAGAGCGAATCAATACTTGCTCAAGCCGATTAAGATGTTTAATACCTGCAAGATGAGGATTGCGCCCCAGCCGCACCGGGCTTAGCGCCAACGTCATCCCCTCGTTACGCAAACGGTAGTAATGTGCAGGATAAGCCGTAACGGAGAGAATCCGCGTTGCCGGTCCACTGTTCAATGTGCTGTACCCTCGCCCGCCACTACCGCGACTGATCACGACTTTCAGTACACCATTTTGCTGTTTTGCTGCCAGCGTTTTCATCTCTTGTTCAAGCTGAGGCCAGAAGTCACAGGAAATCATCAACCGCTGACAAGCATCCTGTAGTCGCTGGATATGCGCCGATAACAAACTGACTTTACCGTCGATAACTCTGGCGGTGGTAAAACAACCATCACCAAACTGCGTTGCCCGATCGCTTACTGCCAGCGATTCCTGCTTATGACCGTTAATTAAGAACATACCGGCTCCTTATCAGAGAATTGTTAGTGTGGCAGCATGTTCACTACGGAACAAGTCGGAATAAAAGCTAAGAAAAAAGGCCCGCAAGCGGACCTTTTATATGGGTGGAAAATGACAACTTAGATCTTTTTAAAGATCAAAGAACCATTAGTGCCACCGAAGCCGAAGGAGTTACACAGCGTGTATTCCATTCCGCTGACCTGACGTGCTTCATGCGGTACGAAATCCAGATCGCAACCTTCATCCGGGTTATCCAGGTTGATGGTTGGCGGAACAGCCTGATCGCGCAGCGCCAGGATGGAGTAGATAGATTCTACTGCACCCGCCGCACCTAACAGGTGACCGGTCATAGATTTCGTGGAGCTTACCAACACACGGCTTGCAGCTTCACCGAAGATGGTTTTCACCGCCTGCGCTTCAGCTTTATCGCCAGCCGGCGTAGAAGTACCGTGCGCGTTAACGTAGCCAATCTGACTCGCTTCAATGCCTGCATCACGCAGAGCATTTGCCATTGCCAGAGCTGCGCCTGCGCCATTTTCTGGCGGTGACGTCATATGATAAGCATCGCTGCTCATACCAAAGCCGACGAGTTCAGCGTAAATTTTCGCACCGCGTTTTTTCGCGTGTTCGTACTCTTCAAGTACCAGCATACCGGCACCATCGCCCAGTACGAAACCATCACGCTCTTTATCCCACGGGCGGCTCGCCGCTTGCGGGTTATCATTGCGGGTAGATAATGCACGTGCCGCGCCAAAACCACCAACACCCAGCGGCGTACTGGCTTTCTCTGCGCCACCTGCAACCATCACGTCAGCATCGCCATACGCGATAATACGCGCAGCATGGCCAATGTTGTGCACGCCGGAAGTACAGGCGGTCGCGATAGAGATGCTTGGGCCACGCAGGCCATACATGATAGTCAGATGACCTGCCACCATGTTCACAATCGTTGACGGAACGAAGAATGGGCTGATCTTACGTGGACCACCGTTCATCAGAGATGTGTGGTTTTCTTCGATCAGTCCGAGGCCGCCAATCCCGGAGCCAATTGCGGCACCAATGCGGGTTGCGTTCTCTTCCGTTATTTCAAGGCCAGAATCCTGCATGGCCTGAACGCCAGCGACAATTCCATATTGAATGAAGGCATCCATCTTGCGCTGTTCTTTGCGCGAGATAATGTCCTCACAGTTAAAATCCTTTACTAAGCCAGCAAATTTCGTTGCATAGGCGCTAGTATCGAAATGGTCGATTAGGCTGATGCCACTCTGACCGGCAAGCAGAGCTTTCCAGGTAGACTCTACGGTATTGCCGACAGGAGACAACATGCCCAGTCCGGTCACAACTACACGACGCTTAGACACGTTTGTCCTCCAGGGAGGGAAAAAATGATTCTAGTGGGACAAAAAGATAAAACTCAGGCGGTCGAACGACCGCCTGGAGATGTTCACTTACGCCTGGTGGCCGTTGATGTAATCAATGGCAGCCTGAACGGTGGTGATTTTCTCAGCTTCTTCGTCCGGAATCTCAGTATCAAACTCTTCTTCCAGAGCCATTACCAGCTCAACGGTGTCAAGAGAATCCGCGCCCAGGTCTTCAACGAAAGAAGCATTGTTGGTAACTTCTTCCTGCTTAACGCCCAGCTGTTCGCCGATAATTTTCTTAACGCGTTCTTCGATAGTGCTCATACTCTTAAATTTCCTATCAAAACTCGCTTTCGCGATGGTTTTCGTAGTGTATAAAATGTTGAAAAATTTGCAACTAAATCCCGGCAGGTCTTACCACGATTTTACGTTATTTTGAGGCCTTACCCCCCAATAACGCAAATCATTTTGCACTAATTATTACTCATAACCACGCAGACTGCGCGCAACATGAGCATTTTGTGCAAATCGCGGTCAGACCATGTACATCCCGCCGTTCACATGCAAAGTTTCACCCGTGATGTAAGCTGCTTCGTCGGATGCCAGGAATGCAACCGCGTTGGCGATTTCCTGTGCGCCGCCGAGGCGACCCGCAGGAACCTGCGCCAGGATACCCGCACGCTGGTCATCGCTCAGCGCACGTGTCATGTCCGTTTCAATAAAGCCCGGAGCAACAACGTTTACAGTAATACCGCGTGACGCAACTTCGCGCGCCAGTGATTTACTGAAGCCGATCAAGCCCGCTTTCGCCGCAGCGTAGTTGGCCTGACCGCCATTTCCCATGGTACCAACCACAGAACCGATAGTGATAATACGACCATGACGCTTTTTCATCATAGCGCGCATTACCGCTTTTGACAGACGGAAAACAGATGAAAGGTTGGTTTCGATAATATCGTTCCACTCTTCATCTTTCATTCGCATTAACAGGTTATCACGAGTGATACCGGCATTATTGACCAGGATATCCACTTCACCAAATTCTGCGCGAATTTTTTCCAGAACAGATTCGATAGATGCCGGGTCGGTCACATTCAACATCAGACCTTTGCCGTTGGCACCTAAATAATCACTGATCGCCTGAGCGCCATTTTCACTGGTCGCAGTGCCAATAACTTTCGCGCCACGGGCTGCGAGCGTTTCAGCAATTGCGCGGCCAATTCCGCGGCTTGCACCGGTTACCAGTGCGATTTTTCCTTCAAAATTCATGATTTTCCTCTTTTAAAGCTCGAGCGCCGCTGCCATCGCTGAAGGTTCGTTCAGCGCCGAGGCGGTCAGGGTGTCGACAATGCGTTTCGTCAGGCCAGTAAGCACTTTGCCCGGGCCGACTTCATAGAGATGTTCTACGCCTTGCGCTGCCATGTACTCAACAGACTTCGTCCACTGAACCGGGTTATACAACTGACGTACCAGTGCGTCACGAATGGCATCACCATTGGTTTCGCATTTCACATCAACGTTATTCACAACAGGAACTGTTGGTGCGTTAAAGGTGATTTTCGCTAATTCTACTGCCAGTTTGTCGGCTGCTGGTTTCATCAGCGCACAGTGAGACGGTACGCTCACTGGTAACGGCAGAGCGCGTTTTGCGCCCGCAGCTTTACAGGCAGCGCCAGCACGCTCAACCGCTTCTTTATGACCGGCAATAACCACCTGTCCCGGAGAGTTAAAGTTTACCGGAGAAACGACCTGACCTTCTGCAGCTTCTTCACACGCTTTCGCAATAGACGCATCATCCAGACCGATGATTGCCGCCATAGCGCCCGTTCCTTCCGGTACGGCTTCTTGCATGAACTTGCCGCGCATCTCAACCAGACGCACCGCATCAGCGAAATCAATCACACCAGCGCAAACCAGCGCGGAGTATTCCCCCAGGCTGTGACCGGCCATCATTGCCGGTGCTTTACCGCCCTGCTGCTGCCATACGCGGTACAGCGCAACAGAGGCAGTCAACAGCGCTGGCTGGGTTTGCCAGGTTTTATTCAGTTCTTCAGCTGGCCCCTGCTGGGTCAGCGCCCACAGGTCGTAGCCCAGCGCCGCAGAAGCTTCAGCAAACGTTTCTTCGACAATTGGATAGCTCGCCGCCATATCAGCCAGCATTCCAACGGTTTGAGAACCCTGTCCAGGGAACACAAATGCAAATTGCGTCATGTTTTAATCCTTATCCTAGAAACGAACCAGCGCGGAGCCCCAGGTGAATCCACCGCCAAAGGCTTCAAGCAGAACCAACTGCCCCGGCTTGATGCGCCCGTCGCGTACAGCTTCATCCAGCGCGCACGGGACAGAGGCCGCAGAGGTATTACCGTGGCGATCCAGCGTCACCACGACATTGTCCATCGACATACCGAGTTTTTTCGCCGTTGCACTGATAATACGCAGGTTAGCCTGATGCGGAACCAGCCAGTCCAGTTGAGAACGGTCAAGATTATTCGCCGCCAGCGTCTCATCAACGATGTGCGCCAGTTCCGTTACCGCAACCTTGAAGACTTCGTTGCCCGCCATCGTCAGATGAATTGAATTCTCTGGATTCACACGGTCAGCATTAGGCAGCGTCAGCAACTCACCATAGCTACCGTCGGCATGCAGATGGGTGGAGATGATTCCCGGCTCTTCAGAGGCAGCCAGCACCGCAGCGCCCGCGCCATCGCCAAAAATAATAATAGTCCCACGATCTGTTGGATCGCAGGTGCGCGCCAGTACATCGGAACCGACGACCAGAGCATACTTCACCGCCCCAGATTTCACGTATTGATCGGCTACGCTTAATGCATAGGTGAAACCTGCGCAGGCTGCTGCAACGTCAAATGCCGGGCAACCTTTAATGCCCAGCATGCTTTGAATCTGACAAGCTGCGCTCGGGAAAGCGTGCGTAGCAGAAGTCGTTGCCACAACGATCAGGCCAATCTGGTCTTTCTCAATGCCCGCCATCTCAATTGCGCGTGTCGCCGCTTCAAAGCCCATGGTTGAAACGGTTTCGTTTGGCGCGGCAATGTGGCGTTCGCGGATACCGGTACGAGTGACAATCCACTCGTCAGAGGTGTCCACCATTTTTTCCAAATCGGCGTTTGTCCGCACTTGTTCGGGCAGATAGCTGCCAGTACCAATAATCTTCGTATACATGTACGCTCAGTCACTTTTCGGTTATATACCGTCACTTGCAAACTGCGAGTTCGCTGGCAGCGTCCTGCTACCGCAGAGTTCCGCTTTTGCCACCGTCCAGCAGCTCAAAACCAGCTGGGTATACAGATTCCAGGCGAGCGGCAATTCGCTGAGGAACTTGTCGCTGCACCGCCTGCACTGCCTGTTCAATCGCGACCGCAAAAGCTCGCTGATTGGCTGCACCATGACTTTTTATCACCGTGCCGCGCAATCCTAACAGACAGGCGCCGTTATACTGGTCGGGGTTGAGGTGACTGAATCGCCTCGTCAGGCTCTTTTGTAGCCAACGCTTTAATAACAGTAGCCACCACGACCGTTTTTTCCCTTCACCCTGAGATTTCAGCAGAGAAAGGAACATCCTGACAACACCTTCCATCGTCTTTAATGTGACATTTCCTGTAAAGCCGTCACAAACCAGCACATCTGTCTTGCCAGTTAACAACTCATTGGCTTCAAGATAGCCGATATAATTGATAGAAGGGATTGTTTTAAGCACCGCTGAGGCATCCCGAATACTATCGAGACCCTTTACTTCTTCTTCACCAATATTGAGCAACGCCACGCGAGGATTGGGAATTTCCACCACCTCTTCAGCCAGGACTGAGCCCATAATGGCAAATTGCACCAACATTGTGCTGTCACAATCGACGTTGGCCCCTAAGTCAAGGACCACCGTTTTGCCCTTTTGCTGATGTGGTAATACCGTCACCAGCGCCGGACGCTCAATCCCCTCCAGGGGCTTGAGTAATAATTTTGCCAGCCCCATCAGTGCCCCGGTATTACCGGCACTGACACAGGCTTGCGCTCGACCTTCTTTCACCAGCTCCAGGGCCACGCGCATTGAACTCCCACGACTGGAGCGGATAGCTTGCGAAGGCCGGGCATCACTGGCGATAACTGACTGCGCAGGAATAATCTGCAGACGCGAACGTTGTTCAAAGTCAGCTTTAGCAAGTAATGGCGTGATGGCGTCGGGATTGCCGACTAAAAGAAGAGTGAGTTGCGAATTAGAATTCAGTGCCTGCAATGCTGCAGGCACTGTCACGGAAGGGCCAAAATCCCCTCCCATGACATCTAACGCCAGGGTTAGACGTGTCAAGGTATCGTCGCCGCCCGGTTTGGTCTTTCCCCAGTTGCCTGGGGAAAATCCTCACTAAGCTTCATCACGCAGACGCGTGATTACTTAGCGATGACCTTGCGGCCGCGGTAGTAACCGTCGGCAGTGATGTGGTGACGCAGGTGTTTTTCACCAGAAGTTTTGTCTACAGACAGGCTGGTGACTGCGGTCAGCGCGTCATGGGAACGACGCATGCCACGTTTGGAACGGGTTGGTTTATTCTGTTGTACGGCCATGGACCTTACTCCTCAATTACGGTTTATCCCCGATCCAACGGGGAGCACCAATTACTTACGCTTTAAGCTGGCTAATACGGCAAATGGGTTTGGCTTTTGCGCTTCTTCAGGCAGTTCACCAAAGACCATGTCCGCTTCGGACACTTCACAGTGTTCAGAATCATGCACCGGAACTACCGGCAAGGCGAGGATGATTTCATCTTCAACCATTGCAAGCAGATCGATTTCACCGAATTCGTTAACCTCAATCGGTTCATACGCTTCCGGCAGTGCTTCAGCCTGTTCGTCTGAACGCACAGGACTAAAACAATACGTTGTGTAGACCTGATGAGTAAACGGCTTCCCGCAACGCTGACACTCGAGCGTTACCGTCACCTTCGCATCGCCGTTTAACACTGCGAGACGTTGGTTATCGATAGCGAACGACATGGAGCATTCCACATCACTGTCCACACTGACTACGGATTCGGCGACGCGCTCAACCTGATCAGGGGTATAGATACCCTGGTAATCAAGGCGTTTTTGAGCCGTACGAACCGGATCGAGAGTCAGGGGTAATTTTACCTTTTGCATAGGGCGCGCATATTAACTTTGTAACGTCATAGAGTCAAAGAAAAAGGCAGCCTGTGGTTGCCTTTTGCCAATAATTCGCACACATTGCGGGTTACTGCTTTATTTTCGTTCAGTGCTGATAACGAACATCAACCTGCAAAACGAAGCGCATAGTTTAAAATGGCTATCATCAATACGCTATATCTGATGGAAAAAAATATGCCTAAACTTATTTTAGCCTCCACCTCGCCCTGGCGTCGCGCTCTTCTGGAAAAACTGCAAATCTCTTTTGAATGTGCAGCACCAGAGGTCGACGAAACCCCACGCAGCGACGAATCACCGCGACAGTTGGTGCTTCGACTGGCACAAGAAAAAGCGCAATCTCTGGCGTCACGTTATCCGGATCATTTAATTATTGGTTCAGACCAGGTATGTGTTCTTGATGGCGAAATCACCGGTAAACCGTTAACGGAAGAAAATGCCCGTCTGCAATTACGCAAAGCCAGCGGCAATATCGTCACCTTCTATACTGGACTGGCGTTGTTTAATTCGGCGAATGGGCATCTACAAACAGAAGTGGAGCCTTTTGACGTCCATTTCCGTCACCTGAGCGAGGCGGAGATTGATAATTACGTGCGTAAGGAACATCCCCTGCACTGCGCGGGTAGCTTTAAGAGTGAAGGATTTGGCATTACGCTGTTTGAGCGTTTAGAGGGGCGTGATCCTAACACGCTGGTTGGTTTACCGCTAATCGCGCTGTGTCAGATGTTACGTCGGGAAGGGAAAAACCCGCTGATGGGATAGTTTTTTACGCCGGATGCGGTTACTTCGCATCCGGCAATCGGTGCTGGCGGCCTGATGCGGCGTAAACGCCTTATCAGGCCAACCGCCCATTATTAGGCTTATATGCTCGTATTAGCGCGCGTTACGCAGCTTTTGCAAACAGCGCTTCAAACCATCATCCATCGGCGCTTCGATACGCATCACCTCACCGGTCCCCGGATGGGTAAACTTCAACGCTGCGGCGTGCAGGAACAGACGATTTAATCCCGTGCCTGCTTCAGTGAGCTGTCTGTCAAATTCACGGTCACCGTAGCGATCGTCAAAGGCAATCGGATGACCCGCATACTGTGTATGCACACGGATCTGATGAGTACGTCCGGTTACCGGGCTACAGCGCACCAGGGTGGCAAATGCATAGCGTTCTTCCACTTTAAAGCGTGTTTCCGACGGTTTGCCTTCCTGACTCACACGCACGATACGTTCGCCGCTTTGCAGAATATTTTTCAGTAACGGCGCTTGAACGCTCTTCACATGCGACTGCCACTGACCGCGCACCAGCGCCAGGTAATCTTTTTGCATCCCTTTTTCACGTAATTGCTCATGCAGAGAACGCAACGCCGAGCGTTTTTTCGCTACCAGCAACACACCTGAAGTGTCCCGGTCGAGACGATGAACCAGTTCAAGGAACCGCGCTTCCGGGCGCAACGCCCGCAAACCTTCGATAACGCCGAAGCTTAAACCACTGCCGCCATGTACCGCCGTACCGGAAGGTTTATTCAGCACCAGGATGTGATCATCTTCATATAAGATGACGTCCGCCAGCGCCGCCACCTTTTGCAGATGTGGCGAAACCGCCTCTTCTTCCCGCTCAGCAACGCGAACCGGTGGAATACGCACCTCATCACCCGCTTCGAGTTTATATTCAGGCTTAATACGTTTTTTGTTCACCCGCACTTCGCCTTTACGCAAAATACGGTAAATCATACTTTTTGGTACGCCTTTCAATTGGGTACGCAAAAAGTTATCGATACGTTGCCCCGCTTCGTCAGCGGTGATAGCAACAATTTTTACGGATGGAGTCTCTGTTTTCATGGTTGGCGATTCTAATTAGCCAACAGGATTCGCGCCACTCATTTTTCTATGCTTATATTTACTTTTGCACCTTATTACTTCACTGCGTGATCACTTTATTGATGGTTATTAAACCAATCACCAGCAAGAAGTGAAAAAACTGTGAGTAAGCGGGTGATAAATGGTAAAAGTCATCTTGCTATAACAAGGCTTGCAGTGGAATAATGAGGCCGTTTCCGTGTCCATCCTTGTTAAAACAAGAAATTTTACGGAATAACCCATTTTGCCCGACCGATCATCCACGCAGCAATGGCGTAAGACGTATTGATCTTTCAGGCAGTTAGCGGGCTGCGGGTTGCAGTCCTTACCGGTAGATGGAAATATTTCTGGAGAGTAATACCCAGTCTGTTTCTTTGATAATTGCGCTGTTTTTCCGCATGAAAAACGGGCAACCGACACTCTGCGCCTCTTTGAGCTGACGATAACCGTGAGGTTGGCGACGCGACTAGACACGAGGCCATCGGTTCACACCCGGAAAGGCGTTACTTTGCCCGCAGCTTAGTCGTCAATGTAAGAATAATGAGTAAGTTACGATGAAAAGAATGTTAATCAACGCAACTCAGCAGGAAGAGTTGCGCGTTGCCCTTGTAGATGGGCAGCGTCTGTATGACCTGGATATCGAAAGTCCAGGGCACGAGCAGAAAAAGGCAAACATCTACAAAGGTAAAATCACCCGCATTGAACCGAGTCTGGAAGCTGCTTTTGTTGATTACGGCGCTGAACGTCACGGTTTCCTCCCACTAAAAGAAATTGCCCGCGAATATTTCCCTGCTAACTACAGTGCTCATGGTCGTCCCAACATTAAAGATGTGTTGCGTGAAGGTCAGGAGGTCATTGTTCAGATCGATAAAGAAGAGCGCGGCAACAAAGGCGCGGCATTAACCACCTTTATCAGTCTGGCGGGTAGCTATCTGGTTCTGATGCCGAACAACCCGCGCGCGGGTGGCATTTCTCGCCGTATCGAAGGCGACGACCGTACCGAATTAAAAGAAGCACTGGCAAGCCTTGAACTGCCGGAAGGCATGGGGCTTATCGTGCGCACCGCTGGCGTCGGCAAATCTGCTGAGGCGCTGCAATGGGATTTAAGCTTCCGTCTGAAACACTGGGAAGCCATCAAAAAAGCCGCTGAAAGCCGCCCGGCCCCGTTCCTGATTCATCAGGAGAGCAACGTAATCGTTCGCGCATTCCGCGATTACTTACGTCAGGACATCGGCGAAATCCTTATCGATAACCCGAAAGTGCTCGAACTGGCACGTCAGCATATCGCTGCATTAGGTCGCCCGGATTTCAGCAGCAAAATCAAACTGTACACCGGCGAGATCCCGCTGTTCAGCCACTACCAGATCGAGTCACAGATCGAGTCCGCCTTCCAGCGTGAAGTTCGTCTGCCGTCTGGTGGTTCCATTGTTATCGACAGCACCGAAGCGTTAACGGCCATCGACATCAACTCCGCACGCGCGACCCGCGGCGGCGATATCGAAGAAACCGCGTTTAACACTAACCTCGAAGCTGCCGATGAGATTGCTCGTCAGCTGCGCCTGCGTGACCTCGGCGGCCTGATTGTTATCGACTTCATCGACATGACGCCAGTACGCCACCAGCGTGCGGTAGAAAACCGTCTGCGTGAAGCGGTGCGTCAGGACCGTGCGCGTATTCAAATCAGCCATATTTCTCGCTTTGGCCTGCTGGAAATGTCCCGTCAGCGCCTGAGCCCATCACTGGGTGAATCCAGCCATCACGTCTGCCCGCGCTGCTCCGGTACCGGTACCGTGCGTGACAACGAATCGCTGTCGCTCTCTATTCTGCGTCTGATCGAAGAAGAAGCGCTGAAAGAGAACACCCAGGAAGTTCACGCCATTGTTCCTGTGCCAATCGCTTCTTATCTGCTGAATGAAAAACGTTCTGCAGTGAATGCGATTGAAACTCGTCAGGACGGCGTGCGCTGCGTGATTGTGCCAAACGATCAGATGGAAACCCCGCACTACCATGTGCTGCGCGTGCGCAAAGGGGAAGAAACCCCAACCTTAAGCTACATGCTGCCGAAGCTGCATGAAGAAGCGATGGCGCTGCCGTCTGAAGAAGAGTTCGCTGAACGTAAGCGTCCGGAACAACCTGCGCTGGCAACCTTTGCCATGCCGGATGTGCCGCCTGCGCCAACGCCAGCTGAACCTGCCGCACCTGTTGTAGCCCCAGCACCGAAAGCTGCACCGGCAACACCAGCAGCTCCTGCACAACCTGGGCTGTTGAGCCGCTTCTTCGGCGCACTGAAAGCGCTGTTCAGCGGTGGTGAAGAAACCAAACCGTCCGAGCAAGCAGCACCGAAAGTAGAAGCGAAACCGGAACGTCAACAGGATCGTCGCAAGCCTCGTCAGAACAACCGCCGTGACCGTAATGAGCGCCGCGACACCCGTAGTGAACGTGCAGAAGGCAGCGATAATCGCGAAGAAAACCGTCGTAATCGTCGCCAGGCACAGCAGCAGACTGCCGAGACGCGTGAGAGCCGTCAGCAGGCTGAGGTAACGGAAAAAGCACGTACCACCGACGAGCAACAAGCGCCGCGTCGTGAACGTAGCCGCCGCCGTAACGATGATAAACGTCAGGCGCAACAAGAAGCGAAGGCGCTGAATGTTGAAGAGCAATCTGTTCAGGAAACCGAACAGGAAGAACGTGTACGTCCGGTTCAGCCGCGTCGTAAACAGCGTCAGCTCAATCAGAAAGTGCGTTACGAGCAAAGCGTAGCCGAAGAAGCGGTAGTCGCACCGGTGGTTGAAGAAACTGCCGCTGCCGAACCAATTGTTCAGGAAGCGCCAGCTCCACGCACAGAACTGGTGAAAGTCCCGCTACCAGTCGTAGCGCAAACTGCACCAGAACAGCAAGAAGAGAACAATGCTGATAACCGTGACAACGGTGGCATGCCGCGTCGTTCTCGCCGCTCGCCTCGTCACCTGCGCGTGAGTGGTCAGCGTCGTCGTCGCTATCGTGACGAGCGTTATCCAACCCAATCGCCAATGCCGTTGACCGTAGCGTGCGCGTCTCCGGAACTGGCCTCTGGCAAAGTCTGGATCCGCTATCCGATTGTACGTCCACAAGATGTACAGGTTGAAGAGCAGCGCGAACAGGAAGAAGTGCAAGTGCAGCCGATGGTGACTGAGGTGCCTGTCGCCGCCGCTGTCGAACCGGTTGTTAGCGCGCCAGTTGTTGAAGAAGTGGCTGAAGTCGTAGAAGCCCCCGTTCAGATTGCCGAACCGCAACCGGAAGTGGTTGAAACGACGCATCCTGAAGTAATTGCCGCCGCGGTAACTGAACAGCCGCAGGTGATTACCGAGTCTGATGTTGCCGTAGCCCAGGAAGTTGCAGAACACGCAGAACCGGTGGTTGAACCGCAGGAAGAGACGGCAGATATTGAAGAAGTTGCCGAAACTGCTGAGGTTGTAGTTGCTGAACCTGAAGTTGTTGCTCAACCTGCCGCGCCAGTCGTCGCTGAAGTCGCAGCAGAAGTTGAAACGGTAGCTGCGGTTGAACCTGAGGTCACCGTTGAGCATAACCACGCTACCGCACCAATGACGCGCGCTCCAGCACCGGAATATGTTCCGGAGGCACCGCGTCACAGTGACTGGCAGCGCCCTACTTTTGCCTTCGAAGGTAAAGGTGCCGCAGGTGGTCATACGGCAACACATCATGCCTCTGCCGCTCCTGCGCGTCCGCAACCTGTTGAGTAATAATTAGCTCAAAGTAATCAAGCCCTGGTAACTGCCAGGGCTTTTTTATTTCATCTTTGAATCAACATATTAAAATTCATCGAATGGCATCCTTGCTAACCAACAATGCAAAATAGGCAAAAAAATGCCCGCCCCGGCGATCCCAGAGCAGGCAGACAAAACATACCCAGTTTCATGATATGTTTTAAAGCGAAATTATTTGTTGAGCTGGAAGAGCGACAATCCCTGCATATCGGTAAATGCTTTATACGATGCCTGCAATGCCGTTTGCTGCATGATGTAAGATGAAATAGTTGCATTCCAGTCCACATCAACCAGATCGCTCATCTGCTGCGTTTGCCCTAAAGCGCGATCGCTACCTAATGAATCCAGCGACTCCAGTTCGTTCAGTTGCGTGCCTAATTCCGCGCGAACGGTAAGGACATTATTCAGCGAGTTTTTCAGTCCACGGTTGGTTTTATCCAATGCCGCAGCGGCGATTTCTTTATCCGCCTCGCTATCCGCGACCGGCGTTTTCAGGGCTGCGATGGCGCTATCCAGCATAGCAAAAAGATTGGTTTCAGAAGCGCTACCGTCTGGTTCCGCTACCGCGTTGCTGGTAATACTGTCGAAAATTTTGTCACCCGTGTGCCCTATCACCATCGAACGCGAAGCATCGACCTGTTGTTTAATACTTTCTGCTCCGCCAACATATTCGCCGTCTGCCTCACTAAACGGCGCAGTTTCTGTTTTATAACCGGCAAAAATGTAGCGCCCGTTACCGTCAGTGGTGTTCGCCAGATTCAGCAACTGGTCACGAAGCCCCTGAATATCCGTAGCCAGCGAGGCCCGGTCATCGTCACTCAAGGTGCCATTGCTGGCGTAGACAATTTTTTCCTGAGCATTCTGGATAGCGGTGGTGACCTGGCTAAGTACACTCTCTTCCAGTGACACTTTTTGAGTGGCGAAAGTACGTGCCAGCGTGTACTGGCTGTTTTGCGCCTGTGCCTGGGAGAGAACAACAGCTTGTGATGCAGCAATGGGATCGTCTGAAGGGTTAACGACTCGCTTACCCGTCGACATCTGCTCGCCGTACTTCATCCATTCTGCCTGAGAATTGGTGATGCCGCGCATGTTTTGCTGGTACATCATCTGGGTACTGAAACGCATTTTATCTCCCCTTAGCGAATGTTAATCAGCGCATCAAAAATCGCGTTTGCCGTCTGCAGAACCTGCGCATTCGCCAGGTAATACTGCTGAAAACGTTGCAGATTTCCGTACTCCTCATCGAGATTGACACCGGAAATCGACTGCTGCTGATTGGAAAGCTGCGTCACCACATTACCTTGCGTGGTGCTACTGGTTTTCAACGTCGCGGTTTTATTACCGATATCACTCACTAACGAGGCATAAGCGTCGTTAAAGGATTTCGCACCGCCCACCGTTTTACTGTTGCTTTGCAGATCCAGCAGGGCCTGACCGTTGCGGTTGTCGCTATCACCCGCATCTTCTTCGCTCGCCATCGCTATTTTCGCTTCGTCGGTGATTAATACATCCATGTTGACGATGGCGTCACTTACTGGTTTCAGCGTGAAGCTGTCGTTAACGGCAGGCGTTCCTGTAAACGTCAACTCCAGACCATCAAATGCCACTTTACCGTTGGCATCTGGCGTCACCGTAAAAGTGGTATTGCTGGCAAGGCGGGTGACCTGCCACTGATTATTATCGAACGAGATTTTGTAATCTGTCGCCAGTACCGCGGAGGCATCAGTTACCGTGGCACCGATCGCAACGTTACCTTTGTTTTTCGTGTTTTGCAGAACCGCGGGCTTACCGATAGCAAAGAAATCTTCACCCTCATCGCCGTTGGCATCAAATCCGGCTTTGTGTTGGGTGTTGAAAGCCTCAGCAAATGCCAGCGCCAGTTGTCCAAGCGTATTACGCGTCTGGTCCAGATCCTGAGAACGGAATGTCAGAATGCCGCCCAGCGACCCGGTATTCAGTAATTTCTCCGGGATCTCAATATTGCCTGCCGTCCCATCAACATAAGTGACAGTCGTACGAGAAGGGTCGGCGCTGGAAGGAACTGCCGCCAGTTGCCGCGCCGTACTTCCCTGAACCAGTGAGTAACCATTGGCCATCGTGATGTTATAAGTGCCGCCATCCTGAACGCTGACTTCTACACCAACAATCTGGTTTAATTCGCTCACCAGTTGATCGCGTTGATCCAGCAGATTGTTAGGTGACGCCCCTGCCCCCACGCCTGTCAGACGCGAGATTTGATCGTTCAGGCTGGCAATTTGTTTAGCGTAATTGTTGATCTGATCAACGCTGGCACCTATCGCGATATTGACCTGTTTGTCCTGGTCGCGAAGATACTGATCGGTGGTTTTAAACTGATTCACCAACCCTTCTGATTTCCCAATCAGCGCCTGGCGCGCTGCCGGGTCTTCCGCGTTACTCACCAGCGTTTGCAGGCTGGTGAAGAAATCCTGCATCTGTGTTGCCAGCGAAGAGGTACTGGTGGAGAGCATATTGTCGATTTTCGACATCTGCTCATAGCGGGCAGTCAGGCCGCTACTTTGCGTCTGCGCCGCACGTAACTGGTTGGTAATAAACGCATCATACTCACGCTGCACACCAGAAACGTAGACACCATTGCCAACCCAGCCGCCAGCGCCCAACGTGCTATTGGCCTGCGCCATAATAGTGGTTTGGCGGGTATATCCGGCAACGTTATAGCTGGAGATATTATTACTTGCTGTATTTAACGCCGCCTGGGCCGCGTTCAGTCCGCTCATGGCGTTATTGATCAAGCTGGACATGGAGGTTCCTTATAAGCCTTCAATTACAGAGTATTATCGGCAGCACCCCGCCGGACTTGAGTTATTCAGAACAGATTATCAATGTTCATACTGTAGGTTTTGCTCACCTTGTCGCTTATCGATTTCATCTGCTGAATCATGTTGGTGAGTTTACGGGCATAGTGAGGATCGGTGGCATAGCCCGCGTCCTGTAGGGCCTGCGCCCCCTGTTCCGCACTCGCGGCGGTCGTCACGGCAGCGTAGCGCGGGTTACGTGTTAACAGCCCAACGTAATCCGACAATGCTTCCAGATACGAGCTGTAGACCCGAAACTTCACTTTTACTTTCTTCGCTTCGCCGTTTTCATATTCAGTCGTGGTAATTTCAGTGACTGGCCCTTTCCAGTTGCCAGAGGCTTTGACACCAAACAGGTTATAGCTCGGTTCGCCGTTTTCGCGGCGGATTTGTCGTTGCCCCCAGCCAGATTCCAGCGCCGCCTGAGCGAGGATCAAATGATGTGGCACACCGCTTTGCTGGCTTGCCAGTTGGGCGGGCAGCGAGAGTTGCGCGAGGAATGCTTTACTGTCACCCGGCAGCGAATCATCGTAGTTACGTGGCACGGCCTTTTGCACCAGCTGCGAAAGCGCCTGATTTTGATAACGCACCACGGTTTCGAGCGGGAATTTCATCGGTGCTGCTGGCGTGGACTCCTCTGGCAATGGTTGTTCTGGCGTCATCTGCTTAACCATCATCTCTGCAAGCCCCAGACCTTTGCCCGCCGTCATCTGTTGGGCAATCTGCTGGTCATACATACTGGTATACAGGCGAGTGTGCTCGCTGCTGAACAGGCCATCTTTTGGTAAAGCGTCGCGCATGCTTTTCAACATCATCTGCACGAACATCCCTTCCACCTGACGGGCCACCGGACGGATATTTGCCGCCGGATCTTCGCTCGCTTTCGCCTTTAGTTCGTTGAGTGATTGCGCATCCCAGGCCGCACTTGCCAGTAGTTTGCTGTCGCTGATCATCAGATGATTTCCAGTTTTGCCCGCAGACATCCCGCACTTTGCATTGATTGCAAAATAGACATCAGATCCATCGGCGTAGCGCCCAGCGCATTGAGCGCACGCACCACGTTATTGAGGCTGGCGCTGGAACGTACGCTTTGCAGCGAACCGCCGCTCTGGCGTAAATCGATCTGCGTTTGTGGCGTTACCACGGTCTGTCCGCCACCAAACGGTGTATCTGGTTGGCTGACATTGGCCTGACGATTTACCGTAACTGAGAGATTCCCCTGCGCTACCGCGCAGCTGTCGAGGGTCACTTCGCGATTCATCACCACCGAACCGGTGCGCGAGTTAATCACTACTTTAGCGTCCTGCGGGGTGACATTAACCTGCATATTCTGGATATCTGCAAGGAAACGGACCTGGGAACTGTTGCCACTTGGTACGCGCACCTGAATAGTCCGCGCATCCAACGCGGTGGCGCTGCCATATCCACGCACTCGGTTGATGGTGTCAGCGATTTGCTGCGCCATGCTGAAATCTTCGTCGTTAAGTTGCAAATTAAGGGTATTCCCGACGCCAAACTGGCTGGGCAATTCACGTTCAATAACCGCACCATTGGTGATCCGTCCACCATTCAGTTGGTTCACCTGAACACTGCTACCGCCAGCGGAGGCTCCTGCGCCGCCAACCAGAATATTGCCCTGCGCCAGCGCATACACCTGACTGTCAACGCCCTTAAGCGGAGTCATCAACAATGTGCCGCCACGCAGGCTTTTGGCATTTCCCATGGAAGAAACCACCACGTCAATGGTTTGCCCCTGACGTCCAAACGGTGGAAGTGACGCCGTCACCATTACCGCAGCAACGTTTTTTAGCTGCATATTGGTGCCCGTCGGAACGGTAATTCCCAGCTGTGAGAGCATGTTATTAAGCGTTTGTGTGGTAAACGGCGTCTGGGTTGTCTGGTCACCGGTGCCATCCAGCCCCACTACCAGGCCATAGCCAATCAGTGAGTTTTGCCTTACCCCCTGAACACTGGTGAGATCGCGAATACGCTCAGCCTGAGCCGCCGTCGTAACCAGTAGAAGAATTAATGCAGAGAGAAATTTAATCACCACAGCCTCACTTACATTGGCGACAGGTTAAGGAAGAAACGCTGCAACCAGCCCATATTTTGCGCTTCGTTAATGTAGCCATTGCCTACGTATTCAATGCGCGCATCCGCCACCTGAGTAGACGGTACGGTATTGCTGCCGCTGATAGTGCGTGGATTAACCACGCCAGAGAAGCGAATAAATTCGGTACCCTGATTAATGGCAATCTGTTTTTCACCCACCACATGCAGATTGCCGTTGACCAGTACCTGGTCAACCGTCACCGTCAACGTGCCGCTAAAGGTATTGCTGGCATTGGCCCCGCCTTTTCCGTTGAACGTGTTACCACCGGAGGCTTCGACATCGGCACGAGCGTTACCAAACAGCCCCTGCAAATAGCGCGGCACAGTATCAAAGCCAAAATTAGTTTTACCGTCACGGCTGGCATTCGCAGAGGAGCTTTTGCTGGCGCTGACGTTCTCCTGCAACACGATGGTCAGCGTATCGCCAATATTGCGTGGTCGACGATCTTCAAACAGCGGTTGATAGCCATAGTTAATCGGCTGAGCAGACTGGAAAATAGAACCGTTGGCGACGGGCGTCGGACCGGGAACCGGTTGTGCACTGGTCGCCCCCTGCACCAGCGGCGTGGAGGGTATCCAGGCGCAGCCGGTTAGTGAAAGCACCAACAAGCTGGAAATGGCATAAGTATGCGCAGCGTTTTTTTGCATGGCTATCATCTTCAAAAATCAATAAACCGGTGAACCTGCCACCGGTTATGCCTTAGAGTTGCGTCAGTTTTTGCAGCATCTGATCGGTGGTGGACACCGCTTTACTGTTGATTTCGTAAGCGCGTTGCACCTGAATCATATTGACCAGTTCTTCCGCCACGTTGACGTTAGACGTTTCAACGTACCCTTGATACAGCAGTCCCGCACCGTTCAGGCCCGGCGTGCTTTCGTTCGGTGCACCGGAGGATTGCGTTTCGGTGTAGAGGTTTTCGCCAATGCTCTCCAGCCCGGTGTCATTCATAAAGGTGGTGAGATTGAGCTGCCCAACCTGAACCGGAGCTGCCTGGCCTTGTTGGGTTACGCTGACCACGCCATCACGACCGATGGTGATACTTAACGCATTCGCCGGAATGGTGATCGCTGGCTGCACCTGAAAACCACCAGCCGTCACCAGCTGCCCGTTCTGATCCACCTGGAAAGAGCCGTCACGGGTATAGGCTGATGAGCCATCTGGCAACATCACCTGGAAAAAGCCCTGCCCTTTAATCGCGACATCTTTGCTGTTGTTGGTCTGCGACAGGTTGCCCTGGCTGTGTAAGCGTTCAGTGGCGACCGGGCGTACCCCCGTGCCGATTTGTAATCCGGAGGGTAAGGTGGTTTGTTCGGAAGACTGTGCCCCCGGCTGGCGAATGGTTTGATAAAGCAGATCTTCAAACACCGCACGCTGACGCTTAAAACCGTTAGTACTGACGTTTGCCAGGTTGTTGGCAATGACGTCCATATTGGTTTGCTGGGCGTCAAGGCCCGTTTTGGCGATCCATAATGAACTGATCATAAAATGTCCTGTAGTGGATTAGTGACAAAGTGCATATGTCTTCTTGCCGGATGCGGCGTAAACGCCTTATCCGGCCTACAAGAGCTCGCAAAATCGATAAATTGCGATTGCCCCCATAGACCCGATAAACTTGCGCATCGGGCAACTTATACTTGTCATGTATCCTTTCAATTAACTCATCGACAGCAGTTGGTTGGCACGGCCTGCGTTATCATCGACGCTGCTGATCACCTTCATCTGCATTTCAAAACGCCGCGCGCTGGCAATCATGTCGCTCATTGCCGCAACGGCATTGACATTACTGCCTTCCAGAACCCCCGACATCACACGCAAGGTTGGATCTGCCTGCAGTACCGGTCCACGTGTAGCCTGGCTTTCTGCGCTTAAACGAAAAATGCCGTCGTCACCGCGCTGGACTTCGCTGCCCGTGGCTTTCACCAGCTTCAGACGCCCCACTGGCGCAACCGTATTTGCCGGATCGCCCGGATTGAGCGCCGAGATTGTGCCATCGGCAGCAATCGTGATTTCCGCCCCTTCCGGCACAGCAATTGGCCCCGCCTCGCCTATCACCGGATGCCCCTGAATTGTCAGTTGCCCGGTGGGATCAACCTGAATGCTGCCATTACGCGTATACCCTTCGCTGCCGTCAGCGGTCTGCACGGCCAGCCAGCCATCCTGCTGCAACGCAACGTCCAGCGGGCGCGAGGTGTAATCCATCTTGCCGGGCGTCATGTCTGCACCCGGTGTTGACGCCGTTACCAACGTGCGCGTAGGCAGTGAAAGCCCTTCCACCGGCACTGCGCGCAAGGCGTTTAACTGCGCACGAAAACCGGGCGTAGAGGCATTGGCCAGATTACTGGCGGTTACCGCCTGTTGATTCAGCGTCTGGCTGGCTGCACCCATCGCAGTATAAATTGCGTGATCCATTGAGCTATCCCGTCAGCGATTAGCGTAAGTTAACCAGCGTGTTGAGGATCTGGTCCTGGGTTTTGATGGTCTGGGCGTTAGACTGATAGTTACGCTGGGCAACGATCATATTGACCAGTTCTTTACTGAGATCGACGTTGGACGCTTCCAGCGCACCGTTGGTCAGGGTGCCAAAGTTGCCCGTCCCGGCTGTCCCCAACAGCGCCACGCCAGAAGATTGCGTCGCAGACCAGACGTTGTCGCCTTCGGATGCCAGACCTTCGTTGTTGGCAAAGTTCGCCAGTACAATCTGCCCCAGCAGTTGGGTTTGTTCGTTGGAATAGTTGCCGACAACCGTACCGTCATCATTGATTTGATAACTCACGAGATCGCCCGGTTTGTAGCCGTTCTGGGTGGTTGCCACAATGTTGTTAGCGCCGGTATTTTGCTGCATGGAGTTGAGGAAGCTCAGGCTAAACGTGGCGGGATCTGCGCCGTTAATTGCGCCAGTGGTAATATTCTCTGTTGGATTTGAGGTCAGAACGCCATTGGAATTAAACACCAGCGTCATTGCATGGTCAGCTGTGCCTGTTGGATCACTGCTATCCTGGGTGTAGACCTCCCAGTTATTATCCCCGGTCTTCACAAAGTACACGCTCATGTCATGAGCATTACCCTGACTATCGAAAACAGTCACCGAACCTTTTTTGTTATAGCTATCCGCATTGCTGGCATCAAATGCGTTAACAGAGGGAAGCGGATCGCTGGAATTCAGGTTGATCTGCATCGACGCCGTGGTGGTAGTTTTCGCTGCCATCAGGGTATTCGGGATCGAAATGTTAGTCGGATTCGCCCCTTGCTGAATAGTTGGCGGCGTACCGGTTGCCGGGTAACCCGTCAGCTGTAAACCTTGCATATTCACCAGGTTACGGTTTTCATCCAGCTTAAATTGTCCGTTACGGCTGTAGAACACCGAACCGTTGCTGTCTACCAGACGGAAAAAACCGTTCTGGCTGATAGCAACGTCCAGACCTCGCCCGGTGTTGGTGGTCGTGCCATCGGTAAAGTCCTGAGTGATACCGGCAACCTTTACCCCCAGTCCCACTTTCGAACCGGCAAACATATCGGCAAAAGAGGCCGTGCCTGATTTAAAGCCGTAGGTGGCGGAGTTGGCGATATTGTTGCCAATAACATCGAGGTTGGTGGCGGCAGCGTTTAATCCGCTAACCGCTTGAGAAAAGGCCATGACTGACTCCTGAAATGTGAAGGCTTAAATTATCTGCCGTACTTCGTCGAGGGTGGTGGTGCCGTAAGTGCCGAGATCCAGCGTATTACCGTTGTTGCCGCGGATCACACCCTGCACCAGAGCAAACTGCAGCGGCTGGGCAACCAGTTGTGTACCACCGTTACTGGCGCTAATCGCTACGTTGTAAGAACCGTTCGGCGCAGTGCTGCCGTCAGTCAACGTACCGTCCCAGGTGAAACTGTGGACTCCGGCGGTCAGTTCACCAATATCAATGGTGCGCACAACCGCGCCATTTTTATCGGTGATGGTGGCCGTAACTTTGTCTGCCGCCTGTTGCAGCTCAACACCAAACGGCGTGGTCGTGGTCACAGCCCCTTCTTCACTGCCGGTTCCCGCAAGAACAGTGGTGCCGGGGATCATCACGCCGTGACCGATCAGGTTACTGGCCTGTAACGACTGGCTGTTATCAATCTGTCCGGAAATAGATCCGAGCGTGGTATTGAGTTTTTCAATCCCGCTGACCGTGCTGATTTGTGCCAATTGCGACGTCAGCTCGTTGTTTTCCATTGGATTGGTCGGGTCCTGGTTTTTCAGCTGCGCCACCAACAAAGTCAGAAAACTGCTTTGTAAATCTGCGGCGTTGCTGCCCGTGAGCGAACTACTGCTGGTGGTACTGACGCCGGTATTTGTCGGATCGGTGGTGGTTACCGCAATGGACATAGCTTTCTCCTTTATTGACCGAGCGTAAGGGTTTTCAGCATCATGCTTTTCACCGTGTTGAGCACTTCAACATTGGCCTGATAGCTGCGTGACGCCGACATGGTGTTAACCATCTCTCCGACAACATCAACGTTCGGCATTTTTACGTAGCCCTTTGCATCCGCCAGCGGATTACCCGGTTCATAAACCAGTTTGTCCGGGGCCTGACTTTCTATAACATCGGCAACCTTTACGCCGCCTGTCGCAGCACCTGGTGCAGCGTTAACCTGGAATACCACCTGTTTTGCCCGATATGGCTGTCCATCGGGACCGGTCACGCTATCAGCATTCGCCAGATTACTGGCCGCCACGTTCAGGCGCTGGGACTGGGCAGTTAACGCCGATCCGGCGATATCAAAAATATTCAGCAGTGCCATCCGTTAATTTCCGCTCTGTAAAACGTTCATCATGCCTTTGATTTGCCCGCTCAACGCACTAAGGCTCATCTGGTATTGCAGGCTGTTATCGGCAAACTGGGTGCGTTCGCGATCCATATCGACGGTATTACCGTCAAGCGAAGGCTGGTCCGGAATACGGTATTGCAGTTCTGCGGTAGGAGGCGTCAGCGCCTGCGCCGGAATGTGTTGCGTTGAGGTCATCGTCAGAGCAACCACACTGGTTGCATCCCGTCCACGTTGCATGACTTTTTTAAGTTCACTGGCAAAATCGATATCGCGCGCCTGATAACCAGGGGTATCGGCATTGGCGATGTTTGCTGCCAGCACTTCCTGACGCTGGGCGCGCAGATTGAGCGCCTCTTGTTGAAAACGTAAGGCGGCGTCGAGCTTATCGAGCATATCTCCTCCGCAGGTATCAAAATTCTGCCATCAGCTTAAATGCCTTTACGCGCGCGTTATCGACGGAATAAACGCAAAATGGGTCGCTATTTATGCCGTTGATGGTCATTGCGGACAGGTACAATTCACGTTGTAGAAATGGCTGGGGGCGAAAATGCTGACAATAAAACGTAGCGTGGCGATCATCGCGATACTGTTCAGTCCGTTAAGTGCGGCGAGCAATCTCACATCGCAATTGCAAACCTTTTTTAGCTCCCAGCTCGCAGGGATAAGTGATGAGGTTCGTGTTTCTATTCGTACAGCGCCCAATCTACTACCGCCGTGCGAGCAGCCATTGCTTTCGATGAGCAATAATTCCCGCTTGTGGGGCAATGTGAATGTGTTGGCACGCTGCGGTAACGACAAACGATATTTACAGGTTAATGTGCAGGCCACAGGAAATTATGTGGTTGCCGCGATGCCCATTGTGCGAGGAGGAAAGCTGGGAGCTGGCAATGTCAAACTGAAACGCGGACGGCTGGATACCCTGCCGCCGCGTACGGTGCTGGATATCAATCAACTTGTTGATGCCGTTAGCCTGCGCGATCTATCACCCGATCAACCTATCCAGTTAACCCAGTTTCGCCAGGCATGGCGGGTAAAAGCGGGACAACGCGTCAACGTGATCGCCAGCGGTGATGGGTTTAGCGCCAACGCAGAAGGTCAGGCGCTGAACAATGCAGCCGTCGCACAGAATGCGCGGGTGCGCATGGTATCTGGACAGGTAGTCAGCGGCGTTGTTGATGCAGATGGGAATATTCTTATAAACCTGTAAGCTGTTAAAGATTACCCGTCCCTTGCCGATAAATAAGCAACACATGATAAAAGCGCCCTCAATGAGGAATAAACCATGAGTATTGATCGCACTTCGCCTCTGAAGCCCGTAAGCACCGTTCAACCGCGCGAAACCACTGACGCGCCGGTAACGAACACCCGGGCGGCAAAAACAACAGCATCCACCAGCACCAGTGTGACGTTAAGCGACGCGCAAGCAAAACTGATGCAACCCGGCAGCAGTGATATCAATCTTGAACGTGTCGAAGCGTTAAAACTGGCGATTCGTAACGGTGAACTAAAAATGGACACCGGCAAAATTGCCGATGCGCTGATCAACGAAGCGCAGCAAGACTTGCAGAGTAACTGATCGTATGACACGTCTTGCAGAGATCCTCGACCAGATGTCCGCTGTGCTTAACGATCTCAAAACGGTAATGGATCAAGAGCAGCAACATCTCTCTATGGGGCAGATCAACGGCAGCCAGTTGCAATGGATTACAGAACAAAAAAGCTCACTGCTGGCAACGTTGGATTACCTCGAACAGTTACGCAGGAAAGAACCCAATACAGCAAATAGCGTTGATATTAGTCAACGCTGGCAGGAAATTGCTGTGAAAACGCAGCAACTACGCCAAATGAATCAACATAACGGCTGGTTACTGGAAGGACAGATTGAGCGCAATCAACAGGCGCTGGAAATGTTGAAACCGCATCAGGAACCGACGCTATATGGGGCGAACGGTCAGACCTCAACAACCCATCGCGGCTGTAAAAAGATTTCGATCTGAAGATTATCTCCGGCCTGCACTGCAGGCCGGAATGCATTGTTACACCGTCCGGCGGGCAAATTCTTTAACTTTGAAGCCCAGTACCGCCAGTGCAGCGAAGTACGCGGCAATCCCCGCCAGCACGACCGCCATTAAACGCAGCAAGCGCCAGGGCATGGTACCCAATGACCACTCCGGCATGATATGTAACATACCTAAAAGCACGCCAGACATCACCAGTACCGCCACCACCAGACGCAACAGAAACGCCATCCAGCCAGGTTGCGGGGTAAAGATTTTCTGCTTACGCAACTGCCAGTAAAGCAGCGAAGCATTCAGACACGCCGCCAGACCAATAGAAAGTGACAGCCCGGCATGTTTCAACGGACCGATAAACGCCAGGTTCATCAATTGCGTTAAAATCAGCGTAACGATGGCAATTTTCACTGGCGTTTTAATGTCCTGGCGGGAATAAAAGCCAGGAGCCAACACTTTCACTACAATCAGGCCAATCAAACCCACCGAGTAGGCAATTAACGCCCGCTGGGTCATCAGCGCATCAAACGCGGTAAATTTACCGTACTGGAACAGCGAAACGGTCAACGGACCTGAAAGAATGCCCAACGCAACCGCACTCGGCAGCGCCAACAGGAAACAAAGACGCAGCCCCCAGTCCATCAAACGGTTGTATTCATCATGATTGCCACTGGCAAAACTTTTCGACAGCGACGGCAGCAAAATGGTGCCAAGCGCCACGCCCAGCACACCGGACGGAAACTCCATTAAGCGGTCGGCGTAATACATCCACGACACCGAACCGGAAGCAAGAAACGAGGCAAAAATGGTGTTGATGATTAAGGAGATCTGGCTCACAGAGACGCCAAGGATCGCCGGTCCCATCTGTTTCACCACGCGCATTGCTCCGGCATCGTGGAAGTTAATGCGTGGCAAAACCAGCATGCCGATCTTCTTCAGGTGCGGTAGCTGATACACCAGCTGCAGGATGCCGCCGACCGTAACAGCCCACGCCAGCGCCAGCACCGGTGGGTTAAAGTACGGTGCGGCAAACAGCGCGAAACCAATCATGCTGATGTTAAGCAGTGTTGGCGCAAACGCCGGAATCGAGAAGCGGTTCCACGTATTCAGAATCGCTCCCACCAGCGACGCCAGGGAGATCAGCAAGATATAGGGAAAGGTAATCTTTAGTAGCTGGCTGGTCAGGGCAAATTTGTCAGCTGTGTCAGCGAAGCCTGGCGCGGTCACCATGATCACCCACGGTGCGGCGAGCATGCCAGCAACCGTCACAACCGCCAGCGCAAGTGTCAGCAGGCCAGAAACATAAGAGACAAAGACCCGCGTGGCGTCTTCACCCTGCTTACTTTTATATTCCGCCAGAATCGGTACAAATGCCTGGGAAAATGCCCCTTCGGCAAAGATACGGCGTAACAAGTTAGGAAGTTTAAAAGCGACGAAAAAGGCGTCGGTTGCCATCCCTGCGCCAAAGATTCTGGCGACAATTGCGTCACGTGCGAAGCCAAGCACACGCGAAAACATGGTCATCGAGCTGACGGCGGCCAGCGATTTTAATAAATTCATCGGTGTTCTAATCCAGACCCACGGGCAAAACGCCTGCAAGGCAGGCGCTGAAAGAGGCGAATAGTCTACCTGGATTATGGTGAATTGCTACCGCCAGATGTTACAGGGTTTATTCACTCATCGCATCGCGCCAGATCTTGTCAACGATACGTTGCGCCAGCACGGCCTGTTCGCCGGCGGTTTGCGGAACTGTCTGATTTTGCACACATTCAATGAAGTGCCGCGCACAGCCGACAAATCCACGTTGCTCAAGCGTGCTCTGCCAACCAGGAATCGGTTTATTCACTACACCCTGCCCACGCTCCTCACGCCATTCGCGCATTTCCGTAATGTCGATGAGCGCACCGTCAGTCACGGCCTGCACGGTTTCACGCTGACTTCCGGCACGGCGATGCATACAGGTGGTGATCTGCAAAGGACCGGCCGAAAAATGGTGCTCGGCAAACAGCATTTCGCCAGCGTCGTTAGTCAGTAGCGTACCGCCATCCAGAGAGGCTTTGCCGCCCGACAACCACAGCGCGGTATCCACCACATGCAGATAATCATCCAGCAACGTGAAATAAAGATCGTGTGGCCCGACGCTATTGCTACGATGTTTATCCATTCTTAGCGAGGCTGCGGTGGCGAGTTGCGTTTTTAACTCACCGTAGAGTGGTGCGAAACGACGGTTAAAACCGACCATCAACGTCAGTTTTTTCCGCGCCGCCAGTTCCACCAGCCGTTCAGCATCGCGCAGATTTTCTGCCAGCGGTTTATCGACACAGACATGTACCCCCGCATTGAGTAACGTACTGACCACGTCAAAGTGACTGGCGGTGCTGGAATGTACAAAAACCGCATCGCAACTGGCGGCAAGGCTGGATAACGAATCGGCATAAGGAATGCGCCAGCTTTCACAAATTGGCAGGGCTTTCGCGCGCGTAGGCGACCAGGCTCCTTGTAACGTCCAGTCAGACGCTGCCGCCAGCACCGGTAACCACGCTTTTTGCGCAATGCCGCCTAATCCCACTACGCCGATACGTAATTTTTTCACTTTAATCTCCCAGGTGGGCCAGCAACGAATCAAGACGCTGTTTCAGTTCTGCCACTTCGATTTCCAGGGCTTCAACGCGGGCCTGTAAATCACCGTCAACCGCGCTCGACATATCCGTTACCGCCGGCTGATCCTCTACCTCACCACTGAAAAGATGCATGTAGCGGCTTTCGCGTTTACCCGGTTCGCGGGCCAGACGCACCACAAAAGGACCATCTTCGCGATTCGCCAGTTGTTCCAGCGTCAACTCCACTTCCGCCATATCGCTGAATTCATACATTCGCGCGGCGCGGCTGCGCAGTTCACCCGGCGTCTGGGCACCACGCAATAACAACGTGGTGATTAACGCCACTTCTGCGGCGCTCAGTTTCAGATCGCCAAATTCTGAATTACAAAAACGTTGCTCATATTTGGTGACCCGATTACCAAAACCGCTCACTGTGCGTAGATAATGACGTTTGACCAGATTATCCAGCTGTTCCTGCACTTCAGATTCACTCAGATTCATGACCGGTTCACGGTTCGTTTTCTGATTACAGGCCGTGACTACACCATTGACTGAGAGCGGGTATTGCTCCGGCGTGGTCACCTGCTTTTCCAGCAAGCAACCAATCACACGAGCTTCCAGGGCAGTAAGTTGATATTTCATGAGATTCTCCTTAGCGGCCGGGCGTCCAGTCTGGGGTAGTTAATGCCGTCAGTACGTGATCGCGCCATTGTCCATCAATCAACAGATAGTCTTTCGCATAGCCTTCTTTTTCAAAACCCAGTCGCGCCAGTAAATCACCGCTGCGTTTATTGTGCGGCATATAATTAGCCATAATGCGATGAATATGTTGGGTGCGCTGCATATAACGAATGGCTGCGGTCAGGGCTTCAAACATGAGTCCTTTGCCCTGCCATTTTTGCCCAATCGAATAACCGAGATAGCAGGCATGAAAAGAGCCGCGAACAACATTGGAAAAATTGGCAACGCCAATAATCTCTTTTTCGTCCGGGTCGAATAAGCCAAAGTAGAAAGCTGAACCTTGTTTATGAAATTCGTTAATCATCCCCAGCCTGGCCTGCCAGCCTGATGGATAACAGTGGCTTTCGTCGCGCACTGGCTCCCAGGGCTTGAGGAAATGGCGATTCTCTGCGTAATAATCCGCAAGACGCCAGGCATCACGATCATGCACCAGACGCACGACCAGTCGGTCTGTGGTTAAGCGCACTTTTGGCACGTTACTGCGATAGCCAAACATTCTATACCTACTCCTTCCCGTAACGTCTTTAATACGCTGTAAGTATTACTATACCTGCGCAACCAGACCCTGTGAAAAGTCCAAAATGCCATTTTCTGCATTATTCACATATTTGATAAAAACTCTCTATCAAAGCGACGTTTTGATAAAAAAATATTGTCCCCGAAGTGATGGGAAAAGTCTTAGCGGCAATGCAGAATAGAAAGTGCTCATCTTTTATTTCCCGGGAGGGGAAATGTCCCGCGTGTCGCAGGCGAGGAACCTGGGTAAATATTTCCTGCTCATCGATAATATGCTGGTCGTGCTGGGGTTCTTTGTTGTCTTCCCTCTGATCTCTATCCGCTTCGTTGATCAAATGGGCTGGGCCGCCGTCATGGTCGGTATTGCTCTCGGTCTACGCCAGTTTATTCAGCAAGGTCTGGGTATTTTCGGCGGCGCAATTGCCGACCGCTTTGGTGCCAAACCGATGATTGTTACCGGTATGCTGATGCGCGCCGCCGGATTCGCCACAATGGGTATCGCCCACGAACCGTGGCTATTGTGGTTTTCATGCCTGCTCTCGGGACTCGGCGGCACGTTGTTTGATCCGCCGCGTTCGGCGCTGGTGGTGAAACTAATCCGTCCACAACAGCGTGGTCGTTTTTTCTCGCTGTTGATGATGCAGGACAGTGCCGGTGCAGTCATTGGCGCATTGTTGGGGAGCTGGCTGTTGCAATACGACTTTCGCCTGGTCTGCGCCACAGGGGCAGTTCTATTTGTGCTATGTGCGGCGTTCAATGCGTGGTTGTTACCAGCATGGAAACTCTCCACCGTACGCACGCCCGTTCGCGAAGGCATGACCCGCGTGATGCGTGACAAGCGTTTTGTCACCTATGTCCTGACGCTGGCGGGTTACTACATGCTGGCTGTACAAGTGATGCTGATGCTGCCAATTATGGTCAACGACGTGGCTGGCGCGCCCTCTGCCGTTAAATGGATGTATGCCATTGAAGCGTGTCTGTCGTTAACGTTGCTCTACCCTATCGCCCGCTGGAGTGAAAAGCATTTTCGTCTGGAACACCGGTTGATGGCTGGGCTGTTGATAATGTCATTAAGCATGATGCCGGTGGGCATGGTCAGCGGCCTGCAACAACTTTTTACCCTGATTTGTCTGTTTTATATCGGGTCGATCATTGCCGAGCCTGCGCGTGAAACCTTAAGTGCTTCGCTGGCGGACGCAAGAGCTCGCGGCAGCTATATGGGGTTTAGCCGTCTGGGTCTGGCGATTGGTGGCGCTATTGGTTATATCGGTGGCGGCTGGCTGTTTGACCTGGGCAAATCGGCGCACCAACCAGAGCTTCCGTGGATGATGCTGGGCATTATTGGCATCTTCACTTTCCTTGCGCTGGGCTGGCAGTTTAGCCAGAAACGCGCCGCGCGTCGTTTGCTGGAACGCGACGCTTGATTTGATACTCCCCCCTGACTCCTCCATACTGAAAGTGAACTGACAGCCAAATGGAGGAGTCACGTGAAGCTATACATTTACGATCACTGCCCTTACTGCCTCAAAGCCCGCATGATTTTCGGCCTGAAAAATATCCCCGTCGAATTACATGTTCTGCTCAACGACGATGCAGAAACACCCACCCGGATGGTCGGTCAAAAACAGGTTCCCATTCTGCAAAAAGATGACAGCCGCTATATGCCAGAAAGCATGGACATCGTTCACTATGTCGATAAACTCGACGGCAAACCGTTACTGACCGGCAAACGTTCCCCTGCCATTGAAGAGTGGCTGCGCAAGGTCAATGGCTACGCCAACAAACTGCTGTTGCCGCGTTTTGCCAAATCGGCATTTGATGAGTTTTCTACTCCCGCCGCGCGCAAATATTTCGTCGACAAGAAAGAGGCCAGCGCGGGTAATTTTGCCGACCTGCTGGCCCACTCTGACGGTCTGATTAAGAATGTCAGCGATGATTTACGTGCGCTGGACAAACTGATCGTCAAACCGAACGCCGTGAATGGCGAACTTTCGGAAGATGATATTCAGCTATTTCCGCTACTGCGTAATCTGACGCTGGTAGCCGGAATCAACTGGCCAAGCCGCGTTGCTGATTACCGCGATAATATGGCGAAACAGACACAAATCAATTTGTTATCATCAATGGCGATTTAATCCTGACCCGCCGCGGCAGCCTGTATTCGCGGGTTGCCGCCGTTTTCAGTTTTTTCTGCTGGCGAGTCTATCGCTGGTGACACATGCTGCGTTGTGTCAGGATATTGACGCAGATTTCATGTCGAGGACTACCATGAACAAGTTTTTATTTGCCGCTGCATTGATCGTCAGTGGCCTGCTCGTTGGCTGTAATCAACTCACCCAATACACCATCACCGAACAAGAAATTAACCAGTCGCTTGCGAAACATAATAATTTCTCAAAAGATATCGGTTTACCCGGCGTGGCTGACGCCCATATTGTTCTGACAAACCTGACCAGCCAAATTGGTCGCGAAGAGCCGAATAAGGTTACCCTAACCGGAGACGCCAATCTGGACATGAACTCCCTGTTCGGTAGTCAGAAAGCGACCATGAAACTGAAGCTGAAAGCGCTGCCCGTGTTTGATAAAGAAAAAGGTGCGATCTTCCTGAAAGAGATGGAAGTGGTCGATGCGACGGTACAACCGGAAAAAATGCAAACGGTGATGCAAACGTTGCTTCCCTATCTGAACCAGGCATTACGCAATTACTTTAACCAGCAACCTTCTTACGTCCTGCGCGAAGATGGCAGCCAGGGCGAAGCAATGGCGAAAAAACTGGCGAAAGGCATTGAAGTGAAGCCAGGCGAAATTGTCATTCCATTTACTGATTAATCACGAGGGCGCATTCGCGCCCTTTATTTTTCGTGCAAAGGAAAACGTTTCCGCTTATCCTTTGTGTCCGGCAAAAACATCCCTTCAGCCGGAGCATAGAGATTAATGACTGCACCATCCCAGGTATTAAAGATCCGCCGCCCAGACGACTGGCACCTTCACCTCCGCGATGGCGACATGTTAAAAACTGTCGTGCCGTATACCAGCGAAATTTATGGACGGGCTATCGTAATGCCCAATCTGGCTCCGCCCGTGACCACCGTTGAGGCTGCCGTGGCGTATCGCCAACGTATTCTTGACGCCGTACCTGCCGGGCACGATTTCACCCCATTGATGACCTGTTATTTAACAGATTCGCTGGATCCTAATGAGCTGGAGCGCGGATTTAACGAAGGCGTGTTCACCGCTGCAAAACTTTACCCGGCAAACGCAACCACTAACTCCAGCCACGGCGTGACGTCAATTGACGCAATCATGCCGGTACTTGAGCGCATGGAAAAAATCGGTATGCCGCTACTGGTGCATGGTGAAGTGACACATGCAGATATCGACATTTTTGATCGTGAAGCGCGCTTTATAGAAAGCGTGATGGAACCTCTGCGCCAGCGCCTGACTGCGCTGAAAGTCGTTTTTGAGCACATCACCACCAAAGATGCTGCCGACTATGTCCGTGACGGAAATGAACGGCTGGCTGCCACCATCACTCCTCAGCATCTGATGTTTAACCGCAACCATATGCTGGTTGGAGGCTTGCGTCCGCACCTGTATTGTCTACCCATCCTCAAACGCAATATTCACCAACAGGCACTGCGTGAACTGGTCGCCAGCGGTTTTAATCGAGTATTCCTCGGTACGGATTCTGCGCCACATGCACGTCATCGCAAAGAGAGCACCTGCGGCTGCGCGGGCTGCTTCAACGCCCCAACCGCGCTGGGCAGTTACGCTACCGTCTTTGAAGAGATGAATGCTCTGCAGCACTTTGAAGCATTCTGTTCTGTAAATGGCCCGCAGTTCTATGGGTTGCCGGTCAACGACACATTCATCGAACTGGTACGTGAAGAGCATCAGGTTGCTGAAAGCATCGCACTGACAGATGACACGCTGGTGCCATTCCTCGCCGGGGAAACGGTACGCTGGTCCGTTAAACAATAAAAATCGTAGCTTCCTGTTGTCATTAGGTTATTTTACCTGTATAAATAACCAGTATATTCAACAGGGGGCTATTATGCGAATTGAAGTCACCATAGCGAAAACTTCTCCATTGCCAGCTGGGGCTATTGACGCCCTGGCTGGCGAACTTTCCCGCCGTATTCAGTATGCGTTTCCTGATAATGAAGGCCACGTATCGGTACGTTACGCCGCAGCGAATAATTTATCGGTTATTGGCGCGACAAAAGAAGATAAACAGCGCATTAGCGAAATTCTCCAGGAAACGTGGGAAAGCGCCGATGACTGGTTTGTCAGCGAATAATATGCAGTGATTTTTGTTTTTGCCGGGTCGCCCCGGCTTTTTTATTTTACTTACAAATTTTGAGTACAAAATTTCTACACTTCCTCAAAATAATTGCACAATATGCTAAAAAAATATGAATGACATGCTGTTTTATTGTTCATATAAATCTTAAAAGCAGAAATTTATCTGTTTCCCCCTTTAAAAATTCGGTGAATACCCTTACTTATTGGTATACTGAAGTTGCTTCAGATAAAAACGCATTGAACCTCGAATAACGTTGTCTAGTAACACGAATTAGGGGGCCATGATGGAAAAAAATAATGAAGTCATTCAGACTCATCCGCTCGTAGGGTGGGACATCAGCACCGTTGATAGCTATGATGCGCTGATGTTGCGTTTGCACTACCAGACCCCAAATAAGTCCGAGCAGGAAGGGACTGAAGTTGGTCAGACGCTCTGGTTAACCACTGATGTTGCCAGACAATTTATTTCGATATTAGAAGCAGGAATCGCCAAAATTGAATCCGGTGATTTCCCGGTAAACGAGTATCGGCGTCATTAACATGACATGACCATCCACCCAAAAGGCACCTCACCGGTGCCTTTACCATTTCTGGGTTGTATATCTGCATTCAGTTAATTACTCTGCTTAAACCATGAGAGCAGAGAGAAAAAAATGAAATACGATCTCATCATTATTGGCAGCGGTTCCGTAGGCGCTGCCGCCGGGTATTATGCAACCCGCGCCGGTTTAAACGTGCTTATGACCGACGCCCATATGCCACCACATCAACACGGCAGCCACCACGGCGATACGCGATTAATTCGCCATGCTTATGGTGAAGGCGAAAAGTATGTCCCGCTGGTCCTCCGCGCACAAACGCTGTGGGATGACCTCTCCCGCCACAACGAAGATGATCCCATTTTTGTACGCTCTGGTGTCATTAACCTTGGCCCGGCTGACTCCGCATTTCTCGCCAACGTCGCCCACAGCGCCGAACAGTGGCAACTCAACGTTGAAAAGCTCGATGCGCAAGGGATTATGGCCCGCTGGCCAGAAATACGCGTCCCGGACAACTACATCGGCTTATTTGAGACTGATTCCGGTTTTTTGCGCAGCGAACTGGCGATTAAAACCTGGATCCAACTGGCGAAGGAAGCGGGCTGTGCGCAACTGTTCAACTGCCCGGTCACCGCAATTCGTCATGAGGATGATGGCGTAACTATTGAAACTGCTGATGGTGAGTATCAGGCGAAAAAAGCGATTGTCTGCGCGGGAACATGGGTAAAAGACCTGCTCCCGGAGCTGCCTGTCCAGCCCGTACGTAAAGTATTTGCCTGGTATCAGGCCGATGGCCGCTATAGCGTGAAGAATAAATTCCCGGCGTTTACCGGTGAACTGCCCAATGGCGATCAATATTATGGTTTTCCGGCAGAAAACGACGCGTTGAAGATTGGCAAACATAACGGAGGCCAGGTTATCCATTCAGCGGATGAACGTGTTCCGTTTGCGGAAGTGGCCAGTGATGGGTCAGAAGCCTTCCCGTTCTTGCGCAATGTATTGCCGGGTATCGGTTGCTGCCTGTACGGCGCTGCCTGCACCTATGATAATTCGCCTGACGAAGATTTTATTATCGATACCCTACCCGACCACGATAATACACTGCTCATTACCGGCCTGAGTGGGCACGGTTTTAAATTTTCGTCAGTTTTAGGGGAAATAGCTGCCGATTTTGCGCAAAACAAAAAAAGCGATTTTGATTTGACGCCATTCAGGCTTTCCCGCTTCCAATAATCATCATTACGGCCTCCAGAATGAGGCCGTTTTTACAGGAGTATTTAATGCGTCGGCTGTTGCACTATCTCATCAATAATATTCGCGAGCATCTGATGCTTTATCTTTTTCTCTGGGGATTGTTGGCAATTATGGATCTGATCTATGTGTTTTATTTTTAGTTTTCCGCACTGACATAAACTGACAAATATTTAATCTCCCTTTCATTTAGCGTGAAAAATTGAATGAGATTATTCCTGCTTCTACAGCACTCACCAGACACCTCTGATGCTGAACCCACTAAACTTATGAAGATTCTTTCATTATTAATTCAAAATTATTGAAATAAAAATAAATATCATTCAATTTGTTATTTTTGTGTTGCAATTCATTCTCCGACACGCCATTTTCTTTCTCTCGCAAATTCGTTTTGGATGCACTTATGTCATTCACAAATACCCCTGAACGCTATGGTGTTATATCTGCGGCCTTCCATTGGCTAAGCGCAATTATTGTCTACGGCATGTTTGCTTTAGGTCTGTGGATGGTCACGCTCAGTTATTACGATGGCTGGTATCACAAAGCACCCGAACTGCATAAAAGCATCGGTATTTTGTTAATGATGGGGCTGGTTATTCGCGTTCTGTGGCGTGTCATATCTCCACCGCCGGGTCCGCTGCCGAGTTATTCGCCCATGACTCGTCTTGCCGCAAAAGCTGGACATCTCGCATTGTACCTATTGCTGTTCGCCATCGGCATCAGCGGCTATCTGATCTCAACTGCCGATGGTAAACCGATCAGCGTTTTTGGCTGGTTTGACGTCCCCGCGACCCTTGCCGACGCTGGCGCACAGGCAGACTTTGCCGGTGCCCTGCATTTTTGGCTCGCGTGGAGCGTCGTAGTACTGTCCGTTATGCACGGATTTATGGCCCTGAAGCATCATTTCATCGATAAAGACGACACTCTGAAGCGCATGCTGGGAAAGTCGTCATCTGACTATGGAGTATAAAAAATGAAAAAAAGCCTGCTTGGTTTAACCTTCGCGTCCCTGATGTTCTCTGCCGGTTCAGCGGTTGCCGCCGATTACAAAATTGACAAAGAAGGTCAGCACGCCTTTGTTAACTTCCGCATCCAGCATCTTGGCTATAGCTGGTTATATGGCACCTTTAAAGATTTCGACGGTACTTTTACCTTTGATGAAAAAAATCCAGCTGCCGATAAAGTGAATGTGACAATTAAGACCACCAGCGTCGATACTAACCACGCCGAACGCGATAAACATCTTCGCAGTGCAGATTTCCTCAATACCGCAAAATATCCACAGGCAACATTCACCTCCACCAGCGTGAAGAAAGACGGTGACGAACTGGATATTACCGGCGATCTGACGCTGAATGGTGTAACCAAACCCGTCACGCTGGAAGCGAAATTAATTGGTCAGGGCGACGACCCGTGGGGTGGTAAACGTGCAGGCTTCGAGGCCGAAGGCAAAATTAAGCTCAAGGACTTCAATATCAAGACAGATTTAGGTCCAGCTTCTCAGGAAGTGGATCTGATTATTTCAGTGGAAGGCGTACAGCAGAAGTAAGAGTGAAATGTTGCCGGATGGCACGCATCCGGCAATGATATTTATTCTGTTGGATCAGGAATGCCCAGTGTTGTATTCAGACGTCCACGAGACTTATTAAAGATCTTATTGCCATTTTCACGTCCTGCCCGACGGCGTCTCTGTTCTTCTGGCGGTAACGCGCTTTCTTCGCAGCAAATTTCACTACAACAACCTTTGTATTTTTCCGCGCATACTGGACACTGAATAAACAGCAGGTGGCAGCCATCATTTTTACAGTTGGTATGGCTGTCGCACGGCGCACCGCACTGGTGGCAATGCGCGATAATCTCATCCGATATACGTTCGCCCATCCGCTCGTCAAAAACAAAATTTTTGCCAATAAAACGCACCGGCAAGCCCTGCTCGCGCGCCTTACGGGCGTATTCAATAATTCCGCCCTCGATATGCCAGACTTTGTTGAATCCGTTATGTTTCATCCAGGCACTGGCCTTTTCACAACGAATGCCGCCGGTGCAGTACATGACGATTTTTTTATCTTTATGTGCCTGCATCATCTCGACTGCTTTTGGCAGCTGCTCACGGAAGGTATCTGCCGGAATTTCGAGCGCGTTTTCAAAGTGCCCCACTTCATACTCATAGTGGTTACGCATGTCGATAAATAGTGCATCGGGATCGTCAAGCATGGCGTTCACTTCCGCCGCTTGCAGATACTCACCAACATTGCTGGCATCAAAGTGAGGATCGTCAATACCGTCGGCAACGATACGATCGCGGACCTTCATGCGCAGTACCCAGAAAGATTTCCCATCATCATCCAACGCGATATTCAGGCGTAAACCCTCTAAAGCCGGGTCGAAGGCATAGAGCTGCGCGCGAAATGTTTCAACATTGCTCGCTGGTACGCTGATTTGCGCGTTAATGCCCTCATGCGCCAGATACACTCGCCCAAAAACATTCAGCGCGGTAAACAGCTGATATAAAGCGTCACGGGTCGCCTTAGGATCGGCGATGTGGAAATACTTGTAAAACGAAATGGTGGTTCGCGGTTCGCTCTCAGCCAACATTTTGGCTTTTAACGCGTCGTTGGAAATGCGGTTGTGTAACACTGGCATGGTGTACGGTTCCTGCGAGATGGGAAAGTAAAAATCCGCGGCATGATATAGCAATTATCGATAATTAACATCCACACATTTTACGCTACATTTGCGCATTAAAAATTATTTGTTATTTACAAGCGCGGCAATTTCGCCCAGTCTTCAGCCACAAATTTTGGTTGCGGGCGAAAAAATGCGACAATACATACAATTGCCCGAATAGGTTGAAAAACAGGATTGATATGACGAATCTACCCAAGTTCTCCACCGCACTGCTTCATCCGCGTTATTGGTTAACCTGGTTGGGTATTGGCGTACTTTGGTTAGTCGTGCAATTGCCCTACCCGGTTATCTACCACCTCGGTTGTGGATTAGGAAAACTGGCGTTACGTTTTATGAAACGACGCGCAAAAATTGTGCATCGCAACCTGGAACTGTGCTTCCCGGAAATGAGCGAACAAGAACGCCGTAAAATGGTGGTGAAGAATTTCGAATCCGTTGGCATGGGCCTGATGGAAACTGGCATGGCGTGGTTCTGGCCGGACCGCCGAATCGCCCGCTGGACGGAAGTGATCGGCATGGAACACATTCGTGACGTGCAGGCGCAAAAACGCGGCATCCTGTTAGTTGGTATCCATTTTCTGACACTGGAGCTGGGTGCGCGGCAGTTTGGTATGCAGGAACCAGGGATTGGCGTTTACCGCCCGAACGATAATCCACTGATTGACTGGCTACAAACCTGGGGCCGTTTGCGCTCAAATAAATCGATGCTCGACCGCAAAGATTTAAAAGGCATGATTAAAGCCCTGAAAAAAGGCGAAGTGGTCTGGTACGCACCGGATCATGATTACGGCCCGCGCTCAAGCGTTTTCGTCCCGTTGTTTGCCGTTGAGCAGGCTGCGACCACGACCGGAACCTGGATGCTGGCACGGATGTCCGGCGCATGTCTGGTGCCCTTCGTTCCACGCCGTAAGCCAGATGGCAAAGGGTATCAATTGATTATGCTGCCGCCAGAGTGTTCTCCGCCACTGGATGATGCCGAAACTACCGCCGCGTGGATGAACAAAGTGGTCGAAAAATGCATCATGATGGCACCAGAGCAATATATGTGGTTACACCGTCGCTTTAAAACACGCCCGGAAGGCGTTCCTTCACGCTATTAAATCTTCCATGCCGGATGCTTCAGAATGGCATCCGGCATTACCACAGCAAATCCCCCTGATTTAGCGATAAAAGCTCTCTGGATTGCGCCCCCTGGAAGTCGGGCGCATAATTAGTGTGCTTATCTTTTCTTCTTATGTTCACCGCGCCTGGCGCACCAACAGCGGATTGCTATGTCACCCTGTGAAAATGACACCCCTATAAACTGGAAACGAAACCTGATCGTCGCCTGGCTAGGCTGTTTTCTTACCGGTGCCGCCTTCAGTCTGGTAATGCCCTTCTTACCCCTCTACGTTGAGCAGCTTGGCGTTACCGGTCACTCCGCCCTGAATATGTGGTCCGGTATTGTCTTCAGCATTACATTTTTATTTTCGGCCATCGCTTCACCGTTTTGGGGTGGGCTCGCCGACCGTAAAGGCCGAAAACTCATGCTATTACGCTCTGCTCTCGGCATGGGCATCGTGATGGTGTTGATGGGACTGGCACAAAATATCTGGCAGTTTTTGATCCTGCGGGCGCTTCTTGGGTTACTTGGCGGATTTGTCCCCAACGCTAATGCTCTTATCGCCACACAAGTACCGCGTAATAAAAGCGGCTGGGCACTGGGTACGCTCTCCACAGGCGGCGTTAGCGGCGCGTTGCTCGGCCCAATGGCTGGCGGTTTGCTCGCCGATAGCTACGGCTTACGTCCGGTATTCTTTATTACCGCCAGTGTGCTCATACTCTGCTTTTTCGTCACCCTGTTCTGCATCAGAGAAAAATTCCAGCCGGTCAGCAAAAAAGAGATGCTGCACATGCGGGAAGTGGTGACATCACTTAAAAACCCGAAACTGGTACTCAGCCTGTTTGTCACTACGTTAATCATCCAAGTGGCGACGGGCTCAATTGCCCCCATTCTGACGCTGTATGTCCGCGAACTGGCGGGTAACGTCAGTAACGTCGCCTTTATCAGTGGCATGATCGCCTCGGTGCCAGGCGTGGCGGCTCTGCTGAGTGCACCACGACTCGGCAAACTTGGCGATCGAATCGGCCCCGAAAAGATCCTGATTACGGCGCTGATCTTTTCTGTACTGCTGTTGATCCCAATGTCTTACGTTCAGACGCCATTGCAACTTGGGATTTTACGTTTTTTGCTCGGTGCCGCCGATGGTGCACTACTCCCCGCCGTACAGACACTGTTGGTTTACAACTCGAGCAACCAAATCGCCGGACGTATCTTCAGCTATAACCAATCGTTTCGTGATATTGGCAACGTTACCGGACCATTGATGGGAGCAGCGATTTCAGCGAACTACGGTTTCAGAGCGGTATTTCTCGTCACCGCTGGCGTAGTGTTATTCAACGCAGTCTATTCATGGAACAGTCTACGTCGTCGTCGAATACCCCAGGTATCGAACTGATTTTTCGCCTTTCATACTTGCAAAAGCGGAGAATCAGCTATCCTTTTCCCTGAAACCTCATCAACTCAAAGGGAGAATCGTGATGACCATGTACGCAACGCTTGAAGAAGCCATTGACGCTGCACGCGAAGAATTTCTTGCAGACAACCCCGGCATCGACGCCGAAGATGCGAATGTGCAACAGTTCAATGCCCAAAAATACGTTTTGCAGGACGGCGACATCATGTGGCAAGTTGAGTTTTTTGCCGACGAAGGTGAAGAAGGTGAATGTTTACCTATGCTTAGCGGTGAAGCCGCGCAAAGTGTTTTTAATGGCGACTATGATGAGATAGAGATCCGCCAGGAGTGGCAGGAAGAGAATACATTACATGAATGGGACGAGGGGGAATTTCAGCTTGAGCCACCGCTGGATACCGAGGAAGGACGCGCAGCAGCTGATGAGTGGGATGAACGTTAATTACTCATACGGGCCATGATGAATGTCGATCGGCAGCAGTAAAGTATCAAAAACCAGGGAGAATGGCAGATCAAGGATTGTGACATAACGCCAGGCGGAGTCACGCACATCCCATTGCACACCGGGATAATATTGGTTGCCATGCCCCTGCCCCGGTATAGTGCGGCTAATGATGCTGCCACAGCCACTCAGCAAGGTCACCATGATGCTCACCACAATTAAACGCATTTGATACCTCTTCCGTAAAAAAATACCGGCATAACGCCGGTATTTTTATTGGCTCGTTGTTTTTGCCAGATGTGGCGTGAACGCCTTATCCGACCTACAAAATCTTGCAAAATCAACACATTGCAGGAGCGATGTAGGCCTGATAAGCATAGCGCATCAGGCAACTACGTTTTTATTGCGAAGCCGCATCCGGTTTACGCAATGCCAGTGGATTGAGCTTTATCCCTTCGTAATAACTCACCCATGAAGAATATCTCTCCGGGGAATTCCAGACGCGGAAATGCAGACGGGCCATCGTCACCGGATCGCTTAGCAGCACCAGGCGACGATCGCGATTCAGCTTCTCTGGCGTCTCGTTCAGCGCCTGTTCAACGTGGCGGTCACGGGCGATTTCCAGCACCTTACTGGCGCGGTGACGCGCGGTCGCCATTGCGGTGGCCAGAGCGTTAAATGACGGGTTAAACACTGCGTGCATAAAACCATCATCAAGGGAGCGTTGACGGTTCATCTCAAGGAACCGATCGGTATCAACCAGCACCTGCGGCGGTGAATACTCTTCCGGGATCAGGAACAGTTTCCAGCGTTTGGTGCGCAGACCAACGGTGGCACGGCTGGAAATCACCGAAACAAACGGTGACAGGATCAACGAGAAGACAATCGGTGCCAGCCAGAACAGGAAACGCAGATCCAACCACGCCATCCCAACAGCCCACACTAACCCTAACAGCAGCTGTGAGCCGTGGCGTTTGAACGCTTCACCCCAGGAAGTGGAGTCATCATCACGCTGCGGTGAATTCCACACCACTTCCCAGCCAAGGAACGCGCTGACAACGAAGACCGTATGGAACAGCATGCGTACCGGAGCCAGCAGCACGGAAAAAAGCACTTCCAGCAGCAACGATAATGTAACGCGCCAGAAGCCACCGTATTCTTTCGTTCCTTTGCACCAGATAAGCAAAATGCTCAATAACTTCGGCAGGAACAACAGCACCATGGTCGAAGCAAAAAGTGCAATCGCCAGCTCAGGACGCCACTGCGGCCACACCGGGAACAACTGCCGTGGTTGCAGGAAGTATTGCGGTTCGGTTAACGCATGCACTACCTGCAATGCAGTAGAGAGCGCGAGGAACATAAACCACAGCGGAGCGGAGAGATAAGACATCACGCCCGTCAGGAACACCGCACGGTGAACCGGGTGCATCCCCTTCACCAGGAACAGACGGAAGTTCATCAGGTTACCGTGGCACCAGCGGCGGTCACGTTTTAGCTCATCAAGTAAGTTAGGCGGTAATTCTTCATAAGAACCCGGGAGATCGTAAGCAATCCAGACTCCCCAACCTGCACGGCGCATCAACGCCGCTTCCACGAAGTCATGTGACAGGATTGAACCGGCAAAGGAACCTTCGCCCGGCAGCGGAGCCAGTGCGCAGTGCTCGATAAACGGTTTCACGCGGATAATCGCGTTATGTCCCCAGTAGTGCGACTCGCCAAGTTGCCAGAAGTGCAAACCGGCTGTAAACAGTGGCCCATACACGCGGGTCGCGAACTGCTGACAGCGCGCATACAGCGTATCCATACCGGACGCTTTCGGCGACGACTGAATGATCCCGGCGTTCGGGTTGGCTTCCATCAGGCGCACCAGCCCGCACAAACAATCACCGGTCATTACCGAGTCAGCATCTAGCACCACCATATAGCTGTACTGGCTGCCCCAGCGACGGCAGAAGTCATCGATATTACCGCTTTTACGCTTCACGCGACGGCGGCGGCGGCGATAGAAAATCTGACCTTCGCCACCGACTTCAGCGATAAGCTCCATCCAGGCTTTTTGCTCTGCGACGCAGATATCCGGGTTATAACTGTCACTCAGAATGTAGACATCAAAGTGTTTGGCATTCCCGGTGGCTTTTACTGATTCCCACGTTGCACGCAGGCCAGCAAAAACACGGTTCACGTCTTCGTTACAGATAGGCATGATCAACGCCGTGCGATGCTCCGGGTTTAATGGTTCATCGCCAACTGTTGACGCAGATATACTGTATTTATCGCGACCAATAAGCAGTTGCAGGAAGCCCATTAACGCCGTCCAGAATCCGGCGGACACCCAACAGAACAGTACCGCAAAGAGGATCAGGATACCGGTTTGCAGCATATAAGGCAGAAGCTGCATAAAGGAAACCCACAAATCCTGACCAACCATATCCATAGGATTAATCAGCGCCCAACCCTGATAAGGAAGAATGGTCTTCATATACCAGGTCGCGACGACAGTTTGCGCGAGCGTCAGGATCAACAGAATGTAACGACGGATGGTACCGACGGTACGCCACTTTTGCTCGCTCTCCTGCTCTTCTTTGGTCAAACGAGCCAGATAGCGCGGCGTGACATCGCGTCCACGCAGGCGATCCCAGAAACGGCCTACCGGGTTGGTACGCCACGGGTCGGGAAACATCGAGGAGCGTTTTGCTTCTGGCATCGCCTTAAGCTGATCGCGCCCTTCGTCGTCTTTAATTAACTGTCCATCAGCAAGTGAATCTGGCCAGGCTTGTTCCAGACGCGCCTTTACCGAGCCTTGCGGGGAGTCATCCTCCCGCGCCCAGGTGCGGTGTTCGGCATCCAGCGCCTGATGAACGGCGCGGATATCAGTCTTCGGCAATGCCGCTTTCTCGCTTGCGGCGATGGGCATTGCGTCAATGTACTCAGTTGTCTTATTCATTGGCAGGTAACTGGTAGCTCCAGGTTTCACTCAACGTCTGATCGGCATTCACCAGCGCAGCACGCATTTCAGTGGTTTTCTTGGCATCTTTCACTTTCACACGCATCACCAGACGCCAGCCTTTGGTGACCGGGTTATAGCGCACCGTGCTTTCCACTATCTCACCATTATCACCAATGCTGGTTTGCGCTGTGACCGGGGTATCTTCTGGCAGTTTTTTCATCTCTGCGCCGGTAAAATCGACCACAAAGGCGATAGTACCGTCAGGCTGGCGAATCAGGTTCGACTGCTTCACATCCCCCGTTGAACGACGCGTTTGTTGCACCCATGCGTTATCTGGCGCATGCAGTTTGTCTTCATCACGGCTGAAGGTGATGGTGTATTTAAAGTTCATCTCTTTACCCGGCTCCGGCAGCTGATCCGGCGTCCAGTAAGCGACGATGTTATCGTTGGTTTCATCGTTGGTTGGAATTTCCACCAGCTCAACGCTGCCTTTGCCCCACTCCCCTTTCGGAGTCACCCATGCGCTTGGACGGAGATCGTAACGATCATCGAGATCTTCAAAGCGGGAGAAATCACGACCGCGCTGCAACAGACCAAAGCCTTGCGGGTTTTCCATGGAGAAGCTGCTGACCGCTAAATGTTTCGGGTTATTCAACGGACGCCAGATCCATTCGCCATTACCGGCATGGATAGAGAGACCGTTAGAGTCGTGCAACTCCGGACGATAGTTATTTGCTGGCGACGGTTGGTTCGGCCCAAACAGGAACATACTGGTTAACGGTGCAACCCCCAGTTTGCCGACTTTATCGCGCAGATAGATTTTCGACTGCACATCCACAACCGTGTCACGCCCTGGCATAACTACGAATTTGTAAGCACCTGTCGCGCGCGGCGAGTCAAGCAATGCATAAATGGTTAAACGTTTATCAGTTGGTTTTGGACGCTCGATCCAGAACTCTTTGAAGCGTGGAAATTCTTCACCCGATGGCAAGGCGGTATCAATTGCCAGACCGCGGGCAGAAAGGCCATAAACCTGACCTGCACCAATCACGCGGAAATAGCTGGCCCCGAGCATGCTGACGATTTCATCGTTTTTATCTTTGCTGTTGATCGGGTAAAGCACTTTAAAACCGGCAAAACCAAGGTCTTTTACCGTGTCTTTGTCATGCTGAACATCGCCGAAAGTGAAATAATCCGGGCTGTATTTGATTCGTTTGACTGCGGTGGCAGTCACTTCATTTATTTTGACCGGGGTATCGAAGTACATACCCTGATGGTAGAACTCGAGTTTGAATGGGGTCTTCAGATTGTTCCAGTACGCTTTGTCATGATTAAACTGGATCTGCTGATAGTCCGCGTATTTCATATCGCGGAAAACGGAGGGCAAGTTGCTTTTGGGCGCCTCATAGCCTTTCCCGGCTAAGGATTGAGCTTGCTTTGCGACATCATCAATACTGAAAGCCCAGCTTGAAGATGTATACAGGGTTAACATTACTGCAGCACTCAACCAACGCATTTTCATCATTTGTAGTTTATGTTTCATAATTAGTAAGCACTTCCCCCTTTGTGTGCTTATATCGATCCGATCTATTTTAATGGATAACCAGCCATTCCGACAACAGAATCCCGGTATCGTTCAGCACGCTGGCTCATGGATTAAGCACCTGATTGCAACCGTTTTCACTTTCCGTGCTTCTCCTAAAGACAGAAGCATCGACTTCGTGTAGGGTTTGCCAGCAAATTTATTTATCAACCGTCTTACAGACGCTTCCATTCTGGTTAGTGGTAGCGATGATGCTATGCATAAAAACTTGAAGCCTGCGCCTGGCGCGGTCAGGTCGGTGTCGCTATGGCAACAAGCCTAAAGGCATAACCCGACAGGGATAAGACGAAAAATCCGAGATTAGTTAACCATATATGAATCCAGTACCCGCGCAACGTGAATATTTCCTCGACTCCATCCGCGCCTGGCTGATGTTGTTAGGGATCCCTTTTCATATTTCTTTAATCTATTCGAGCCATACATGGCATGTGAATAGCGCCGAACCGTCATTGTGGCTGACCCTTTTTAATGACTTCATCCACTCGTTCCGCATGCAGGTATTTTTCGTTATATCCGGCTACTTTTCCTACATGCTTTTTTTACGCTATCCCTTGAAAAAATGGTGGAAAGTACGTGTCGAACGTGTAGGGATCCCGATGTTAACAGCCATCCCCCTACTGACATTACCGCAATTTATTATGCTGCAATACGTCAAAGGGAAAGCGGAAAGTTGGCCTGGACTGTCATTGTATGACAAATATAATACGTTGGCCTGGGAATTAATATCACACCTGTGGTTTTTACTGGTGTTAGTGGTCATGACGACGCTGTGCGTATGGATATTTAAACGCATCAGAAATAATTTAGAAAATTCTGATAAAACGAATAAAAAATTCTCGATGGTAAAACTATCGGTGATTTTTTTGTGCCTCGGCATCGGTTATGCGGTAATAAGAAGAACGATTTTTATTGTGTATCCGCCCATTCTGAGTAATGGCATGTTCAATTTTATTGTCATGCAAACGCTATTTTATTTACCGTTCTTTATCCTCGGCGCACTGGCTTTCATTTTCCCTCATCTTAAAGCCTTATTTACCACGCCGTCTCGTGGCTGTACCCTCGCTGCAGCATTGGCGTTTGTCGCTTATTTACTCAACCAGCGCTATGGCAGTGGCGATGCCTGGATGTACGAAACCGAGTCGGTGATCACCATGGTCCTCGGTCTGTGGATGGTGAATGTGGTCTTCTCCTTTGGCCACCGTTTGCTTAACTTCCAGTCAGCGCGGGTGACTTATTTTGTTAACGCATCGCTGTTTATCTATCTGGTTCACCACCCGTTAACGCTGTTTTTCGGCGCATACATTACACCGCACATCACCTCCAACTGGCTTGGTTTTCTCTGTGGCCTGATATTCGTAGTAGGGATTGCGATAATTCTGTATGAAATTCATTTACGCATCCCATTACTGAAGTTTTTGTTCTCTGGTAAACCGGTTGTTAAGCGTGAGAACGATAAAGCACCAGCCCGTTAAGCCGCGTTTACAATAACCATTCCACGGGCAATATCGACGCCAGTCTGACCATAACCCGCTTCCAGAAACTGGTGGCGGGTTCTTTTTTGAGAACAATCTCTTTCTTTGCATGACGATCAACCCAGTTGATCCGTCCCCACCTGTCCAGACGGAGCTGCCAGGCCGCATCATACTGGCTCTGAATAAAGCGTTTATCAATTAACTGAGCCAGCGTTTCGCTCTCTATCACGAAGCCCATTTCAGTATTGAGCAATGTTGAACGCGGATCGAAATTGAAAGAACCGATAAACACCGTTTTACCATCGATGCTAAAGGTTTTAGCATGCAGGCTGGCACCGGAATTACCTGTTATGCCGCGATCGTGTAACGTACTACTTTGTTCACGCGTCGGCTTGAGTTCATATAATTCCACGCCATAACGGAGCAATTTTTTGCGCCAGCGCGCGTATCCGGCATGGACGACAGCAACATCGTTAGCGGCAAGAGAATTGGTTAGGATCGCAATCTTTACCCCTTTTCTCACCATCCGTAAGAGTTGCGCCACACCTGCGCGTGTCGGTACAAAATAGGAAGAGATAATATCGATGCGTTCACTGGGTGAGCCCATGATATCGAACAGGCGCTGCGGTAACAGCGAATGCCGTTTTGCCTTGCCCTCCCCTTTCGCCGGATCATCACTTAATAAACGTGTCTTCGCCCAGATAAGCGGCAACGTTCCATCAACCAGATGATTTATAAACGGACTGGATTCCATTTTGCGTAAGTAACGATGCGTCATGGCATCGTTATGCCATGAGGCGGGTAACTCGATGCGATCCGCCATTTCACCTTCCGGGACATCCAGCACCTGCTGTAAGGGTGAAACCGATTTGCAATACCAGTAGCGGGCGAAATCATCGGCAACGTCCTCTACTACGGGTCCTATTGCCATGACATCTAAATCCGAAAAAAGTGGCTCTTCCCCTGCCCCAAAATAGGCATCACCAATATTTCGCCCCCCTACCAGCGTCACCACGCCATCGACAGTGAAACTTTTATTGTGCATACGGCGATTGAGACGGGAAAAGTCGGTGATATAACCAAGCGGACGCAGCAAGCGAAACGAGAAAGGATTAAAAAGCCGGACTTCAATGCGGGGATGGCTGTCAAGCAAGCGTAAAATGTCGTCAAGTCCGGGCGTATTGTTGTCGTCCAGCAACAAACGGACGCGAACGCCACGCTTTGCTGCGGCTAACAGGGCGGAAAACAGTAACCGACCCGACATATCGTCCTGCCAGATGTAATACTGAACATCCAGCGTATGCTCTGCCATTTCGGCCAGAAGATACCGGGCGGCAAACGCATCCAGACTTTTCTCCAGAGGGAAAAGACCACACTGACCGGGATGTTGCGAACACAGTGGCAGCACCGCGCTCGCCAGCCGGGGCAAATCATTCATCTCCTTGTTGGGTAAGGAGTCTTTCGTAGAGGTGGGCGTTTTCTTCATCATAACAGACAAAGTATACCTGTTCGGGTAAAGCGTGACGGGTAATAAATTCTGAAACGGTTTTTACTGCGATTTCAGCCGCTGCCGCACGAGGGTAACCATAAACCCCAGTACTGATTGCAGGAAAAGCCACTGACGTATAGCTGTTTGCCGCCACCAGTCGCAGGCTATTGAGATAGGCATCCTGCAAAAGCTGGTCTTCGTTTTGTTCACCACCACGCCAGACTGGCCCGACGGTGTGCACTACGGCTTTAGCGGGAAGATCGCCTGCAAGCGTAATAACGGCATGCCCCGTAGGGCAATCGCCCTGCTGTTGCCTGACTTTTAAACAAGCATCCAGCAGGGCCGGACCCGCTGCGCGATGAATGGCCCCATCGACGCCGCGCCTCCCATTAATGACGGATTAGCCGCATTCACAATCACATCAACGGCCAGTTTGGTAATATCACCCTGCACAACATGAATACGCGTTTTCATAACGCCTCCTTACACCTTCTTGTTTCTTAAGTGTACAGCAGGCTTTTTGGTTAAATCGCATTTTTCTGCTCAGCAACGTGAGTTGTTCAGAAACTTAGTTATATTCGATGTTCATTACAGCCAGCTTTTTCTGTTTATCAAGATACTGCACTTTTACTGAGGCTATTTGCGCGTTTTTGACATTGCCGCTCATTAACGCTTTACTGGAATAGGTTTTTCCCGGAACAGAACCATTCTGTGGGCAGTTCATTTCTACGGGTGATGACTGGGTGCCGACGTCACATGCCGGTTCCACAATTTGGCCATAAAAATGGATCACGCCCCCTTGCGCGGTGCTTCCTGCGATGGCAATAAAAGGAAAAAACAAACTGCCGAGCATAAGAGAGTTTAAAAAAGGTCTGAACATTTATTCTATTTCCTCAATGATTAGTCATCCTTGAGGGTTGTGTTATCCATACTTTCAGGTTGGCTGATTCGCAGCAGACCATTCTCTCCAGATTCATCTTATGCTCGATATTTCAACAAATTAAGACTTTTCTGAAGAGGGCGGCCATTGTTGTGATAAATGAAGTGACTGTCCATCAGAAACAGTAACAACTATTTTCACCCGATCGTCCGGGGAAATATTTAAACTCAACTTCGTCAAAGCAATGGGTTGATTAGCAGGCAATGAAAGGGTCTTTTCTTGCTTCGTCTGACTTTGCCCTGAACTGCCTTCGCGCAGGGACAATATTTGTACTCTGCACAGACAAGATTGAGTAAGAGTGACTTCAGGAATAATGGTGTACATATCCCCTTGCTGGGTCGTATTAAAGGTTATCTGACTGGAAAGTGCCGCAAGGAGTAATAACGCATTCATATTCTTCTCCCGAAAAAAAACAGGGCTTGCGCCCTGTTTCTTTAATACAGATGATGTATTAGTACTGATGAGCGGTCGCGTTGTTACCAAAGCCAACCTGAGTTACGTTGACGGTGGAATTAGATGCAGTCTGGTCAACCGCTGCACCGTTGCCGCCACCGAACTGTTTAACTGTCATATGAGAGTCTTTACCGTTCCACTGATCAAGAGTGGCGCTGTTACCAAAGCCACGTTGGGTCAGATCGATTGAGCTGTCATCTGAGCCCTGACCAACATCTGCACCGTTACCACCACCATGCTGGGTAATAGTCAAGTCAGAGTTACGGGCATCAGCTTGCAGAGCAAGTGCAGAGTTACCACCACCGTACTGATAAATATTCAGCTCTGAATTCGGGCCGCTGTTATTACCACCACCACCGTGGTTACCGCCACCGCCGCCGTACTGAGGAACAACACCTGCCAGAGCGCTACCGGAGAATACGATTGCTGCAATTGCTGCTACTTTTAAAAGTTTCATGTAAAACCCCCATCGGATTGATTTAAAAGTCGAATGGAAATTAACGTTGTGTCACGCGAATAGCCATTTGCGACTGTCTCTGCACTACAATTGCCGTTTTTTGAGTACCATACTGTGTAATATTTGCTTTATTACCAGAACCTTTCTGGATAATCATCGCAGTATTACCATAAGCACCTTGCGAAATACTGGCATCGTTGGCACTGCCCGCCTGATCAATATATGCAAGGTTATAATCTCCTGTCTGGTCAATCTTTGCCCGGTTGCTACTACCTTCTTGCGCAACAACCGCCAAAAGTTTTGAGCCTCCCTGCCGTAACTGAGCACTATTATTAGTCCCAGCTTGACCAATTATGGCTGCCTGATTAAATGAAGACTTACTCAATTCATTTACCGCGAAGTTATATTCTGAATTAGCTAAATCATAACCTGCTGCGGCTGCAATCCCAGGCGCACCCAGTATTGTTAACATCATAAATAACAATTTGTTTTTCATGTTGTCACCCTGGACCTGGTCGTACATTTAAGAAATTAAATCATTTCAACTTGGTTGTTAACGCAACCTGTATTTTGTTAACGCTGCGTTACGATGGAAAGTATGTCTGCGGAAATATTTTTAATAACTCACCCGCGCGTTGTATTTTTCTTTTTTTGTTCATACCAAAGTATTAAAAGCCACGTAAATACGCTGTTATCTACGCAAAAAATATTTTGTTTTCTTTTAAATCTCCGTTTTCCGCTAGCAAAAAACACCAGACAGTCATTCTTCTTGCCCGTCGCTGATTGCTGCGATATGTCTTGCGCACAAGCCGTGACAAACCTCGTCTTTTTGCAGTAAAAAATTGTCCACGGTGGTGTGGAGAAAAAACAAGAACGTTTTACATGACGAAAGGACTACACCGAAATATTTTTTATATGCATTATTAGTAAGTTAGCACCATTTGTATGATTTTTTAAAATTGTGCAATAAAAACCAAATGTACAACTTTTCTATCATTCCTAAACTTAATAAAACCTTAAAGTTAACATTTCAATATAACGAGTTACATTTAGTTACATGTTTAACACTTGATTTAAGATTTGTAATGGCTAGATTGAAATCAGATGTAATCCATTAGTTTTATATTTTACCCATTTAGGGCTGATTTATTACTACACACAGCAGTGCAACATCTGTCAGTACTTCTGGTGCTTCTATTTTAGAGGCAGCTGTCAGGTGTGCGATCAATAAAAAAAGCGGGGTTTCATCATGTTTAATGAAGTCCATAGTATTCATGGTCATACATTATTGTTGATCACTAAACCTTCTTTGCAGGCGACAGCTCTCTTGCAGCACCTTAAACAATCGCTGGCAATTACAGGAAAATTACATAATATTCAACGTTCTCTGGACGATATCTCTTCAGGCTCTATTATTCTTCTGGATATGATGGAAGCGGATAAAAAGCTTATCCATTATTGGCAGGATACTTTGAGCAGGAAAAACAACAATATCAAAATATTGTTGCTAAATACGCCTGAAGATTACCCGTACCGCGACATTGAAAACTGGCCTCATATCAACGGCGTTTTTTATGCCATGGAGGATCAAGAACGTGTTGTCAATGGGTTGCAAGGCGTCCTGCGCGGCGAATGCTACTTTACGCAAAAGCTTGCCAGTTACCTGATTACACATTCTGGTAACTATCGTTATAACAGCACGGAATCAGCCCTCCTTACTCATCGGGAAAAAGAGATCCTGAATAAGCTGCGTATCGGCGCGTCTAATAACGAGATCGCTCGTTCGTTGTTCATCAGCGAAAATACGGTTAAAACGCATCTTTATAATCTTTTCAAGAAGATAGCCGTAAAAAACCGGACACAAGCGGTTTCCTGGGCAAACGATAACCTCAGGCGATAAAGCCATGAAACGTTATTTACGCTGGATTGTGGCGGCAGAATTTCTGTTCGCCGCAGGGAATCTTCACGCCGTTGAGGTAGAAGTCCCGGGATTGTTAACTGACCATACTGTTTCCTCTATTGGCCATGATTTTTACCGAGCCTTTAGTGATAAATGGGAAAGTGACTATACGGGTAACTTAACGATTAATGAAAGGCCCAGTGCACGATGGGGAAGTTGGATCACTATAACGGTCAATCAGGACGTTATTTTCCAGACTTTTTTATTCCCGTTGAAAAGAGACTTCGAAAAAACTGTCGTCTTTGCACTGATTCAAACTGAAGAAGCACTAAATCGTCGCCAGATAAATCAGGCGTTATTAAGTACGGGCGATTTGGCGCATGATGAATTCTAAATAAAAAATTGTTCGGAGGCTGCAATGCGTGTCAAACATGCAGTAGTTCTACTCATGCTTATTTCGCCATTAAGTTGGGCTGGAACCATGACTTTCCAGTTCCGTAATCCAAACTTTGGTGGTAACCCAAATAATGGCGCTTTTTTATTAAATAGCGCTCAGGCCCAAAACTCTTATAAAGATCCGAGCTATAACGATGACTTTGGTATTGAAACACCCTCAGCATTAGATAACTTTACTCAGGCCATCCAGTCACAAATTTTAGGTGGGCTACTGTCGAATATTAATACCGGTAAACCGGGCCGCATGGTGACCAACGATTATATTGTTGATATTGCTAACCGCGATGGTCAATTGCAGTTGAACGTGACAGATCGTAAAACCGGACAAACCTCGACCATCCAGGTTTCGGGTTTACAAAATAACTCAACCGATTTTTAAGCCCCAGCTTCATAAGGAAAATAATCATGCAGCGCTTATTTCTTTTGGTTGCCGTCATGTTACTGAGCGGATGCTTAACCGCCCCGCCTAAAGAAGCCGCCAGACCGACATTAATGCCTCGTGCTCAGAGCTACAAAGATTTGACCCATCTGCCAGCGCCGACGGGTAAGATCTTTGTTTCGGTATACAACATTCAGGACGAAACCGGGCAATTTAAACCCTACCCGGCAAGTAACTTCTCCACTGCTGTTCCGCAAAGCGCCACGGCGATGCTGGTCACGGCATTGAAAGATTCTCGCTGGTTTATACCGCTGGAGCGCCAGGGCTTACAAAACCTGCTTAACGAGCGCAAGATTATTCGTGCGGCACAAGAAAACGGCACGGTTGCCATTAATAACCGAATCCCGCTGCAATCTTTAACGGCGGCAAATATCATGGTTGAAGGTTCGATTATCGGTTATGAAAGCAACGTCAAATCGGGCGGGGTTGGGGCAAGATATTTTGGGATCGGTGCCGACACGCAATACCAGCTCGATCAGATTGCCGTGAACCTGCGCGTCGTCAATGTGAGTACCGGTGAGATCCTCTCCTCGGTGAACACCAGTAAGACGATACTTTCCTATGAAGTTCAGGCCGGGGTTTTCCGCTTTATTGACTACCAGCGCTTGCTGGAAGGGGAAGTGGGTTACACCTCAAACGAACCCGTTATGCTGTGTCTGATGTCGGCTATCGAAACAGGGGTCATTTTCCTGATTAATGATGGTATTGACCGTGGTCTGTGGGATTTGCAGAACAAAGCAGAACGGCAGAATGACATTCTGGTGAAATACCGCCATATGTCGGTTCCACCGGAATCCTGACAGATAAAAAAGCCGGAATTATCATCCGGCATTTTACTGCTTAAGCGAAAGCGTGAGTGCCCCTCACGCTTTATTTTTGATTTCCTGCTCACGGTGCGCCGTCTTTGCACTACGCGCCGCCAGCCACAGGCCGCTGTTTTTCATTGCGTAACCAAATATCAGCCCAAGCGCCAGCGAAGGTAACACCAGTTTCCAGTCACCCTGCCCGGCAAACGTCGCGCATGCGCCTATAAACGTCCCCGGAACAAATGAAAGCAGCAGCTGTTTGGCCTGAATACACATCAGAAACGCGACAATACCGGTTATGACATAACCGAGAATTTCCAAATGTGGCGTCAGTGCACTACCGTAAATAATGACCATCGCCCACACCACGCCACTAAGCAGGGTTGCAGCGGAGATCGCCAGCCCTTTCAGCCCACCTTGCGGGCAGGCAAAGTAGGCCGTACAGCCCAGGAAGCCCGCCCAGCTTAGTAAGCCCAGGGAAACAGCCACCCATCCCCAGATACCGGAGAGAATGCCTGTTGTGATTGCAATAGAGAGAAGTATGTTCATGCCGCGCATGATAGCAGAAAACGCGTCCATGAATGAGATCGAGCACACATTTTATGCAACAACAAATTATCTGTTGCAGTTATGAGTGACGCAGATCACATTTACTCTTCAGAATCCTCTTCCAGCTCGTCCCACATTGCACTAATGGCATCACGGGTTAGCGGTGCCATGGTGCGCCAGAAAGGCGTGGTTGCATGGGCCTCCACTTTGCCAAGGAACGCGCCACACCAGGGTAACAGATACTCACTGAACAGTGTTCCCAGTGCTTCGCTCTCATCTTCCGTTGACTGATCTTCCAGCCAGGAAGCCGCAAGCAGCAATGTGCCGATGTGATCGGCTGGCGTATCCGCCAGTGGCATCCCTCGTTCAGAAAGAAAAGCGCGCACTTCCGCTTCCGTTGCGTCCTCAACCCATGCGCTACGATATGGCGGCACGGCACATTCATCGCCGATAAACAACGCATTGTAATCGGCAGAGACTTGCGTCATATCACAGCTTTTCTGCAAACGTGTCAGCAACTCATCCTGCTCCAGTGGCCAGTTCGCAGCCAGTTTCCCCTCACGAATCAGGGTAAACAGCGGCACCAGTAAAGGATCTTGTGGTTGGCGGTAATAGAGCGAACCCAGCACACGACAGAGGATAGAAAACTCGTTCATTAATATATTTCCATTACTAGTAATTAAAGGTCTGCAAATTCCGCAATCGGTGCCATACCGCGAGATTCAAGGAAGTTCAGTAAGCGGCGCGGAGAAACATTCAAAATGCGCTCTGGCGGAAAATCTACCGCGTCGAGGATTTTAAGACACTCTTCAAATTCCCCCATGGTAAACGCGGTGTGAGAATCCGAGCCTAATGCCACCCAACCTCCAGCATCACGTACCGCTGCGGCTACCGCACGACAGTTGTCTTCACTGCCCTTACGTGAGTGTAAAAATGAGGAATTATTGATTTCCAGCGCCACCTGATGTTTCGCGGCTGCTTCAGCAACGGCTTTAACATCTATCTCATATTTCGGATTTCCGGGATGGCTTATTATATGCACATTGCCGCTGGCGATAGTGGCGATCATCGCTTGTGTATTGGTCGCTTTGTCATGTGGTGCAAAAACCGGCTCATGAAAACCGGCAATAATCAGATCCAGCGAATCAAACATTTTGCCGCTGCAGTCAATTTCACCATCAACATTTTTAATGTTAGCTTCGATGCCGCGCAGGATCCCTACCCCATCAACCACTCGCGGCCAGATACGCATGTTAATGAAGTGCCAGTGATGCGGCGCATCTTCCATATCCGGGCCATGATCGGTGATCGCAAAAAGTTTAATGCCCTTTTGTTTGGCCTGGGCAATGTAATCACTCAATGTGCTATATGCATGTGTGCTGGCAACGGTATGCATATGAAGGTCGACGGGATACATAACTCTCTCCTGTATTCAATTCCCGCCAAGGATAGCAGGAATCCTGATGCTTTATTAGTAGCCGCGTGCGCGGTCGACTTGCCCGCAGACCCTCTCCCCTTTTTCGAGCTGGGCAATAGTGCGAGAAATGTACTCCACAGCTTCAGCGGGACGGGTAATCGCGGCGACATGTGGTGTTATCGTCACGCGTGGATGTTGCCAGAGCGGACTTTCAGGCGGTAAGGGTTCACGATTAAAAACATCCAGCATTGCGCCTTTAACTTTCCCGCTATCCAGCGCCGCGAGCAGGTCATCTTCCACAACATGAACACCACGCGCCAGGTTGAGGAGATACGCGCCATCCGGTAATTTTTCGAGTAATTGTTGATTAATAATGCCGACGGTTTCAGGGGTATTCGGTAACAAATTAATCAATACCCGACATTGGCTCAGAAATGCAGACAGTTCTTCCCGTCCGGCAAAGCTTTGCACGCCAGGCCACGATTTACGGGTTCGACTCCAGCAATGCAGCGGAAAGCGCCAGGTTTGCAGACTCTGAGCCACTTTACTGCCCAGTACGCCTGCGCCCAAAATGCCGATGGTAAAATCTTCCCGATGATATTCAGGCAGCGGTTGCCAATGCGAACTATTTTGCTGGATGCGATAATCGTCAAAACGTCGAAACCAATGCAGCACCTGACTGACAGCATATTCCTGCATTTGCTCGCCCATACCGGTATCTTCCAGGCGAAAAAGTGGAACAGAAGGCTTCAGCATTTCAGGGTGTGCCTGTAGCTTGCTCAAAATAGAATCAACACCGGCCCCGAGTGCGAACACCGCTTTAAGATCGCGCCCTGCCAGCATTTCAACAGGAGGATGCCAGACTAAAGCATAATCAGCAGAGTCATTATCTCCGCTTTTCCATGCTCTGACTCTTGCCTGAGGAATAGCTTTGCGCAGTGCCTCAATCCACCATTGGGTATCGAACGTTGGGTGATAAAAGATGATATCCATACTGACTCCCGAAAAGCGTTGTGCGAAATTTATTCGCACTTATCGTTATGATCTACAAAGGCCACCAGCATAACAAATCCGTGGTCGGTGGCAAAAAAAGCAGATTTCGCTTATTAAAACTGCATATTGATTGAAGTTTGAATAAACGCGCGATTTTTTCAAAAAGTTTGTTGACCTCAGGTCATGATTTCCCTAAATTAGCGCCCGTTCCAGCAAGACAGGAACGACAATTTGGTGAGGTGTCCGAGTGGCTGAAGGAGCACGCCTGGAAAGTGTGTATACGGCAACGTATCGGGGGTTCGAATCCCCCCCTCACCGCCATATTTAAAGAAGAGCTCGTACGAAAGTACGGGCTTTTTTTTCGTATATTGCACACACCGGGTGCCCCCGCCCACGTCTGTTAGGGCGAGGGGAAATCGTGCACATCAACTGTCTGGTTACTCAGTCAACAATCAAAATGCGCAAGAGAGTACAGAACATATATGTATTATCTGGTCACTTCCTATCACTTCCTCACTTATTAAAATGCCCCCAACGGAAATACATGTCACATGCCATCATAAAATCGTTATGCCAGAGGAATCGACAATAGAAAAAATAGTAAATTAAGCACGGTACATAGCAGAGTAAAAAATAGGCTTCAAACCAAATCCGCCATTCCACAAGCGTTGCCAATACCGACACCAGCGTAATCCACATCACTTCAATAACCAGCAATATGAATAACCGAAGCCAAAGCGGCTTGGCAAAAAAGGTCGACAACACATTTTCACTGGAGAAAAAGAGATCGATTTCCTGCAAAAAAAGCCTGCCCAAAAAAGCGTACCGCCTGGAGAAGCGCAGAAAAAACAGATTAATCGCCAACACTACGCCACAAAGAATGAGCAATGCAATTATCGATTTAAACGTTAACCACTGCCCCTCTATCACAAAAGAATCACTGTTACGCAACGGGCTGATAGTAAGCAGGTTAACAACCGTTGAGATGCACACCGAAAGCAGCACATAGCGAGTCAGACTTTTATATTTTACTTTTTTCGCTACTGAAATAGCGACCTGCTTGACATAACTGGTGCGGATCATCCGAAACAGCAGAAAGATAACCAACGGCCCAAGTAACGAAATCAGGAACAGCGCATATAACGAGGGTAGACGCTGGTATAGCCCCCAACTCATTGCACTCAACATGATTAACGACAGAAATCCTGCCACCAGAGGTTGCGTAATAAATAATTCTATTTTGTGGTTCTGCTTTTTCTTAAACCACGAAAAATCGATATTCTTCGTGACGCATTTATAAGCCCAGTACGCCTTGAGATCAAAAATAAAATTATACAGCACCAGGGCCAGAATCCCACTAACGACACCAATATCCTCTGATGGAAAAGTAAATCCTGCATTTTTCCAATAAAAGCCTATCAGAATAAGTCCAATAGCATAAATGTATATCAGACTTCGTTTATCCTGAAAGCGAATAAAAGTTAAATAATCAGGAATCATTTGAATACCTTCGCATCACTAAATGCTTTACGACAATGCATAACTCGTTGCTGATCCACGCCAGCGAAATCATTTAACATATTCCCCAAATAGGGCTTATTACTTATTTCAAGGAAAGCTACCGAGGTTGGCATATTCAGAAATGTATCGAGAGATTCAGTCCATTTCACCGTATGAGTTAAGTGTAATGAGAGATTTTCTTTGATAATTGACGGAGCGACCTCGCTTTTTGCTGTTACGTTCATCAGAACCTGATGCTCTGGCGAAGCGATATCCAGTCCGGCAAGATAATCGCGCATTGCCTGAACGCCGTCTTCCATCAAACGCGTGTGCCAGGCACCGCTCACACCGAGTTTAACCGGTTCGTATCCAGCGGCCATCAGCAGCGTGGCAAATTCATTCAACGCAGCCTGCGTTCCCCCAATAACCTGCTGGCGCGGCGTGTTATCACAGCTAATATCCAGCGCAATGCCTGATTCCGTAATCATCGTCTGCAGTTGTTCGCGGTTGATGCCTTTAACCGCCAGCATTGCGCCTTTATTTCTCTGGCTTTCGTCATGCATTAGGCTGGCTCTGAAGTGAATCATGCCAAATAGCGTCTCAAGAGAAATAGCTCCAGCGGCGTAGAGCGCACTGTATTCACCAACGCTGTGTCCGCAGGAGCCCACAACCGTTAAATTCTCAAGACGCTCGCGGCACAGGGTATAGAGCGTTACATTAATTGCGGTCACCGCCAGTTGTTGTACCGTCGTTTGAATAAGGCGATTCATCGGCCCTTTCTGACACAGGCGACGCAGGTTCAGTCCGGAAATATCGCTGGCACAATCCCAGATATGTTTTGTACTGGCGTTGAGATCCCAAAGATCGCTGCCCATACCAATAACCGGATTACCCTGACCGGCAAAAAGCAGTACTGTCGGTTGTGAAGCATTATTCATCATCTCTTTATCCTTATAGATAGTATTTAAAGCCCAAATAAAGGCCTAACGTGTCGCCAAAAAGCGCAAATTCAGAATACCGACTTCCCAGCGCGCTATAGCCACCGGCATAGGCTTCAAGCTGGTTACTGATAGCGCTGAGCGGCGTGGAATAATGCAGGCCCAGCAACGTGCTGCCATCAATGAGATTGACCACCAGCGAAGGCTGCAGCGTCGACTCTCCCGCCAGCGGCAGACTGGCCCAGGCGTTCAGATAGTGCTTACCCTGCAGCATCCCCTGATTGGCGGTATTGCTGATTTCTGAAGCCATCAGGTATTTGTAAGAATCAAATGCCTGATCCAGTGGCGCATAGCCGGTTGTGGTATTGAGGAAGTCAATTAACTCGCGCTGCTGACGCTGTTCAGCGCGCGAATACCCCTCGCTCTGAAAGTAATACTCAACGCCAAACACGCTGAAATTATCGCTGGTGTACTGCCCCCCCAGGGCCAGCTCCACGCCGCTTTCGTCTTTCGTTTCATAGAGCGAATCCGGAAACTGATATTCCTCGACCTGCGCCGTCTCATGGTGGGAAAGATGCCGCCATTGTTGGGAGCGGTGGTAGGCTGCGTCGACATTCAGCGTCAGCTGCGGGGTGTAGTGATAACTGTCAGACAGCGCGAGTGACGGCGATGGTCCGAGCCGCACATTGACTGTCGGCGTGTGCTCACCAAAGCGATGGTCGCTGTAGCTCAGCAGATAGGCTTCATCGCTGTTTCCCTGCTGATTAGCAGACCAGTTGCCAGACGTCACATAGCGTTTGTCGATGGTGGCTAACTTCGGTATGACGCTCGCCGAAAACGCATAATCGCGTGTATCCAAGTTCATTTTTGCGCCCCACGATGACGCCTGATACGCCGATGTCATTTTGGGATCGTGCAAACGTGTCGACTGGAATCCGGTGTAATAATGCGTTTGCAAATCAGAAGGCGAACGCAAAAAGAACATTCCTGACGGCGCGGCAAATTTTCCAGCTTCAAATTGAACGCTGTCCGAAGCGCTATAGACCAGACTGAGGCGGTTAATTAACGCACGCGTGCGGCTATCATCCGTTTCGAATTTCCCTGCGGGTTTAAGCGCATATTCGTTTATTCCATACAGATTGAGCTTAAGCTCCAGCGTATTGTCGATTATCGAACAACCGCTATTGATGCCAATCCCCGCCTCCTGATAACCGTTGTGACGTGTGTAGGGATTTTTGCCTGCAATCTGCCAGGCCGAAGCCTGTTTATTGACATAAGACACCTGCTCGTAAAGCGTCACATCGCTGTTTTGTGCCACCTCGTCACCTGACAGGCAATCCGCCTGTACCGTCAACGGCAGCGCAACACACAGCAACGAAGAGATCTTCAGCGTACGTTTCATTTCGCACCTCGCTGAATATACTCTTTGGTGAAATGAAACTCCGGCAGCGATTCCAGACGAACATCGCTGTACTCCATCACTGAATAGTTATTGCCGTGACGAACATCGGTAACGGTTATTTTCATGGGTCGCGTTTTCCCCAACACCGGCTGGAAATCCTGATACAACACTTCTTTTATTAACTGGTCATCCTGCGAATAATAGGCCGCCTTCCACGGGCGATTATCACCGTCTTTTTCAACGTAATAGATAACCTTCGGCCAGGTGATATCCGCCGATTTACGCACCAGCGCCAGCTTGTAACACTGCTTTTCAGCACACGTGACTTCCCCCACCAGGGTCGAGTCATAGGCATATTCAAAGTTAGTGACAATGACATCGCCGTTAGAGATTTGCCCAATTAATCTTTGTTGCCGTGAAATAGGCATAGGACGTCGCAGTTCCGGCGTGTAAAACCATAAATCGTACCAGTCGGAAAGCATGATTTTTCCTTTATCTCGCGGCGGATAAATAAAACGCACCAGCGAGCGTGCATCCGCTTTTTCATTACCCTGCGGTTTCATAAAGCGCATGGAAATATCGAGGACCTGTTTATTCTCTGGCTGGGTTGCGCCCGCTTTATATTCCGTTACCGTCAGCGTGTAACGAAACGGTTTATTCGGCGAACGAATTTCGTCAGCGCGACGAATTATCTCCAGCGCCTTATTATCTGTGCTCGCCGCCTGAACGCACGACGTAGCGAGCCACAGGCAAGCAAACCACTTGCCGTAAAAAGCCATATTCATAATTAGCCCTATGAGAATTTAAATGCGTCAGAAATATTCAGCCGGGAAGCACGTAAAGCCGGTAACACAGAGGCGCCTGTTGCTGTCAAAATGGGTAATACCACCGTCACCCAAATCAATTCCGGGTTACTGGTTTTTATAAAGGCGGTATAGCCGATGGTTTGTCCAGGCGATGGCGGCATCGCAATACCATAAAGATTAATAATCCAGGCTAACACGCCCCCCACCAGCAGGCTGCCGACGGCGCCAATCACACCAATAAAAATGCCTTCTGTCAGAAACAAGCGCGTGACGTGAAGCGGCTTCAGGCCTATGGCACGCAGAGTGGTAATTTCACGGGTGCGCTCAACAATGTTCATTGCCATCGAGTTGCCGATCATGAAGATGACAATCAGCGCAACAATCAGCTTGATGAAGAAATAGATCCCCGATAGCAACCCTTCAACCTGTTGATAAAAGAGTGAAACATCACGCCAGTCTTTGACCACCAGCGGCAAATGATTGCGTTCGATAAATTGACGCAGCTTTGCGCTAAACGCCGCGGTGTCATCTTCTTTAAGCAGAATTAGCACTTTGCTGACGCCATCCGTACCCATCATGCGCTGCGCGGTGTCCAGCGGGATCTTCATCGCGACATCGTCATAATCTTTAATGCCTGACTCAAAAATGCCACGCAGTTTTAGCGACAATGCGCCCTGCCCGCCCGCCGTGTTGACCACCATCACATCCAGCCAGTCGTCGTATTTCGCATTCAACGTTTTCGCCAGACCGCTGCCCAGGGTGATTTCATCACCTTTTACCTGGGAAAGATCGCTCCCCGCGATAATCTTATCGAACGATCCCAGCTTTAAAGCGGGTAACGGCTCCACCCCCAGCGCGGAGAAATAGCTGGAGGTTTCGCTCTCGTAATGTGAAATTACGCCAGTAAACTCCAGTTGCCCGGAGAGCGTGGAAATATCCGCCGCCAGCGTCGGGTCCGACAAAATAGCTTTCTTTAACGCCGCATAATCGGCAATCAGGCTCTTATTTTTATTCGACGTTTCAAAATAGTGCTGATTGTAAATTTGTACATGACCAATATTGGTACGAATCGTCTGCTCTTTCAGGATCCAGAAAGAGTAATCAATAAATCCGCCATATAAAAAAATTGCCACGCCACCCAATACAATGGCGGTTATAGTAGAAAAAGAGCGACGCTTGTGGCGAAAGAGATTCAAAAATGCAAATTTGACATCTCGTGAATAAAACAGAAGCTGATAAAACACAAAAAACAGAATCAGCAGCAGAACGCTATTAACAGCTAAAATTTCCCCGGACATTTACTCACCTTTCATCAGCGGCAGCAGTACCTGGGTTAACTCTTCACTATCCCATTCTGGTACAACATTAAAATCCTGCGTCAGCGACTGCGCAAGCGCGGCGTTTTGCCCTTTAATTTGCGCCAACAATGTATTCGCGCGGGTGGTGTCCTTGCAGTGACGTAAGGCGCGATAACGCATAGCCAGAATATGGTCGCGGATCGTTGTCGTCCATATCGCCGGGTCAGCCAGCATGTGTTCAGTGTCTTTGACTGTCACCACGCAACGCCCTGAGTCTGCGGGTAAATAGGCATCTACGCGGGCGCGTAAATAGCGTACGCGTTGATTTTTCTCCTGCAAATCCACCGCTTCATCCAACCAGAAAAAGCCGCTTTTGGCGTATTCTGAGGCATGGATAAAATCGTTTGTTGCCGCATAACCGTCCGCTTGACGCAGTAAGCCATAGGCGTAAAAAACCAGCGCCACCACATTGTGCCTGGCTTCATACTCTTTCTTTAACGCCTCGGTCAGCGTCGCCAGCGCGGCAGGCTGCGCCGGGAGCCCCTGTTGCAGAACCTGGTTAACAGCGTCGGGTGTTGCCGCGTAAATCTTCGGAGCCACAAACGCCGCGTACAAAAAGACGCCGATGAGCAAAAATCCTTTATGCATCTGAGTCATGAATCAATACTCCATCCTGAATTTCAACCACTCGCCGTGCCCGCGCTTTTAATTCGCTGGAGTGCGTGGAAATAACAAATGTGGTGCCGGTCTGCTGATTAATCGTCAACAACAAGTCCAAAATAGCCTCGCCGGTTGCCAGGTCTAAATTTCCCGTCGGTTCATCGGCAATGACCACCATAGGTTCGTGGGCCAGTGCCCTGGCGATGGCGACACGCTGTTGTTGACCGCCCGATAATTGTCCAGGTTTGCGATCGCCAAAACCGCTTAATCCAACACTATCGAGATAATGCAGCGTCCGTTCAGTGGCTTCTTTTTTACTGAACTGACCATTAAGCACCAGTGGGAAATAAACGTTATCGAAAACATTTAATACCGGCATAAGGTTAAAAAACTGAAAAATAAAACCCAAATGTTTTCCACGAATCACAGCCAACTGCTCTTCTGGCAGTTGGTTCAGTAATTTATTTAAAAATATCACCGTTCCGCTGGTCGGTTTATCAATACCCGAGAGAATATTCAACAGAGTACTTTTACCACTGCCTGACGGCCCACACAGTGCGAGAAATTCGCCTTTATTGATATCAAGATTAATGCTTTTAAGCGCATCAACCTTTCCTGCCCCAGCGCCATAACACTTATAAATATTGCTAAGCGAAATAGCGGGCAACGATTTAATAGTAGATTGCATACGACTGTCGTTATCCTTCAAGGTATTCAAGGTCAAAGTAGTGATAACCAAACTGTTTATCGGCAATGACCGTACGCATTTTTCCACCGGGCTGAATATGACGGGTTAAATAATCCATACTCAACGCGGGCGTCAGACAACCGCTTTCACCGTAATGGGCCACCAGGTCGATAACGCCAGCAGCAGGCCGGGACGGCATTTGTTGCCGTTCGCTGAAGGCCATGACATCAATATCCGTAGCATGCTGTGGCGCAGTGCCGGAATGATATTCCCCGCATTGCAGCCTGATGGCGCTCTCACGCTGGCTGAGAATAAAACAACCCACTCGTTCAACAGATAAATTCACCTCATCAGCACGACGGGGAAATAAACGCTTAGGCGGTTTACCCACATCTTCTTCAGAGAATACCAGCACCGGAATTGCCCGATAGGCAGCACAAATCACCACGTTATCGAATACATCCCAGGCGAGATAATCCTGCGCCATACGCAGCGCCTGAACGAATGCCTGTTTTTCGCCGCGAATCTTGCAAGTCGGTTCCGTTATCGAAAACTTCTTAAGTAAATTCTTGGGAAGCGTATCAATAGTGGCGATATGCAGCGCACTGGAAATTTTTTCAAACGAACCGGATTCGCCCCAGGAATCGGCATAAATAAATGCCGTGCGCGATTTCATTAACTTCATGCGTTCTTTAGTCGGCATTTGTTGTAATGCGGAATCGGTCACCTGCTCCATCGCCTCAAGGTAAGGCATATATTGCGGATTACGGATCCGTTCCGGCGCATAAATATCGTTCTCAACGCCAAAGCGCTTCAGCCCCCAGCCATTAGCACGGGTGCCATATAATCCTCTTTCGTACATATGTGCTTCCCAGGCGTTGAGCCAGGTCGGCTGATAAAAATAAAAAATGTCGTCCGGTTCCGTAAGCGCCCAGGAAGACAGGTAGATACTCTTTTCCGTCATTTCGCGCGCCCCGCTTGCATATTTGACATAACAACGCCAATAACCGAACCATCGACACCCACACCAACCTTCAGCAAATGGCGTTTGCTATGGTTTGTCACGCTGCCGTCCGTAAGTACCAGCGAAGCCATGCTGTCGATAATGACGTCGTTGCCAACAGGTGCGATCAGTTGATGATGCGTCAACGAATGGTGACCAATGATCAGATCGACAACACCAGATCCGGTTGCGGTATAGCCGATCTGCCCTTTATAGGCGAGAACGGGGATCTGCCGCTCCCCTGCGAACATGGTGATGGCTTTGGCTTCCGCGTTATCGCTCACTGCCGAACCGTTGCCGTGTGGAAGAATGGCTGCAAGATCCTCCAGCGCAATTTCAGCCTGCTTCATCGCGGCCTGCATGACCTTGTGCACGTTAGTGCTAAGCCAGGAGGCATCGTTGCTGCGGCCCGCGCTGATTTGGGTGTAAGTCGTTTGCACCCTTACGCCCTCACTTTGTTGACGCGCCCGGCGGTGATGAACGCTTTCCAGTAGGAGCGCGCTAAAACCTTCTGCGAACGCCACACCTTTACTGTTTTCACCAAACGGCTGAACCTGTTCGCTGTCCAGCATCGATTGAGTTTCCAGGAACCAGATGTCCTGGGTTTTAATTTTCGAACAGTTCAGCACAATCGCGAGATCAATCCCGCCCTGCTCAATACCCTGCGTCGCCAGATGCACCGCAGTCAGTGACGAGTTACTGGTGCAGTTCATGTTAGGCGGCAAATACTGCAAGCGATATTTGCGCGCAAGATGGCTTGAAATCGTGTCCTGCGACATCTTTGAGGCATGCAGATTTGTGATGGATTGCGTTAAGTTGATATCTTCTACATCGTTGTAATTATAGAAAGACTTGTAATCCAGCCCGTCGATACGCGGCCCAATACCGGTCAGGTAAACGCGAACGTTGCGCCCGGCCAGGCAATGCTTATCCAGCATTGCCTGTTCCAGGGCTTCGTCGATCAACTGAGACAGCAGGTCCAATGCGCTATCGTCCACCTGTTTCAACGTCGCCACTGACGGATTACCCTTAAACCCGCATTTAATGGCCTCCTCGTTGGAGGTAAACCAGGGTGTACGCGCAACGCGTTTCCCCTGTTTCAGATTGTCAATTAACTGCGAACAGTCTTCGGCATACGGCATCCACACGCTGTAACCCGAAATAATAGCGGCATTGTCCACAGTCTTATCCCTTAATGACGAACGCGTAGTAGTTGCCGCCTTCCGTTGCGCCAACAAGCAGGACATGGTTCAGCGCAAGTTTCATCGACTGTCGTACAAAATTCACACGCTCATCAAAGAATTCCACCGTATTTGGAATCGCAGGTACTGCCTGCTTCTTAATGCAGTCAGTAATCACGGCGAGGTTAAGCAAACCAGCGGCAGAGGCGACAAAACCAAAGCAAGCGTTATAGTTCACTACCGGCACCGCCGGGTTTTGCGCGGCGAAGGTGTTGTAAATCGCGTCAATTTCGATACGAGAATGGTCATCGCTACCGTTGCTGGTACCACATACCAAATCAATATCGCCAGCAGAGATGCCCGCATGCGTAAGGGCGCGTTCAATGGCCAGCGCCATCGACGCGGATTTTTCTTCCAACAATGAGGCGTCGAAGTAGGTATTGCTGCATGACTTGCCGTAGCCCACCACTTCCGCGAGAACCTCAGCGCCACGCGCCGCAGCCAACTGTGGATCTTCCAGCAGCAGCATGCAGGCACCCTCGCCCGGAACATAACCCTGCGGATCTTTACCGTAAATCTGATAGTCGCTCGCCTCAGCCGTCATGTGGATCTTTTGCGTCACCGCATCCATATACAGCGACATAGACGGGAAGTACTCGTCCGCGCCGCCAACCAATACCTGCGGTTGCAGGTTCTGCCGGACGATTTCATAACCGTAGGTCAGCGCGCCCAGCGCCGAGTTTTCCCCTGTCGCAAGCGTAGTGGTATACCCTTTGATCCCTTCAGAGATCCCGCAGAACGTTGGGATCGCATTCATCAACGAGCCAGGAAATTCCGACGTACGTACTTTGCGTGGATCGGGTTTCAGACTTTGCAGATATTTGTAGGTGGTTTCCTGCGGGCCGCGGGACATCCCCATGATCATGCCCAGCTCATCGCCGTCGCGTTTGATTTTACGCTTCGCCTGTTCCAGCGCTTCGGTGAGTGCGATCAGGGCAAACGTGCCGCCACGGGTTGCTTTACGCTGATCGAAACGACGCAGGTGTTTACGCGGCTCCAGCCCGGAAACCTGGAACGTTTTGAAGTTGCTTGCCGTTTCCGGAAGCGTAGCGTCGCTGAAGCTGTACTCTTCATCAAACAGCTCGGCAAACTGGTTTGATTCATCCAGCACGGCCAGCAGCTCTTTGGCTTCTTCCAGTGTATCGTCCGGGAAGGTTACGCTACCCAGTTCAACGTGGTGGTCCTGCGCCCAGATGTTTTCCAGAACCTGGTTGAGCGTGTGGCCTATTGCGGATACTGCACCGACGCCCGAGATAGCCACACGCTTCGAATCATAGGTACTGACCGGAATGGACGCGGGCTCCATGCTCAGGATCATGCAGCAATTGTTGCCGCCGAAGGCATAGTTATTCTTCATGAAGATGTTCACTTTGCGATCGCGAAATTCATTCGGCACATAGTCCAGATCGCAATTCGGGCGTGCCTGGCTGAAATTCAGTGTCGGCAGTACGCGGTTGTCCGGCAGTGTTGCCAGACAGGCAATCAGTTCCACAATCCCCGCTGCGCCAATGTTGTGGCCAAAGTAAGATTTGGTGGAGCTCACCAGCAGTTTATCGTGGTTAGCAAAGACCTTTTTCATTGCCAGCGTTTCGATACGGTCATTGGCTTCAGTACCCGTACCGTGCGCGTTGACGTAGTCGATTTGCTCCGGTGTGACGCCCGCATTTGCCATTGCCTTGTTCATGACCTGCACCGCACCGCTGGCACGCGGATCTGGCCCGGTCTCATGGAAAGCATCGCAGGAAGTGGCGTAAGAGAGGATCTCACCATAAATGGTCGCCCCGCGTGCTACGGCGTGCTCATACTCTTCCAGTACGATAGCGCCCGCACCTTCACCAATCGACATACCGGACTGACCCGAGAACGGCGTACAAGTGTCTGGATGCATGACATTCAGTGCGTAGAATCCGGCAAAGGTCGGCAGATAGATGGGCTCGGTACCTACTGCCAGCATGGTTTTGCTTTTACCATTCTGGATGTAGTCAAAGGCCATCCCCACGGCGTTCGGGCTGGCGGTACACGCTGTCGCGACCAGTTCAACCCCACCCTGTAAGCCCAGCAGCGTTGAAACGCTGGAACAACAGGATGAGAATGCGCCGGAAAAAAGGGCTTTGCGCAGCGAGAAATCTTCCATGCGCTGTTCGAACAGCGGTAAAAAGGCCTCTGTACCCGCGGACGAAACACCGACGATCATGCCTGTTTCTTTGAGGGTGTCACGGCTATCCATCAGGCCGGCCTGACTCAGCGCATCTTTACCCACTTTGTAGGCCCAGAGCGCTGCGTTATCCAGTGAATCGATAACATCATCGTTCAGATCGGAGTATTCAATGTCATGCAACACTTCTGCCGCACGCGCATTTTCAAACCATTTTGCAAAGCGTTCGCTATCCGCAACGCCATTTTTTTTATTTAATAATGCTTCCCGGAAATCCTGAATATTTTCCGCCAGTGAGGACAAAATCCCCAGCCCGGTAATAACAACTCTTTTCCTGTTCGTTTTCATGAAGAATACCTGGCAATCCCGCCAATTGGGGTTAATTTAAGCCGCGTAAACTATAGTCACGCGGCGATATTCATTACGCTGCGCTTTTATTTTTTGACGCGTCGATATAACTGTGCTCAGTTGGGCTAACCAACATGCTCAGGTTATAAATAAACGGCATACATTTTGATTGCGCTGGAATAATTCCGTGGGCAGTTTGAATTTCGTAGCCGCTGATATCAGACCAGGCGTAATCCTTTTCCAGCAGGGTCAGGGCAATGAAACGCTGCAATGCCGGGGAAAATACCGCTTTCACTACATAACCCACGTCTTGACCTTCCACCAGCACGCGATCGCCAGCCTCAATGTCTTCGCATTCTTCCTGTGCGATCATGCCGATGAGTTTATTACCGGTATACTCCTGGGAGAGCTCTGTCACCGCGTCCTTGCCAATAAAATCATCTTTGTCGTACTGCACCGCCCACTGCATCTGCAACTGAACCGGATTCACCGCCTGACCTTCCCACAGGCTGGCATCCCAGCATGGATTTTCGAGGCGTACGATTTTTTGATAATCCAGGCCGCCGGTCTGCATCAGGTATTTCTCGCCGACGGTTAACAGTTTTTCCCACTGCTCCGCCAGTTTCGCCTGCTCACCGATGGTCATGTACGCATACTCACCGTGTTTACCACAGCGGAAGATCAGCAGATCCTCATCGGTATTCATGTATTCGTAGTAAGGCAGGCCAATCACGTCAAAGCCATGAATTTCAGACATGATCTCCCAGGAGTATGGGCCTTCGAGCAGGATTGCCCCCCAGTTGTTTTCCCGCATATCCTGAATTTCAGGCAGCGATTGAATATCCAGTTCTTCCGCTTTTTCGAGAATGGTATTCATGCTGGCGATCAGTTCGGTAGCCGAAATATCTTCAGACAGCAGGTAATAACCGTCGATGCTGCACAGCACATAGACGTCTCCGCGAATGGTGCCCTCTTCATTCAACACCAGTGAGTAGATTGCCTGCTCATCACGAATGATGGAGACATCTGCGGAAACCAGCTGGTTGATCAGCGCCCAGGCATCATCGCCCATGACGCTAACAATAGAGAGGTGAGAATAGTCCACCAGCAGCGCGTTTTCACGAACGGCTTTATATTCGGTCATAGCATCGTGATAAGAAGAAGGTAGGGTACGGTTGTTATATACCCCCATTACCGCATTATTTTTCAAGTGAAATTCAGCAAGAGATTTCATAAAAGTGTCCTGATAATTAATTCTTTAATAAGTAGTTAATCGTTTTTCTTTTGAATAACGAAGGTGGCCAGACTATTGATACTGCGCATATAGGACGGGTCGTCACTTTCGCTGATCTTGATATCAAATACTTTATCCAGCAGAACGACAATTTCCGTTGCATCGACGGAGTCCAGTTTAAAACCATTACCAAACAGCGCAGTATCATCATCAATTTGCGCTTCATCGCGTTGAATATTCAGTCGCTGGATGATCTCCGTTTTAATGGTCATCAGAACTTCTTTACGCTGTTCAATAGCGTCATTCATGGTAGACATAATATTTACTCTCTTATTGGATTACTTGGTTTCACGGAAATTGATAATGGTGCCCTGACTAATCAGCTTTTTACCGACGTACGCGGTCACGGAATAGTGTTTAAAGCCACTGGCATCCGAAAAAGCCAATTTGCTGACAACATCAATAGAATCACCCGGATAGGCGATATCTTTAAATTTCAGGTTCTGAGCAGCCAGCACGCCGCGTACCTGGCTGCGCCGGGTACGGATAATCTCCAGCATTTCAGGGCGGTGAATGCGTGCGTGAATATCACGTAACGACTTCAGCTCTTCCTCAAAACGTTCGCGCCAGATATCGCAAATGTCGGTCAGGAAAGAGAGATACTCGCTGGCCTGGCCGAAGATTTCCGAAATAATCACCCCGGGCATAATCGGATCTTCCGGGAAATGCCCCAGTAGATACGGTTCGTTATAGGTGACGTGTTTCACGACACTGACAAAGCCATTTTCACCGTATTTATAATCTGCAATTTTATCGACCATCAGCAGCGGCTGACGCCAGCCGCCCATTTCGAGGAAGATTTTCGAAGGAATCGTGTATTTAGACATAAATCACCGCATGACCAGGCCGCCATCGATAACGATGGTCTGGCCGACAATGTAGCTGGAGGCAGAGGAACTTAAGAAGACGATGGTGTTCGCCACTTCTTCACATTTCCCCAGACGGCGTAACGGGATGGTACTGGTTACCGCACGGACCACTGCGCGGGATACTTTTTTCACCATTTTCGATTCAATCATTCCCGGTGCGACCGCGTTGACGCGCACGCCCCAAGGTGCCATTTCTGCTGCCAGCGTGCGGGTGAAGCCGAGGATCGCCCCTTTTGACGCGCTGTAATTCGCCTGACCGACGCTGGGGATCAGCGCTGCAATAGAGGCAACGTTAATAATGGCGGGATTTTCTGCCGCACGAAGCAGCATCAGCGCGTCTTTCGTCAGACGGAAAATGCTGAACATGTTGGTTTCGATAACCTGGGTGAAATCCTCATAGCTCATCGAGGCAAACAGGCTGTCTTTAACGATGCCCGCGTTATTCACCAGCACATCAATCTTGCCAGCTTCGCGCTCTATCTGTTCGCACAATGCGCTCACGCTCTGGGGGCAGGCGAGATCGCACTGCACAATATGCAGTTTATCGCCTGCCGGATGGCTTGCTTTCAGCGTCGTTAATTGCACGTCGTTGGATTTATAAAGCGCATAAACATCGCAGCTCTGCTCCAGATATTTTTCGCAAATACCCAGCCCAATATCACCACTGGCTCCTGTCACCAGTACGGTTTTTTCATTTAAATCATTATATTTGTACATATTCATCACATATGTTGAGTTAATAAACGATGACAGTCGCAATGGCGTGGGTACGGCAATGCGAAATACTCAGGGAGTTATTTTGCAACCCCTGCCCGATAAAAATTTCTTGTAGTCTTCCGGAAATAACGAAATAAGGTGCTTTGGCCGCATCATGCTTTATTTCAATATCCTGGAAACGTACGCCATCACGAAAACCACAACCAATCGCTTTAACTAACGCTTCTTTCGCCGCCCAGAATCCAGAAGCCCGTTCATAATCAGGTTCTGCAGGATTAATGAGTAAGCGCTCATGAGCAGTATAAACACGCTCATAAAAAGCCATCTCTCCATTAATAATGGCTTTGGTTATTCTGGCAATTTCAACAATATCTGTCCCTATTCTCATTAGTCTCGTTATCCTTTACATTTGGTACGAAAAATTAAAATTTACATTCACCCGATCAATATCTAATGTCGCCGGGTACTTTAATGGGGTAGAAACGGAAAAGTTATACTCAAGACTTTTTATGTTTCCATCAATACCAACTGCCGCGCCCACCAGTGATTCATCGCCATAAGAAGCGTCCTGATACACTTGCCCAAAATCAAGACCGGCATAATAATTAGCTTTCATTCCAGGCAAAGGAAATGCCAGCGTGTTTTTTATATAAAAACCATCATTCCCTGACAAACCTACGCTATTTTCAAACCCGCGAATACTCCAACGATCGCCAACTGTAATTTGATCTTGCAAAGTCAGTTCACGCGGTGCGTACTGGGCAAAAAAAGCGGTATTGTAATATCCATTCTCTATTTGTCGGGTATAGTTACCCTCAAAATTAAAGATATTGCTTACCGGGCTAACGTCGCCATATTGCATATCCGGCGTTTTTTCACCACCGAACCAGGTTAAAAAGCGTTGCCACGAGAGGGTTGAATCCCAGAACTCGCCGGGTAACTGTTGCTTATAATTTAGCCCCAACTTGATATTTCCCATATCCCGCGCCTGTAATGTCAGCTCCTCACCATTAAGCGTGTAATTCGACTTTCGTCGAATGAGTTCTGCACTCCCGGCGAATTTTTTTGTTTTATCGCGATAAACGGTACGCGTCGCCTTTGCGCTCAAGTATTCGCTGGTGCCAACATAATCCAGCGAGATGTACGAAAGCGGAATCACCTGCTGCGATTTACTTTTGCTATAGAAAAAGCCGTACTCCCAGTACCCCACCGGAATGGAATAATAACTACTGACGTTTTCATACTGTCCGGTAGTACTACGCGTACCGGCGAGATAAAACAGATCCCCCATTTTCGCTGGATTAAACAGATAACCCACCGCGGTTGTCTGGTAACGGCCCGTTTCTTCATCGCCCCAATTATTGTAACTTGCCCGAACGCTCCAGTTTTTCCCCCGGTGTGTATCAATATGAACGATGCTGTAACCATCCCGTGTTCCCGGTTCAATATTAATTTTCACATCAACGTCAGGTACTCGCTGAAGATTTTCCAGCCCCTGTTCAATATCGCGAATATTGAGAATATCGTTACGCTGAAAAGGTAACATCCATTCACTGATATCATTACCTTCCACAATCGTTTTTTCTATCTTCCCGGCATTAACCTGGAAACGTAGCTTGCCTTTAGAAATATCCTGTGAAGGAATACTAATTCGCGTTGTGATATATCCGGCATTAATATAATAATCCTGCAAGGCAGCAGCAATTTTTTGCACACCAGCACTACCGACACAGCGTCCGGTAACTGCTTTATGTACTTCAGAAATCAACTGACCACCCAGAAAGTTATCTTCCAGTTCAATCCGATTAATGATAAAGCAATTCTTTTCCTGCGGCAGATCACCCAGAGTAAACGCATTACGTTGTGCATTTGAGTAAACATCTTTTTTTTCTAATTTATGCGCGCGCAACGTGCTTTCATCTGCATTTTTTTGCTGCTTGATCAAATTATCAAGACTGTCTTTCGCTGCAACTTGAAAACAACAAAGAATGAGCAGCAAACCAAAATTAAATCGTAATTGCATTATCTTCTCAAACTAAATAAAGACAGCAGCAACCCCTGCGTGACATGACGCATTAATATTAAAAGCCACTGCTGTCTTTGGTTACATCTTACATGCCGACAATAGTACCGGTGTTATCAGTTTCGTTTGCTTCTAACGCTAAACCGTAGAAGCCACCGAGAACAGCGTCTTTACCGCTATTCGTAACCTTATTTGCCGATACGACAGCGACACCATAACTCAGCATATTGAGGTAGTTATAAATATTACCGGTGGTTTTAACACCCAGAGAATAATCACCCACAATATTTCCACGGTTATTAATGTCATTCACGGCATTGATCGCGATGGTTTGTCCCAACATATTACTGTTGCTGTTGTTGGTAACATACTTCTGCGTATCAATAGTCAGCGCAGTACCCGCCACAATGTCTTTAAAGTTCTCAACACCGTTCAGGGCATTAATGGTCAGCGCGTTGTCCGCCGCGATGGCATTACGGTTATACAGCGTGCCTTTCAGAACATTGAAATGCACATCTCCTTTACCGCTGATCCAACCATAGTTAGTGACACTGTTATCAACGCTCAGATCCAGGTTTTTGTCAGACGCAATCACGCCAGTGGCGGTATTGTCTTCCAGGCGACCATCGCTGGCGTTGTTCAACGACGCCGCATAAACGTCGAGATTACCGGCGCTGTACGTGGTGGCATAGTTGTTGTAGAACGTCCCTGCCGCACGGATGATGGCATCAGCCCCACTGCTGAGGAGCGCGCGGGTATTATCCAGCGTTCCTTTGGATAGCAGATTAAGCGGACCATTTTCAGCGATGATGCTGCTGTTATTGTTGTTGACGTTCTGAGCAGAAAGCGTGACACCTTCTTTACCTACGATGCCGCCAACGTTGTCGGTGATCCCAAACAGCGCGCCGTTATTACGCAGGAAGTTATTCCCGTCGCGGTTTTCGAGGTTGCCGCCAGCGTTAATAACCAGCTTTTTATTCGCCGCGATCAGCGCAGTGTTGTTGTAAATCGTCGATTTAGCATCGACAGAAACATTCTCACCGGCAATCAAACCATAGGCGTTGTCTACGATGTTCGCCGTCAGAGTCACGTCGCCCGTTTCAGAGGTCAGCGAACCCTTATAGCTGTCGTAGTTGCCCGTCAGTGCCAGCGTGACATCGCCATAACCACGAATTTCACCGTTATCGTTGTTCAGATTGTTGCCTTTAACAGACAACACGCCGTTCAACGCATGCAGATTACCGCGGTTGTTACCCACGTTACCCTTCGAATCGATAATCAGATCGCCTGTCGCTTCGATGGTCGCGTTATTGTTCGCCACGCTATTTGCCGACAATGCGATATCCCCATACCCTACCATATAGAGATAGTTATACAGGTTGCCTTTGGTCGTCACGTTCAAGTCAGCGTCACTGACAATGTTGCCACGGTTGTTGATATCGTTAACCGCGTTAATAACAATATTCTGCCCCACCATATTGCTGTTGGAGTTGTTGGTCACATGGCGATTGGTGTTCATCGTCAGGTCGCCGCCAGCAGAAATATCCTTCCAGTTTTCAATACCGTTCAACGCGGCAATATCCAGCCCCTTTTCAGCCGCAATGGTATTGCGGTTATACAGGTTGCCGTTATTCACCGTGACATCAACATCGCCTTTACCGCTGATCCAGCCGTAGTTGGTAAGGCTATTCACCACTTCCAGTGACAGGTTTTTATCAGATGCTATGAACCCGGTCGCATTGTTATCGATCATCGTACCGCTGCTGCTGTTTTGCAGCGTGGTCGCGTCGATATCCAGGTTGCCCGCACTCCAGGTGGTAGCGTAGTTGTTGTAATACGTTCCGCCAACCTGAATAGATGCATCCGCCCCGCTGGTGACCAGAGCACGCGTGTTGTCGAACGTGTTCTGTGCCTGGAGAGTCAGAGGACCATCCTCAGCGATAAGACGACTGTTGTTGTTATAGATGTTCTGCCCGGAAAGCTCGATGCCTTCCTTGCCGACCATTCCACCCGTTTGCTGAGGCATGCCGAAGTACAGACCATAAGCGTTACCGAAGTTATTGCCATCGCGGTTTTCGATACTGCCGCGCGCATTTATCTTCAGTTTTTTGCTGGCCACGATCAGCGGTGTGTTGTTATTGACGCCAGACATCGACTCCATCGTGATGTTCTGCCCCATCATGAAGCCGCCGTGGTTGTCCACTGAGTTGGCTAACAGGGAGATATCACCTTCTTCAGAGCTGATCACGCCAATGTTATTGGTCAGGCTGCCGCCAACGGCGACTTCAATACCCTGCTTACCGCTGATCCCCCCGGTATCGTTACGCAGTGAGCTTCCCTTGATAATCACTTTGCTGTTGGACAGAATTTTGCCCGCATAATCGTCGACCGTGCTGTAACTTGACAGGGAGACGTTGCCATTAGACGCAATCTGTCCGCCGTTGTTATTGATGTTGTTCGCACCAATTTCTACGCCGGTATCTGCAATAATGCCCAGAGAGTCAGAACTGCCGGTATCGGCGGTTTTGGTTGAACCATTATTTACGCTACCTGCCGCACCAATAACGATATGCCCGGTGGACGAACGGATCAGACCTTTGTTGTTATCCACATTACCGTTACTGATAATGGCGATATCGCCGGTGGTCTGAATATCACCGTTGTTGTTATTCAACGCAGCGGATTCAAGACCCACATAACCGCCGCGAATCTGACCATTGCTGTTGTTGAGCGTTCCGGTTTTCAGCGCCACGAGCCCCGCTTCAATCCCGACAGAACTCCCTTTACCAGAGTTAATCAGCGTGGCGTTATTGGTATCAACCGCCAGCATACCTGCTGCGGCGAGCTTGCCGTTGGTGTTATCAATCGTGCCACTGTTAACGTAGATATCGCCCATCGTGGAGATGTTACCCGCACGGGTATTCACGATAGTATTCTTGTTGGTATTGAGCGAGATAGTGCCTACAGATGTCACCGTACCGGTGGTGTTATCCAGAGTACCATTTGTCGTCAGGTTGATCGTGCTTGCAGACTGAATCTGGGCGTTACTGTTTAACAGATTACCTTTGGAATCGATGCTGACACCATTAACCCCACCTGCGATAACGCCCAGGTTGCGAACCCCTACACCTTTCTCGGTGCTGACCAGACTGATTTTGTTCGCATACATTCCGCCCAGTTTGGCAACATCTACGCTGTAACCGTTACGGTAACCCGTGGCGGATACGCTACCGGTTACCTGGCCTGCGGCGTTAACATAGTTATTACCAGCAACAACGTTCAGCTCATCGGCAGACACTTTGCCGTTAACCACCACGTTACGGGACAGAATTTCTGTCGGGCTGGCGTTATCCAGTTTACCGAGCGTAATGGTACCGCCGTTCACGGAGTAACCGGCCAGCTTGTCATCCTGGATATCCGGCGTCCCGGTGGTTAAGGTCAGTTTACCTGTATTGATTGAACCGCCACCGTTTACAGTAATACCATTCGGGTTGGCAATAATCAGATCCGCTTTATCCCCTGCAACTTCCATCATCCCATTAATGGTTGAAGGATTTTTGGAAGTAACCTCATTCAGGATCACCTTCGCCGACCCAGAGGTCAGATTACTGTTTCCCTGAATATTTCCGGCAAGTGAAGTATTGGATTCATTAGCGCTGTTATTGAAAACGACACCATTTTTATCAACGTTTAGGTTATCCCAGATATTATGAGATAAACCGCTACCGTTAGGTTTGTTGATATCAACGACTGGCACACCATTGGCGTTATATACCGTTCCATTTTTTATGACTAATCCCGCCGCTTGAGAAGCTACAGGAAAAGACAACATCATAAGTATAGCAATAGGGGTTAATGCTTTACCCACCGTTGCTTCCTTACTTAAATTTATCATCGCCACTAACGTTTTCCTTATTGATGCTATTCATTTTGGACATGCAGATCACTTTTGATGACTCACGGAATATCAGCAAAAATGATTGCGGCAAATCCTATCACCAGGCGCAATAAAAAATCACGAAAAATAAGCTGAAATAAGGACTCAAAAAACAACTAAGAGTTATTGTTTTTTCATCGAACGGCGAAGTACCTAACTTACTAAAACACAATAATTTAAAAGTTTCCCATCCTTCCTCCTTGGGTGAAAAAAATCCAATTTAGAGGATGTCTGAAATGATATGTAGTTTTCTGTACGACATCATTTCAGACATCCGAATAAAACAACAAAGTTGGTGAGCTACAATTAATTTAAATCTTGTCATTTGATTAACAAAGCATCAGCATTACTGCATCTTATTCTCTATATCTTTTACGTCGGGGTAGATTCGTTATGGTCATTACGGGCAGGCACCATTTCATTATATTACCATTTGCATTCACGCTTGTAACCCTTAAGAGTTATATAAAAGGAAATAGTTCTTGCTCATGGTAATACTGAGATCGGATTAACCATGAGGTTAGCTATATAGAGAGAGCTTTGGCTTTGCGACAATTGGCTTAAGCAGCCACATTATGTCTGGCTTATCGTTGAAAGATAGAAAGATGGGCAAAACGGTTTTACAAGGTTTCATTCCCATCTAATAGCAATCACCGCTATACATCATCCCTTAACGTACTCTGGCCTTCATAAAAATGTTATTCAAAATTAAAGATTGTAATGATTTTCATAATGTTGTTATTATTTTGCAACAAATAAATCTAACACAATGATTATTAGCTATTTTTTATTAGTTAAGAGGAGTTGTTTTTTACAGACTGCGCTATAATTCCGCTCATTTTTCACCACAGGAAAAGCTGAAGTAATCTTAAATGACTGTATTAACCCTTTTCTCCGCTGCCAGCACTCTTATATATCGTTGTTTTATTCTTATAAAAATGGTTTTTTTGACATAAAAAGTAATAGGTTCAGCCATTATGCAGAATTTACAACCTGATAAAATCGCAAAAACCCTCCTTACCCAGAATAAAAATCTGATCATCATCTTTCGGTAAGAATTAAATTACTATATTACCGTTCAACATCAGTATGAATGAAAATTCAATTGTTATACATGTGATGAATGTCATATATTGTGCTCATCGATTGCAGGACATCGCTATTCTTTTAGAGATACAGATATCACGCTGTTACTCTCTATATAAAGAACACACAAAGATTAGTTGTGTTACTGCAGTTGTTATGTCGCATATGGAAAGCCCATTGTTACATCTTTAGTAAAAAGATTTATTCACTTTCAAAATTTTTACTGCATGAAGATGGGCTGTTTTGCTGCAAGCAATTGAGTTAGTGCAATGAACAAGAACTTACTAACAAGGGTAATTATCATTTCGGATGATCTATATTACCTTCAGGGATTAAGTGCAAAACTAGGTCACCATTATCGTTTTTTTATTGAGTGTTTTTTTTGTTCTCAAAATGCATGTAATAATGACCTAAGTACACTTAGATTTGATAACCGCTTTACCAAAAACGTACTTCTTGTCGCAGTGGATGACGTAAGTATACTTGCAAAACTGCCAGATTTGGCCAGGTTTTTAATGATTGTTTCACTAAGAAAGATGAAAAACAGAAATATCTTCTTTTCACTTTCAGAGCAAACATTCATTAGCCGATATATAAAATTGAATAAACTCATTACTTTGATTAAAAGCACTGATAAAGACCAGCAAGTCAGGCAGGTGACTCTGACAAGGTATGAGTGGGATATCTATTACTTATATTTTAAGATAGATAACAAAAGAATATTGCACACCCTGCTAAAAAAGGATGTCAAGTATATTAGTCACTATAAAATATCAGTTTTTAACAAGTTTGAAATTGCTTGTGATAGTGATGGCTTTTACATTTTCAAGGCACTTATACAGTTAAGGAGATTTACCGGTTTTAAAAACGTCAGATTGTATCAATTGCATTAATTAACTCGTTCTATATTAACTCTAAATTTCAAGGATATTATTATGTTTTCTACTTTCAAAAAAGCAGCTCTGCTGGCAGCTATTGCATTACCTTTTTCAACTATGGCTGCGCCTACAGTCACTTTTCAGGGTGAAGTAACCGATCAGACCTGTTCCGTAAATATCAACGGTCAAACCAATTCAGTAGTATTGATGCCGACCGTAGCCATGGCTGACTTCGGTGCAACTTTAGCTGATGGTCAGAGCGCAGGCCAGACGCCGTTTACGGTTTCTGTGTCTAACTGCCAGGCTCCAACTGGTGCAGATCAGGCAATCAACACCACCTTCCTGGGCTACGACGTTGACGCTAACACGGGAGTTATGGGAAACCGTGATACCAGCAGCGACGCGGCGAAAGGCTTTGGCATTCAGTTAATGGATTCCAGCACTTCTGGTAACCCAGTAACTCTGGCTGGCGCGACTAACGTACCGGGTCTGACCCTGAAAGTTGGCGATACTGAAGCCAGCTATGACTTCGGTGCGCGTTACTTCGTTATCGATAGCGCAGCTGCCACTGCCGGTAAAATTACCGCTGTCGCAGAATACACCCTGAGCTACCTCTAATTAATCTACTGGCTGGCAGTAAATGTCAGCCAGTATTTCTTCGCACAATTAATAGTGATTTTTCATGGACATGGAAAAGATAAGAATGAACATTTTTGCATATTTACTGGTACTTGTATTTTCCATGAGCATGAGCAGCAGCGCGTTTGCCAGCGTGGTAATGACCGGAACCCGTATTATTTTCCCTGGTGACGCAAAGGAAAAAACCATCCAGTTGCGAAATACCAGCGATCAGCCCTATATCATTAATATCCATGTTGAGGATGAACGTGGTTCTGACAAGAATGTACCGTTTATGCCAACCCCGCAGACATTTCGCATGGAAGCTGCCGCAGGTCAGGCGTTACGCCTGCTCTACACAGGTGATAATTTACCGCAGGATCGCGAGTCTGTTTTCTGGTTTAGTTTCAGTCAACTACCTTATCTGAATAAGAACGATAAAAGTCAGAACCAGCTCATCCTGGCCCTGACTAATCGAGTCAAAATTTTCTATCGTCCCAGCTCAATTGTCGGTAAATCCAGTGACGCGCCAAAAAACCTGACTTACCAGGTAAAACAGAACCGCATTGAAGTGACGAATCCCACGGGCTATTACGTCGTGATTCGCGCCGCTGAACTGCTTAATAACGGTAAAAAAGTCCCCCTCGCGAATTCCGTCATGATTGCTCCTCAAAGCACAACTGAATGGACACTACGCTCTGGCATCAGCGTCGCTCCCGGTGCGCAGATTCATTTAGTGACCGTCAATGACTATGGCGTAAATGTCACGTCTGAGCATGCCTTATAAGCTCTTTCCCCTTTTTTGAGCGGTATCCTTTTTCACGCACGAGTATGTCGAGATGAATAAATCCGTTGTGTCAATTTCTGCGGCAATATTGGTTTTACTCTGCCAGCCGGTTATGGGGAAAGAAATCTCACCCGCTACACCGTCAGATGAAGACAACTACACCTTTGACCCGCAACTCTTCCGCGGCAGCAGATTTAGTCAGTCGTCATTGGCAAAACTGACAACTCGTGAGTCTGTTGCACCGGGCAATTATAAAATGGATATCTATACCAACAATAAGTTGTCAGGTAGTTGGAATGTCACGTTTAAAGAAGCCGCTGATGGTCGCGTTCTGCCCTGCCTGACGCCTGAAGTCGCGGACGCGATAGGCCTCAAAACAGGGGAAGATAAGGGTGAAAAAGATCCGGTCTGTACCTTTGCTCAGGAACTCGCTCCCGGCATCACCAGCCAGACACAGTTGTCACAACTGCGCCTTGACTTGTCGGTGCCTCAGAGTCAAATGATTAGTCGCCCTCGCGGCTATGTCCCCCCCAGCGAGCTGGATACCGGAGCATCGCTGGCGTTCATGAATTATATTGCCAACTATTACAACGTTGCCTATTCAGGGCAGAATGCTCATAGCCAGCGTTCGCTATGGGCATCATTTAATGGTGGCATCAACCTTGGTGCCTGGCAATATCGTCAGTTATCCAACATGACCTGGGATAATGACAAAGGGAATCAGTGGAACAATATTCGTAGCTATTTGCAACGCCCGCTGCCCGCCATAAATAGTCAATTAATGATAGGGCAACTTATCACCAGCGGAAGATTTTTCTCTGGACTCAGTTATCACGGCGTTAGTCTCGCGACCGATGAACGTATGCTGCCGGACTCCATGCGCGGCTATGCGCCGACTATTCGCGGCGTGGCTGCAACAAACGCCAGAGTCTCGGTAATGCAAAACGGTCATGAAATTTATCAGACTACCGTGGCTCCAGGCCCTTTCGAAATAAACGACCTATACCCCACCAGCTACAGCGGCGATCTGGATGTCACCGTTACGGAAGCTAATGGCGCAGTCAGTCGTTTCAGTGTCCCCTTTTCAGCCGTACCAGAATCGATGCGTCCAGGAACTTCCCGTTATAACGTGGAAGTAGGTAAAACGCAGGATAGCGGTGATGACTCGATGTTTGGTGACCTCACCTGGCAGCACGGGATGACTAATACGCTGACATTTAACAGTGGCTCGCGTATCGCTGATGGCTACCAGGCGCTGATGCTTGGCGGAGTCTATGGCAGTACGCTGGGGGCATTTGGGGCAAACCTCACTTGGTCCCATGCGCGTGTTCCTGAAAGCGAAGCGCAGAGTGGTTGGATGTCGCAATTAACCTGGAGTAAAACTTTCCAGCCAACGTCAACCACCGTCTCCCTAGCAGGTTATCGATACTCTACCAGCGGCTATCGTGATCTGGCTGATGTGCTGGGAGAGCGTCAAGCTGCCAGCAATAAACAGTCATGGGACTCCAGCCAGTGGCGTCAACAGTCGCGCTTCGATCTTACGTTAAGTCAGAGCCTTGCGAATTACGGCAACCTGTTTGTGTCAGGTTCAACACAGAACTACCGTGGCGGCAAGAGCCGTGATACCCAGCTTCAGTTAGGTTACAGCAATAGCTTTAGCCATGGCATCAGTATGAACCTTTCCGTCGGACGCCAAAGAATGGGCGGCTATAAAGACAATTCTGATGATATGCAGACGGTAACGTCCCTTTCATTCTCATTCCCACTTGGCGGCAATGGACCTCGTGTACCAAGTCTTAGCAACAGCTGGACCCATTCAACTGACGGTAGCTCGCAATTACAAAGCTCGCTAACCGGAATGCTTGATGAAGCGCAGAGCACCAACTACAGCCTGAACGTCATGCGCGATCAACAGTATAAGCAGACGACGCTAAGCGGAAACATGCAAAAACGTTTTTCACAAACAACCGTCGGATTGAACGCATCGAAGGGCCAGGATTACTGGCAGGCTTCCGGAAACGTACAAGGTGCGATGGCCGTACATGGTGGCGGCGTTACTTTCGGACCTTATCTGGGTGAAACGTTCGCCCTGGTCGAAGCTAAAGGCGCTGAAGGTGCAAAAGTCTATAACTCCAGTCAGCTGGAAATTAATGACAGTGGTTATGCGCTTGTTCCGGCAGTAACGCCCTATCGCTACAACCGTATATCTCTTGATCCACAAGGAATGGATGGCGATGCCGAGTTGGTCGACAGTGAAAAACAGGTAGCACCGGTTGCAGGTGCGGCGGTGAAAGTAGTCTTCCGTACCCGTCCTGGTAAAGCGCTGCTGATTAAATCCCGCATGGCAGATGGTTCGGAACTGCCAATGGGAGCCGATGTGCTGGATGAGAATAATACAGTCGTCGGTATAGCCGGTCAGGGGGGGCAAATTTACCTCCGCACAGAACAGACAAAAGGCCATTTGTCAGTTCGCTGGGGTGAAGGTGCTAACGATAGCTGCCAATTGCCCTTTGATATCAGCGGGAAAGACAGCAATAGCCCTATCATCCGCCTGAATGAAACCTGTCAGTCTTGATACAGAGAAAACCCGATGTCTAAATCGACTTTTTTACACATTCTGATTAGCTCCATCATATTGGTGGCACTAATACAATCATCCGCCTGGGCTAACTGTACAAACACACAGATAGGTCAAACTGAAGATGGTCGGACAGCGCTTATTGAGTTCGGAAAAATTAATATGACCGACACCTATTTTGCGCCAGCAGGTTCACTCCTCGCGACAACGGTCGTACCTCCCACTAACTACACATCAGGTGGCGCGACAGGAAGCTCCGTATTGTGGGAATGTGATGCAACAGATTTGCCAAACATCTATTTTCTGGTCGCTACCAATGGCGACGACCGCGTGGGGGGCTTTTATGATGCAGGCGGGCCTGATGGTTTGAGTGATGTCTATGCCACCTGGTTCGCTTTTGTCGGTCTCAAACAGACCATGGCGGGCGTGACGCTTGGTCGTTACTGGAAGAAAGTGCCCATCACCAGTTATGCCACTCAGGGAACTAAAATCCAGATCCGCTTACAGGATATCCCTCCTCTTCATGCTGAGCTTTATCGCATCAGTACACTACCTGATACATCAGCAACAACAAGTTGGTGCGGTAATAATAATACAGATGGTAGTGGAGTCGGATTCGCAAAACCTTCCGGTACAATCTATAACTGTGTTCAGCCCAATGCCTATATTCAGCTTTCCGGTACCAGCGGCATTTTATTTGGTCATGATGAGCCCGGCGAAGATAGTTCTGTTCATTGGGATTTCTGGGGGGCTGATAATGGTTTTGGTTACGGAATGCGATCGGCAAATCGACTCTACAACAATGCCACCTGCGTTGCCCGCAGCGCCACGCCGTTAGTATTGCTACCGACAATTGCAGAAGCACAACTGAATGCGGGCATGGAAAGTACCGGTAATTTTAATGTCCGCGTCGAGTGTAGTAACTCGGTTCAATCAGGGATTAGCGATACTCAGACAGCATTAGGAATCCAGGTGTCTGAAGGTGCATATACAGCGGCGCAAAAACTGGGGATTATCAATAGCAACGGCGGCGTCAGCGCCCTGGTCTCTGATAATTATGACGCAGTAGAGATGGCAAAGGGCGTTGGGATCTACATTTCTAACAGTGCTCACCCCGATACGGCGATGACGCTGGTTGGTCAACCGGGCATCGCGAAGTTAACCCCCGGAGGAAATGCAGCGGGGTGGTATCCTGTATTTGAAGGGGCAACATTAGAAGGTGCGACTCACCCCGGATACTCCAGCTATAGTTACTCTTTTATCGCCCGGTTGAAGAAACTGCCAAATCAGACAGTCAGTGCGGGAAAAGTGCGGGCAACGGCTTATATATTGGTGAAAATGCAATGAAATCCGTTTTGCTGCTCTTAACCGTCTTGTTCGTACAGTCAGTGGAAGCCGGCATCATGCCGGCTTCTTCACGGATGATTTATCGCGATGGCGATCGGGAAAAGACGCTGATGTTGGTCAATACCAATGACTACCCGGTACTGGTGCAAAGTTGGGTAGATAATGGTGAAAGTTCCCCAGAAGCTGCTTCTCCCCCCTTTGTGGTGCTGCCACCGGTTTTCCGCCTGGCTGCGAGACGAACACAGGGATTGCGGATAATCTATAATCATGACCCACTTCCCCAGGATCGCGAATCTGCATTCTGGTTAAATCTTTATGAAATGCCGCCAGAAACTCCCCATCAAGATCCCACACATTTAACGCTGGCAATGAATACGCAACTTAAAGTCTTTTACAGACCTAAATCTGTAACTATGACACCTGAAGAAGCTATGCGTAAAATAAGTTGGCATTTGGGTAACGACGGCAGCAGCAGCTATATTGAGCTTAATAACCCAACACCACTGAATATCTCTTTCACCTCCATCAGCATTGGGACTACAAAGGTGCAGCAAGAAAGCGATATGATGATAAAACCCTTCAGTCAACGACGGTACTGGTTAGCAAGTAATAACGTTAGTGGGATCGTTACTGCGACATATCTCGATGATAATGGTGCACAGATAAAGCAACAATTAGCGCAATAATGCTCTGAGTGGTATGTAAACTCATCGCGATGGTTCAACGCTAACGAATAACCACTATACCCACCTGAAGTACCGGAAGTGGAGAAATGACAAAATCTCTCCACTCCATTTTCCAGTCAAAACACCTCAACGCAGCCAAAAATCGTTAACGAATTGAATATCCACCATCAATGACTAATAGTTGTCCATTGACATAATCTGAAGCGGCACTGGCGAGGAACACCATTGCGCCCATAAGATCCTGTGCCCTTCCCCAGCGTTGAGCCGGTATACGCCCTTTTATTAACTCTTTTATTTTAGGGTTATTATAAATAATAGCGGTCATTTCACTCACATAATATCCTGGGGCGATACCATTAATCTGAATATTATATTCCGCAAAATCATCGGCATACGCTTTGGTCAGCCCCGCTAAAGCATGTTTAGTCGCCGCATACCCTGGCGACCAACGTCCACCATGAAATGACAATACGGAACACATATTAATAATTTTCCCTTTTCTTTGCGGGACAAATATATTCAATGCGGCCTGGCTCATATCGAATGCAGCATTCAGGTTGAGATTAATCATCGGATCCCAGTCGTTTCGATTGAAATCGATAGGACGATTAATGTTACACACGCCCGCGTTATTGACCAGAATATCTAACTGACCGAAACGCTCCAGACACCTATTAATAATGGTACATGCTGCATCAGGTTTTGTTATGTCAATTGTCATAAACTCAACTTCAACGCCTTCATGAGTTAAATGCTTTAAATATTTATTATCAGGCTCTTTGATGTCTACCAACAACAGATTAGCCCCTGCTTTGGCCAGAGCCGAGCATAAGCCTCTCCCCAGTTCACCCGCGGCCCCAGTTACGATGGCCACCTTGTTATGTAATGAAAAAAAATCCAATGAAAAATCTTCAATAGAAAAGCTCATATCACACATTGCTCCTTATGAGTAAGTAATATTTAAGGGATAATTTAAGTAATTTTTAGATATCAATAAAAAAATATAAACGTTAAAACTCAGCATGAATAATAAACATCAAATCTTATATACATTTAAGTAGTGATGTATCACGTAATAATATAGTCATCATAGATGTTATGCAGTACGCACAAAAAAACAGGCTGGATTTGCTTGCTGATTTATAATCTTTATCTAAATTACTATTAGCGCTTTGGATAATAACATAAGCATATATTACCTCCTAGCAATAATAGACATAACCTCATATCAAGGTGTCACTGGCAAATAATCGGATAAAAGACAGCATCGGTCGGCGCATAGAGCTTCTTCTATTTCACCAGAAGTGCACAGCAGGGAACTACCAATCACACGGTTAGTGTCTTGGGTGGAGGATGCGACCCGTTCTTTCCCTATAACGGGGATACGCAGTTTCTATCAGTACATGCAGAAAACCCCTAATTCACATCACTGCAGAAAGCATTTAATAGAAATATACATCGTTTAAGAATTTCAATTAAATCAAGATTATTCTTAAAAATCAGATAATTCACATTTGCATTTTTAGGAAATTATACTATAGTGCACTTAATGTTCTTGCCTTTATTTTCTGAGTAATACTGGATTTGTAATACACAACTAAGGTATAAAATGTAATGATCTACATTATAAATGATGAAGTAAGATTCAACTCATCATCTAATAAGTTAACATCACTCCTTACATCAGAGGAAGTGATACTCAATTATCCTGCGGGAAAATGCTTAAAGTTACTTTTAGATAACGCTTATAGTGTCGTGTCACACAATCAATTCTTTGAAAAAGTCTGGAGCGATAGCAGTGCCGAAGTCGCAACCAACACTTTATATCAAAATATATCGATGATAAGGCGTTCCTTTCGTGAAATCAGCTCAGCGACGATATTTAATGATGTTATCAGAACGGTGCCACGTAAAGGCTTCAAAATCAATGAAGAAATCAACATAACTGTTCTCGACAATAATCACAATGAGAATGAAAGTGTTGAGAGTGAAGAGAATGGCACCCATACTGAAAATATAAATAAAAATCACGTTGCAAAAGGTATATTTACCACAAAGAATACATTGCTTATAGTTTCTTTTTTTGCAGCATGGGGGATAGTGTATATATCTTCTTATTTTTTCGATATGGCTTTTCAAAGCAAATCCCACACTATAAAAAAAATAGATGCTTTCTCAAATTATGCTCAACACCCTACTCAGGAAGGGTGTAGCTATTTCTATGACAATAGATATTTTAATTCTGTAGACATGTTATCACCGATTATTGAAAAATTGCAGAAAATGGAAATTAACTGCAAAATACATCCTTACATTTACATTGCAACAAATGATAGCATGAGCGGGTTTTATGCTTTCACCTGTAGTCAGATGTTAAACTCTGAATCACCAAATAATTGTAATTCTCTCTATTATAAAGCGGAGTAATCATATGACTCAAAGATATTTTCTATTTGCGGGAATAATTTTATGTGCTTTTATTGCAGCAATTCTGAGCCATATTGCGTTTCATCATGCCAATGAACCAGCAGAGCAAAACATATCATGTAATGCCCATGTTATTAATTTCACCGATCATACGAAAATGGATCAATACTTTTCGTTAAATATGATTTCTGAAAATAACACAGGAAACATGTATCTCACGGGTGCATACACGGTAAATGGAAAAAAAATGGGTTTCATCCGCCGATATGTGAGTTTTACATACAAGAAATTCCGTGATACCGTTTATTTCACCACTGTTAAAATACAAAAAATACAAAAAGATGATAACATTAGTGATGAAATCCTTGAAAATATCACTTCTGATTTTTTCATAAAAGTAGACACCTCAATTAATTTTTATGTTACACGTCAAAATGATTACAACTACATATTCTCTACAGGCAGGACACCACGCTTCATATGTATTTCCCACTAACAGTAGTGTTGATCATTGCGCTTGTCATTAGATAATAACCTTCTGATGGCTTTGTTTATATTTTAAGGCAATAAAAAACATTCCAATATTGGTTAATTATTTATCTGTTTACATACCACTGATAAAACTCTGTCGCTTTCATTGGTTTTGCATATAAGTATCCCTGAACTAATGTCACGTTATTATGAATAAGATATTCCGCCTGGTGAGGAGTACTGACACCTTCTGCAATCGTTATCAAATTGAGTCGATTACTCAGCTTAATAATAATATCTAAAACTGGCGTTTCGTCTTCCGCTGTAGTGAGTGTGTCTATAAAGCTTTTATCTATTTTAAGATAATCAACAGACAACTTTTGCAGAAGGCCAAGGGAACAATATCCCGTGCCAAAATCATCAACTGCAAATTCACAGCCATGGATCCTTAATTCATTTATTTTCTGTAATGCAAGATCAGTATCTTCAACCAGATTGCGTTCGGTAATCTCAAGAACAATGTTAAATTTATCAGATATTTCATTTTTAATATGTAAAACATCAGCAACAAAATCAGGATGTGCAAGATGCTCCGCGGCAATATTTATCCCAAGGTGAAACGGCTTTTTCACTTTCCAGCTTTGTACATCCTGAATAATCAGTTCAAAGAGATGCTTAGTTAACGGTATAATTAAATTTTCCTCTTCTGCAGCGCGGATAAAAACTACCGGAGATATATTTTTACCATCTTCGCGTTGCCAACGCATTAACGCCTCAACCCCCAGACACGCTTTGGTTGTCGTGTCACATACTGGTTGATAATGCACAGAAAATTCTCCGGATGACATTCCTTTCTTAATTTCTTCTGCCAGGGACATTTTCCGAGATATCCAGCGCTGCCATAAGAAGTACAGAATAAAAGAAAGAAGAATAGATAATGGAAGAATGTAAAATACATTACTAATGACATAGGGATATAATGAAATCATCGGCGTAGTAACTGTAAGACTAGCCTGACTGATCGCAGAATTAAAATCTTTTTTTAACATATATAACTTGTCATTATTATTTACACCACTAATAATTGCAGGCCCTTCAGTAAAGCTAAGAGAAAATGAATCATCATTCTCATCATCAAGAACATCCATCAGATCATAGATATATCGTGACTCTACAATACTAAAAGCTGTCATATCATTCCCTATTGGCATAAGGAACACTATGGCTGTTTTACCTGGTACAAAACTTGTACCGCTAATTGATACTATGCGTGATTCTTTATTTTTATTGTGAAAGCTCGTACCGTAAACATCGTTAACATTCATTTTTTTGAAACCGCTAACTGAAGAACATATTTGGAAATTATTTTCTATAAGACCCGTTGTTCGAACATAGGGGGTCAATGCTCCGTTAGCAATCAATTGTTCCAGGATATCTTTGCAGGGTTTCATCACCAGAATAGAAGTAAGCTTTGTCGTATGTTTGACAATTTGCGTAACATTATCAAGCTGTTTTAACAGAATACCGGCGGTAATTGTCGTATCTCGATTCATTTGAAATACTGACATAGCAAACGACAGTAACACCCCCAGAATGCCTGGTATTATAATGAGTACAAACATTTTTTTGTTGAATACCATACATGTTTCCCCACGCATCAGGGTGATGCAACCTAAGAAATTATAGTACAATTGCCAGTAAAAGCGGGTGATAGCAGACTGATCAATGATAAGCATTTAAGATCATATAGTACTATGATATTTCTGAAAATTGTTACGCAAGTCTGCGAATAGCTATTTAGCGCTTACCAAAATCACCCGCTTAAATGCCGCTTTATGGTGACTCACAAAAATTCACCACATCCCTCACAACCACCTTATTACGCCCGGTCTCTTTCGCCTCGTATAGTGCGTTATCAGCCAGTCGATAGATCTCATTCGGGTTTAACGCATTTCCCTGAGTCACAACAGCGCCAATACTAATCGTCACTTTTTGTGGTATGGCGTATTCAGGATTATCACCAGTTAAACGCTCAACATTTTCCCGAATCCTTTCCGCTAAAGCTTTCGCACGTTCAGTATCGATGTCCGTCAGCAAGACGCCAAACTCTTCGCCGCCGACGCGCGCAAAAAGGTCATCTGGCCGTATGCTTTTCCCAATGATATTCACCACTGTTTTTATCACCTGATCGCCAATCGGATGCCCCCAGGTGTGGTTGACTTTTTTGAAGTGGTCGATATCCATAAGCATGACGCAATAAGGCGTTTTTTTGGCCGATGCTGATTGAACCGTCAGTTCATTAAAAAAATAATTTCTGTTAAATATATTGGTTAATGGATCGCGATGTGCAATGTCCTTTGTTACTCGTAGCGCACTGAATATATGGCACATAAATATTACCATAACGGTTAACTTACTGACTACTTCAATAGTGCGACTAATATACCAAATGGACACGCTATACCTGCTCATAAATAAAAGAGAGACATTGTACAGTACGGCACAAAAAGCAATCACCGTCACTCCATTCCAGATATCATAGCGTAAACCATTAAAGTATAGATTAACCGAAAGCAAGGTTAACCACATGAAAATCATTATGGTAACATATGAAGCTTTCCAAACCACTTGACCATTTTCATTGGTTAACTCGGCAATGTGTAAATCGTAGCTCTCATAATGGCTAGAAAGTATGTGAGCAACTATCGGCCCCCCAAGAACAAAAAACAAACTTATGCACAAAGTCATTTTTTTGGAAAATAAATTGCGCTGTTTTGTGTTTTCACTAACTTTATTCACCAATGCCAGAAATATTAATATGCACAAACTCATCTGACGGAACAAATAATAAATTGCAATGTCATTTTGAACAACACTGCTTGTCAAACGCCCCTCAATCATTTGCTGAATGATAATGACGGTTTTAACAAAGTAAATCAAACAACTCAGAAAAGCCAAACTAAGTATACAGTTTGAAAATTGCCTACGGTCATAAATGAAATACAACTGCATAAAAATAAATGCAACAGTATCGATAAAAAATAAAGCAATCATTACCATCAGATAGGTTGATCGTGGAACAACTTCCTCAACGCCTGGCTGATTAAACCAACTATTCACCAAAACCAAAGCAAGCCCAAACAATAAGCTCACTAAGACAGTACTACTAATTCTCAAATAGTCTTTTTCCATAAAGCTACACCAACCTGTAGGTTGTAGATCCCTTTCTATTATTAATAGATATAAGAACTGTACAGTTGTCAATATGAAAACCCACTCACAAACAATACCGATGATGATAGTTGCAGACCGCAATTATTATTACCTTAGTGCTTTATACATTCTTTGCGACAAGACAGGCTTGCAAATATTTATAAATGGTTATAAGGAAATCCTTATAAAACATTCATTCATAGATATATTAGGAATAACAATTGAATCCGTGAGTACAGTAACGCTGCATTTCATCAGGGCTTTCGAAAAATCCGAAATCATGCATCGGAATTTACTGATTTAATTATTTTACTCCTAACTTATTTTGAAAAAGGCATTGGGATTTATGCCGTATTCCTGAAGATCCTCATCATTGGAATGGATTTTCGGGCGAGAAAAGGATTTTATATGGACACTCTGCTCATCATTTCTTCTTCTCATCATCAACAATTCACGTCTCTCTTCCGCGTTTAATAACGGATTATGAGGTGCAAAAAATATCTTTCTTTTCAGTTACCTGTCATTAGATACAGAGAGAGATTTTGGCAATACATGGAGTAATACAGGATGTATTCAAGTAGCAGAAAAAGGTGCCCGCAAACCAAATGGGCTTTGAAAATTCTTACTGCCGCATTTTTAGCAGCGAGTCCCGCGGCGAAGAGTGCCGTTAATAACGCCTATGATGCATTGATTATTGAAGCTCGCAAGGGAAATACTCAGCCAGCTTTGTTATGGTTTGCACAAAAATCAGCACTCAGTAATAACCAAATTGCTGACTGGTTACAGATTGCCTTATGGGCCGGGCAAGATAAACAAGTTATTACCGTTTACAACAGCTACCGTCATCAGCAATTACCAGCGCGTGGTTATGCAGCTGTCGCCGTCGCTTATCGTAACCTGCAACAATGGCAAAACTCGCTTACACTGTGGCAAAAGGCGCTCTCTCTGGAGCCGCAAAATAAGGATTATCAACGGGGACAAATTTTAACCCTGGCAGATGCGGGTCACTATGATACTGCGCTGGTTAAACTTAAGCAGCTTAACTCTGGAGCACCGGACAAAGCCAATTTACTCGCAGAAGCCTATATCTATAAACTGGCAGGGCGTCATCAGGATGAATTACGGGCGATGACAGAGTCATTACCTGAAAATGCATCTACGCAACAATATCCCACAGAATACGTGCAGGCATTACGTAATAATCAACTTGCTGCCGCGATTGACGATGCCAATTTAACGCCAGATATTCGCGCTGATATTCATGCCGAACTGGTCAGACTGTCGTTTATGCCTACGCGCAGTGAAAGTGAACGTTATGCCATTGCCGATCGCGCCCTCGCCCAATACGCTGCATTAGAAATTCTGTGGCATGATAACCCTGACCGCACTGCCCAGTACCAGCGTATTCAGGTTGATCATCTTGGCGCGTTATTAACTCGCGATCGTTATAAAGACGTTATTTCTCACTATCAGCGTTTAAAAAAGACGGGGCAAATTATTCCGCCCTGGGCGCAATATTGGGTTGCGTCGGCTTATCTCAAAGAACATCAGCCAAAAAAAGCACAGTCAATAATGACAGAGCTCTTTTATCACAAGGAGACCATTGCCCCGGATTTATCCGATGAAGAACTTGCGGATCTCTTTTACAGCCACCTGGAGAGTGAAAATTATCCGGGCGCGCTAACTGTCACCCAACATACCATTAATACTTCGCCGCCTTTCCTTCGGTTAATGGGCACGCCTACGAGCATCCCGAATGATACCTGGTTACAGGGGCATTCGTTTCTCTCAACCGTAGCAAAATATAGTAATGATCTTCCTCAGGCTGAAATGACAGCCAGAGAGCTTGCTTATAACGCACCAGGAAATCAGGGACTGCGCATTGATTATGCGAGTGTGTTACAAGCCCGCGGTTGGCCTCGTGCAGCAGAAAATGAATTAAAAAAAGCAGAAGTGATCGAGCCACGTAATATTAATCTGGAGGTTGAACAAGCCTGGACAGCATTAACGTTACAAGAATGGCAGCAGGCAGCGGTCTTAACGCACGATGTTGTCGAACGTGAACCGCAAGATCCCGGCGTTGTACGATTAAAACGTGCGGTTGATGTACATAATCTTGCAGAGCTTCGTATCGCTGGCTCAACAGGAATTGATGCCGAAGGTCCGGATAGTGGCAAACATGATGTCGACTTAACCACCATCGTTTATTCACCACCGCTGAAGGATAACTGGCGCGGTTTTGCTGGATTCGGTTATGCCGATGGACAATTTAGCGAAGGAAAAGGGATTGTTCGCGACTGGCTTGCGGGTGTTGAGTGGCGGTCACGTAATATCTGGCTCGAGGCGGAGTACGCTGAACGCTTTTTCAATCATGAGCATAAACCCGGCGCGCGCCTGTCTGGCTGGTATGATTTTAATGATAACTGGCGTATTGGTTCGCAACTGGAACGCCTCTCTCACCGCGTTCCATTACGGGCAATGAAAAATGGTGTTACAGGCAACAGTGCACAGGCTTATGTTCGTTGGTATCAGAATGAGCGGCGTAAGTACGGTGTCTCCTGGGCTTTCACTGATTTTTCCGACAGTAACCAGCGTCATGAAGTCTCACTTGAGGGTCAGGAACGCATCTGGTCTTCACCATATTTGATTGTCGATTTCCTACCCAGTCTGTATTACGAACAAAATACAGAACACGATACCCCATACTACAACCCTATAAAAACGTTCGATATTGTTCCGGCATTTGAGGCAAGCCATTTGTTATGGCGTAGCTATGAAAATAGCTGGGAGCAAATATTCAGCGCAGGTGTTGGTGCCTCCTGGCAAAAACATTATGGCACGGATGTCGTCACCCAACTCGGCTACGGGCAACGCATTAGCTGGAATGACGTGATTGATGCTGGCGCAACGCTACGCTGGGAAAAACGACCTTATGACGGTGACAGAGAACACAACTTATACGTTGAATTCGATATGACATTCAGATTTTAAGGATAAATATGTTACGTAATGGAAATAAATATCTCCTGATGCTGGTGAGTATAATTATGCTCACCGCGTGCATTAGCCAGTCAAGAACATCATTTATACCGCCACAGGATCGCGAATCTTTACTCGCCGAGCAACCGTGGCCGCATAATGGTTTTGTAGCGATTTCATGGCATAACGTTGAAGACGAAGCTGCCGACCAGCGTTTTATGTCAGTGCGGACATCAGCACTGCGTGAACAATTTGCCTGGCTGCGCGAGAACGGTTATCAACCGGTCAGTATTGCTCAAATTCGTGAAGCACATCGAGGAGGAAAACCGCTACCGGAAAAAGCTGTAGTGCTGACTTTTGATGACGGCTACCAGAGTTTTTATACCCGCGTCTTCCCAATTCTTCTGGCCTTCCAGTGGCCTGCTGTATGGGCCCCCGTCGGCAGTTGGGTCGATACGCCAGCGGATAAACAAGTAAAATTTGGCGATGAGATGGTCGATCGAGAATATTTTGCCACGTGGCAACAAGTGCGAGAAGTTGCGCGTTCCCCGCTCATTGAGGTCGCTTCTCATACATGGAATTCTCACTACGGTATTCAGGCTAATGCCACCGGCAGCTTATTGCCTGTATATGTAAATCGTGCATATTTTACTGACCACGCACGGTATGAAACCGCAGCAGAATACCGGGAAAGAATTCGTCTGGATGCTGTAAAAATGACGGAATACCTGCGTACAAAGGCTAAGGTAAATCCACACGTTTTTGTTTGGCCTTATGGCGAAGCGAATGGCATAGCGATAGAGGAATTAAAAAAACTCGGTTATGACATGTTCTTCACCCTTGAATCAGGTTTGGCAAATGCGTCGCAATTGGATTCCATTCCGCGAGTATTAATCGCCAATAATCCCTCATTAAAAGAGTTTGCCCAGAAAATTATTACCGTACAGGAAAAATCACCACAACGGATAATGCATATCGATCTTGATTACGTTTATGACGAAAACCGCCAGCAAATGGATCGCAATATTGATGTGCTAATTCAGCGGGTGAAAGATATGCAAATATCAACCGTGTATTTGCAGGCATTTGCTGATCCCGATGGTGATGGGCTGGTCAAAGAGGTCTGGTTTCCAAATCGTTTGCTACCAATGAAAGCAGATATTTTTAGTCGGGTTGCCTGGCAATTACGTACCCGCTCAGGTGTAAACATCTATGCGTGGATGCCGGTATTAAGCTGGGATTTAGATCCCACATTAACGCGAGTAAAATACTTACCAACTGGGGAGAAAAAAGCACAAATTCATCCTGAACAATATCGCCGTCTCTCGCCTTTTGATGACAGGGTCAGAGCACAAGTTGGCATGTTATATGAAGATCTTGCCGGACATGCTGCTTTTGATGGCCTATTGTTCCACGATGATGCTTTGCTTTCAGATTATGAAGATGCCAGTGCACCGGCTATCGCGGCTTATCAGCAAGCAGGCTTTAGCGGGAGTCTGAGCGAAATTCGACAAAACCCGGAGCAATTTAAACAGTGGACCCGCTTTAAAAGTCGTGCGTTAACTGACTTCACTTTAGAACTTAGTGCGCGCGTAAAAGCCATTCGTGGTCCACATGTTAAAACTGCACGAAATATTTTTGCACTTCCGGTAACACAACCTGAAAGTGAAGCCTGGTTTGCACAGAATTATGCTGATTTCCTAAAAAGCTATGACTGGACCGCTATTATGGCTATGCCTTATATGGAAGGTGTCGCAGAAAAATCGGCTGATCAATGGTTAATACAACTGACCAATCAGATTAAAAGCATCCCTCAGGCTAAAGACAAATCTATTTTAGAATTACAGGCACAAAACTGGCAGAAAAATGGTCAGCATCAGGCTATTTCTTCGCAACAACTCGCTCACTGGATGAGCCTATTACAACTGAATGGAGTGAAAAACTATGGTTATTATCCCGACAATTTTCTGCATAACCAACCTGAAATAGACGTTATTCGTCCTGAGTTTTCAACAGCCTGGTATCCGAAAAATGATTAATCGCATCGTATCGTTTTTTATATTATGTCTGGTGTTATGCATACCCCTATGCGTAGCGTACTTTCACTCTGGTGAACTGATGATGAGGTTCGTTTTCTTCTGGCCGTTTTTTATGTCCATTATGTGGATTGTTGGCGGCGTCTATTTCTGGGTCTATCGTGAACGCCACTGGCCGTGGGGAGAAAACGCACCAGCTCCCCAGTTGAAAGATAATCCGTCTATCTCCATTATCATTCCCTGTTTTAATGAGGAGAAAAACGTTGAGGAAACCATACACGCCGCTTTAGCACAGCGTTATGAGAACATTGAAGTTATTGCCGTAAATGACGGTTCAACAGATAAAACCCGTGCCATCCTGGATCGCATGGCTGCACAAATTCCCCATTTGCGGGTCATTCATCTGGCGCAAAACCAGGGGAAAGCCATTGCGCTTAAAACCGGAGCTGCCGCGGCGAAAAGTGAATATCTGGTGTGCATTGATGGCGACGCGTTATTAGACCGCGATGCGGTGGCATATATTGTGGAACCGATGTTGTACAACCCGCGTGTGGGTGCCGTAACCGGTAATCCTCGTATTCGCACACGTTCTACCCTGGTGGGTAAAATTCAGGTTGGCGAGTATTCCTCAATTATTGGTTTGATCAAGCGAACCCAGCGTATCTATGGAAACGTATTTACCGTTTCCGGTGTTATTGCCGCATTTCGTCGCAGCGCCCTGGCAGAAGTGGGTTACTGGAGTGACGATATGATCACCGAAGATATTGATATTAGCTGGAAGCTGCAGTTGAATCAGTGGACGATTTTTTACGAGCCTCGGGCGCTGTGCTGGATATTAATGCCTGAAACGTTAAAAGGGCTGTGGAAACAGCGCCTGCGCTGGGCTCAGGGCGGTGCAGAAGTATTCCTCAAAAATATGACAAGGTTGTGGCGCAAAGAAAACTTTCGAATGTGGCCACTGTTTTTTGAATACTGCTTGACGACAATATGGGCCTTCACCTGCCTGGTCGGTTTCATTATTTACGTAGTCCAACTTGCAGGTGTACCGTTAAATATTGAATTGACACATATCGCTGCGACACATACTGCCGGAATATTATTGTGTACGTTATGTTTACTGCAATTTATTGTCAGCCTGATGATCGAGAATCGCTATGAGCATAATCTGACTTCATCGCTTTTCTGGATTATTTGGTTCCCGGTTATTTTCTGGATGCTGAGCCTGGCAACGACATTGGTATCATTTACACGAGTCATGTTGATGCCTAAAAAGCAACGCGCCCGTTGGGTAAGTCCCGATCGCGGGATTCTGAGAGGTTAATATGAACAATTTAATTATTACGACCCGACAATCGCCAGTACGTTTACTGGTTGATTATGTTGCCACAACCATCTTGTGGACATTATTTGCTTTGTTCATATTCTTATTCGCCATGGATCTGCTGACGGGTTATTACTGGCAAAGCGAGGCCAGAAGTCGACTTCAGTTCTATTTTTTGCTGGCAGTGGCGAATGCCGTCGTGTTAATTGTCTGGGCGCTGTACAATAAGCTGCGTTTTCAAAAACAGCAGCATCATGCAGCCTACCAATATACGCCGCAAGAATATGCAGAGAGCTTAGCAATACCTGATGAGCTCTATCAGCAACTACAAAAAAGCCACAGGATGAGCGTACACTTCACCAGCCAGGGGCAAATAAAAATGGTGGTTTCAGAAAAAGCGCTAGTCCGGGCATAAACACCCAAAACAAAGCCCGGTTCGCCCGGGCTCTGCACCGATAATACACTTAACTGTATGCATGCAGCGTACGTTGGCAAAGTGCCGAACGTACGCAATCCTCTTTACCGAACCGGACGATCCCGACCATTTCATCTTCTTCGAAACGTTCCAGCGCGTCACTTAATCCGGAGCACACGCCGCGAGGCAAATCGCATTGCGTGATATCACCGTTGACGATAACCGTCACGTTCTCCCCGAGGCGGGTTAAAAACATTTTCATTTGCGCGGCAGTCACATTCTGCGCCTCGTCAAGAATGACGACTGCATTTTCAAAGGTACGTCCACGCATATAGGCGAACGGCGCAATTTCCACCTTCCCTATTTCCGGTCGCAGGCAGTACTGCATAAAGGAAGCCCCTAAGCGCCGGACCAGCACGTCGTAGACCGGGCGAAAATAGGGAGCAAACTTTTCTGCGATATCTCCAGGTAAGAAGCCAAGATCTTCATCGGCTTGCAGAACTGGACGGGTGACGATAATCCTGTCGACATCCTTATGTATCAGGGCCTCTGCCGCTTTTGCTGCGCTGATCCAGGTTTTTCCGCACCCGGCTTCGCCCGTGGCGAATATCAGCTGCTTACTCTCAATAGCCTTCAGATAGTGCAATTGCGCTTCATTTCGCGCGAGGATGGGCGAGGTATCGCGACTGTCGCGGGCCATACCAATGGCTTCTACGCCGCTCATCTGCACAAGCGAGGTGACCGATTCTTCTTCACGCTGCTTATGGCTGCGCGAATCCCGTCTCAGCACACGTTTTGCCTCGCGACGAGCTTTGATCACTGCTTTTTGTCTTCCCATGGAGAGCACCTTGAGTTGTTTGTATTCATCACACGCGCCGTTGGCAGCGCGATTATGCGCACGAACATCAGAGGGTTGGCTTCCTTGTAAGCCATAGTTTGCTTTTGGATAAAATGCCGAAAAACGGCTACGCGCACCGTTTACGGCGTCGGTAACACATGAAAAGAAAGGATGAGGTTGAAAATGCAAAGTGACGAGATGACTACCGGAGGAGAAAACTCCGCGAGTGGTGGCGCGTTGATTATCTAAAACATGTCCAGTACAGGACGTTACCATCCGCGATCTCCATAGTGACTGACTATCACTGCCGGGAACTTCCGCTGCTACTTAATAAGTACAACAGATCTCGCATTCATTGCAACAATATATTCACTTATATTTAACTATAAAACACCATTTTAGTGACATTAGTTTCTACTGGAAAGATGACAGAGTGATGACAGTGATGAAAAAAGCTGTGTGCTTTCAGCAGGATTCACATCAGGCATCAGTGCACGATCGCCGGATGCGGCGTGAACGCCTGATCCAGCCTACCAAACCCGCACCGATTGTGGGCATGATAAGCATCGCAAGCGCCGCATCAGGCATCTGCGCACAAATGCCTTATCCGCCTAAAAACATTAAACCCGCAATAATGCGCTTCCGAGATAATCGTTCGCGTCCTTCACTCCCGGCAGCGCAAAAAAATAACCGCCGCCGATAGGTTTAACGTATTCCTCCAGCGCTTCGCCATTGAGCCTTTTTTGTACTGTCAGGAAGCCTTTTACCAGATCGTGCTGGTAGCAGACAAACAGCAACCCCATATCCAGTTGTCCGGAGTTGGTGACGCCCAGTGAATAACTGTAGCCACGACGCAGCATCAGGCTGGACTCACTCTCCGCCGTGCGGGGATTCGCCAGCCGGATATGGCTGTCCAGCGCGATCACCTTCCCTTCCGGGTCGCTGGCGTAATCAGGCACATCATGCTCATGCTGCATTCCCAGCGGCGCACCGGTTTGCTTATCACGGCCAAAAATCGTCTGCTGTTCTTTCAGCGGCGTTCTGTCCCAAAATTCCACTCGAAACTGAATCAAGCGTACTGCCTGATAGCTGCCACCGATTGTCCACGCAGGCTCCTGCTGATCTGCCGTTACCCACACCACTTTTTGCATCAACTTATCATTCTGGCTATCGGGATTGGCAGTGCCGTCTTTGAAACCCAGCAAATTAATCGGCGTCTCTTTGCCTTTACTACGCGCCGCGTGATCGGAAATAAACCCTTCCCGCTTCCAGCGCACACTGAGCAAATCCGGCGTGTGTTTGATGATATCGCGCAGTGCATGGATCACCGTGTCCTGGGTGTTGGCGCAAATCTGTAGCAACACATCACCATGACATAACGCCGCATCCAGCGAGTCGTTGGGGAAACGCGTCATCTTCTGCAGCTTTTTTGGCATCTGTGGCGCAAGGCCAAAGCGCTCATCAAACAATGAGTGACCCACCGATAACGTGATGGTGAGATTATCGGGCGCAATGTAGCCGCCAAGAATGCCGGAATCGAGTGGTGGCAGGCGCGGATTTGGCGTTTCTGGTGCTGCTCCGCCCTGAGTCAGAAAAGCAAAACGCTGAGTCAACAAGCGAAACAACCGCTCAAGATCGGCTTTATCGCTGGCAAGCACATCAAACGCCACCAGCATCATTGCGGCCTGTTGTGGCGTCAGGATCCCTGCCTGATGCTCACCATAAAACGGCTGTTTCTCATTGCGTGCATCCGGTGAAAGCGTGCCCGGTGCACTTTGCGTTTTTTGTGCATGAGCGACCGGACAACTTCCCGCCAGCGCCAGCGCACCAATTCCTTTCAGTAAACGTCGGCGTGACAGTTCATTCACGCCGTTTTCATCTTCATACTGCATAACGCTTAATCCAGTCCCAGCACACCACGAAGTTGCGCCAGATCTTCCGCCAGCGCAGTAATCGGCCCTTTCAGCGCGTTCCGGTCGGCCTCGGTCAATTTGTCGTAGGTTTCAAAACCGTCTTTAGTACGGTATTTCGCCAGAATGGTATCGACCTTTTTAAAGTTGGCATCGACTTTTGCCAGCAGTTCCGGGTTGGCTTTTTGCAGTTGTGGACGCAGCAGATCGACAATTTTCTGCGAGCCTTCAACGTTAGCCTGGAAATCCCACAGATCGGTGTGGCTGTAGCGATCTTCTTCACCGCTGATTTTGCTGGCCGCCACTTCCTCAATCAGTCCGGCTGCACCGCCAACCACTTTTGAAGGTGGGAAAGCCAGTTCACTGATGCGTTTTTGTAAATCGACCACATCGGTATAAAGCTGCTCAGCGTACTGATCCATTCCTTTGGTGGTGTTGTCGCCAAACAATGCTTTTTCCAGACGGTGGAAACCGGTGAATTTTGGATCAGCGGCTTTTTGCTCGTAATCATCTTCACGGGCGTCAATGCTGCCATCCAGATCGGAGAACAGTTCAGCAATCGGTTCAATGCGCTCATAGTGCTGGCGCGTCGGCGCATACAGTGCTTTCGCTTTTTCGATATCGCCTGCTTTAATCGCGTCGGTAAAGGCTTTGGTGTCGGTCACCAGCTGTGTGGTTTCCGCCATGACATACGCTTTATATGCAGTAATTGCACCACCAAGACTTAACAGCGCATCACTTTGCGCCGCATCCGCCGTTGCCTCACCTTTGACAATCAACTTCCCTTTCGGGTTAGTCAGCAGACCGCAGGTCATATCGTATTCGCCAGGCTGTAAATTCGCCGTCATTTTCTGGCTAAAACCAGGGGCGATATTTTCCCGCTCTTCCACCACCATCACGCCTTTGAGGATCTCCCACTCCAGCGCCTTCTGGCTATGGTTCTGAATAATGAACTGTGTTTTCCCGGCGTTAACCGTAATGGTCATCGGTTCGCACTGTTTATCCGTCACGGTCACTTTGACTTGCGGAATATCAGCGGCGTTAGCCATAAAAGCAGAAGAGAACAGCGCAGCCACGCTCAACTGCAATGCGTTACGGCGGAAGTTAATGGTCATGACGAGACTATCCCTTTTAAGTATGTTGTAACTAAGCAAGAGTTTGCGTCGTATTTGCTACGCGGAGCGAGACGCTGTCGCCCCTGCACGTGGTGGCAGAGCAAACGCCACCAGCGCCGGGATGAGATAAATAAACCAGACGGCGACTTCGCTGACGCTCGGCGCTTCCTGATAACCAAAAATACCTTCCATTAGCGTGCCGAACAGCGAGTGAGTTGAGAGCACCGCGCTCATATCGAAGGCGATTTCCTGAAAGTGGTTCCACAATCCGGCTTCATGAAATGCGCGAATGGCACCTGCAGCCAGTCCTGCGGCGACGAAGAGAATAAATAGGCTGGTCCATTTAAAAAATGCACCAAGATTGAGGCGAATACCGCCCCAGTAGAGCAGGAAGCCGAGCACCACGGCAGTAGCAAGACCGAGCATTGCACCCAGCGGCGGCCAGATCCCGACATCTTGTTGAAATGCCGCCAGCAGGAAAAAGACCGACTCCAGGCCTTCCCTTGCAACGGCAAAAAAGACCATCATCACCAGCGCCCAGCCATGATGATTTCCACGCTGCAATGCGCTATCGACTGCCTGTTCCAGTTGCACTTTGACGTTGCGCGACACTTTGCGCATCCAGAAAACCATCCAGGTAAGGATCACCACGGCGATCACCGCCACGATACCTTCAAACAGTTCCTGCTCTTTTTGCGGAAATTCGCCGGTGGTTTCGTTAATGAAGATACCCAAGCCCAGGCACAACGCAGCGGCAAGCAACACGCCAATCCACATCACACCAATCCATCGGCCTCGCTGGGTACGCTTAAGATAGCTGGCAATCAAACTGACAATCAGCGCGGCTTCAAGCCCTTCGCGCAACATAATGAGAAATGGAACAAACATGCCACCCACCCTTAAACGTTTTTCTGAGTCAATCTATGCAAAGAAAAGTAAATCGCAGTGATAGCGATTATCATTACGCTAAAGAAAAATACAAGCGGAATGTTTATAAAATGATGTTGGAATGTAAAAATGAGGAGATCAAATCCGGAGAAAAAAGCGATTATTTTAAGGTATTTAGCTGACGTTTCGCCCGGCAGATGAAGCTTGTACGAATGTTGGTGGCGACAAACTCGCTGCAGCGTGCCCCGAAGGGTTGAATTTTCAGTTAGTCGTTTCACAAAAGAACGTTGTTTTTTGCTTATTAATAGATAGTGATAAGGTTGTGAATGAAATTATACCTCATCTCCTCATCGAATTTTTTGCCCACAACCTAAACAGGAGAAAACGTGTATTTAAGTCTGGAATGAGCGATTTTTGATAGTGCGTAATTAACCCAAGAAATTATAATCCCCCTTATTATATGTCCAGTGATATCATTTTATGGCTAAAGCTATATACAACTCTAAATCACGATAAAACGAAGCAGGATGCGCATTAATAAAGTCACACATAATAAAAATAGAAATCTTAACCAGAAGTAATAGATCATCGTGAAAATCAATCACCAAAAACACCAACACACAAAAATCAATAAGTTAATAATTGTTCAGGGCTTTTTTCTCACGATTTTTCTACTATGACATTATCACAAACCCACTAGCATGAATACAGAAAGAGAAGTAATAAGATGAGACGCCACTGCTTTCAGATAAACCCTGTAATTAGGGTCGAGAATATAATTTATCCATTCCCCTAACGATAAATTAAAAAATTTGCGAGTTAATTTTTCTCTGGCTGAAGGCTAACGTCGAATTACCGACAAGATTCACGAGTGATTGTAACTACGTACTTTATGAAACACAGGAAGAAATTACTATTTACCGCGATAGTTCAAGGCGTAAAAAAAATAATAATATTCATGAAACTCATCCCGATGGCAGCATTGTAAATTCGCCAATAACTGGCATTCCTCCTGCTTTTTACGGGTGTTTCCATTAACACCAGAATGAGCGGATTGTTTACTACATCAAGAACGCATCCGAAGTGTACATCCTGGTGCGCCGACTGAATCGCCCGGAGCCATGCGGATGGCTACGACTTAATACGAATCATTAACCCTGTAAGGATACGGAGAGCATGACATGAGACCAATATCCAACCTCAATACGAGCGCAGCAACCTATATTCCACCGCAACAACTCCCGAGTAGTTGTCTGGAAACTTTGACGCTTCTGGTGCAGATGAATAATTATATCAAAAGGGATGCGGACTACAGCACGGGCATGGCTGTTACTCCACTGGTTCCTGAAGAGGTTCACTTGCTGGCTGTTGCGATGACAACCGAACTACATCGACATCAGTTCCAACCGGTGGTAAGTGCAAATGATCTGCAACTTCCTGAACCGTTCACCTTCGATGTTGCCGGTTTCACCATCACCTTCACGAAGACGCAAGAGCATGACAACACGGGCAATCTCATGAAAATTGCAGTCAGCAAGAGCGGTGTGTGCACCAGTACAAATATTACTCTTGAGCTGTTTCACTCCATTGTCACAACCCTGATGTCACGCAGTCAATATGGAACCTTTGATCTCTGGTCCGTACGGCCAATACTCACGGATGAAAGTCAAAACAGGGTGCATGAAGCAGCTCGCTACTCCCCGGCCCAGCAATACGGAAGAGAAGAAACACACTTTACCAACAATGGCATGCGAGAATTTGGAAATATGTCTCCGCTGGCGTGGCGTAACGATGTGGAATTACAGCAATCGTGTAATACAAGCAACATCCCACCAAATGCTGCAAATGACGACATAAACAACACCAGGCAGACCATCGAGGACCAGCCAGAGGCGGACGAGCCACAGCAATATGTTAAATTGACTGTAGACGACATGCGAAAATGGGCGGCTATGGACCAGCAGGCGCGAAACGCTCTACAGGGAGTTTCAGGATGGTGTACGCGCAATCATTTTAATATCAAAAATGCCAGAAATTACCTGACCGATCACGGCCTGAACTACGCGGGACAGGTAAAGGTAAACAGGCCGCATGAATATGCCAAATTCACCCTTGAACATATCCGCCAGTGGGCAGCCTTAAACAAGCATGTGCGAAAACCGGTTGGTTATTTAGAAAAGTGGTGTAAGGAAAGAAACCTCGCGCCAACTACTGCCAGGAATTACCTGAAGAACGACGGGCTTACCGCCCTGGGTGAGTTGAAGCTGACAGGGCCGCAGAAATGGGTCACGTTCACCTTCGGAGACATCGTACAATGGGCGAATATGACCCAGGAGGAGCGTAACAGCGCAGGGGGAGCCGAAAAGTGGAGTAAAAAACGCGGCTTCCAGTGGTCTACTGCCAGATCCTACCTGAAATCGAGCGGAGTGACCAAGCAAGGTGCGAGAAAACTGGCGTGGTTAAAAAACAGCGGGAATATGTCGAATCCATTCTATCTCGCCCAACCAACCAGCCGCAGGACATAAGCTGAAGGTACCGATAGCGGCAATTTTGTTCATCTGTGCCGGGTGGGCAAATAGCAATTGCCCCCGAACACTCCCTGCCAGGCAACTTATACCGCATGGCAGGGAACATTCGGGTTAAAAAGCAAAAGATAAATAATTACTCTTCAGCTTAGCCTTCCTGCAACCGTGACGGCGGAGCCGAATGATAGTGCGCATCGGCCTCGGCAAAGCGTTTTTGCATCGCCGCTGACGGCGCTTTACCCAGCAAACTAAACACTACAATCCCAATACTGCCAAAGATAAAGCCCGGAATAATTTCGTACAGTCCCAGCCAGCCGAACTGTTTCCAGACGATAACCGTCAGCGCCCCGATGATCATCCCCGCCAGCGCACCGTTGCGCGTCATGCGTGACCACATCACCGAGAACAGCACCACCGGACCAAACGCCGCGCCAAAGCCTGCCCACGCGTAGCTCACTAAGCCCAGCACGCGGTTTTCCGGGTTCGCTGCCAACGCAATCGCCACCAGCGCCACCACCAGCACCATCACACGCCCTACCCACACCAGTTCTTTCTGGCTGGCATGTTTACGCAGAAACGCTTTATATAGATCTTCGGTAATCGCACTGGAGCACACCAGCAGCTGGCAACTTAAGGTTGACATTACCGCCGCCAGAATTGCCGACAGCAGAATCCCGGCAATCCACGGGTTAAACAGAATTTGCGCCAGTTCGATAAACACGCGTTCAGCGTTCTGGTTTACCGCACCTGCTACCGCCGGGTGCTCGTTAAAGTAAGCGATACCAAAGAAGCCGACAGCCACCGCCCCTGCCAGGCAGAGGATCATCCAGGTCATACTGATACGACGCGCATGGACGATGCTGTGGTGAGAATCCGCCGCCATAAAACGCGCCAGGATGTGCGGTTGCCCGAAGTAACCCAGCCCCCACCCCATCAGCGAGATAATGGCGACAAAGTTCAGCCCTTTGAGCATATCCACGTTTTCGATGCTCTTTTGTTTGATCACTTCCAGCGAGTCACCAAAGCCACCAACACTGATAATGACGATAACCGGCGTCAGGATCAGGGCAAAAATCATCAGGCTGGCCTGTACAGTATCAGTCCAGCTCACTGCGAGGAAACCGCCAATAAAGGTGTAAAGGATCGTCGCCGCAGCTCCCGCCCACAGAGCCGTTTCGTAGCTCATGCCAAAGGTACTTTCAAACAGACGCGCGCCTGCCACAATGCCCGAAGCGCAATAAATGGTGAAGAACAGCAAAATCACCAGCGCGGAGATAATGCGCAAAATGCGGCTTTTATCTTCAAAACGCCCGGTGAAATAATCCGGCAATGTCAAGGCGTTATTGTTGTATTCGGTATGCACACGCAACCGCCCGGCCACCAGCTTCCAGTTAATCCACGCGCCTAATGTCAGGCCAATGGCGATCCAACTTTCGGAAATCCCGGAAAGAAAAACCGCGCCCGGCAACCCCATTAACAGCCAGCCGCTCATATCCGATGCACCCGCCGATAATGCCGTCACGAATGGCCCAAGGCTACGTCCGCCCAGAATATAGTCGTCAAAGTTTTTCGTTGATCGCCAGGCGATAAACCCAATCAATATCATGCCAAAGATATAGACACAAAATGTCACCAACATCGGTGTGCTAATAGCCATCTAAAGTCTCCAAAAAATTATTATCGGCAATGTCGAAACTTGCCGTTATATCTGCCACCGGAACGGGGTAACAGAGTTTATGTTTTACCAGGGCGACCGTATCCTGCCGGAAGCGCTAGTTATTCACAATCGATTTAACACACCATTTACATTAAATTTTAGTGCTCAGCGACACTATTTTTCATCAGGTTGCACTCTCTCACATTTTTTGCGGTTGCACCTTTCAAAAATGTTAACTGCCGCAGAGAAAAAGTCTGAGTTATTTTTTTAATCCCTGTCATATCGATTTCTTTTATTAACATTTCATTCATTTTTAAGCTTGCTACGCAAGTCACATTTAACATGGTTGCACAAAGTTGCAACATCATGGATATTTCACGATAACGTTAAGTTGCACCTTTCAGAACAACAGGAGTAATGGCATGGGAACCACCACCATGGGGGTTAAGCTGGACGACGCGACGCGTGAGCGTATTAAGTCTGCCGCGACACGTATCGATCGCACGCCACACTGGTTAATTAAGCAGGCGATTTTTTCTTATCTCGAACAACTGGAAAACAGCGATACTCTGCCAGAGCTACCTGCGCTGCTTTCTGGCGCTGCCAATGAGAGCGATGAAGCACCGACTCCGGCAGAGGAACCACACCAGCCATTCCTCGACTTTGCCGAGCAAATTTTGCCCCAGTCGGTTTCCCGCGCCGCGATCACCGCGGCCTATCGCCGCCCGGAAACCGAAGCGGTTTCTATGCTGCTGGAACAAGCCCGCCTGCCGCAGCCAGTTGCTGAACAGGCACACAAACTGGCGTATCAACTGGCCGATAAACTGCGTAATCAAAAAAATGCCAGTGGCCGCGCAGGTATGGTCCAGGGGTTATTGCAGGAGTTTTCGCTGTCATCGCAGGAAGGCGTGGCGCTGATGTGTCTGGCAGAAGCGTTGTTGCGTATTCCCGACAAAGCCACCCGTGATGCGTTAATTCGCGACAAAATCAGCAACGGTAACTGGCAGTCACACATTGGTCGTAGCCCGTCACTGTTTGTTAATGCCGCTACCTGGGGGCTGTTGTTTACTGGCAAACTGGTTTCCACCCATAACGAAGCCAGCCTCTCCCGCTCGCTGAACCGCATTATCGGTAAGAGCGGTGAACCGCTGATCCGCAAAGGTGTGGATATGGCGATGCGCCTGATGGGCGAGCAGTTCGTCACTGGCGAAACCATTGCGGAAGCGTTAGCCAATGCCCGCAAGCTGGAAGAGAAAGGTTTCCGTTACTCCTACGATATGCTTGGCGAAGCTGCACTAACTGCCGCAGATGCACAGGCGTATATGGTTTCCTATCAGCAGGCGATTCACGCCATTGGTAAAGCGTCTAACGGTCGTGGCATCTATGAAGGTCCGGGCATTTCAATCAAGCTGTCGGCGCTGCATCCGCGTTACAGCCGCGCCCAGTATGACCGGGTAATGGAAGAGCTTTACCCACGTCTGAAATCACTCACTATGCTGGCGCGTCAGTACGATATTGGTATCAACATTGACGCCGAAGAGGCCGATCGTCTGGAGATCTCCCTCGATCTGCTGGAAAAACTCTGTTTCGAGCCTGAACTGGCTGGCTGGAACGGCATCGGTTTTGTTATTCAGGCTTATCAAAAACGCTGCCCACTGGTGATTGATTACCTGATTGATCTCGCCACCCGCAGCCGTCGCCGTCTGATGATTCGCCTGGTGAAAGGCGCATACTGGGATAGTGAAATCAAGCGTGCGCAGATGGACGGCCTTGAAGGTTATCCGGTTTATACCCGCAAGGTGTATACCGACGTTTCTTATCTCGCCTGTGCGAAAAAGCTGCTGGCGGTGCCGAATCTAATCTACCCGCAGTTCGCGACGCACAACGCCCATACGCTGGCGGCGATTTATCAACTGGCAGGTCAAAACTACTATCCGGGTCAGTACGAGTTCCAGTGCCTGCATGGTATGGGCGAGCCACTGTATGAGCAGGTCACCGGAAAAGTTGCCGACGGCAAACTTAACCGTCCGTGTCGTATTTATGCCCCGGTTGGCACACATGAAACGCTGCTGGCGTATCTGGTGCGTCGCCTGCTGGAAAACGGTGCTAACACCTCGTTTGTTAACCGTATTGCCGACACCTCTTTGCCATTGGATGAACTGGTCGCCGATCCGGTCACTGCTGTAGAAAAACTGGCGCAACAGGAAGGGCAAACTGGATTACCGCATCCGAAAATTCCCCTGCCGCGCGATCTTTACGGTCACGGGCGCGACAACTCGGCAGGGCTGGATCTCGCTAACGAACACCGTCTGGCCTCGCTCTCTTCTGCCCTGCTCAATAGTGCACTGCAAAAATGGCAGGCCTTGCCAATGCTGGAACAACCGGTAGCGGCTGGTGAGATGTCGCCCGTTATTAACCCTGCGGAACCGAAAGATATTGTGGGCTATGTGCGTGAAGCCACGCCGCGTGAAGTAGAACTGGCGCTGGAAAGTGCGGTTAATAACGCGCCAATCTGGTTTGCCACGCCTCCGGCTGAACGCGCGGCGATTTTGCATCGCGCTGCCGTGCTGATGGAAAGCCAGATGCAGCAACTGATTGGTATTCTGGTGCGTGAGGCCGGAAAAACCTTCAGTAACGCCATTGCCGAAGTGCGTGAAGCGGTCGATTTTCTCCACTACTACGCCGGACAGGTGCGGGATGATTTCGCTAACGAAACCCATCGTCCATTAGGGCCTGTGGTATGTATCAGCCCGTGGAACTTCCCGCTGGCGATTTTCACCGGGCAGATCGCTGCCGCACTGGCGGCAGGTAACAGCGTGCTGGCAAAACCGGCAGAACAAACGCCGCTGATTGCCGCGCAAGGGATCGCCATTTTGCTGGAAGCGGGTGTACCGCCAGGCGTGGTGCAATTGCTGCCAGGTCGGGGTGAAACCGTGGGCGCGCAACTGACGGGTGATGATCGCGTACGCGGGGTGATGTTTACCGGTTCAACCGAAGTCGCTACGTTACTGCAGCGCAATATCGCCAGCCGCCTGGACGCTCAGGGTCGCCCTATTCCGCTCATCGCTGAAACCGGCGGCATGAACGCGATGATTGTCGATTCTTCAGCACTAACCGAACAAGTAGTAATAGATGTGCTGGCCTCGGCGTTCGACAGTGCGGGTCAGCGTTGTTCGGCACTTCGCGTGCTGTGCCTGCAAGATGAGATTGCCGACCACACGTTGAAAATGCTGCGCGGCGCAATGGCCGAATGTCGGATGGGTAATCCGGGTCGCCTGACCACTGATATCGGTCCGGTGATTGATAGCGAAGCGAAAGCCAATATCGAGCGTCATATTCAGACCATGCGTAGCAAAGGCCGTCCGGTGTTCCAGGCGGTACGGGAAAACAACGAAGATGCCCGTGAATGGCAAAGCGGTACCTTTGTCGCCCCGACGCTGATCGAACTGGATGACTTTGCCGAATTGCAAAAAGAGGTCTTTGGTCCGGTGCTGCATGTGGTGCGTTACAACCGTAACCAGCTGCCGGAGCTGATCGAGCAGATTAACGCTTCCGGTTATGGTCTGACGCTTGGCGTTCATACGCGTATTGATGAAACCATCGCCCAGGTCACTGGCTCAGCCCATGTTGGTAACCTGTATGTTAACCGTAATATGGTGGGCGCAGTGGTCGGGGTGCAACCATTCGGCGGCGAAGGGTTGTCCGGCACCGGGCCGAAGGCAGGCGGTCCGCTCTATCTCTACCGTCTGCTGGCGAATCGCCCGGAAAGTGCGCTGGCGGTGACGCTCGCGCGTCAGGATGCAGAGTATCCGGTCGATGCGCAGTTGAAAGCCGCATTGACTCAGCCGCTAAATGCACTGCGGGAATGGCTGGCAAATCGTCCAGAATTGCAGGCGTTATGTACGCAATACGTCGAGCTGGCGCAGGCAGGAACACAACGATTGCTGCCAGGGCCGACGGGTGAGCGCAACACCTGGACGCTGCTGCCGCGTGAGCGCGTATTGTGTATCGCGGATGATGAACAGGATGCGCTGACTCAGCTCGCCGCCGTGCTGGCGGTGGGCAGCCAGGTGCTGTGGCCAGATGACGCGCTGCATCGTCAGTTAGTGAAGGCATTGCCATCGGCAGTCAGCGAGCGTATTCAACTGGCGAAAGCGGAAAATATTACCGCTCAACCGTTTGATGCGGTGATCTTCCACGGTGATTCGGATCAGCTTCGCGCATTGTGTGAAGCAGTTGCCGCGCGGGATGGCGCAATTGTTTCGGTGCAGGGTTTTGCCCGTGGCGAAAGCAATATCCTTCTGGAACGGCTGTATATCGAGCGTTCGCTGAGTGTGAATACCGCTGCCGCTGGCGGTAACGCCAGTTTAATGACGATCGGTTAAACAGGTAGCCGGAGGATGTTACACCTTCCTCCGGCATCATTAGCGTGGTCGAATCCCCTCAATAATAATCCGCTGCACGTTTTCAACCGTTTGATTGAAAAATACCTCATCGCGCAACGTTGCGCCTGTCACCGCCTCCACCTGAGGGGCGAAATCGGCGTAATGTTGAGTGGAAGCCCAAATCATAAAAATCAAATGCTGCGGATCAATCGGCGCGAGTTTGCCGCTTTTGACCCAACCGGCAATCAGCGCCGATTTCTCATCAATTAATACCTTCAAATCGCCCGTCAGTTCATCCATTAACAGCGGCGCGCCTGCCAGCATCTCCATACAGAACAGGCGCGAAGCCTGCGGATAATCGCGTGAGACTTCCAGCTTCAGACGGATGTACTCTTTGATCGCCGCCAGCGGGGCGAAATCTTCACGAAACGCTTTTAACGGTGCCAGCCAGATATCGAGAATCTGCCGCAGCACGGCAATATACAGCGCCTCTTTTGACGGGAAGTAATACAGCAGATTGGTTTTTGAAACACCCGCCAACTCTGCGATCTGCTCCAGCCTTGTGCCGTGAAAACCGAATTGTGAAAAAGTGTCCAGTGCTGCGCTAAGAATCGCTTTTTTCTTCGCACTGACTGCGCGCGAACGTCTACCCGTTGTTTTCACTGCACCTTGCGTCATGCGCTCTCCCCTCTTGTAGATTGGCAACAGGATAGCAAAACCCCCGCCCGGCCTCGACCTTCTGCACTCTCATCGCGCACGGATGCATGTTTTATGTGCAACTGTTTTGACCGTTTAGTCCACTTTTTACCAGATATTTTAGATAACGCAATGTTAACACATTAATAACATTCACTTTTTAAAAACTGGCATCCGCTTTGCAAACAAGCCAATACGCGGCTGAAAAGGATATGCAGGATGCAGCGCCCCGTCTGACTTTCACTTTACGAGACGAAGAGAGGTTGATGATGAAAATTGGCGTATTCGTACCTATTGGCAACAACGGCTGGCTCATTTCGACCCACGCGCCGCAGTACATGCCGACCTTTGAACTGAATAAAGCCATCGTGCAAAAAGCGGAGCACTACCATTTCGATTTCGCCCTGTCGATGATCAAACTGCGTGGCTTTGGCGGCAAAACTGAGTTCTGGGATCACAACCTTGAGTCGTTCACCTTGATGGCGGGGCTGGCGGCCGTGACCTCGCGCATTCAGATTTACGCCACTGCCGCCACCTTAACGTTACCTCCGGCAATCGTCGCCCGTATGGCCGCAACCATCGACTCAATCTCTGGCGGACGTTTTGGCGTCAACCTCGTGACTGGCTGGCAAAAGCCCGAGTATGAGCAGATGGGTATCTGGCCTGGCGATGACTATTTCTCCCGTCGTTACGACTATCTCACCGAATATGTTCAGGTGCTGCGCGACCTGTGGGGTTCGGGGAAAAGCGATTTTAAAGGCGATTTTTTCACCATGAATGATTGTCGCGTCAGTCCGCAACCGAGTGTACCCATGAAAGTGATCTGCGCCGGGCAAAGCGACGCTGGCATGGCGTTCTCCGCCCAGTATGCCGATTTCAACTTCTGTTTCGGCAAAGGCGTAAATACACCCTCGGCTTTCGCCCCGACCGCTGCGCGGATGAAACAGGCCGCAGAGCAAACCGGGCGCGACGTTGGCTCTTATGTATTGTTTATGGTGATTGCCGATGAAACCGACGATGCCGCTCGCGCCAAATGGGAACACTACAAAGCGGGCGCGGATGAAGAGGCGTTAAGCTGGCTAACCGAACAAAGTCAGAAAGATACCCGCTCCGGTACTGACACCAACGTCCGTCAGATGGCCGATCCCACTTCGGCGGTAAACATCAATATGGGGACGTTAGTCGGTTCTTACGCCAGTGTCGCGCGCATGTTAGATGAAGTCGCAAGCGTGCCTGGTGCCGAAGGCGTGCTGTTAACCTTCGACGATTTTCTGTCGGGAATCGAAACCTTCGGCGAGCGCATTCAACCACTGATGCAGTGCCGCGCCCATCTCCCTGTGCTGACTCAGGAGGTGGCATGATGACGACATTAACCGCTCGACCGGAAGCCATTACCTTCGATCCGCAGCAAAGTGCGCTGATCGTGGTGGATATGCAAAACGCCTATGCCACGCCAGGCGGCTACTTAGATCTCGCCGGGTTTGATGTCTCAACCACTCGCCCGGTCATTGCCAACATTCAAACCGCCGTGACTGCAGCGCGAGCGGCAGGGATGTTGATCATCTGGTTTCAAAATGGCTGGGATGAACAGTATGTCGAGGCTGGCGGCCCTGGCTCACCGAATTTTCATAAATCGAACGCCCTGAAAACCATGCGTAAACAGCCGCAGCTGCAGGGGAAATTGCTGGCGAAAGGCTCCTGGGATTATCAACTGGTGGATGAACTGGTGCCGCAGCCTGGCGATATTGTGCTGCCGAAGCCGCGCTACAGCGGTTTCTTCAATACGCCGCTGGACAGCATTTTGCGCAGCCGCGGAATACGCCATCTGGTTTTCACCGGCATCGCTACCAACGTCTGCGTCGAATCGACGCTACGCGACGGCTTTTTTCTGGAGTATTTCGGCGTGGTGCTGGAAGACGCAACTCACCAGGCGGGGCCGGAATTTGCGCAGAAAGCTGCGTTGTTCAATATCGAAACCTTTTTTGGCTGGGTCAGCGACGTCGAAACGTTCTGCGACGCGCTTTCTCCCACGTCCTTTGCTCGTATCGCTTAAGGAGTTTAACGATGCCAAAATCCGTAATTATTCCCGCTGGCAGCAGCGCACCGCTGGCCCCCTTCGTTCCCGGCACGCTGGCTGATGGCGTGGTGTATGTCTCCGGTACGCTGGCTTTTGATCAACATAATAACGTGCTGTTTGCCGATGACCCAAAGGCGCAAACCCGCCACGTTCTGGAAACCATCCGCAAGGTGATCGAGACGGCGGGTGGCACGATGGCGGATGTGACCTTCAACAGCATCTTTATTACCGACTGGAAAAATTACGCCGCGATTAACGAAATCTACGCCGAGTTTTTTCCGGGTGATAAACCGGCGCGATTCTGCATTCAGTGCGGACTGGTAAAACCTGACGCGCTGGTGGAAATCGCCACAATTGCGCATATCGCCAAGTGAGGCCGCGATGAAACTTTCACTCTCACCTCCCCCTTATGCTGATGCACCCGTAGTGGTGTTGATTTCGGGTCTTGGCGGTAGCGGCAGTTACTGGTTACCGCAACTGGCGGTGCTGGAGCAGGAGTATCAGGTAGTCTGTTACGACCAGCGCGGCACCGGCAATAATCCCGACACACTGGCAGAAGATTACAGTATCGCCCAGATGGCAGCGGAACTGCATCAGGCGCTGGTAGCCGCAGGGATTGAGCATTACGCGGTGGTCGGCCATGCGCTCGGTGCGCTGGTGGGAATGCAGCTGGCGCTGGATTATCCCGCGTCGGTAACTGTGCTGGTCAGCGTTAACGGCTGGCTACGAATAAACGCCCATACGCGCCGCTGTTTTCAGGTTCGCGAACGATTACTGTATAGCGGCGGCGCGCAGGCATGGGTGGAAGCGCAGCCGTTGTTCCTCTATCCCGCCGACTGGATGGCGGCCCGCGCACCTCGCCTGGAGGCAGAAGACGCGCTGGCACTGGCACATTTTCAGGGCAAAAATAATTTACTGCGTCGACTTAACGCCCTCAAACGCGCTGACTTTAGTCACCATGCGGATCGCATCCGCTGCCCGGTGCAAATCATCTGCGCCAGTGATGATCTGCTGGTGCCATCAGCATGTTCCAGTGAACTTCATGCCGCCCTGCCCGATAGCCAGAAAATGGTGATGCGCTATGGCGGACACGCCTGCAACGTGACCGATCCCGAAACGTTTAATGCTCTGTTACTCAACGGGCTTGCCAGCCTGTTACATCACCGTGAAGCTGCCCTGTAAGGAATTGCTATGAACGAAGCCGTTAGCCCAGGTGCGCTTAGCACCCTGTTCACCGATGCCCGCACTCACAACGGCTGGCGGGAGACACCCGTCAGCGATGAGACGTTACGGGAGATTTATGCCCTGATGAAATGGGGGCCGACATCAGCTAACTGTTCTCCGGCACGTATCGTGTTTATCCGCACTGCAGAGGGAAAAGAACGTCTGCGCCCGGCGCTTTCCAGCGGCAATCTGCAAAAAACCCTGACCGCGCCCGTCACCGCTATCGTCGCATGGGACAGTGAATTTTATGAACGGTTACCGCAACTGTTTCCTCACGGCGATGCCCGCAGTTGGTTTACCTCCAGCCCACAACTTGCCGAAGAAACAGCGTTTCGCAACAGTTCCATGCAGGCGGCTTATCTTATCATCGCCTGCCGTGCGCTGGGGCTGGATACCGGCCCGATGTCGGGTTTTGACCGTCAACACGTAGACGACGCTTTTTTTGCAGGCAGCACGCTGAAGAGCAATCTGCTGATTAATATCGGCTATGGCGATAGCAGCAAACTTTTTGCGCGCCTGCCACGTCTGTCCTTTGAAGAAGCCTGCGGGCTGTTGTAAGGAGCAAACTATGAACATTGTCGATCAACAAACTTTTCGCGATGCGATGTCCTGCATGGGTGCGGCGGTCAATATCATCACCACGGACGGTCCAGCCGGGCGCGCCGGGTTCACCGCCAGCGCCGTCTGCAGCGTGACCGACACGCCTCCCACATTACTGGTGTGCCTGAATCGTGGGGCGTCCGTCTGGCCGGTATTCAATGAAAATCGAACGCTGTGTGTAAATACACTTAGCGCCGGGCAGGAGCCGCTTTCAAACCTTTTTGGCGGCAAAACGCCCATGGAACACCGCTTTGCCGCCGCCCGCTGGCAGACGGGTGTGACCGGATGCCCGCAACTGGAAGAGGCGCTGGTTTCGTTTGACTGCCGTATCAGCCAGGTGGTGAGCATCGGCACCCACGACATTCTGTTTTGCGCCATCGAGGCGATTCATCGTCATGCCACACCCTACGGGCTGGTGTGGTTCGATCGCAGTTATCACGCGCTGATGCGCCCTGCTTGTTAACCTCCTTAAGGAGACAGCTGATGGCAATGTTCGGTTTTCCTCACTGGCAGTTGAAATCGACCTCTACAGAGAGCGGCGTGGTCGCGCCGGATGAACGATTGCCGTTTGCTCAGACGGCAATAATGGGCGTTCAACACGCGGTGGCGATGTTTGGCGCGACGGTGTTAATGCCGATTCTGATGGGGCTGGATCCCAATCTTTCCATTTTAATGTCAGGGATCGGCACGTTACTGTTTTTCTTTATTACCGGCGGGCGCGTGCCCAGTTATCTCGGCTCCAGCGCGGCTTTTGTCGGCGTGGTGATCGCCGCAACGGGCTTTAACGGTCAGGGCATTAACCCGAATATCAGCATTGCGCTGGGCGGGATTATCGCCTGTGGGCTGGTTTATACCGTCATTGGCCTGGTGGTGGTGAAAATCGGCACGCGCTGGATTGAACGGCTAATGCCGCCGGTGGTGACGGGTGCGGTGGTGATGGCGATTGGCCTGAACTTAGCGCCTATCGCAGTGAAAAGTGTATCGGCTTCGGCCTTTGATAGCTGGATGGCGGTAATGACGGTGCTGTGTATTGGGCTGGTGGCGGTGTTTACCCGTGGCATGATCCAGCGGTTATTGATTCTCGTAGGATTAATTGTCGCCTGTCTGCTGTATGGCGTGATGACCAACGTTTTAGGGCTGGGAAAAGCCGTCGATTTTACTCTCGTCAGCCATGCTGCCTGGTTCGGTTTGCCACATTTTTCCACTCCTGGTTTTAATGGTCAGGCAATGATGCTGATTGCGCCCGTGGCGGTGATTCTGGTGGCGGAAAACTTAGGCCATCTCAAGGCGGTCGCCGGGATGACCGGACGCAATATGGATCCGTATATGGGACGGGCATTCGTCGGTGATGGGCTGGCGACGATGCTTTCTGGTTCTGTCGGTGGCAGTGGCGTAACCACCTACGCCGAGAATATCGGTGTAATGGCCGTGACAAAAGTCTACTCGACGCTGGTGTTTGTTGCTGCTGCCGTCATCGCCATGCTGTTGGGCTTTTCACCGAAATTTGGCGCGCTGATTCATACCATTCCGGCCGCGGTGATTGGTGGTGCATCAATTGTTGTGTTCGGGCTGATTGCCGTCGCAGGCGCAAGGATATGGGTACAAAACCGTGTCGATTTAAGCCAGAACGGTAATTTGATTATGGTCGCAGTAACCTTAGTGCTGGGCGCGGGTGATTTTGCTCTCACGCTGGGCGGTTTTACGTTGGGAGGAATCGGTACAGCAACCTTTGGCGCGATTTTACTCAATGCGTTATTAAGCAGAAGGTTGGTTGACGTTCCACCGCCAGAAGTTGTTCATCAGGAGCCATAAACAGAAAACCGCCGGGATTACCGGCGGTGATGACTTTTTGACGAGCTTAAGAAAAAAATGCATTCGTCATTGATTAGCCCGGCTAGTTGTCGCTTTTGCCGTGACTGCTCTTGCCACCTTTTTTACCTGCTTCAGATGCGCGCTGCGGATCATTCTTGAAATTACCCCCGCTGTGCTGTCCACCTTTTTTACCTGCTTCTGATGCTCTTTCGCGGTCTTCTGCAAAATTGCCGGAACCGCCTCGATGGTTTGCCATTACTGACCTCCGTCTGGGTATAGACATCATATTGCATAGAATTAACGCGGCGTATGGCGGCTGCCATATTTTCGCTACGTGGGACTAAGCTTAGTGAACTGACGTGTTTCTACCCGCGTTTGGTAATATCCTGCAACAGCTTCTTAGCGAGAATAGATATCATCTCCAATAATTATCCATAAGCCGCTCTTATGATTAAAAAAACGCGATGAGATAAAAATGTGTCATTTTGCGACAAAATTGCGTGCTTGTGAAAGTTGTTATAAATCAAATAAGTGGTTGTGAAATTTGCACTCTGAAAAGGACGTCTTATCTTTAAATAAGTGGTAGCGAATCGCTACGGAATAGAGATAACACGAGGAGTGGTTAGAAATGGCTAAAGTTCTGGTGCTTTATTATTCCATGTACGGACATATTGAAACGATGGCACGCGCAGTCGCTGAGGGTGCAAGCAAAGTGGATGGCGCTGAAGTTGTCGTTAAGCGTGTACCGGAAACCATGCCGCCGCAATTATTTGAAAAAGCAGGCGGTAAAACGCAAACTGCACCGGTTGCAACCCCGCAAGAACTGGCCGATTACGACGCCATTATTTTTGGTACACCTACCCGCTTTGGCAACATGTCCGGTCAAATGCGTACCTTCCTCGACCAGACGGGCGGCCTGTGGGCTTCCGGCGCACTATACGGAAAACTGGCGAGCGTCTTTAGTTCCACCGGTACTGGCGGCGGTCAGGAACAAACCATCACATCCACCTGGACGACCCTTGCGCATCACGGCATGGTGATTGTCCCCATTGGCTACGCAGCGCAGGAATTATTTGACGTTTCACAGGTTCGCGGCGGTACGCCGTACGGCGCAACCACCATCGCAGGCGGTGACGGTTCACGCCAGCCCAGCCAGGAAGAACTGTCTATTGCTCGTTATCAAGGGGAATATGTCGCAGGTCTGGCAGTTAAACTTAATGGCTAATCTTCAACAGGAGGATACGCATGCCAACTCAAGAAGCGAAAGCTCATCACGTCGGTGAATGGGCATCTCTGCGCAATACGTCGCCGGAAATAGCCGAGGCCATTTTCGAAGTCGCCGGGTACGACGAAAAAATGGCGGAAAAGATTTGGGAAGAAGGTAGTGATGAAGTGTTAGTCAAAGCCTTTGCTAAGACCGATAAAGATTCGCTTTTTTGGGGCGAACAGACCATCGAACGTAAAAACGTTTAACCAGCGACTCCCCCGCTTCTCGCGGGGGAGTTTTCTGTTATTTCACCGCTTCATTCAACACGCTATCAAACTTATCCATCGGGCAGAAACCATCAGCGTCTATCGGGCAACCGCTTAATTCCAGCGTCACGCGCTGCGCAGGTGCCTGCAGGGTTAACGCATCGGCATTACGTAACTGTTCCGCACTCTGGTACACATATTCAATTTTCATCAAATCGCGATTGGCTTTGCTGTCATGCCAACGCTGGAAAACGATTTTGCCGCCAATCGGCGTGCGTTCGTTCTGGTCATGCAACTGATACGGTTTGAAATCCAGCGCCGTTAACAGAGAGGCAATGTTGGAGTCATGCCCAACTAACACCGTGATTTTTGGTGCACTGGTGCGATCGGTGACCAGGGCTTTGTCGATATAACTGACCAGCGGTTTCGCAACATTGCGCGCCACTTCCGGTGAGGTAAACAGGCTGTCCTGGTAACCGTTTTTCAGCTTCGACAACACCTTCCATTGCTGGTCAGATTTGATTTCTCCCCAGGCCACCTGATCCATCGGAAAACCTTCGTAGTATTGCAAAGTAAACGCATCTACCAGCGAGTTGCCGACTTTCAGCGGCCCGGAAACACCTGGTTCTTGTTGATACTTCGCGCTAAAGGTATTTTTGCCATCCACCAGCGAACACTGTTGTTTCTCTTTACAGGCAGGGGAATCTTTATAGTTAACGATTTTTTCCAGTAGCTGGTAGCTGTCGGTAAGCTGGAGTTTGCTGAGCTCTTTCTCCATTGCCGCCACCGCCTGTTCACTGAATGCGGCGGAATCATCGGTGATCACCGGGTTAAAGGTTGGGTCCATGGTGCCCATTTTTTCCTGGTGATGCACAGGAATATCACACCCCGGGAATGCGCCGGTAATAAAGAACTGTGCGGTCGCGACAGTACGTTGCAGACTATTGGCATAGGCATAAACGGTGTCCGGCGGCGGGCATTCCCCCGATTTCACCATTCCCTGCTCTGCCAGCCATTCACGCATGTAATGGCCCATATACACTTCGAGCACGCCACCTTTGGTGGTGAGTTGCCCACCGGGGACGTCCCATTCGGGCCATTTATTCGGCGTCGACTGCTCCAGCACACTGCCATTGTTCGCCAGCGGCGCACGTAAGTTATGGCGGCTCATCATGAGCACTTGCTGTAGCTGATAGCCTTCCGGTACGGTTTGTGCCTGAGCATTTGAAGCGAGTAAAACTATCCCTGCCACAGTTGCGGCGATTAGCGTTTTGTTCATTCCTGGCACCTCTTTTGTTATCAATCACTAAAGAGTGTGACAGAAATATGACTTTTTTCCGGGAACAGGTTCGCAAAATGGCTTGTTGAACACCTGTTTTTCTATATACATCTTTAAAAACAGGCAAACTATGCCAGATTAGCCTCTGCCTCGCGTACGCCGCTGATGATTACACCTGTGGCTAAATAGAATATCAGCGGCGTTACTAATACAGAGGCAATAGTACCAATAATAAGAGAAGTGAGGCTAATAACAATGGTTTATAGCACATGCCTTTGTCATTAAATTGCATAACGATTTAAATAGTCAAGTTGCGCATTCATTTCCTTATTGTTTAACTTGTAAGCCTGAGCAAAAAGTTCAGGAGGGAGGTAAACGTCATAATGATTGCCAGTGTTTATTAAATAACCATACTCAAGATCTTCATCTGTTGAAAAGGATTCATTCCCTAAGGAGATTGATGCTACATTACTATTAACAATAAATAATGAGCAAATGCTATCTGAAAGAACAGAAAGAAAATTCTTCACCGCTTTAATCCTATCCGACGTGTCGGTATCTAAAGCAAGCAAATTCTTGTTATCATTAAATATAAACTCGGGTAAATGCAGGATACATTTTTCGTTATTCAAGCAACTATCAATGAATTGTTTTTTAAAAAAAAGAAAGCTCCATGACATGGGACTACCCACACCCTGAATTTTGTTGTCAGATTGCAGATCAACGCCAAATAATGTCTTAACATCTTCCCTGAGATTATAGAATGCCGTATCAACAAGAGCCTCGATCGTTTGTTTATCAACAATTTTAATAAACTCTTCGTATACTTGCTTTTGCGTCTTATGGCTGCCCAGCGCCCATGAATACTCATGTTGTTTTAAAACCAGTATGGCCCTTAACAGACAATAGCCATCGCCATCTACTGGAGCGTATTTTAATCCATAAGTTTTATTAATTTCACTCTGAATAAAAGATATACCAGACAAATCAATACCAGAATCTAAATCAGATATTCCCGGCGTATTTATCCATTCTGGCTGGATACTCATATTTTCATCATTATCAAAACAATAATCAGAATAAACATCATCACACGCATTAATGTTTTCAATATATTCCATAAAGCCATACCAATAATAACCTTTAAAATCTGTGATAGACTCTGAACCTCTACCCGGCAAGGATACTCTAACAATATCAACATCTTCAACATATTGTATAGTATATGTAATACCTCCTGAAACCCCTGAATAAATTTGTTTATCATTAGTACGCAATGTTTTCATAAATAATGATAAATCATTATCATTCTGTATTTCCTCAAATTCTTTTTCTAGTGAATCGCATTCCAGGCATGGAATGTAGTCTTCAGCTTGTTGACGTCTGATTTCTTTATACAACCGCATAAAACACACCAGTGTGTTTTCAAAAAGCGTGATTGAATATGTTTTATTTTTTTCGTACTCATTTTTTATATCGTTCCAGGCTTGCTTCAAATAATTATTTGCAGTGCAACTAATTCCATGTATATTACCCATATATAGCGCCTATAAAATTTAATAAATAATGACGCCCTAGTTAAACTTAAAGTGCCTGGTTCAACTATCAAAAATCGCTCACCCTTTTTCACCTGTTTAAAATATGTTCAGCAACCCATCTTGATGGCGACATCCTCTCCGCGATGATTTCAATAACATATTCTGTGTTGGCATATGAAATTTTGAGGATTACCCTACACTTATAGGAGTTACCTTACAGGGGTTCCTTCAATTTGTGTTGATTTACGCGAGATAACGCTATGGAATTAAAGGATTATTACGCCATCATGGGCGTGAAACCGACGGACGATCTCAAGACAATCAAGACCGCCTATCGTCGACTGGCCCGTAAATACCATCCTGATGTCAGCAAAGAACCGGATGCCGAAGCCCGCTTCAAAGAGGTCGCTGAAGCCTGGGAAGTGTTAAGTGATGAACAACGTCGCGCTGAGTATGATCAGATGTGGCAACATCGCAACGATCCGCAATTTAACCGTCAGTTCCACCATGGCGACGGTCAGAGTTTTAACGCCGAAGATTTTGATGATATCTTCTCGTCAATTTTCGGTCAGCATGCCCGCCAGAGCCGTCAACGCCCCGCCACACGCGGCCACGATATTGAAATCGAAGTGGCGGTATTCCTCGAAGAAACGCTTACTGAGCATAAGCGTACCATCAGCTATAACCTGCCGGTTTATAACGCCTTTGGCATGATCGAACAGGAAATCCCGAAAACGCTGAATGTGAAGATCCCGGCAGGCGTCGGCAATGGTCAACGTATCCGCCTGAAAGGCCAGGGGACGCCGGGCGAAAACGGCGGTCCAAATGGCGACCTGTGGCTGGTGATTCATATTGCGCCACATCCGCTGTTTGATATTGTCGGCCAGGATCTGGAAATTGTGGTGCCGGTTAGCCCGTGGGAAGCGGCGCTGGGTGCTAAAGTCACCGTTCCAACACTGAAAGAAAGCATTTTGCTGACTATCCCGCCTGGCAGCCAGGCCGGGCAACGATTGCGCGTTAAAGGCAAAGGTCTGGTGAGCAAAAAACAGACCGGCGATCTGTATGCGGTACTGAAAATCGTGATGCCGCCGAAACCGGATGAAAACACTGCCGCGCTGTGGCAGCAACTGGCAGACGCCCAGTCGTCTTTTGATCCACGTAAAGATTGGGGGAAAGCATAATGGCTAATGTTACGGTGACTTTTACTATTACCGAATTTTGCCTGCATACCGGCATCTCTGAAGAGGAATTGAATGAAATTGTCGGTTTGGGGGTGGTTGAACCGCGTGAGATCCAGGAAACAACCTGGGTATTTGACGACCATGCCGCCATTGTGGTGCAACGCGCGGTACGTCTACGTCATGAACTGGCTCTGGACTGGCCGGGGATCGCGGTGGCGCTGACGTTAATGGATGATATTGCGCACCTGAAGCAGGAAAACCGCCTGCTGCGCCAGCGGCTTTCCCGGTTTGTAGCTCATCCGTGATGTGTGTTTGCCGGATGTGATGACGCATCTTAGCCTGCCTGCAAAGAGTACTTTTCCTGTGGGCCGGATAAGGCGTTCACGCCGCATCCGGCGGCGGTGCCCTAATGCCTGATGCGACGCTAAACGCGTCTTATCAGGCCAACAAACGACGTTATCTGTTTTGGTGGTCGCCCTCAACTAACACCAGCAATAACTGGCTTAGTGCCGCGTAAAAACCAAAGCTGTCATACTGACGACAACGCGAAGCAAACTCTGGTAACCATTGCCACAGCGCCGTTAGCGTTTTTTGCCGCAAACTGTCAATTCTTCGCGCAGGAACCGTCCCCTCTCCCAGCGAAAAATGCAGATGACTCAACAACTCGAGATAGATCGCCAGATGATCTGCTGGTTCGTTGAAATTGCCGCTGGTTTCCATCCCTGCCTCAACTAACAAGCGTTTAATCTCTTGCTCGTCCTGTTTGTAGGCCGATGCATACGGCAGCGCCGCTTGTTTGTCAGTCATCAGAAACAGGCCGCAAAAGTCAGCGGCCAGTTCCAGACGGGCATCGTCACGTACTGTCAGAGTGGCAACACGGTTTTCCAGCTCATCCACCGCCGCAGTGAGCGGCGGTTCGCTTTTCAGCAACGAAAACCATTCAGCCATCTGCGCACTGGCGATTTGCGTCAGTTGTTCATCGTCCAGTTCACGGGAGAACAACTGCGCCAGCCAGGCGTAAACACAGGCTATCTGTTGTGCTGTCAGCGTGGTCATGATTTCACCTGCGACGCGGGAACATATTCGCACTGCGCCACCATCTCCACGGGGCCGTTAAACGCCGTCACCTGATCCACTGTTCCGTTGTACTTCTCAATTTCCACCAGCGTAGTGTGCGCACTGGTCGCCTGCGCCAGCTGCGAAGTACCGATGTCGATGGTCAACACGTTGGGGTTACCGTATTTGCACAGCGCACCAGGCTCGCCGCCTTTATCTGGATCGTACCATGCCCCTTCATGAATTCGCGCCACGCCGGGTGCATAGCGGTCAGAAACGACTGCCCCTGCCAACACCTGACCACGGGCGTTAAAGACACGTACCACATCACCGTGACGAATACCGCGCGCGCTGGCATCCTGCGGGTTAATGAACACTGGCTCTTTACCCGCTACCGTATATTGCTGACGCAGAGTTTCCGACTCACATAACTGCGAGTGAAGTCGGAAATCCGGATGCACAGATTGCAGATGCAACGGATACGTCTGCGAGCCAGGCCCACCGTGGGAGCGTTCGATTTTCTCAAACCACATCGGATGCCCCTGACAATCGTCGTAGTTCATATCGGCGATGGTTTTCGAATAGATCTCAATCAGGCCACTCGGCGTGCCCAGCGGTTCGAGATCCGGATCTTCGCGGAATGCCTGGTGGCGAACAAACATCTGCGGATGGTCAAACTCGACGTACTCTTTGTTATTCCAGAAGTCATCAAACGCTGGCAAATGAACGCCGCGTCCTTTGCCTTGCTGAACACCTTCCTGCCAGATGCGTTTCAGCCAGCCCATTTCGTCCAGCCCTTCGGTAAAGGCTTCTTCGCGATTAAAGCGGCGGCACAGCTCACGGAAAATATCAAAGTCGTTGCGCGCCTCGAACTGCGGCGGCACGACCTGTTTCATGGCGATAATGCCACGGTTGGAGTGGTTGCCGTACTGGTCGAGATCGTTACGCTCAAACTGCGTGGTCGCAGGCAGCACGATATCGGCAAAGCGGCAGGTTGAGGTCCACTGGTTATCTATGGCGATAACCGTTTCCAGCTTGCGCCAGCCTTCAATAATGCGGTTGATCTGCTGATGGCGATGGAATGGGTTAGTTCCGGCAAAAATACACATTTTCAGCGGCGGCAGTTTTACCGATTTACCGTTCCAGTTGATCACTTTCCCCGGTTCGAGGATCGCATCGATAAAACGGGCAATCGGAATGGTGCTGCTGTAGCCTTTGTAATCACTGTTGTCGTGAACAGGCGGAATCGACGTAGAGCCGGAGAAACCACTCAGAATAACGCCTTTACGCCCCGGCGTGCCTGCGCCGTTATAGTGCCAGCCAAAACCAAAGCCACCACCTGGCAGGCCAATTTGCCCCAGCATCGCCGCCAGAACCACAATCATCCACGCCCACTGTTCACCGTGCTGCATACGCTGTACGCACCAGCCAGCAATAATCTGCGTTCTGTTCGCCGCCATCTGCCGCGCCAGTCCACGAATGGTTTCGGCATCAATGCCGGTCAGTTTTTCAGCCCATGCGGCATCTTTCGGCTGACCGTCTTTCTCACCCAGCAGATACGGCAGGAACTGCTCAAAACCCACACAGTAGTTAGCGAGGAAGTTTTTGTCGTACAGGTTTTCACTGTACAGCGTATGCGCCAGCGCCAGTTGCAGCGGCACGTCAGTTTGCGGGTTAACCGCAATGTGCTTCACATGCTCGCGCCCCAGATACTCATGGGTGGATGTAACAACCGGATCGATGCTAATGACCTCAATTTCACCGGCGGCGACTTTCGCTTTCAACTGCGCGTAATATTCATAAACATCGTGATCCGGGCACCACCAGTTCGCTTGCTGGTTTTTCAGCAAATCGGAGCCCCACAGCACAATGGTTTTGCTATTCTTCAATACCAGCGGCCAGGAGGTTTGCTGTTCATACACTTCCATCGAACCGACTACGCGCGGCAGGATCACCTGCGCAGCACCAGTAGAGTAATCTCCGCCCGTACCAACGCTATTACCATGCAAGGCAATAGCTTTCGCCAGCATCCCCGAAGCGTTATGGAACATCCCCGTCGATTGCCAACCACTGGCGGTCAGCAAGGCACTCGGCCCGTGAGTTTTCTGTACGCGTTCCAGTTCTTCATAGAACATGTCGAGGGCTTCATCCCAGCTCACACGCACAAAACGGTTATCACCGCGCTGGGAGGTGTCGCTCAGATGGCGCTTACGCAGCCAGTCCACGCGTACCATCGGATAACGAATACGCGCCGCGTTGTGTACGTGGTCCGGCAATCCGGCGATCATTTTCGACGGATATTTATCCAGTTCGAACGGTTTTGCCGCCACAAAGCGACCATCCTTCACCGTCGCGCGGATAGCCCCCCAGTGCGACCCGGTAAGAATACCCTCTTTCGAGATGACAGCCTCAGTCGCCGCTTGCGCCGCAGTCGCACGGCGCGGCGTTAACAATGACGGCCCCAGCATCCCGGCGACGGTTAAGCCGCCGAGTTGTGCCAGAAAACGCCGACGTGATGCCTGAAAGAGATCGTTATTGTTCATTATTTTTCTTCCTTCTTATCGCCGTGAGCCTTACCTGCGGTGTCAGACGCATTCATTTGCAGATATTTCAACAAGGTGCGTTCTTCACGTTTATCGAGGCTGGTAAAGCCAATCATGCCGTTGAGCGTGCCGATCCAACCGTTAGCGTCAAAGTGGGAGATTTCCGGTGCGCCGTGGCACTGGTTACAGGTGCCGTTGTACAACGAATCAGCATAAGCCCAGATCGGTTTGATATCGTTCACCATGTCACCTTTCTTCATCCACGCGGTGGCTTGCAACTTGCTCCACTCGGTATTGGTGTCGGCTACGGTGGTTTTCTCCAGCGTTTTCACCTGCTGCTGCACATCACCACGAATCGAGGCAACAAAGATGCGCTTACCTGGGAATTGGGTGAGTACACGCTGACGTCCGGCGCTTTCTGTCCAGCCGGTAATTTCAATTTGCAGCCAGTCGCCGTCACGTTTAAGGACTTTCACTTCCGAAGCAGGCAGCAGTGAACCAGACGCTTCTTTATCGCCTTTCGCCGCATAAATTGGCTTAATATCAATAGAGTACAGCGTGTCACCACTGTCATTAGCACTGGCGCGCAGCTCATCGAACTGCTTACGGAAGCCGCTACTCATATCCGGTAACTGGTGGGCAATACCTTTATGACAGTCGATGCAGGATTGATTATCTTTCGCTGCCACCTTCATCTGACGTGCCGCTTCAGGATGCTGCTTCGCATGATCCATCGCGTCGTAGTTATGGCAGGAGCGGCAGGTTGCCGAGTTGTTTTCTTTCATTCGCGCCCATTCACGCTCGGCAAGTTCCGCGCGTTTGGCTTCGAATTTCTCAGGTGTATCAATGGAGTGGGCAATAAAGGTCTGGTAGATATCGTTGCTCGCTTCCAGTTTACGCTTCACCATGCCTGGAATATCCGGCGGGATATGACAGTCATGGCATTCAGCTCGCACGCCGGAGGCGTTCTGGAAATGCACCGACTGTTTATATTCTTCATACACCGGTTGCATACTGTGGCAACTGACACAAAATTCGGTTGTGCTGGTGACTTTGATCCCAACGTGTGGCAATACAATCAGCGCAATGCCAATCACAATCCCAATAGCGACCAGCGCCAGTACCGACCAACGAGCACTGGGTCGGCGTAGCGCGTTCCAGAATTTCCGCATAATAGCCCCTGTAAAATTATGGTTTAGTGAAGCGATCTTAATGAGCAAATATGAACAGCGGCACTGGTCAGGATGAATGGCTTACGGCAGAATATGAACAGATATGAACAGAATGAGTAAAACCCTCTGATGCCACATCACATTGTTATTGTTGAAGATGAGCCGGTTACCCAGGCGCGATTACAATCCTACTTCACTCAGGAGGGGTATACCGTTTCCGTTACGGCGAGCGGTGCCGGGCTACGGGAAATTATGCAGAATCAGCCGGTGGATTTAATTCTGCTGGATATCAACTTGCCCGATGAAAATGGCCTGATGTTAACCCGCGCCCTGCGAGAACGCTCAACGGTGGGGATTATTCTGGTTACCGGACGCAGCGATCGGATTGACCGTATTGTTGGGCTGGAAATGGGCGCAGACGATTACGTCACCAAACCGCTGGAACTGCGCGAACTGGTAGTACGGGTAAAAAATCTGCTCTGGCGAATCGACCTCGCGCGACAAGCTCAACCGTACACTCAGGACAACTGCTATCGCTTTGCGGGTTATTGCCTGAATGTGTCGCGCCATACGCTGGAGCGGGATGGCGAGCCGATTAAACTGACCCGCGCAGAGTATGAAATGTTGGTGGCATTTGTGACCAATCCGGGAGAAATTCTCAGCCGTGAACGTCTGCTGCGTATGCTTTCTGCGCGTCGGGTGGAAAACCCTGACCTGCGCACCGTCGATGTGTTAATTCGTCGTTTACGCCATAAACTCAGCGCGGATTTACTGGTGACGCAACATGGCGAAGGTTATTTCTTAGCCGCTGATGTGTGCTGATAAAAATAGACCGGACGAAATCCCCCCGGTGACAGCGAGCGGCGGATATGTTCTCGGTCGGCATTTTTCGGCGTCAGAACTAAAATCGGTGGGCTGACATTATCAGACACCGATTGCCCCTGTAATTGCCTGATGGCCTGCTCAACTGCCAGTTCCCCCTGCCAGACCATTTGATCGCTGGCAGCCATAATCACTCTTCCCCGCTTCAGCCCGCGATACACCTGATGTGAAAGATAAAACGACACCACGGTAAGCGGCGTTTTCAGGTTACGCCCTTCCCCCATTGCCGCCTCTGCCGCAATGGCCGTTCCGGCAACGACGTCGATTTCTGGATGGCGTTCCAGCATCTCCTGCAACAGGTTACGCTGGATTTCAATATCGTTATCACCAAGCGCAATATCAACAATACGCACCGGGCTTCCGGCAATGGCTGCGCGAAAACCCTCGACCATCTCCTTACTGCCCCCGGCGTTATCGGGTCCGGGCATCAACAGCACGTTCAGTGGTTTACCGTGCGCCCATTGCACCAGATATCGCCCAGGTTGATAGCCCATCTGAAACCAGGGTACACCAACGCGGCTTTTCACCTGGGGAGCATCAATAGCATTTACCAGTTCGATCACCGGCAGACTTGCTACCTGCTTTTGCAGATCGGGAAATGACTTCGTGCTACTACCGAGCAAAATGGCCTCTGCGCCCCACTGTTTACACTGGTCGATTTGTGCTTGCTGGGTAGCCAACTGGCTGTAGCCGCCTGCCTCCAGCACTTTTAAATCCACACCGTAGCGGCGAGCAGCCTCCTGCATACCATAGTTCAACGATAACCAGTATGAATCTTTCAGGCTGGGATAAAGCGCGCACAGTTTCCAGGCGCGTTTGGCTTTAAGCGGCATAGAGGCTTGCACCGTGAAATGCTGCGCATCATGCCAGCGCAACAGGTTATCAGCCGAAAATGCCGGCAACATGAAAAGGGAAAGAAGTAAAAATAGCAGTACGCGCATGATAGCCTCATCAATAATAAGGCTTTATGCTAGATGCATTCCGCTTTGCGACTCAACATTTTTCACCTTAAGTGCACCGACCGTGAATTTAACCCTGACCCGAAGACTCTGGATGGGCTTTGCCCTGATGGCACTGTTAACCCTGACCAGTACCCTGGTGGGATGGTACAACCTGCGCTTTATCAGCCAGGTGGAAAAAGACAATACTCAGGCATTGATTCCTACCATGAATATGGCGCGCCAGTTGAGCGAAGCCAGCGCCTGGGAACTTTTCGCCGCGCAGAACCTGACCAGTGCCGATAACGAAAAGATGTGGCAGGCGCAGGGGCGAATGCTCACCGCACAAAGCCTGAAGATTAATGCGTTGCTGCAAGCGTTACGGGAACAAGGTTTTGATACCACCGCTATTGAACAACAGGAGCAGGAGATCTCCCGTTCGTTACGTCAGCAAGGGGAACTGGTGGGGCAGCGTTTGCAACTGCGCCAGCAACAACAGCGACTCAGTCAGCAGATAGTCGCTGCCGCCGATGAGATCGCACGCCTGGCGCAAGGTCAGGCGAATAATGCGACAACTTCCGCTGGAGCGACCCAGGCCGGGATTTACGATTTGATCGAACAAGATCAGCGTCAGGCTGCTGAAAGTGCACTCGACCGGCTGATTGATATCGATCTTGAGTATGTTAACCAGATGAATGAACTGCGCCTTAGCGCCCTGCGGGTGCAGCAAATGGTGATGAATCTGGGGCTGGAACAGATCCAGAAAAATGCGCCAACGCTGGAAAGGCAGCTCAATAATGCGGTGAAAATTCTGCAACGTCGGCAAATACGCATTGAAGATCCGGGAGTTCGTGCGCAGGTCGCAACAACGTTAACTACCGTTAGCCAATATAGCGATCTGTTGGCGCTGTTCCAGCAGGACAGTGAAATCAGCAATCACCTGCAAACTCTCGCCCAAAATAATATCGCCCAGTTCGCGCAGTTTAGTAGCGAAGTCAGTCAGCTGGTCGACACCATTGAGCTGCGCAATCAGCATGGACTGGCGCATCTGGAAAAAGCCAGTGCACGCGGGCAATACAGCCTGTTATTGCTGGGGATGGTTTCACTTTGCGCACTGATTCTGATCCTCTGGCGCGTGGTTTATCGCTCAGTCACGCGTCCACTTGCCGAACAAACGCAGGCGCTGCAACGGCTGCTGGACGGTGATATTGACTCCCCTTTTCCGGAAACCGCTGGCGTACGGGAGCTGGATACCATCGGGCGGCTGATGGATGCGTTTCGCAGCAGTGTTCATGCACTGAATCGCCACCGCGAACAGCTGGCGGCGCAGGTCAAAGCACGTACAGCTGAATTGCAGGAACTGGTGATAGAACACCGACAGGCACGGGCGGAAGCAGAAAAAGCCAGCCAGGCAAAATCGGCGTTTCTGGCGGCGATGAGCCATGAGATCCGCACACCGCTGTACGGTATTCTCGGCACCGCACAGCTACTGGCAGATAACCCCACACTTAACGCCCAGCGTGATGATTTGCGGGCAATTACTGACTCTGGTGAATCGTTGCTGACCATCCTCAACGATATTCTCGATTATTCGGCTATCGAAGCAGGTGGCAAGAATGTTTCGGTCAGCGATGAGCCCTTTGAACCGCGCCCGCTGCTGGAAAGTACCCTGCAATTAATGAGCGGACGGGTGAAAGGTCGCCCGATTCGCCTGGCAACGGCAATTGCCGATGATGTACCGAGCGCGTTAATGGGCGATCCGCGGCGTATTCGTCAGGTCATTACCAACCTGTTGAGCAACGCCCTGCGTTTTACTGACGAAGGGCAGATCGTTTTACGTAGCCGTACTGATGGTGAGCAATGGCTGGTCGAAGTGGAAGACAGCGGCTGCGGTATTGATCCCGCGAAACTGGCAGAAATCTTCCAGCCATTTATTCAGGTAAGTGGCAAACGCGGCGGCACCGGGCTGGGGCTGACTATCAGTAGCCGTCTGGCCCAGGCGATGGGCGGCGAACTGAGCGCCACCAGCACGCTGGAGGTTGGAAGCTGTTTTTGTTTACGCTTGCCGTTACGTGTTGCCACAGCACCCGCGCCAAAAACAGCCAATCAGGCGGTGCGTCTGGACGGTTTACGTTTGCTGTTAATTGAAGATAACCCGCTAACCCAGCGAATTACCGTTGAGATGCTGAACACCAGTGGTGCGCAGGTTGTTGCTATTGGCAATGCCGCGCAGGCTTTAGAGACACTGCAAAATAGCGAACCGTTTGCTGCCGCACTGGTGGATTTTGATCTGCCGGATATCGACGGCATTACCCTTGCCCGGCAACTGGCACAGCAATATCCGTCGCTGGTTTTGATTGGCTTTAGCGCTCATGTCATTGACGAAACGCTGCGCCAGCGTACCAGTTCACTATTTCGCGGGATTATCCCTAAACCGGTGCCGCGTGAAGTGCTCGGTCAGTTACTGGCGCACTATCTCCACCTGCAAGTCAATAACGATCTACCACTTGATGTATCGCAACTCAATGAAGATGCTCAATTAATGGGGACGGAGAAGATCCACGAATGGCTGGCATTATTTAAACAACATGCCCTGCCGCTTCTCGATGAAATCGACATTGCCCGCGCCAGCCAGGACAGCGAGAAAATAAAGCGTGCCGCGCATCAGCTAAAAAGCAGTTGCTCGAGTCTGGGAATGCGTAGCGCCAGTCAGCTATGCGCACAACTGGAGCAGCAGCCATTATCTGCCCCCCTTCCACACGAAGAAATTACACGCAGTGTTGCCGCTCTGGAAGCATGGTTGAATAAGAAAGACCTGAACGCGATTTGAATCAATATCAGCCAGTTAAGAATAACTAGAATAGTGGCATTTGGTATGCAACTTAACGGACTGGCAAAATCATGGCAGAGAAAAAAAGAACCCGCTGGCAGCGGCGGCCAGGCACGACGGGCGGCAAATTACCGTGGAATGACTGGCGCAATGCCACGACCTGGCGTAAAGCGACGCAATTCTTACTATTGGCAATGAATATTTATATTGCCATCACGTTCTGGTATTGGGTGCGCTATTACGAAACGGCAGGTAGTACGACATTTCTCGCCAGACCGGGAGGTATCGAAGGCTGGCTACCGATTGCCGGTCTGATGAATCTGAAATATAGCCTTGCAACAGGTCAGTTACCGTCCGTCCACGCCGCCGCGATGCTGTTATTGGTCGCTTTTATCGTCATCAGTCTATTACTCAAAAAGGCCTTTTGCTCATGGTTATGCCCGGTTGGTACGCTTTCTGAATTAATCGGCGATCTCGGTAACAAACTGTTTGGTCGGCAATGTGTCCTTCCCCGCTGGCTGGATATTCCTCTGCGCGGCGTGAAGTATTTGCTGTTGAGTTTTTTTCTCTATATCGCGTTATTGATGCCCGCTCAGGCGATTCACTATTTTATGTTGTCGCCCTACAGCGTGGTGATGGACGTAAAAATGCTCGATTTCTTTCGTCATATGGGGACCGCGACATTAATCAGCGTGAACGTTTTGCTGATTACCAGCCTGTTTATTCGCCATGCCTGGTGTCGTTATCTTTGCCCATATGGCGCGCTGATGGGCGTGGTTTCGCTATTATCGCCGTTTAAGATTCGTCGCAATGCCGAAAGTTGTATCGATTGTGGCAAATGCGCAAAAAATTGCCCATCACGGATCCCGGTCGATAAATTAATTCAGGTACGAACAGTGGAATGTACCGGCTGTATGACTTGCGTAGAGTCATGTCCGGTAGCCTCAACATTGACCTTTTCACTGCAAAAACCTGCGGCAAATAAAAAAGCCTTTGCGTTGTCTGGCTGGTTAATGACGCTACTGGTTCTGGGGATTATGTTTACGGTGATTGGTTACGCAATGTATGCAGGAGTATGGCAAAGCCCGGTGCCGGAGGAATTGTACCGACGCTTAATTCCGCAAGCGCCAATGATTGGTCACTAAATTAGCAACAAGCGGAACATCACCTCGCACGGGGTGATGTTCACAAAATCACATTATTTTGATTTTGACATCATAACTTTCAAGCCCGGTCATTTTTTCTCGCGCGGTGAAGCGAATTTCAGAGACTTCTTTCCCTGTATTCTTGTTCAGCTCGGCGATTTTTTGCGCGATAAAGTCGGCGATTTCCGTTTCGGCTTGTTTTTTTAACTCTTCAATATTCACTGTTAACCTCTTCTGGTCTTAAAAGACAGCAACACGCCAGTAAGGTGTTGGTTCCCGGTACCCTGGTCAGGTAAGAAATGTTATAAGCCATCTCCCCGAAAGATTCAATAATCAACAGGTTATCGCTTACTATACATACAGCGTTGAAGAAAAATAAGGCAGATATAAAAAAGGCTCCACGAGGGAGCCTGATATTATTTTGTGAAATCCAGCGGCGCATGGTCAGTGCGTATTTGCAGCGCGACGTTATCAAAGGTGATCATCGTCGATTTACAAAAAATACACTTAGCGCCCAAAGGGTTTCGCTCCGTCACATCGAATGCCGATGTGCGGTACTGTGAACCATGACAACATGGACAGCGGAAATGGAGATGTTGAGTAATAACGGCAACCTTAGAGCGTAACAACGTTCGCTGCCGCGGGGCCACGTTGCCCCTGCTCAATAGAAAATTCAACTTTCTGATTTTCGTTCAGCGTGCGGAATTCATTGCTCTGGATGGCGGTGAAATGGACGAAAACGTCTTTGCTGCCATCATCAGGAGTGATAAAGCCAAAACCTTTATCTGCGTTAAACCATTTTACTAAACCAGTCATTTTATTAGACATATTTTACTTCCTTCATTTTGGGCCTTTCGGCAAACAGGGCTTTAATACAGAAACTACTTAGTGTTCAGGAGAGAGACTCAAAAGAAGGGGATAATGCCTGATAATGAGAACTGCTTTAGTAAACTACTTTGTATGCTGTCTGTCTTTCCAACCGACGCAGCTATTAACGCATGATAATTGAGATTAAGCAAATTTTATTTTAGCCGTCCGGCGGTCTTAAATATCGCTGGCTTTATTTTATTAACCCCGTATAGTGCAGCGCAGTATTTTCAGTAAGGAATTTGTTTGTCCCGTAAAATGACAGGAATTGTCAAAACCTTTGATCGCAAAAGCGGCAAAGGATTCATTATCCCCTCCGACGGTCGTAAAGAAGTTCAGGTCCATATTTCCGCATTCACTCCCCGCGACGCAGAAGTGCTTATACCAGGATTACGCGTGGAATTTTGCCGCGTAAATGGCCTGCGAGGACCAACAGCGGCAAATGTTTATCTCTCTTAATATGACGCTGCTTGTTTAAAGCTGACTGGTTTTATTGGCATAGTTCAATAGTCAACACCATGTATTATAACACAAGTTACTTTTTCACCGGAAAACTAATCCATTTGACCGAATATCTCTACAACTAATAGTTATAAATGCCACTTAACAGCGAGTTATAGTACCACTTGAAACTATATTGCCAACAATAGTTAATAGCTTTCTTAACAATTTTCTTATCTTTAATTTGTATTTTGCTAAGATTTATCTTATGCTCACAAGTCGTATTTCCAGAGGGGAATAGTTAACAATCTTATATTTCCCTCTGCGCGCCTTTCTCACCCGCTGTATATAGTGCAAGTGGTATGAGGAAAGGGAGATTTCACAAGGATGTTATACTCAAAGTAGACAATCCTGATCTCAAGCGTACGTATTGTCCATGCGATGAATAAAGGAAAAGTTATGAAACACAAGCTTTCTGCAATCCTTATGGCCTTCATGTTGACGACGCCAGCTGCGTTTGCTGCCCCTGAAGCAGCAAACGGGACCGAGGCAACGACGGGTACTACTGGCACCACAACGACCACTACCGGTGCAACCACGACGGCTGCTACCACTGGTGGCGTGGCTGCTGGCGCTGTCGGCACGGCGACAGTTGTCGGTGTGGCAACGGCTGTTGGTGTGGCGACGTTGGCAGTAGTTGCAGCAAATGACAGTGGCGATGGCGGTTCTCATAACACCTCAACCACCACGTCCACTACGCGCTAATTCTGCTTAAACGCGTCGAAATTAAAGTTAAATAATACCCGGTTGCGATATTCGTACCGGGCTTTAGAGATTTGCATTTTTTTAATTAACCTTTCAAGGATTAAAGGTGCGCCCTCTTATTTTATCGATTTTCGCACTATTTCTTGCGGGATGTACGCACAGCCAGCAAAGTATGGTCGATACATTTCGCGCCAGCCTTTTCGATAATCAGGATATCACCGTAGCGGATCAGCAGATCCAGGCGTTGCCTTATTCCACGATGTATTTACGCCTTAATGAAGGGCAACGAATCTTTGTGGTACTGGGATATATAGAACAAGAACAAAGCAAATGGTTATCCCAGGATAACGCCATGCTGGTTACCCACAATGGACGTCTTTTAAAGACCGTCAAACTTAATAATAATCTGCTGGAAGTGACAAATTCCGGGCAGGACCCTCTGCGTAACGCGCTGGCAATAAAAGACGGCAGCCGCTGGACGCGCGATATTCTCTGGAGTGAAGACAACCATTTTCGCTCTGCGACCCTGAGTTCCACTTTTTCCTTTGCTGGATTAGAGACGCTGCATATTGCGGGTCGCGATGTGCTGTGTAATGTCTGGCAGGAAGAGGTGACTTCCACGCTGCCAGAAAAACAGTGGCAAAACACATTCTGGGTCGATTCGGCTACTGGCCAGGTTCGTCAAAGTCGGCAAATGTTAGGCGCAGGGGTTATTCCCGTAGAAATGACGTTTCTTAAACCCGCACCATGAATAAATTACAGTCGTATTTCATTGCCAGCGTACTTTACGTAATGACACCCCATGCCTTTGCGCAAGGAACGGTGACTATTTATCTGCCTGGCGAACAACAGACACTTTCCGTTGGCCCCGTGGAGAATGTTGCCCAGTTGGTGACACAACCGCAACTGCGCGATCGCCTCTGGTGGCCTGGTGCCCTGCTGACCGACTCCGCGGTGAAAGCTAAAGCGCTTAAAGACTACCAACATGTCATGGCACAGCTTGCTTCCTGGGAAGCAGAAGCTGACGACGATGTGGCGGCAACGATTAAATCCGTGCGCCAGCAGTTACTCAATCTCAATATTACTGGTCGCTTACCGGTCAAACTGGACCCTGATTTTGTACGAGTGGATGAGAACAGCAATCCCCCGCTGGTCGGGAACTATACGCTCTATACCGTACAGCGCCCGGTGACTATTACTCTTCTGGGTGCGGTTTCTGGGGCTGGGCAATTGCCCTGGCAGGCAGGCCGTAGCGTTACCGATTATCTGCAAGATCACCCCCGTCTTGCAGGCGCGGACAAGAATAACGTTATCGTGATTACGCCTGAGGGTGAGACTGTCGTCGCCCCTGTTGCCCTGTGGAATAAAAGACATGTGGAACCACCGCCTGGCAGCCAGCTTTGGTTAGGCTTTTCTGCGCATGTACTGCCCGAAAAATATGCTGATTTAAATGACCAGATTGTGTCTGTTTTAACGCAACGTGTTCCTGACTGATGAAGAAGAATTCTTATCTTTTAAGCTGCCTGGCCATTGCCGTCTCCAGTGCCTGTCATGCTGAAGTATTAACCTACCCGGATCCGCTGGGTTCGTCGCAATCGGACTTTGGCGGCACAGGATTGTTGCAGATGCCAAATGCGCGCATCGCACCGGAAGGTGAATTCAGCGTCAACTACCGGGATAACGATCAATACCGTTTCTACTCCACCTCCGTGGCGCTGTTCCCATGGCTGGAAGGCACCATTCGTTATACGGATGTGCGCACACGTAAATATAGCCAGTGGGAAGATTTCAGCGGCGATCAGTCATACAAAGACAAATCATTCGATTTTAAACTTCGCCTGTGGGAAGAAGGTTACTGGCTACCGCAAGTGGCGTTTGGTAAACGTGATATTGCTGGTACGGGTCTGTTTGACGGTGAGTATCTGGTGGCCAGCAAGCAAGCGGGGCCATTTGATTTCACCCTCGGGATGGCATGGGGCTACGCCGGTAATGCAGGCAATATTACCAACCCGTTTTGCCGGGTGAGCGATAAATATTGTCATCGCGCAGAGTCTCACGATGCGGGCGATATCAGCTTTAGCGATATCTTTCGTGGCCCAGCCTCCATCTTTGGCGGCATTGAGTATCAAACGCCGTGGAATCCCCTGCGTCTGAAACTCGAATACGACGGCAACAATTACCAGAATGATTTCGCTGGCAAACTGCCTCAGGCAAGCCATTTCAACGTCGGTGCAGTTTATCGCGCTGCCAGCTGGGCAGACCTCAACCTGAGTTATGAACGCGGTAACACGTTGATGTTTGGTTTCACTTTACGGACCAATTTCAACGATCTGCGCCCTGCCCTGCGCGATACGCCAAAACCGGCATATCAACCTGCGCCTGAATCTGAAGGATTGCAGTACACCACGGTAGCAAACCAACTTACCGCCCTGAAGTATAACGCGGGCTTTGACGCGCCAGAAATTCAGCTACGCGATAAGACGCTGTATATGTCTGGTCAGCAATACAAATACCGTGACTCTCGTGAAGCGGTCGATCGTGCCAACCGGATTCTGGTGAATAACCTGCCGCAAGGCGTTGAGAAGATTAGCGTGACGCAAAAGCGCGAGCATATGGCGATGGTGACTACCGAAACCGACGTAGCCAGCCTGCGCAAACAGCTGGCAGGTACAGCGCCTGGTCAATCAGAGCCACTGCAACAACAACGTGTTGAAGCTGAAGATCTTTCTGCCTTTGGTCGGGGCTACCGTATTCGTGAAGATCGCTTTAGCTACTCTTTCAACCCAACACTTTCACAGTCGCTGGGCGGCCCGGAAGATTTCTATATGTTCCAGCTGGGGCTGATGTCCAGCGCCCGCTACTGGTTTACCGACCACCTGCTGCTTGATGGCGGTATTTTCACCAATATTTACAACAACTACGACAAGTTTAAGTCTTCACTGTTGCCCGCGGACTCTACCCTGCCCCGCGTGCGCACGCATATCCGTGATTACGTTCGCAATGACGTTTATCTCAACAACTTGCAGGCGAATTACTTTGCCGACTTAGGCAATGGTTTCTATGGCCAGGTGTATGGCGGTTATCTGGAAACGATGTACGCCGGTGTCGGTTCCGAGCTGCTTTATCGCCCGCTAGATGCCAGCTGGGCGCTGGGTGTGGACGTTAACTACGTGAAGCAGCGTGACTGGGACAACATGATGCGCTTCACCGATTATTCCACGCCAACTGGTTTCGTGACGGCTTACTGGAACCCGCCGACGCTCAATGGCGTACTGATGAAACTTAGCGTTGGGCAATATCTGGCAAAAGATAAAGGGGCAACGATCGACGTCGCCAAACGCTTTGACAGCGGCGTGGCGGTAGGGGTATGGGCGGCAATCAGTAACGTATCTAAAGATGACTACGGCGAAGGCGGCTTTAGTAAAGGTTTTTATATCTCGATTCCGTTCGACTTGATGACCATTGGACCTAACCGCAACCGCGCGGTGGTTTCGTGGACACCATTGACGCGTGATGGTGGACAAATGCTGTCACGCAAATACCAGCTCTATCCAATGACGGCAGAGCGAGAAGTACCGGTTGGACAATAACCTGACGTAATTCATAACATTACATTGACTGATAAATATAAACCAATGAAAAAGAACATTTTTAAGTTTTCGGTACTGACATTGGCTGTTCTGTCTTTGACAGCATGTACCCTTGTTCCTGGTCAGAATTTATCGACCAGTAACAAGGATGTCATTGAACTACCTGACAATCAGTATGACCTGGACAAAATGGTCAATATCTATCCCGTCACGCCAGGATTGATTGATCAGTTGCGCGCCAAACCGATTATGTCGCAGGCTAACCCGGAGCTGGAGCAGCAAATCGCGAACTATGAATATCGTATCGGCATTGGTGATGTGTTGATGGTTACGGTCTGGGATCACCCGGAACTAACCACCCCCGCAGGGCAATACCGTAGCGCCAGTGATACCGGCAACTGGGTTAACGCCGATGGTGCGATTTTCTACCCCTATATTGGTCGCCTGAAAGTGGCCGGGAAAACACTTACCCAGGTACGCAACGAGATTACAGCGCGTCTGGATTCAGTCATTGAAAGCCCGCAGGTCGATGTCAGCGTCGCGGCGTTCCGATCGCAAAAAGCGTACGTCACCGGCGAAGTCAGCAAATCGGGTCAGCAGCCGATTACCAATATTCCTCTGACCATCATGGATGCGATTAACGCCGCAGGCGGTCTGACCGCAGATGCAGACTGGCGCAATGTGGTGCTCACCCAGAATGGCGTAAAGACCAAAGTGAACCTCTATGCGCTGATGCAGCGTGGCGACTTGCGCCAGAACAAACTGCTGCACCCGGGAGATATTTTATTTATTCCGCGCAACGATGATCTGAAAGTCTTCGTGATGGGTGAAGTGGGTAAACAGAGCACGCTGAAAATGGACCGCAGCGGTATGACCCTGGCGGAAGCGCTGGGTAACGCTGAGGGTATGAATCAGGATGTCGCTGATGCGACGGGGATTTTTGTTATTCGTGCAACGCAAAACAAGCAGAATGGCAAAATCGCCAATATTTATCAGCTGAATGCGAAGGACGCATCGGCAATGATACTCGGAACGGAATTCCAGCTTGAACCTTACGACATTGTTTATGTCACTACCGCGCCTCTGGCTCGTTGGAACCGTGTGATTTCTCTGCTGGTACCGACGATTTCCGGGGTGCATGACCTGACAGAGACTTCACGGTGGATTCAAACATGGCCCAACTAAAATTTAACTCAATCCTGGTGGTTTGTACCGGCAACATTTGCCGTTCGCCCATTGGCGAGCGCTTGCTGCGTAAACGTCTGCCGGGCGTAAAAGTCAAATCGGCAGGTGTTCATGGTCTGGTAAAACACCCTGCAGATGCGACAGCGGCAGATGTTGCCGCTAATCATGGCGTATCTCTTGAAGGACATGCCGGACGTAAGCTCACTGCTGAGATGGCACGAAATTACGATCTGATTCTGGCAATGGAGTCGGAACATATTGCTCAGGTTACCGCAATCGCTCCCGAGGTCCGCGGGAAGACAATGCTGTTTGGGCAATGGCTGGAACAGAAAGAGATCCCGGATCCCTATCGTAAAAGTCAGGACGCATTTGAACATGTCTACGGTATGTTGGAGCGCGCCAGTCAGGAATGGGCGAAGCGCCTCAGCCGGTAATTTGAGTTTATAAAATACGATGACAACTAAAAATATGAATACGCCACCAGGCAGCACTCAGGAAAATGAGATCGATCTGCTTCGTCTGGTCGGCGAGTTATGGGATCACCGTAAGTTTATTATCAGCGTGACCGCGTTATTCACGCTGATCGCTGTCGCTTACTCGCTGTTAAGCACACCAATTTATCAGGCAGATACTCTGGTCCAGGTTGAGCAAAAACAGGGCAACGCCATTCTCAGCGGCCTGAGTGATATGATCCCTAACTCATCGCCCGAGTCTGCACCGGAGATCCAACTGCTGCAATCGCGCATGATTCTCGGTAAAACCATTGCTGAACTGAATCTGCGCGACATGGTTGAGCAGAAGTATTTTCCGATTGTGGGTCGCGGCTGGGCGAGATTAACCAAAGAGAAACCAGGTGAGCTGGCGATCAGCTGGATGCATATTCCACAACTGAATGGTCAGGATCAGCAACTGACACTCACGGTTGGGGAAAACGGCCACTATACGCTGGAAGGTGAAGAGTTCACCGTCAATGGTATGGTCGGCCAGCGTCTGGAAAAAGATGGCGTTGCGCTGACTATAGCGGATATTAAGGCCAAACCAGGAACACAGTTTGTCCTGAGCCAACGTACCGAACTGGAAGCGATTAACGCGTTGCAGGAAACCTTTACCGTTAGCGAACGCAGTAAAGAAAGCGGGATGCTGGAACTTACCATGACCGGTGATGATCCCCAGTTGATTACCCGTATTCTGAACAGCATCGCTAACAACTATTTGCAACAGAATATCGCTCGCCAGGCGGCGCAGGATTCACAAAGCCTTGAATTCTTACAGCGCCAGTTGCCTGAAGTGCGCAGCGAGCTGGACCAGGCGGAAGAAAAACTCAACGTTTATCGCCAGCAGCGCGATTCGGTTGACCTTAACCTGGAAGCCAAAGCCGTTCTTGAGCAGATTGTGAACGTTGATAATCAACTCAATGAGCTGACCTTCCGCGAGGCAGAGATCTCCCAGCTGTATAAGAAAGATCACCCAACTTATCGTGCGCTGCTGGAAAAACGCCAGACGCTGGAGCAAGAACGCAAACGCCTGAATAAGCGGGTATCGGCTATGCCTTCCACCCAACAGGAAGTGTTGCGTTTAAGTCGTGACGTAGAAGCGGGCCGTGCGGTATATCTGCAATTACTTAACCGCCAGCAGGAGTTGAGTATTTCGAAATCCAGTGCCATTGGTAACGTGCGGATTATCGACCCGGCAGTCACTCAGCCGCAGCCAGTGAAACCGAAAAAAGCGTTGAACGTGGTGCTTGGTTTTATTCTTGGCCTGTTTATTTCGGTGGGTGCCGTGCTGGCGCGTGCGATGTTGCGTCGTGGTGTAGAAGCACCGGAACAACTGGAAGAGCACGGCATCAGCGTTTATGCCACTATCCCAATGTCCGAGTGGCTGGATAAACGCACCCGTCTGCGTAAGAAAAATTTATTTTCTAATCAGCAGCGCCATCGTACTAAAAATATCCCCTTCCTGGCGGTGGATAACCCGGCGGATTCTGCTGTGGAAGCCGTACGTGCGCTACGAACCAGTCTGCATTTCGCTATGATGGAGACTGAGAATAACATTCTGATGATCACCGGTGCGACGCCAGACAGTGGTAAAACATTTGTCAGTTCAACTCTGGCAGCGGTGATCGCCCAGTCCGATCAAAAAGTGTTATTTATTGATGCCGACTTACGCCGTGGTTATTCGCATAACCTGTTTACCGTGAGTAATGAACATGGCTTGTCGGAATATCTGGCAGGTAAAGATGAGCTCAACAAAGTGATCCAGCATTTTGGCAAAGGAGGCTTTGATGTGATTACTCGCGGTCAGGTGCCACCTAACCCGTCTGAACTGCTGATGCGCGATCGGATGCGTCAATTACTGGAATGGGCGAACGACCATTACGATCTGGTGATTGTCGATACGCCGCCGATGCTGGCGGTGAGCGATGCTGCGGTCGTGGGGCGCTCTGTCGGCACCAGCCTGCTGGTTGCACGTTTTGGCCTGAACACCGCCAAAGAGGTGAGTTTGTCAATGCAGCGTCTGGAACAGGCAGGCGTCAATATTAAAGGCGCTATCCTCAATGGTGTGATTAAACGCGCCAGCACCGCTTACAGTTACGGCTATAACTATTACGGTTATAGTTACTCCGAGAAAGAGTAAAACTGAAGGTAAAGTGACCGGATGCGGCGTGAACGCCTTTTCCGGTCTACGCATTAGACAGTTCTTCGTTTGTCATCAGCCTCAGAGCATTCAGGTAGCTGAATGCTCTTTTTTATACATTACAAACTGCACGCCGGTATGCGTGCTTCATTCACGATTTGCGTAAAACCGGCCAACGAACACATGCCCTGCGCATTTCGCTCTTCACATCCTGCCAGGGTCAGTTTCACCTCTCCGGGCGGCGTATTTAATGACAGCGGCGTTTTATCACGCATCTGCTGTAAAGTCTGGAAGACCAGCGAAACCTGAATCCACTGGCTGTTATCGCTTAGCCGACGCCAGCGTTCAAACACCAGTTCACCACCTGGCGGCGTGTTATCCGGCTGACCTGGAAGCGTCCAATTGAGCTCCAGTGCGCCGCCGAGATTTGCCAGATTAGTATCGTGTCCGGCGATAAACAGCACTGAAGTGGGTAATGTCACACTATACGCCTGTTTTTGCGGTGGATGGGGCGTCAACGCTGTCATGATCAATTCCAACAACGGGGTGGCGCGGCTGCGGGCAACCTCTGGCGTGCGTTGTAGTAAATAAAATTGCGCGTTATGCAAACTTAGCAACGTGTTCCACTGGTGTGAATCAGTGATCCTTCCCCACCCCGGCTCCGGCATTCCCTGTGCCTGTTGCAGGAGAAATATCTCCGTCAGCATTGATGCGAGGCTTACCGCACCGGTTAATGAGACATTGTCGGCGCTCACCTTGAGTTCCGATGGTAATGCCTGCATTAATGAACAGCTTTCGTCCTGTTTCTCACGGTTAAGGCACAAGTTTGATTGCGGAAAATTAAGCACCCGTTCCAGTTCGCGAAACGCCGTTTGCCGATGCCCGGTAAAGTCAGCAATTGACCCTCCTGCCCTGCTGAGGATCGCGTCAGTCACGTTCGCGTTATCCAGTTGGCAAACGCCAGTTTTTAGAGGATTAAATAACGGATCGGGACTGGACGTATCTGCCTGGGTATGTACGGTTATTGCACAGTCAGGTGCCAGCCCGGCGGCGAAGGCTTCGCCTGTTTTACGGGTACGCTCGTCGACATCAGCAATAATCGCGACCTGACCAGGCTGCGGGCAGCCCTTTTTCGCCAGCAATCCGTCGGCTACCAGACGCTGGCGTTGGTAATGTCCGAGATAGGCGATTAGCTCACCACCGCGCGGTGTCAGCCAACCTAGTTTTACCGGCCAGGTTGGCCATGCGTCTGGGGTGACATCCTGCATCAGTTGCGTGGCCTTGGTTGGGGCACGCACACCATGACGACTGACAATCACCACACTTTCCAGCTTCAGCTCCGGCTCCGGCTCACTCTGAGCGAATGCAGATTGCGGGGTTAACGGAATCAGAAGAGATAAAAATGGGATCAAGATCGCTTTCATCGATATGTTTCCGCTTTTCATATCCGACATTATTGATTGCCTGATACGACGCTAATGCGCCGCATCAGACTTACGTTCGTTAACTTTTCAATCGCGGGTCCAGCCATACCAACACAAGGGTGGAGAGCGAACACATCAACAAAATGCCGACGAACCAAAGTAAATACCACATTGTTCCTGCTCCTTAGTACAGCTCGTTTTCGTTACGGCGGAGAGTTTCTGTCGTCATGCGTCCCCACATTTTGTAGTAGCTCCAGAGAGTGTAGAGCAACACAATGGGCAAAAATATCAGCACGATTACCAACATAATGCTCAGCGTCAGCTGACTGGAAGTGCTGTCCCACAACGTCAGGCTGGAGATTGGACTCACGCTTGACGGCATGACAAAGGGGAACAGCGTGATGCCTGCCGTGAAAATCACGCCAAATTGCATCAATGACGCCATCAAAAATCCCCAACCCGGGCGACCACGATAAATCGCCATCACCGTCAGCAATGGGCAGAAGAACCCCAGCAGCGGGAAGATCCACAAAACGGGCGACTCGACAAAATTATTCATCCAGGCACCAGGTAGCACTGCCACCAGTTTCATTAACGGATTGGAAGGACCGTTAGCATCCTGGGCGAGCAGTACAAAGCCATCAATACCGACCCACAGCCAGTAACCCGCCAGCAAAAAGCACAGCATCACCAGTAGTGCGGCGCGTTTAGTCGCCAGCTGTGAACGCAGATGAATCACACCAACAGTTTTCAGTTGTAACCAGACGCCACCTTGCAAAATCACCATCCCAAGGCTGAGCAATCCGCACAATAAAGGGAATGGCGTCAGCAGTTGCCAGAAGGTGCCGAGATACTCCACGCGTAATTGCGGTGTGAAGGCAAACGGCACGCCGAGCAACAAGTTGCCGAAGGCGATACCGAAGACTACCGGCGGCACCAGACTGCCGATGACCAGACCGGCATCCCACATTTTACGCCAGCGTGCATCGGCGATTTTTCCGCGATAATCAAAGGCCAGCGGGCGGAAGAACAGTGAGCACAGCACCAGGATCATCGCCACATAAAAGCCGGAAAACGCCGCTGCATACACTCTGGGCCAGGCGGCAAATAATGCCCCACCTGCGAGGATCAACCAGACCTGATTGCCTTCCCAGTGCGCACCAACGCTATTAATCACTATCCGGCGTTCATCATCATCACGCGCCACCAGCGGCAGCAAACAGCCAATCCCCATGTCAAATCCGTCGGAGATCATAAAGACCACCAGGATCACGCCAATCAGCAGCCACCAGATGAAGCGCAATGTTTCATAATCAAACATGATTTTCTCCTTTACCCCTGTTGCTGCGTCGGTTGTTCACTCTGCATCGCGCTCGGCCCCAGACGGGCATATTTCTGCATCAGGTAGACTTCGGCGATTAAGAACAGGGTGTAAAGCCCTACGATCATGATCAGTGAGAAAGCCAGTTGTCCTGTGGTTAAAGCGGAGTGCGCGGAGTATGTCGGTAAGATGTCCTGTATCGCCCACGGCTGACGACCAAACTCGGTCATAAACCACCCGGCTTCAATCGCAATCCACGGCAACGGCAAACTCCAGAGCGCCATTTTCAGCACCCAGCGATGCTGGTCGATTTTGCCACGCAGCGTCTGGACAAGCGCAATCAGCATCACCAGTAGCAGCAGGGAACCACAGCCCACCATGATGCGGAAACTCCAGAATACCGGCGCAACCTGAGGTATCGCGCCACGCATCGCCGCCTGGTACTGTGCGGCTGTGACATGATTCATATCCGGCGCATAGCGGGAGAGCAACATGCCGTAACCCAGGTCGCCTTCCAGCTCCCGGAATGCCTGCAACACATGCGGCTCACGATTGCCTTGCGATATTTCCTGCATTAACAGCCAGGCCATACGTCCGCGTTGCAAGCGTGGGTAGGTTTCAGCCATCAAATTCTTCAGACCCGGCACGGGTTTATCTAGTGAGTGAGTGGCGAGGATCCCTAACAGCGCGGGAATTTTGATGGCAAAGGCGTTACGCTCTTGATCCTGTTCCGGCCAGGCAACCACATGGAACGGTGCAGGAGCAGGTTCCGTTTGCCACTCCCCTTCCATCGCCGCCAGTTTTACCGGTTGTACTTGCGCGACTTCATACGCAGAACTGTCTCCGAGTTGCAGGGTACCGATAATCGCCAGAGTACCGAAGACGGAACCGATGGCAAACGAGCGTAATGCGACATCGCGCTCCCGTCCGCGCAGTAAATACCAGGCGCTGATCGCCATAATAAACATGGCCCCGGTCACGTAGCCCGCCATTACGGTGTGCACAAATTTCACCTGGCTGACCGGGTTAAAGACCAGCTCGCTGAAGCTGGTCATCTCCATACGCAGGGTGTCGATATCAAAATGCGCACCGGTCGGGTATTGCATCCAACCGTTGGCATTCAATATCCACAATGCAGAGAGATTTGAACCGAACGCCACCAGCCACGTCACCAGCAGGTGCTGGTATTTATTCAGCCGCTGCCAGCCGAAGAAGAAAAGCCCGACAAAGGTGGATTCGAGGAAGAAGGCCATTAATGCTTCCATCGCCAGCGGTGCGCCAAAAATATCGCCCACATAGTTGGAATAGAATGACCAGTTAGTACCAAACTGAAACTCCATGGTCAGGCCGGTAGCCACGCCAAGAGCAAAGTTGATACCGAAGAGCTTACCCCAGAAGCGCGTCATATCGCGGTAGATTGTTTTGCCGGTGACCACGTAAATGGTTTCCATGATAGCCAGCAAAAAAATCAGCCCCAGGGTAAGGGGTACAAATAAAAAGTGATACAGCGCGGTCAGAGCAAACTGCCAGCGCGATAAATCAATGACATCCCACATGCGCACTCCTGTAGGCGAAGAGAGAAAAATAACCCGATAATGGTAGATCTCCCTCTTTATCCTGAAACTCTACGACCAGAGGTATTCGCCGATTGCGATATTCATAAGCCTGAAAGCGATACTTACCGTCTTTTTACGTCGGTGCAGCTTCCGCCAGCCACTGACATACCTCGCTAAGCCGCTGCGCAGAGTCGACCAAATCTTCTGGCGCTGCCAGCACCACTTCCGGTATTGGGCAGATTTCATAACTTTCCAGTAACGGGCCTTTTAAGGTGTCCGTACAGCGTAAATGCCAGACATGGCGTAACCCCGTGGCGTTGATATAGCTCTCGCCATAGCCAATGGTACGAATCTGAATATTTCCCGGCCCACAGAGACGTGAGAGAAAAAGCCGATCAGCCTCGCTGATGGGTAATTGCGTCAGATTAATGCTGTGCGGCTGCGCGTCGGGGTTACGTACATGCGCCAGTAACTCATGCGCCAACGGTAGGCCATTCATCAGGCCATCAATGGGCGGCGGTAACAGCGAATCTGTCGGCAAGAGATTTTGCGTTGCCGCCTGCCACAACGCCAGCGGCGCGCAGCCGGCCTCCAGTTTGTCCTCCAGCAACTTTTCGCCGCGACGTCTGCGCACCCGCCATAATCCGCAGAAGATCGCCTCCTGTATTTCACTTTCGCTGTCGTCAGCCTGCTGAATGCGCACTGACACTTCCCCTTCCCCGAGAAGCGTATTGATAAAGTGACGATCGTCGGCGTTGAGATTTAACAGATCGACTGCCAGCACCTCGCCCAACGGCGGCTGGCGTTGACTTAGTTGATGTTGTAACTCGTTTAACAGCGCAATCACCTGCGGGCTGTGAGCACATTGCTCCAGGGCCGCCATACTCGGTTCATCATTCACCTGACAGGTGATCGGCAGTGGATTCATGCTGAAACTGTCATCGTTCGGTTGCGTTCCTGGCCCCAGCAGATGGAAAAAAGTTTCGCTCATGAGGCACGCTCCTGTTGTGGTTCGACAAGCCCACGCATCAGGTTTATCAGTTCCGCCCACGGGTGAATACCATTCAGCACGCCGCGATAGTTTCCGCCGGTAAACACTAATGTGGCGGGAAAGAGAAAGACGCCAAAGCGATCGCCGATGGCTTCGCTCTGTTCAAGGTCAGCAATCGCCACCTGCCATGTGTAGTCGGGAAACTCGCGCAGTAATTCGCCAATCATTACCGGATTATCGCTGACCTCTGGCGTGCGTTTCGGGTCACTGCTTAATAACACCACACCGTCTGGCGCTTGCGTAAGCCAGTCGTCAAGACGGAATTCACTAACCGGCGTCCAGCCGCGCGCCAGCATTCGTTGCCACAACGCATCAAATGGCGTGTCGTTGCTCATCCCTGCTCCTCCAGTGTCATCCTGTACTGGCGCAAGCGAACGCCTTCGTAATTTTCCATCGACAGACAGTCATAATTGAGACAGCGCGATTCATTAGCCGGTTGCGGCACAATTCCCCATGCAGCCAGCTGCGCCAGCGCCGCCTGTTCTGCTGCGGGCAGTTGCTCCCGTGCCAGTTCGCTCAGGCTGCCGCCGTAGTCGTCGAGCATTGCGGGTTGCAGACCGACGAGGGCAATATGTGCTGGCAGATGTCCGCGGATATCTGCCAGCGCCAGCACTTCGGAGAAACTGTTCTGGTGCAGGCTCATTTTCTTCGCGCTGAGATAAGCCGGAATACGTTCTCCGGCATAGGTTCGCAGCGTTCCAGGTTCCAGCCCGTAGTCAATGGCATCGAGAATCAACAGATGGCTGGCGCTTTCGACATACCCCAGCAAGTTCAGTCCCTGAGTACCGCCATCGACAATCTCCACATACTCGGGCCAGTGGTAATGGGCATACAACCGTTCCGCCACCCGCACGCCGAAACCTTCATCGGCCCACAGCAGGTTGCCCAGCCCCATTACCACCACGCGTTGCTCGCTCATGAACGCTCCTTGTTACTTATTTTGCCAAATTTGTGGCTACGGTAGCCGTTGACCATGGTGGAGATCACCGTGTCGTCGGACATGATGTCTTCACGCAGCGCCATATAGACATGACCGATCACAAACGCGCCAATCAGCCACATCCCCAGCCGATGCCAGCTGTGAATGTCCATTGAGTTGCCTCCCGTCCAGTAGAAAAATTCCACCACATAACGGAACGGCGCAAAAATAGCGTACTGGCTGTGTTCGCTGTACAGCGCAAAGCCGGTGATGATCATAAAGACCGACATCAGGAAATAGCCGAACATCGCCGCCTGGGCGATGGGGTTATGGCCTATATCGGCACTCGGACGTTTTGCCAGAAACAGATACCAGCGGATTTCATACCACACGCCCTGCCACCAGCTTTTACGCCATACCGGCACGATAAACAGCTCGCGGGAGTATCGATTGCCAACAAAAGCCCAGTAGATCCGCATCAGCAAGACCACGGTAAAAACCATCCCGGCGCTGAAGTGAATTAACCTGATGTAGCCCATATAGAACAGATACGTCGCCTCGCCGCTGACGGAAGGTAGCGGCTTGCCGATAAAGTATCCGGTGACCATCAATACCGCCATGCATAACACCGTCAGCCAGTGCCAGATGCGGACTGGCGCTTCAAAGACATAGTGGCTGACAACGTTGTCGCTTTTCTGTTGCATGATGATTCTCCTTCGCTGTTAACGCACCTGCACGGAGATCAGCTCGCTACCGTCGTCGCCCAGCACGTGTGTTGAACAGGCGAGGCACGGATCAAAGCTGTGCAGAGTACGCAGGATCTCCAGCGGTTGCTCGGGGATCGCCATTTTGGTATTCATCAGCGCCGCTTCATAAGCGCCAATCTGCCCTTTGGGATCGCGCGGGCTGGCGTTCCAGGTGGTCGGCACCACGCACTGGTAGAGATCAATCTTGCCATCGCGAATGGCGGCCCAGTGGCCTAACGCCCCGCGCGGCGCTTCGGTAAAGCCGACGCCACGGCACTCTGTCGGCCAGGTTGTGGGTTCCCATTTTTCCGTGGAGGCGGTGGCAAGATTGCCGTTTTTCAGGTTAGTCATCAGCTTGTTGAAGAAATACTGCAACTTACCTGCGGCCCACTGTGCTTCGTGCGCGCGGCACAAAATGCGGCCCAACGTTGACTGGATACCGGAAAGCGGCAGGTTCAGCGCCGACATCATGCGATCGACCGACTCAACGGTCGCAGCATCGCCTTTGTGATAAGCGATTAACGTGCGTGCCAGCGGCCCCACTTCCATCGCGTTACCGCGCCAGCGCGGCGCTTTGATCCACGAGTAGCGTTCCTGTTCATTCAGCTGCTGAATGTTGGTATCGCTGCCTTTGACATCGCCGGGGTTGTACCACGGGTCGGTAATGCCATCGAATGGATGACGCCCGACCTGATCGTTGGGATAACGATACCAGGCGTGATCGACAAACTCCTGCACCTGCTGCGGATCAACCAAATCCACTGGCAGCACATTGTTGAAGTCGCCGTTAATCACCGCGCCGCCAGGCATCAGCAGACTTTTCTCACCAAAGTCGTTGGCAATATCCGGGAATGCGCCGTAGCTGAGGACACATTTATCAGAAAGACCCGTGCCGATTTCACTCCACGGTTTGTTGAACTGACCGATGGCTAAGGCGTCGGGGATCATCACGTTGTTAATGAAATCCGCCGTGCGGGTGATAATCGACTGCACCAGGTTCAGGCGTTCCATATTGACCGCCCCGACCGCGCCGCTTTCGTCAATGTTAATGGCGCAAGGCATCCCGCCGACAATCCAGTTTGGATGCGGGTTTTTACCGCCAAAGACCGCGTGGATTTTGACAATTTCACGCTGGAAATCGAGAGCTTCGAGATAGTGGGCAAAGCCCATCAGGTTAGCTTCTGGCGGCAGTTTGTACTGCGGGTGCCCCCAGTAGCCATTGCGGAAGATCCCCAACTGCCCGCCTTCAACGAATTTCTTCAGGCGGTTTTGTACGTCGAAGAAATAGCCAGGGGATGATTTCGGCCAAGAGGAGAGACTTTGCGCCAGTTCGGAGGTTTTCCGCGGGTCGGCTTTCAGCGCATCCAACACATCGATCCAGTCCATCCCGGCAAGCTGATAGAAGTGCACCAGATGATCGTGGCACCAGAGCGTTGCCAGCATAATGTTGCGGATGATATTGGCGTTGTCCGGCACTTTAATACCGATGGCATCTTCGATGGCGTAAACCGAAGCCAGAGCGTGTACGCCAGTACAGACGCCGCAGATACGTTCAACGAACGCCCACGCATCGCGCGGGTCGCGCCCTTGCAGGATGATCTCCAGCCCGCGAAACATGGTGCCGCAGGAGACGGCATTGGTGATTACATTCTGATCGTTAATATTCACTTCGCAGCGCATGTGGCCTTCAATGCGCGTAATCGGGTCGACCACCAGGCGGCGTCCGGCATTATTGATGGTGTATCCCTGAGTTTCGTACTGAGTGCTCATGCCTGTTTATCCTCATTGCCTGGCTGATGTTCGGTTTCTGTAGGTTGCTGATTATGACGTCTGCGCTGGTCAACGGCGCTGGCGACTGCGTGCACACCAACAGCCGCTGCCACCACACCAAGCGCGGTTAAACCGACGGTATCGGCGGTGGAATGAGTACCCATTTGTGGAATATCGACCACGCGGCTGTAGAACGAACCGCGATCCCAGAAACCATTTTCCGCACAGCCCAGGCAGCCGTGACCAGACTGGATTGGGAAAGAAACGCCATCATTCCAGCGTGTGGAGGAACAGGCGTTATAGGTGGTAGGCCCTTTGCAGCCCATTTTGTACAGGCAATAACCTTTGCGGGCAGCGTCATCATCCCAACTCTGGACGAACTCTCCGGCGTCGAAGTGAGCGCGGCGATAGCATTTATCGTGGATACGCTGACCATAAAACATCAGTGGACGACCCATTCTGTCGACATCTGGCAAGCGATCAAAGGTCACCATGTAAGTAATGATGGCGCTCATCACATCCGGGATCGGCGGGCAGCCAGGTACTTTGATAATGGGTTTGTCGGTGATGACTTTGTCGATAGGCGTTGCCTGTGTCGGATTAGGTCGCGCGGCCTGCACGCAGCCCCAGGACGCGCAGGTTCCCCAGGCGATAATCGCGCTGGCTCCGGCAGCGGCACGTTTGAGTTTCTCAATAAACGGTCGTCCGCTGCTGATACAGAACATCCCCTGCTCGCCCAGCGGCGGATTACCTTCTACTGCGAGGATATATTTGCCATTGTATTGCGTGATGATGTCTTCAAAGACTTCTTCCGCCTGGGTTCCGGCGGCAGCCATCAAAGTATCGTCATAATCGAGGGAAATCAGGGAAAGGATGACGTCCTTTGCCAGCGGGTGAGCGGAGCGGATAAAAGATTCGGTACAGCAGGTGCATTCCAGACCGTGGATCCATACCACTGGAATGCGGGGTTTATTCTCCAGCGCCCAGGCAATCTTTGGTGCCATTCCCGCGCCTAATCCCAGCGACGTGGCAGCCAGACTACAATATTTGAGAAAGCTGCGCCGGGTAACGCCCTGACGCCGCATGGCCTGGTAAAATGTTTCCTCGTTATTCATATCGCACGTCTCTCCTCCTTGCGACACCGGCAGGACACCGGGCGCACATGGTCGGCAAGCGACGTCCCTGTAGCAAGGCAAACCATCGCTTCACGTGAGATGCTGAAAACGAAAGCTCATCCTTCTGCACTGGCGCACGTCGCCAGAAAGTAATGTTAATAAAGCGTAGTGAAACTTTTGCACAAAACAATACAAACTGTGTGGATTTATCTTTTAGCGATAAAAATGGACCTATTTTTCTTTTTGCCGGGCGGTGGGATGTTTAGCCTGTTGCTAAACGAGTAAAAGAGAAGGAATTCATGGTGATGAAATGATCAATCTGCTGTTATTTCACGCTATCAATGCACTTTTGGCTGTTTTTCAGGCAAACAAACAAATTAGGGGTTTACACGCCGCATCGGGATGTTTATAGTGCGCGTCATTCCGGAAGTGTGGCCGAGCGGTTGAAGGCACCGGTCTTGAAAACCGGCGACCCGAAAGGGTTCCAGAGTTCGAATCTCTGCGCTTCCGCCAGATAAGATAAGGGGTTAGCTAAATGCTAACCCCTTTTTCTTTTGCCTGTCGAAATTCTCAGGGCGTTATATTTGCTTAATGACCTGATAATCCGCTGTTAAACCTGTTCCAGATCAAATGCGTAAAGATGGGTAAAACTTCTGGGTGCCCTTACGCATTATCATTATGCTGCTTAATTAATTACATCTGTCATAGAGAGTGACTCAATGGATCGTATTGTTAGTTCTTCACATGACCGTACATCACTGCTTAGCACCCATAAGGTGCTGCGTAATACCTATTTTCTGCTGAGCCTGACGCTGGCCTTTTCGGCGATTACCGCAACTGCCAGTACGGTGCTGATGCTGCCATCTCCGGGTCTGATTCTGACGCTGGTGGGTATGTATGGTTTGATGTTCCTGACCTATAAAACGGCGAATAAGCCGACCGGGATTATCTCCGCATTCGCCTTTACCGGTTTTCTGGGTTATATCCTCGGACCAATTCTGAACACCTATCTGTCTGCCGGAATGGGTGACGTAATCGCTATGGCACTGGGCGGAACGGCGTTAGTGTTCTTCTGCTGCTCTGCATATGTGCTGACCACCCGCAAAGATATGTCGTTCCTCGGCGGTATGCTGATGGCGGGTATTGTGGTGGTGCTGATTGGTATGGTTGCTAATATCTTCCTGCAACTGCCTGCTCTGCATCTGGCGATCAGCGCGGTCTTCATTTTGATCTCCTCTGGCGCTATTTTGTTTGAAACCAGCAACATCATTCATGGCGGTGAAACGAACTATATTCGTGCCACGGTTAGCCTGTATGTTTCGCTGTACAACATCTTCGTCAGCCTGCTGAGCATTCTGGGCTTCGCCAGCCGCGATTAATCTCACCCGCTAACACTGTCATAGCCTCGCTTTATGCGGGGCTTTGTTTTTTGTTACACTGCCGGCAGTCTGATTAAGGTAGTAATAATTATGCTGATCTTCGAAGGTAAAGAGATAGAAACGGATACCGAAGGCTATCTCAAAGAAAGCAGCCAGTGGAGTGAGCCGCTGGCAGTGGTGATTGCAGAGAACGAAGGGATTTCGCTGTCGCCAGAACACTGGGAAGTGGTGCGTTTTGTGCGTGATTTCTATCTGGAATTCAATACTTCTCCGGCGATTCGTATGCTGGTAAAAGCGATGGCGAATAAATTTGGCGAAGAAAAAGGTAACAGCCGCTATTTATACCGACTGTTTCCGAAAGGTCCGGCTAAGCAAGCCACCAAAATTGCTGGCCTGCCAAAACCGGTAAAATGTATTTAACGGATACGAAAATCGGTTAATTCACCCGAGGGATGATGCGGCTCGCTGAGCACCCGTTCTACACGCGCAGAACGCGGGCCGCCACTCTTTAACCACTGCATTAATTTTTCTACCTGCCCTTCTTCACCGCAAGCAACCACTTCCACGCTGCCATCGTCAAGATTTTTGGCGTACCCGGTTAAACCCAGTCTTTTCGCTTCGTACTGTGTGGTGTAGCGAAATCCTACGCCCTGAACTCGCCCGTAAACCCAGGCAATTATGCAGACTTTCGACATTGCTGCTCTCCTTATCCTTAATGGACGCGTTGCAAATCCATGGAAAACTCCGGACAATGACGCCCATTTCTTTGCATCGACAGAAAAGTAAATTATGAGTGTACGTTTAGTGTTAGCCAAAGGGCGCGAAAAATCATTACTTCGTCGCCATCCGTGGGTCTTTTCCGGGGCCGTTGCCCGCATGGAAGGTAAAGCCAGCCTCGGTGAAACCATCGATATTGTTGATCATCAGGGAAAATGGTTAGCACGCGGCGCTTATTCGCCAGCTTCGCAAATCCGGGCGCGCGTCTGGACGTTTGACCCGTCTGAGTCTATCGACATTGCTTTTTTTTCCCGCCGTTTGCAACAAGCACAAAAATGGCGTGACTGGCTGGCGCAAAAAGATGGCCTCGACAGCTATCGTTTAATCGCCGGTGAATCTGATGGCCTGCCGGGTATTACTATCGATCGTTTCGGTAATTTTCTGGTGCTGCAACTGCTGAGTGCTGGTGCAGAATATCAGCGCGCGGCATTAATTAGTGCCCTGCAAACGCTGTACCCGGAATGTGCGATTTACGATCGCAGCGACGTCGCGGTACGTAAAAAAGAAGGAATGGAGCTGACCCAAGGCCCCGTCACCGGCGAGTTGCCGCCTGCCCTGCTGCCGATTGAAGAACATGGCATGAAGCTGCTGGTGGACATACAGCACGGACACAAAACGGGCTACTACCTGGACCAGCGTGACAGCCGCCTGGCTACCCGCCGCTACGTTGAAAATAAACGCGTACTGAACTGTTTCTCCTATACCGGTGGTTTCGCCGTATCGGCACTGATGGGCGGTTGCAACCAGGTTGTCAGTGTTGATACCTCCCAGGAAGCCCTGGATATTGCACGGCAGAACGTTGAGCTGAACAAACTGGATCTGAGCAAGGCTGAGTTTGTCCGTGATGATGTCTTTAAATTGCTGCGTACTTATCGCGATCGCGGTGAAAAATTTGACGTTATCGTGATGGACCCGCCGAAGTTTGTTGAGAATAAAAGCCAGTTGATGGGCGCGTGTCGTGGCTATAAAGACATCAACATGCTGGCGATTCAGTTGCTGAATGAAGGCGGTATTCTCCTGACTTTCTCCTGTTCCGGTCTGATGACCAGCGATTTATTTCAGAAAATCATCGCGGATGCCGCAATTGATGCCGGCCGTGATGTACAATTTATAGAGCAGTTCCGTCAGGCAGCCGATCATCCGGTGATCGCTACCTATCCGGAAGGGCTATATCTGAAAGGGTTTGCCTGTCGCGTCATGTAACTTGAAATGTGGAATTTTACCCTTATATCAAAGGTAAAGATTTCCCGGGAGGTGACTATGATTGCCAGCAAATTCGGTATCGGCCAGCAGGTCCGCCATTCCCTGTTAGGTTATCTCGGAGTGGTCGTGGATATCGACCCGGTTTATTCGCTCTCTGAACCGTCGCCTGATGAGCTGGCGGTGAATGACGAGCTTCGCGCCGCTCCGTGGTATCACGTGGTGATGGAGGACGATAACGGCCTACCGGTTCATACCTACCTGGCTGAAGCCCAGCTAAGTAGCGAATTGCAGGATGAACATCCTGAACAGCCATCCATGGATGAGCTGGCGCAGACCATCCGCAAACAACTCCAGGCCCCGCGTCTGCGTAACTGATCCCTGAACGAATCCCCGGAAGGTTTTTGCCTTCCGGGGATTTTTTATTTGGCCAGGCCCAGGCGAGGGATCTCAATAGCCGGGCAGCGATCCATCACCACATTCAACCCGGCATCCCGTGCCAGTACTGCCGCTTGCTCATTAATCACCCCCAATTGCATCCAGAGGGTTTTCGCGCCAATGGCGATAGCTTCCTGCGCCACGCCCCACGCCGCTTCTGAATTACGGAAAACATCGACCATATCGACCTTTTCCGGAACGTCTGCCAGCGTGCCATACCCCTGCTGGCCCAGCAGCGTTTTGCCGGCAACTTTTGGCGAAACCGGAATGACGTGATACCCCTGGTCGAGTAGATATTTCATCACGCGATAGCTGGGACGATCGGGTTTGTCGCTTGCCCCCACCAGCGCAATGGTGTGAGTGGACGTTAAAATGCCTGCAATATCGGTTTCTTTCATTATTTCCTCCAGACTGTTTCACAAAGTGTACGACAAAGCCGACATGCCAACCATGCAGCTAATACGAATGAATGAGAGCAAAAGCGGGAAATATGTCTATATGTTAGTAAGTATGATTAAAGAAAAATTTTGACACATTATTATTCGGGCGGTCTTTTGACAGGAGCTACCTATGAAAACCGGCATCGTGACCACCTTGATTGCATTATGTTTGCCGGTATCCGTTTTTGCCACCACGCTGCGGCTTTCAACCGATGTCGATCTTCTGGTACTCGACGGCAAGAAGGTTTCCAGCTCTCTGCTGCGCGGTGCGGACAGCATTGAACTGGATAATGGACCGCATCAGTTAGTGTTTCGCGTTGAGAAGACGATTCATCTTTCCAATAGTGAAGAACGGCTGTATATCTCCCCACCGCTGGTGGTCAGTTTTAATACCCAGCTCATCAACCAGGTCAATTTTCGCCTGCCTCGCCTGGAGAATGAGCGGGAAGCTAACCATTTTGATGCCGCGCCGCGCCTTGAATTGTTGGATGGCGATGCGACGCCGATTCCGGTAAAGCTGGATATTCTCGCCATTACCTCAACGGCAAAAACGATTGATTATGAGGTCGAGGTTGAACGCTATAACAAATCCGCGAAACGCGCTTCACTACCGCAATTTGCCACGATGATGGCAGATGACAGTACGCTGCTTTCGGGTGTTTCCGAGCTGGATGCTATTCCACCGCAGTCTCAGGTGCTCACAGAACAACGGCTGAAGTATTGGTTTAAACTGGCTGACCCACAAACGCGAAATACTTTCCTGCAATGGGCGGAAAAACAACCATCTTCCTGAGATTTTTGTGCCTGTGCGCAGGCTTTTTCGGTCTTTATCTTGCAGCGATAAGTGCTTACAGTAATCTGTAGGAAAGTTAACTACGGATGTACATTATGGAACTGACGACTCGCACTTTACCTGCGCGGAAACATATTGCGCTGGTGGCACACGATCACTGCAAACAAATGCTGATGAGCTGGGTGGAACGGCATCAACCGTTACTGGAACAACACGTACTGTATGCAACAGGCACTACCGGTAACTTAATTTCCCGCGCGACCGGCATGAACGTCAACGCGATGTTGAGTGGCCCAATGGGGGGTGACCAGCAGGTTGGCGCATTGATCTCAGAAGGGAAAATTGATGTATTGATTTTCTTCTGGGATCCACTAAATGCCGTGCCGCACGATCCTGACGTGAAAGCCTTGCTGCGTCTGGCGACGGTATGGAACATTCCGGTCGCCACCAACGTGGCAACGGCAGACTTCATTATCCAGTCGCCGCATTTCAACGACGCGGTCGATATTCTGATCCCCGATTATCAGCGTTATCTCGCGGACCGTCTGAAGTAATATTGCACAGGTGGCAAACGCCACCTGTTTCTTACGGTTTTCTCGCCACCGGCACATCCAGATTTTTCAGTATTTCGACAAAGGGAGAGGGATTCTCTTTGTTAAACAGTGCCCATACCCGATGGCGTGCCCGGGTCAGCGCCACGTACATTAACCGCCGTTCTTCAGCGTCCGGGAAATCCTCAACCGGTGGCAGTAGCGCCTCTTCCATAATCGACTCCCGCGCCGCAGCCGGAAAACCATCACTTCCCTCCTGCAAGCCAACGATGATGACGTAATCCGCCTGTTGCCCTTTGCTGGCATGAATGGTCATAAAGTCGATTTGCAACTTCGGCCAGCGTGTTGCCGCTTTTTCCAGGCTGGCAGGCCTCATGTGATGGTAACGCGCCAGGATCAGAATGCGCTCTTCCGGTTTGGCATAACCAGAGAGCTTATCCAGCAAAGCGTCAAGTTGACTCTCATCCAATAACGTGACGGCTTTTTTATCTCCATTGGTTAAGCTGTTTAGCGGCTTTTTCAACTGGCCTGGGTTCTGCTGAATAAACCGGTTTGCCACCTCACCGATACGACTGTTAAAACGGTAAGTCGTGTCTAAATCACAGCGATCGCCTTCACCAAAGTTTTCATGGAAAGCGGTGGTGAGCGACATTTGCGCACCGCTGAATCGGTAAATCGCCTGCCAGTCATCACCAACGGCGAACAACGTCGTCTGACTGTTTTGCTTGCGTAATGCCGCTAACAACGCTGCCCGCTGCGGCGAGATATCCTGAAATTCATCAACCAGAATATGCTTCCACGGGCTGATAAAGCGACCTTTCTCCAGAATCACAATCGCCTGATGAATAAGGCCCGAAAAATCGACAGCGTTTTCTGCCTTCAGTGCACCTTTCCAGGCTTTTAATAACGGGGCCATCAACTTGATACGTTTACTGAACAGATCGCGAATCTCTTCGGGTGCACTGGCAATCATTTCTGCCTGTGCACCACCGTGCATCCGCATCAGACTTACCCAACGATCGAGGCGTGAGGCAAGACGACGCTGTAATTTTTCATCATCCCAGAAGTTACCTTCTGGCACTGACCACTGCATTTCTTCCGTCAGCCATTGCCGCCAGCCCTTCGCCTGCGCTTTCTTTTCGCTGCATTGCTTGCGCCACTCAGCAATAAAGAGTTCATGACGGGCAGCGGTATCATTTTCCAGTTTGCTGACTATCGGAACTTTTTTGCTGCCCTGCTGAATAATATGCAGCGCCAGCGCATGAAACGTGCGTGCGGTAATGTCTTCGGTATGTAGCCGTTCGCGAATACGCTCGTCCATCTCTTCAGCGGCTTTGCGACCAAACGCCAGCAATAAAATTTGCTCAGGGGACGCTTCACCACGCGCCAGCAACCAGCCTGCACGGGCCACCAGCACCGACGTTTTTCCGCTTCCTGCACCTGCCAGCACTAACAGAGAATGCTCGCCATTAACGACTGCCCGGGCCTGCGCCGGATTCAGCGGTGAAGACTCGACCTGGCGGAAAAAATCCGCATACTCGGTAAGCATGGCTTCGGTATACGCCTGGTTATGCTGCAACCGAGCGCTTTCAATATCTTTCAACCAGGCCTGACATTTACGCCACGCCTCACGGCAGTTATCGAATTCTTCCAGTCGGTTAACCGGCAACGGCAACGCCGACAAAGCCTGGCGGATTTGTTGCTGAACGCCAGAGGTTTGCTCACGCGTCAGCCATTTATTTTCTCCAGTGCGCGTGGCAATCAAATCCAGTTGCTGGCGTAAAACACCAGACGCAATTTCGCTCATCTCGCCACTCCACCGCCGCCAGTGAGCATCAAGATGATGGTAAAAACGCTGCGTCTCGCCCCATTCGGTGCCGTGCAGACGCACCACTTTTTCGTCCGGCAGTACAAATTCCAGCTCGCCCCATACCAGACCGCGCTTACAGTGAATCGCCAGTAATTGATTGAAAGGAATAAGGTATTCGTGGCGATCGCCGGAGACTTTAATCCCGGCATTGAGGATCACCGCCCGATCGTAAGGGTGCTGTGCCAGACGTTTTCCAAGCGTTGTCGCTTTCAGTTCCATGACTCTGTAGATCCACACGAAATTATTTCTTATCAGTGTAACCGTCAGAGAAAACGTGCTCCAGCCCAAAAAAACGTTACAATTGCCGCCCATTACTGAAAACCACAGTAAAGCGAGGTTTTATGCGTACCGTTTTGAACATTCTGAACTTTGTGCTTGGCGGATTTGCCACCACTCTGGGCTGGCTGTTGGCGACTCTGGTCAGTATTGTGCTGATTTTTACCTTACCGCTGACACGATCCTGCTGGGAGATCACTAAACTGTCTCTGGTGCCTTATGGCAATGAAGCTATTCATGTCGATGAACTGAACCCGGCTGGCAAAAATGTGCTGCTGAATACTGGCGGTACGGTATTGAATATTTTCTGGCTGATTTTCTTTGGCTGGTGGTTATGCCTGATGCACATTGCAACGGGCATCGCACAATGTATTTCCATCATTGGCATTCCTGTCGGTATTGCGAACTTTAAAATTGCCGCTATTGCACTATGGCCGGTTGGTCGTCGCGTGGTATCGGTAGAAACAGCGCAAGCTGCGCGTGAAGCCAATGCACGTCGTCGTTTTGAATAATCCACTAATATGGCCTATATGCTAAGTCCTTTGCTCAAACGCTATACTTGGAACAGCGCCTGGCTGTATTACGCGCGTATTTTTATTGCGCTTTGTGGAACCACAGCGTTTCCGTGGTGGCTGGGTGATGTAAAACTGACGATTCCGCTGACGCTGGGGATGGTGGCAGCGGCGCTGACCGATCTCGATGACCGACTGGCGGGACGTTTGCGTAACCTCATCATTACGCTGTTCTGCTTTTTTATCGCCTCGGCCTCAGTAGAATTGCTGTTTCCCTGGCCCTGGCTATTTGCGATTGGCTTAACGCTCTCTACCAGCGGCTTCATTTTGCTCGGCGGTCTGGGTCAACGCTATGCAACAATTGCCTTCGGTGCATTGCTGATCGCCATTTACACAATGTTGGGAACATCACTGTATGAGCACTGGTATCAGCAGCCGATGTATCTGCTGGCCGGTGCCGTCTGGTACAACGTCCTGACACTTATTGGTCATCTGCTGTTCCCGGTCCGCCCGCTGCAGGACAACCTGGCGCGTTGCTATGAACAACTGGCGCGTTATCTTGAGCTCAAGTCGCGCATGTTTGATCCTGATATTGAAGATGAAAGCCAGGCACCGCTGTACGATTTGGCTCTCGCCAACGGTCAGCTGATGGCGACATTGAATCAGACGAAACTCTCGCTGCTGACCCGCTTACGTGGCGATCGTGGTCAACGGGGAACGCGTCGCACGCTGCATTATTACTTTGTCGCACAGGATATTCACGAGCGTGCCAGCTCTTCTCATATTCAGTATCAAACATTGCGTGAACATTTTCGCCACAGCGACGTGCTGTTCCGTTTTCAGCGGCTGATGTCGATGCAGGGCCAGGCGTGCCAGCAACTGTCACGCTGTATTTTGCTGCGTCAGCCTTATCAACATGATCCGCATTTTGAGCGCGCTTTTACGCATATTGATGCTGCCCTGGAGCGGATGCGCGATAACGGCGCGCCTGCCGATTTACTCAAAACACTGGGATTTTTGCTGAACAATTTACGCGCCATTGATGCCCAACTGGCAACAATTGAATCAGAACAGGCCCAGGCACTGCCCCATAATAATGACGAAAATGAGCTCGCTGATGACAGCCCGCACGGATTGAGTGATATCTGGCTGCGTCTTAGCCGTCACTTCACGCCGGAATCCGCCCTCTTCCGTCATGCGGTAAGAATGTCGCTGGTGTTGTGCTTCGGCTACGCCATCATTCAAATAACCGGAATGCATCACGGGTATTGGATCTTGCTGACAAGTTTGTTTGTCTGCCAGCCAAACTATAACGCCACGCGCCACCGCCTGAAGTTAAGGATTATTGGTACGCTGGTAGGTATCGCCATTGGCATTCCTGTGCTGTGGTTTGTGCCATCACTGGAAGGGCAGCTGGTGCTGCTGGTTATTACCGGCGTGCTCTTTTTTGCCTTCCGTAACGTGCAATACGCTCATGCAACGATGTTCATCACACTTTTGGTGCTACTGTGTTTTAACTTACTGGGTGAAGGTTTTGAAGTAGCGTTACCTCGCGTAATCGATACGCTGATTGGTTGTGCCATTGCGTGGGCGGCAGTGAGCTACATCTGGCCTGACTGGCAGTTTCGCAATCTGCCGCGCATGCTCGAACGCGCCACAGAGGCCAACTGTCGCTATCTCGATGCCATACTGGAGCAATACCATCAGGGGCGTGATAACCGTCTGGCGTATCGTATTGCCCGCCGCGATGCACACAACCGTGATGCTGAACTGGCGTCGGTGGTATCAAATATGTCCAGCGAACCGAACGTTACCCCGCAAATTCGCGAAGCCGCGTTTCGGTTGCTGTGCCTTAACCATACGTTTACCAGCTATATCTCAGCCCTCGGTGCTCACCGGGAGCAGTTAACTAATCCTGAAATTCTGGCATTTCTTGATGACGCAGTTTGCTATGTTGATGACGCGTTACATCATCAACCTGCTGATGAAGAACGCGTCAATCAGGCATTAGCTGGCCTGAAACAACGGATGCAGCAACTTGAACCACGGGCAGACAGCAAAGAACCTCTGGTCGTACAACAAGTTGGGTTATTGATTGCATTACTGCCTGAGATTGGTCGTCTGCAACGCCAGATTACTCAAGTTCCGCAGGAAACTCCTGTTTCGGCGTAAGAGAGTCAGCCCATTCTGCAAGCTCCTGGCGGCGTGCCACCGGGAGCGCAGCTTCATGAATGCCGATAATGGCACCTTCAAGCATAAACAGAATCTTTTCTGTCACCAGACTGTTTTGCTGCCGCAGTCGCAACCAACACATTTTTGCCCCAAGTATACGTAACGCCCGTACATCCTTAATCCCCACCTCCCCGAGAATCGCTTCCAGATGAAAAGACATATTGGGCAAATCTTTCAGTCTTTCCCGGGTATTGCGCGTGCTTTTCTCTTTCAGCGCTGCATCGAGAGAATATTTCGACAGACGCACCAGCTTCAGTTGATTTCGCCATAGACTTTCATCAACCCGATAGTAATTGAGGGTAACGGATCGGCCACACTTTTTATATGTCAGCCAGACAGGCGGATGTTTTACACAGTACTGTGCACTTTGCTCACAAGCCCGAAGATATAACTCACCATCAGAAACCATCGCAAACACCGTGTCGTCAACGGTCAGGCTGTAACTACCAAACAATGATCGGTATTCAATTGTGCCCAACGTTGCCAGGTATTCTTGTGATTTATAGATCCGCTTATAGGAGAGGCTTTTCATAAAATTCCTTTTAAAATCATAACATAAAAGAATGATTCACATTAACGGATCCGTTAAATACGAAAATAGGCAACTTATTCTTTAGGGGCAAGATTAATTTATGTTTTCCCGTCACCAACGACAAAATTTGCGAGGCTCTTTCCGAAAATAGGGTTGATCTTTGTCGTCACTGGATGTACTGTACATCCATACAGTAACTCACAGGGGCTGGATTGATTATGTACACTTCAGGCTATGCACATCGTTCTTCGTCGTTCTCATCCGCAGCAAGTAAAATTGCGCGTGTCTCTACGGAAAACACTACAGCCGGGCTTATCAGTGAAGTTGTCTATCGCGAAGATCAGCCCATGATGACGCAACTTCTACTGTTGCCATTGTTACAGCAACTCGGTCAGCAATCGCGCTGGCAACTCTGGTTAACACCGCAACAAAAACTGAGTCGGGAATGGGTTCAGGCATCTGGGCTACCCTTAACGAAAGTAATGCAGATTAGCCAGCTCCCCCCTTGCCACACTGTGGAGTCAATGGTTCGCGCTTTACGCACGGGCAATTACAGTGTGGTGATCGGTTGGTTGGCAGATGATTTGACTGAAGAAGAGCATGCTGAACTTGTTGATGCGGCAAATGAAGGTAACGCTATGGGGTTTATTATGCGTCCGGTAAGCGCATCCTCTCACGCAACGAGACAACTTTCCGGGCTAAAAATTCACTCTAATTTGTATCATTAAGTAAATTTAGGATTAATCCTGGAACTTTTTTTGTCGCCCAGCCAATGCTTTCAGTCGTGACTAATTTTCCTTGCGGAGGCTTGTCTGAAGCGGTTTCCGCGATTTTCTTCTGTAAATTGTCGCTGACAAAAAAGATTAAACGTACCTTATACAAGACTTTTTTTTCATATGCCTGACGGAGTTCACACTTGTAAGTTTTCAACTACGTTGTAGACTTTACATCGCCAGGGGTGCTCGGCATAAGCCGAAGATATCGGTAGAGTTAATATTGAGCAGATCCCCCGGTGAAGGATTTAACCGTGTTATCTCGTTGGAGATATTCATGGCGTATTTTGGATGATAACGAGGCGCAAAAAATGAAAAAGACAGCTATCGCGATTGCAGTGGCACTGGCTGGTTTCGCTACCGTAGCGCAGGCCGCTCCGAAAGATAACACCTGGTACACTGGTGCTAAACTGGGCTGGTCCCAGTACCATGACACTGGTTTCATCGACAACAATGGCCCGACCCATGAAAACCAACTGGGCGCTGGTGCTTTTGGTGGTTACCAGGTTAACCCGTATGTTGGCTTTGAAATGGGTTACGACTGGTTAGGTCGTATGCCGTATAAAGGCAGCGTTGAAAACGGTGCATACAAAGCTCAGGGCGTTCAGTTGACCGCTAAACTGGGTTACCCAATCACTGACGACCTGGACGTGTACACTCGTCTGGGTGGTATGGTTTGGCGTGCAGACACCAAAGCTCACAACAATGTGACAGGTGAATCTGAGAAAAACCACGATACCGGCGTTTCTCCGGTATTCGCAGGTGGTGTTGAATGGGCCATCACTCCTGAAATCGCTACCCGTCTGGAATACCAGTGGACCAACAACATCGGTGACGCACACACCATCGGCACTCGTCCGGACAACGGCCTGCTGAGCCTGGGTGTTTCCTACCGTTTCGGTCAGGGCGAAGCAGCTCCGGTAGTTGCTCCGGCTCCAGCTCCGGCACCGGAAGTACAGACCAAGCACTTCACTCTGAAGTCTGACGTTCTGTTCAACTTCAACAAAGCAACCCTGAAACCGGAAGGTCAGGCTGCTCTGGATCAGCTGTACAGCCAGCTGAGCAACCTGGATCCGAAAGACGGTTCCGTAGTTGTTCTGGGTTACACCGACCGCATCGGTTCTGACGCTTACAACCAGGGTCTGTCCGAGCGCCGTGCTCAGTCTGTTGTTGATTACCTGATCTCCAAAGGTATCCCGGCAGACAAGATCTCCGCACGTGGTATGGGCGAATCCAACCCGGTTACTGGCAACACCTGTGACAACGTGAAACAGCGTGCTGCACTGATCGACTGCCTGGCTCCGGATCGTCGCGTAGAGATCGAAGTTAAAGGCATCAAAGACGTTGTAACTCAGCCGCAGGCTTAAGTTCTCGTCTGGTAGAAAAACCCCGCAGCTGCGGGGTTTTTTTTTCACCTTTAGTAAATTGAACTGAGTTTCGTCAGTTATTCCTTACCCAGCAATGCCTGCAGATCATGCTTCAAAGAAGACATTTTATTCGCGTATTTCTCTTTGTTTTCCGCATCTTCAATCAGCTGAACAATCGTTTCAGAAAGCGTTTTACCGCGACGCTGCGCAAGACCAGCCAGACGTTGCCAGACAATAAATTCCAGATCGATCGATTTTTTGCGCGTATGCTGGTGTTCCGCATTAAAATGGCGCTTCCGTCTGGCCCGAATGGTTTGCTTCATGCGATTGACCAGTTCCGGATTCATATGCTTGTCAATCCAGCCATTTACCAGCACGGGTTCATTTTCCAGCGAGAGCAACACATCGACGGCTTCCTGGGCGGCACTGGCTTCTATGTAACGGGTAATTAACTCCCCTTCGCGATGCTTCTTCACCAGATACTTCCATTTCCAACCGCTTTCAAGATTTTCAAGTTGTTGATATTTCATAGCGATCTCAATGTTACCGTGTAACTCTTTACAGAATATCAGCTTTTTAGGCCAGTGAAGAAAAGAATCTCCATCCTGTGAGCTTTAACGCCCATGCCAGGAGTATTGTCGGTGCTTTCTACGTGTGCTGTAGTGCCGGTTACGGTATAATCGCGGCTTTGACAACAGACTAAAAAACATCAACTTTGACCATTACGAAACTTGCATGGCGTGACCTGGTTCCTGATACCGATAGCTATCAGGAAATATTTGCTCAGCCACATTTGATTGACGAAAACGATCCTTTATTCAGTGATACTCAACCGCGGCTGCAATTTGCGCTGGAGCAGTTGCTGCATACGCGAGCATCCTCCTCTTTTATGCTGGCGAAGGCCCCGGAAGAGTCTGAGTATCTGAATCTTATTGCCAATGCCGCGCGTACGCTACAAAGCGATGCAGGCCAACTCGTGGGCGGTCACTATGAGGTTTCCGGCCACACCATCCGCTTACGTAACGCAGTGAGTGCAGATGATAATTTTGCGACTTTAACGCAAGTTGTCGCTGCCGACTGGGTAGAAGCGGAGCAACTCTTTGGCTGCCTGCGCCAGTTTAATGGCGACATTACCCTGCAGCCTGGTCTGGTGCATCAGGCAAATGGCGGTATTCTCATCATCTCTTTGCGTACACTGCTGGCGCAACCTCTGCTGTGGATGCGGCTGAAAAATATCGTTAACCGCGAGCGTTTTGACTGGGTTGCGTTTGATGAGTCGCGCCCTCTCCCCGTCTCTGTGCCTTCGATGCCATTGAAGCTGAAAGTCATTCTGGTAGGCGAACGCGAATCATTGGCTGATTTCCAGGAGATGGAGCCAGAGCTTTCAGAGCAGGCTATTTATAGCGAATTTGAAGATACTCTGCAGATTGTCGATGCGGAGTCAGTAAGCCAGTGGTGTCGCTGGGTGACATTTACCGCCAGACATAATCACTTACCTGCACCGGGAGCGGATGCCTGGCCGATACTTATCCGCGAAGCAGCACGCTACACCGGTGAACAAGAAACACTTCCGCTTAGCCCGCAGTGGATCCTCCGCCAGTGTAAAGAGGTCGCCTCCCTGTGCGATGGCGACACCTTCTCCGGCGAGCAGCTAAACTTAATGCTGCAGCAGCGTGAATGGCGCGAGGGTTTCCTCGCTGAACGCATGCAGGATGAGATCCTTCAGGAGCAAATCCTGATTGAAACCGAAGGCGAACGCATCGGGCAAATTAACGCCCTTTCGGTCATTGAATTTCCGGGTCATCCACGCGCTTTTGGCGAACCTTCTCGCATTAGCTGCGTTGTGCATATTGGCGATGGTGAATTCACCGACATCGAACGCAAAGCGGAGCTTGGCGGCAATATCCATGCGAAAGGGATGATGATCATGCAGGCGTTCCTGATGTCGGAACTACAGCTTGAGCAACAGATCCCCTTCTCAGCATCGCTGACATTTGAGCAGTCATACAGTGAAGTTGATGGAGATAGTGCCTCGATGGCTGAACTCTGCGCCCTGATAAGCGCCCTCGCTGATGTGCCGGTGAATCAGAGTATCGCTATCACAGGTTCAGTCGATCAGTTCGGTCGCGCCCAGCCGGTCGGTGGTTTAAATGAGAAAATCGAAGGCTTCTTTGCTATTTGCCAGCAACGTGAGTTAACGGGTAAACAAGGTGTCATTATCCCCACTGCTAACGTTCGCCATTTAAGTCTTCACAGTGAACTGGTGAAAGCGGTAGAAGAAGGCAAATTCACCATCTGGGCAGTAGACGATGTGACTGACGCACTGCCGTTATTATTAAATCTGGTGTGGGATGGCGAAGGCCAAACGACGCTGATGCAAACCATCCAGGAACGTATCGCGCAAGCATCGCAACAGGAAGGACGTCACCGTTTTCCATGGCCATTACGTTGGCTGAACTGGTTTATTCCGAACTGATCGGACTTGTTCAGCGTACACGTGTTAGCTATCCTGCGTGCTTCAATAAAATAAGGCTTACAGAGAACATGGTAGATAAACGCGAATCCTATACAAAAGAAGACCTTCTTGCCTCTGGTCGCGGTGAACTGTTTGGCGCTAAAGGCCCGCAATTGCCAGCACCGAACATGCTGATGATGGACCGTGTGGTCAAAATGACCGAAACGGGTGGTAACTTCGACAAAGGGTATGTTGAAGCAGAACTGGATATCAATCCGGATCTGTGGTTCTTCGGATGCCACTTTATTGGCGATCCGGTTATGCCGGGATGCCTGGGCCTGGACGCAATGTGGCAGCTGGTAGGGTTCTACCTCGGCTGGCTGGGCGGCGAAGGTAAAGGCCGCGCGCTGGGCGTTGGCGAAGTGAAATTCACTGGTCAGGTACTGCCGACAGCGAAAAAAGTGACCTACCGTATTCACTTTAAACGCATTGTTAATCGTCGTCTGATTATGGGTCTGGCAGATGGCGAAGTGCTGGTTGATGGTCGTCTGATCTATACCGCCAGCGACCTGAAAGTCGGTCTGTTCCAGGATACGTCTGCCTTCTGATTATAATCAGACAGAGTATCAAAAGGCGAAACCTCCGCAATGCGGAGGTTTCTTTTTAAAGAGACAGAATCAGGCCATTACTACCCTGTCCGCCATGGCTTCTCGCCAGCCTCCCAGCCATTGTGACCTTTGATTCAGCGTCTGATAGGGACACATTTCTTTTGAGCGTCCGGCGATGCCGGCCTGATAACCACGTTGATGTGCCCGTTCCAGGCGATCTCGTTTTTGTCTCTTCATGCCTCGTTTCCCTCATACTGGTTTCTGGTGGAAAAGAAAACAGTGATTACTAAATGTGCAATCACAGTTAAGCAATACCGCGAATCATAACTGCCGTCAATGCGCAAAATTCACGCCACTGTCATATTTGTGAGCTACACGGGCATGTCGGTTGTACAAAAAATGTGAAGAGGAACAAATTTTTCCGTACGTTAGAAACAAAAAAACCGCCTCAGGCAACATACCGGAGACGGTTATATTTACAAATCTTTATAATTAAGGTAGACGCTTTATCTCTTGAGCAATAGAAGCGGCTTCCTGACTCCAGACACCGGCCAGCACTTTAACCATCTCATCGTAACCATCCTGAGTTTGCACTCCTTCCAGACGGAACGGACGTTTGATCAGTTGTCCCTGGTGGTTCAACAGCCACTCACCACTGACAATGACCTTGCCATCATAGCGACCGTTAAACTCCGTTACGGTAACATTGAGCGTGTCCTGGGCGCTTCCCAGAGGCTGGGAGGCAACCACCCAGCCGGGCAGTTGCGTGCTCAGGTTGGCTACCAGGGTGTTGCGCAACTGTTGATCCAACGGGCTGGCCCACAAGTTGTTGTTGGCAATCACATACTTCACATCACTGGTTTGATAAACCACACCATTCCCCGCCAGATAGTCAGGTACAGCGACCTGCTCTACCCATAACAGGCGATTGCCCTGGCTGGCGGTACTTTGTGTACCGCTCTGCACCACAGGTAACTGGTAATAGTTTTTATTAATTTCGCCGGAGCTGCATCCGGCCAGCCACAGTGCTGCAATCGTCACTAGCCACTTTTTCATTGTTTCGCCCTCTTCGGCTCTGGATCTTTTTTGTCCTTCGCTTCAAATACCAGCGCGTTACTCTTCTCATTGAGCGTTTTCAGCACCGGTTGCAGTTCTCGCAACACCTGATCAAGGCGCTGCATATCCGCCACCATCTTGTTGTAGGCTGCGGAGCCAGGCTGGAAGCCCTGCATGCTGCGATTCAATTCACGCAACGTTGACTGCATATCCGTCGGCAACTGCTGCATCGACTGGCTGGCGAGGATCTTGTTCATGCTATCCAGCGTCGTTTGCAGGTTTTTCATTGTGCGCTGACTTTCAGAAAGCGTACTGGTTGCCTGTTCAATCATCGGATTCAATGGCAGTTTGTTGATCTTATCCAACGCTTCCATCAGTCGTTGCTGGATTTGCGCCAGGCCGCCACTAACGGTCGGGATAATCTGATAACCATTAAATTCACGAATACCGGTTATTGCAGGCGTATTTGGATAGAAATCGAGATCAACATACAGTGCGCCAGTGACCAGGTTTCCGGTTTTCAGCGATCCGCGTAAACCACGTTTCAACAATTCGCCAAGGTGCTCAACAACATCCGCATTTTCGCCAAGCTGCATTTTCAGCCGCTCTGGCTCGATACGAATCAGCACCGGAATACGGTAATCATCGTTAAATGTCTGACGCATATTCGGCGCAAAGAATGGCACTTTGCTTACGGTACCCAGGCGAATACCCCGGAATTCTACCGGAGCTCCCGGTTGCAGACCGCGTACCGAATCTTTAAAGAACATCAGATAATCAATGTGATCGGTGTACAACGAATCCTGAATGCTCTTCTGATCATCATACAAAACGAAAGCTGTTTTCGGTGCCACTGGCTGCCCTAAATCCAGACCTTCCGGCACATCAAAGCTGACACCGCCACTCAGCAGCGTTGTCAATGAGCCCATCTCCACACGCATTCCCGCTGACGTCAGATCAACCGCAATGCCACTATCTTTCCAGAAGCGAACATTGCTGGTCACCAGTCGGTCATAAGGTGCATTGATGAACAGTTGATAACTGATATTGCGTTTTTGCGTATCGAAGGTGCTGGTTTCAACCGAACCTACCCGATAGCCACGGAACAGCACCGGATCTCCTGGCGAGAGCTGCCCGGCTTTTTTGCTATCGAGAATCACACGGATACCTTTCGCATCAGGCGGGGCCAACGGTGGCGAGTCCAGCAAATCGTATTTATCCATTTTGCTGCCTTTCGCGCCTGGCTGCAGTTCGATATAAACCCCAGACAGCAGGGTTCCCAGACCGCTAATCCCTTCTCGACCAATCTGCGGTTTCACCACCCAAAAGACGGTATCTTTATGCAGCAATTTTTCCATACCGGAATTCAGCCGCGCTTTGATTTCAACGTGTGTCAAATCATCAGCGAGTGTGGCGCTTTCAACCACGCCGACGTCAACGCTACGGCTTTTAATGGTGGTTTTGCCACCTTCAATTCCTTCCGCATTCGCGGTGATCAGGGTCACTTCCGGTCCCTGATGGCTGTAATGATAAAAAAGAACCCAGGCCCCAATGAGCGCCGTGACGATAGGAAATATCCACACGGGAGACCAGTTCTTCACTTTCTGGATTTTGGCTTCCCCATTATTAGATTCCATACTGTCAGGACTCCTCATGCTCTGATTCAGGTTGACGATCCCACGACAAACGCGGGTCAAACGTCATAGCAGAAAACATTGTCATTATGACGACTAAAGCAAACATTAATGCACCCATTGCCGGATAAATACTCATTAAACCTCCCATACGCACCAGCGCCGAGAGCACCGCGATAACGAAAACGTCAATCATCGACCAGCGGCCTACAAACTCAACAACTTCATAAATCAAATGCATTCTTTCACTGTCGCGCTTGCCATGCCCTTTGGCATCCCAACACAGCCACGCGATGGCGATCATCTTTAACGTTGGCACCATAATACTGGCCAGAAAGATCACCGCAGCGACGGGATAAGAGCCTTCGCTCCATAACAGGATGACCCCAGCGAGAATCGTCGATGGCATCTTCGAGCCTAATAAATCCGTCACCATGATGGGCAAAATATTAGCCGGAAGATACAGCATGATGGACGTAACAAGCAGCGCGAGTGTCCATTGCAGGCTGTTTCTACGTCGAACGTACCCTTTGGTACTACAACGCGGGCACACGGGTTCGTCAGCAGGAAGGATTGCCGTACAACAGGAGCACGAACGCAGCCCCTGACGTATCCCCGTGACACCTGGTTTTAGCGGCTGGCGCAGTTCTGGCATCGGGGCGATATCGTCCCATAACCAGCGACGATCAACGCACTGAAAAGCACGCAGTTGCAGGACACAAAATAAACACCAGGGGAGAAAGCTGCTGCCTACGCCAATGCTGCCGTAAGCCATCAGTTTAACGAAACTGACCAGCACACCCGCGAGGAAAATCTCCGCCATTCCCCAGGTTTTGAGTTGAAAAAGCACCCGTGCCAGTTGCTCTTTTAAACGGACCGGTAATTCCGCGCGATTCACCAGTAACAGAATGGTTATCAGACAAAACGCGGGAACCAGTTGCACAAACAACAGGAAAAAGGTGCCGAGGCTGGCGTAGTCCTCAGAAAAAAGCACGCCGGGAATTTCCAGTAATGTAATTTCACTGGTAACTCCTGCAACGTTCATATTCACAAAAGGAAACAAGTTGGACAGCAACAGCATGAACAGTGCAGCCAACGCATAGGCGGTAGGACGCTGCCGGGGGGCATCCCACGCCACGGTTAACGTTGTGCCACACCGGGGACATGCCGCTTTCTGACCATGCTCAAGGCGCGGTAACGCCACCAGCATGTCACACTGCGAGCACAGGATGTGCTTCGCGGCATGATGATGTTCGCACATTGGTACTCCTTAATGATGCGCTATTTTACAGATGACTAACAAAGTGTTGGTTTTCATGCCTGATAAACCCAGTTCATCAGGCAATTTTACCGTTGTCAGCTGTCTCTGTTTAAATCGACTATTTTGCGATCAGCCACCATTTTTTAACGCTTCAAGATACTCCCAGCGTTCAAAGGCTTGCTCCAGCTCCTGCTCTGCAGCAGCCATATCAGCGAGCACTTTTTGTGTCTGCTCATGCGGCTGACTGAAGAAGGAAGCATCCGCCACCTGCGTCTGTAGGGCTTCCAGCTTCGCCTCCAGATCTTCGAGCAATTGCGGTAGCTGCTCCAGTTCGCGCTGCAATTTATAGCTTAGTTTGCTACTGCTGCGTTTTACAGTTTCTGCTTTTGGCGCGGCGGCTTCTTCGTTTTTTTTCACCGCAGGCTGTTTGAGCGCCACATACTGCTCTTGCTGAGCACGGGCATCATGATAACCGCCGACATAACGACCAATTTTACCGCCGCCTTCGAAGATCCAGCATTCTGTAACGGTGTTATCAACAAACTGACGATCGTGGCTTACCAGCAATACCGTGCCCTGGTAGCTGTCGATCAGTTCTTCCAGCAGTTCCAGCGTTTCGACATCAAGATCGTTGGTCGGTTCGTCAAGAATCAATAAGTTGCTTGGTTTGAGGAACAAACGCGCCAGCAGCAAGCGGTTCCGCTCACCGCCAGAAAGCGCACGTACTGGCGTCATCGCCCGTTTCGGATGGAACAGGAAGTCCTGCAAATAGCCCAAAACGTGGCGTGGCTTGCCGTTAACCATCACCTCTTGCTTACCTTCGGCAAGGTTATCCATCACCGTTTTATCGGGATCCAGTTCCGCGCGGTGCTGATCGAAATAAGCCACTTCCAGTTTGGTGCCAACGTGAATACGCCCGCTGTCCGCTTGAAGCTGACCGAGCATCAGTTTCAGCAGCGTGGTTTTGCCGCAGCCATTCGGCCCAATCAGGGCAATTTTGTCGCCACGTAGAACCTGGGCAGAAAAATCTTTCACCAGTTGCTTTCCGTCAACCTGGTAGCAAACGTCTTCCATTTCGAAAACGATCTTACCGGAGCGGCTGGCCTCTTCCACCTGCATCTTTGCGGTACCCATCACTTCGCGACGTTCGCCACGCTCGCGACGCATCGCTTTCAGGGCGCGTACGCGGCCTTCATTACGGGTACGGCGTGCTTTGATCCCCTGGCGAATCCACACTTCTTCCTGCGCCAGTTTGCGATCGAACTCGGCATTTTGTAGTTCTTCCACGCGCAGGGCTTCTTCTTTTTCCAGCAGGTACTGATCGTAATTGCCCGGATAGGTCACCAGCTTGCCGCGATCGAGATCAACAATGCGCGTCGCCATATTGCGGATAAACGAACGGTCGTGGGAGATGAAAATAATCGTCCCATTGAAGGTTTTGAGGAACCCTTCCAGCCAGTCGATGGTTTCGATATCCAGGTGGTTAGTCGGTTCGTCCAGCAGCAATACGCGCGGATTGCTCACCAGCGCGCGTCCTAATGCCGCTTTACGCAACCAGCCGCCGGAAAGCGACGACAGCGCAACGTTAGGATCTAACCCCAGTTGCGCCAGCACTTCGTTGATGCGGTTTTCCAGCTGCCACAGGTTGTGGTGATCCAGCTGTTCCTGAACCTTTGCCAGTTCGTTGAGATTTTTCTCGCTCGGGTCGTTCATCACCAGGCGCGAAATATCGTGATAGCGTTTCAGGTATTCCGCTTGTTCTTCAATGCCTTCGGCAACGAAATCATAAACACTACCCTCAACGTTACGCGGCGGATCCTGTTGCAGACGCGCTACAATCAAATCCTGCTCGTAAATAATGCGACCGTCATCCAGCCCTTGTTCACGGTTGAGGATTTTCATTAACGTCGATTTGCCTGCGCCGTTGCGGCCCACCAGACAAACACGTTCGTTATCTTCGATATGCAGTTCTGCGTTATCGAGAAGCGGCGCGTCGCTGAACGACAGCCATGCGCCATGCATACTGATTAATGACATTACTATTCCTTTCAGGCTGCGGTAATCAGCCAGCAGTTGTGGATCTGGCGGTTACGGGCGAAATCCTGGGAGAGCGTTTTTTGCGTAATTTCTTGTGCTTTCAGTCCCAGTTTTGCCAGACCGTCGAGATCCATACGGAAGCCACGTTTGTTGTTCGAGAACATGATCGTCCCACCTGCACGCAGCAGACGTTTCAAATCTTTCATCAGCGCCAGATGATCGCGCTGAACATCAAACGCATCTTCCATTCGTTTTGAGTTAGAGAAGGTTGGCGGATCGATAAAGATCAGATCGAACTGTTCATTTGCCTCACGCAGCCACGCCAGACAATCGGCCTGAATCAGGCGATGCGCACGCCCGGTCAGGCCATTCAGACGCAGGTTGCGTTCTGCCCACTCCAGATAAGTACGCGACATATCCACGGTGGTGGTGCTGCGTGCACCGCCTAATCCCGCATGCACGGTGGCGCTGCCGGTATAAGAAAACAGGTTGAGGAAATCTTTGCCTTTGCTCATCTGACCGAGCATACGGCGGGCGATACGGTGATCGAGGAACAGACCAGTATCGAGATAATCCGTCAGGTTCACCCACAAGTGAGCGTTATATTCGGTAACTTCAAGAAACTCGCCCTTCTCGCCCAGTTTCTGGTACTGGTTTTTGCCCTTCTGGCGTTCACGGGTTTTCAGCACCAGTTTGTTTGGCGCAATCCCCAGTACCGAAATGGTTACAGCGATAATATCGAACAGACGCTGACGCGCTTTGTGAGCATCAATAGTTTTTGGCGGTGCATACTCCTGCACCACCACCCAGTCGGCATAACGGTCAACGGCAACGTTATATTCCGGCAGATCGGCGTCATACAGGCGGTAACATTCAATTCCTTCCTGGCGAGCCCACTTCTCGAATTTTTTGAGGTTCTTACGCAGGCGGTTGGCGTAATCTTCCGCTACCATCGCCGGTTTGCTGTCTGGAGTGCTTTCGGCAACGTGGTAATTTTTCTGTACGCAGTCCAGCGGGCCGTTTTTCGCCTTGTACTGTTTGTCTGCACGCAGCTGCAAGCAGCTTAGCAGATCCGGCGAGGCACTAAACAAAGAGAGATTCCAGCCACCAAACTGGTTTTTCATGATCCGACCCAGCAGGCTATGCAGCGCAATCAGCGCCGGTTCGCTGTCCAGACGTTCCCCGTATGGCGGGTTGCTCAACACTGTGCCGTACGGCCCTTTCGGCAGCGGATTGGTCAGTTGCGCGACATCTTTCACCTCAAAGGTGATCAGTTCACCAATCCCCGCAAGACGGGCGTTAGTGCGTGCACGTTGAATCACCCGTGCGTCGCTGTCCGAACCGTAAAAATGAGAGCTATACTCAGCCAGGCCTTTACGGGCGCGAGTTTGCGCTTCCGCTTTCACTTCCTGCCAAATAGCTTCATCATGCTGCGCCCAGCCGCTAAAGCCCCAACGCCCACGGTGCAAGCCTGGTGCGCGATCGGTCGCCAGCATCGCCGCTTCAATCAGCAACGTACCGGAACCACACATCGGATCGAGCAGCGGTGTTCCTGGCTGCCAGCCGGATCGCATCACAATAGCGGCTGCCAGGGTTTCTTTGATCGGCGCAATACCAGCACGATCGCGATAGCCACGCAGATGTAAACCATCACCACTGAGATCAAGGGCGATACTGGCGGTTTCTTTATGCAGCCAGACGTTAACGCGGATATCCGGCGCATCGCGATCAACATTTGGACGCGGCAGATTTTTCCGCGTGAAAGCATCGACGATCGCGTCTTTCACTTTCATCGCGCCGTACTGACTGTTGCGGATGGTGTCATTCAAACCACTGAAGTGGACAGCGAAGGTCGCGCCAGGATTAAACATCTCTGTCCAGTTGATCGCCTGAACACCGAGATAGAGGTCTAAATCGCTGTAAACCTTACACTCGCCCAGCGGCAACATAATACGCGAGGCCAGGCGGCTCCACATCAGGCTCTGGTAAACAAGCCGTGTGTCGCCCTTGAAATGGACCCCACCCTGAACCACCTGGCATTCAACGGCCCCCAGGTTTTCCAGTTCAGTTTTTAACAGCTCTTCCAGCCCACGGGCCGTACTGGCAAACAGAGAATTCATATCGTCACTTTTACTCTAAGAGCCTACCGCAGTAGGCGTAATTGTTGCAGTCAGTCTGGACATGGACAGCGCGGAGAAACCGGAGCGTACACAAGTACGTGAGGATTTCGAGCACAACCCAGGGCCAAACTGACAAATAAAATAGCCTAATGGGACAGGCGCTAAGAAAATTGTTGCGCATTATAGCTAATAAGCGCGTCATGTCATAAAGTTGAGGGCTTATTTTCATTTGAGGACCACACCGTGGCGACATTAACCCGGCTTTTTATTCATCCTGTTAAATCGATGCGCGGCATTGGTCTTACACATGCTCTGGCTGATGTCAGTGGTCTGGCCTTCGATCGCATCTTTATGATCACGGAACCTGACGGTACGTTTATTACCGCTCGCCAGTTTCCCCAGATGGTACGGTTTACTCCTTCACCTGTGCATGATGGCTTGCATCTCACCGCACCAGATGGCAGTAGCGCATATGTTCGTTTTGCTGATTTCGCCACACAAGACGCACCAACCGAAGTTTGGGGCACACATTTTACCGCGCGAATTGCGCCAGACGCGATCAACAAATGGCTAAGTGGATTTTTCTCCCGCGAAGTGCAATTACGCTGGGTGGGGCCACAAATGACCCGGCGCGTGAAACGCCACAACACTGTACCTCTGTCATTTGCTGATGGCTATCCTTACCTTCTTGCTAACGAAGCCTCGTTACGTGATCTCCAACAACGTTGTCCGGCCAGTGTAAAAATGGAGCAATTCCGCCCCAATCTGGTGGTTTCCGGCGCGTCAGCCTGGGAAGAAGATCGCTGGAAAGTGATTCGCATTGGTGATGTGGTGTTTGATGTGGTTAAACCTTGTAGCCGCTGTATTTTCACCACCGTCAGCCCAGAAAAAGGGCAAAAACATCCGGCAGGCGAACCATTAAAAACATTGCAATCTTTCCGCACTGCCCAGGATAACGGCGATGTCGATTTTGGTCAGAATTTAATTGCCCGTAATAGCGGCGTGATTCGCGTTGGCGATGAGGTGGAAATTCTGGCAACGGCTCCGGCAAAAATTTACGGCGCAGCTGCCGCTGATGATACTGCCAACATCACGCAACAACCGGACGCCAATGTAGATATTGACTGGCAGGGACAGGCATTTCGTGGAAATAACCAACAGGTGTTGCTGGAGCAATTAGAAAATCAGGGAATTCGTATCCCTTATTCTTGCCGCGCGGGCATTTGTGGAAGTTGCCGTGTTCAGCTTTTAGAAGGCGAAGTCACGCCGCTGAAAAAATCAGCAATGGGCGATGATGGCACCATTCTTTGCTGTAGCTGTGTACCGAAGACTGCACTTAAGTTGGCGCGTTAGACTGCCTGTTCGAGGCTGAAGCTGTCAACATTAACCTGCGGTTTCAGCCTGTCGTTCATGATTTTAATGGCGTCGCCCAACTGCATCGCGCGACCCGCAATAACAACGCAGGGTTGTGCCAGCAGGCATAGCGCGGCATTCTCGCCAGATTCAACGACCAGTAAATTCACTTGCTCGTTAGTGTCGCTCAACCAAACGCAGGCCGCATCCCCCGGCATGGGCACCCACATTTCACCATGGGAAACAAAATGCCAGCTTTTCGGCATTTGCGGTTTGAGATAGCGAATTGCTACCAGTGCATTCAGCACCAGTTCGGCTTTTTGTTCTTTAGATAAATTAAAATCGCGGCACTTTTCTTCAAAAGAGAAATAGAGCGCGGCGTCGTCAACGCAAAAGCCTGCGGGAGAAAAGGCATCTGGAGTCAACATCTTGCGCGCAAAACGTGAGCGAAATAGCATACCATTGGCTAAATCGAGCATCATACGATCGTGCTCTTCATCGTAATACCAACGCCAGTTATCGTCTGGTTTAATTCGCATCTGCCTCTCCCCAACCTTATAAAACCGCAGCAACACAATCCATTGTCGCTTCGCTTAATAACCTCAACAATAAAAGTACAAAATGTCTAAATAAGCAACAGTGATGAATATAAAACAACCAGGGCTGAAAATAAAGCCCTGATTATCTTATAAAGAGGAATTCGAAGAAATAATTAGATATGGGTAACGATTTCTTTAATCAGCGGCGGACCTTTAAAAATAAAACCAGAATAAATTTGCACCAGTGAGGCACCCGCAGCAATCTTTTCACGCGCAGCGATAACCGAGTCGATGCCGCCAACACCGATGATCGGTAAGCGACCGTTTAATTCCAGTGACAAGCGGCGAATAATTTCGGTGCTTTTTAACTGAAGCGGACGACCACTTAATCCACCGGTTTGATCGCAATTTTTCATTCCCTGAACCAGAGAACGATCGAGTGTGGTATTGGTTGCAATAACGCCATCAATATTGTGGCGAACTAAACTATCGGCAACCTGGATCAATTCTTCTTCAGAAAGATCCGGCGCGATCTTCACTGCGATCGGCACATATTTATGGTGCATCGCTTGCAAATCATTTTGTTTATTTTTAATCGCAGTTAAGAGATCATCCAGCGCTTCACCATATTGCAGTGTGCGTAATCCTGGGGTATTTGGCGATGAAATATTGATGGCGATATATCCCGCATAAGCATAGATTTTTTCCATACAAATCAGATAGTCATCTTTGCCCTGCTCTACTGGCGTATCTTTATTTTTGCCGATGTTAATACCCAGGACGCCGTCATAATGGGCTTTTTTTACGTTCTCTACGAGGTTATCAACGCCAAGATTATTAAAGCCCATACGGTTGATCAAACCTTCGGCATCTACCAGACGAAAGAGACGCGGCTTGTCATTACCTGGCTGTGGACGTGGCGTGACGGTACCGATCTCTATCGATCCAAATCCCATCGCGCCTAACGCATCAATGCACTCCCCGTCTTTGTCAAGACCGGCTGCCAGACCAAGCGGATTTTTAAACGTCAGGCCCATGCAGTTAACAGGTTTTGCAGGCACTTTCTGCCGCACCAGTGCTTCAAACGGTGTTCCGGTAATGCGGCGTAATTGCTGAAAAGTAAACTCATGAGCGCGCTCTGGATCGAGCTGGAAAAGGGCTTTACGAACGAAGGGGTAGTACATGAACTCTCCTGGATTCCCGGTGTGCAAACCGGGGGCGTATTATGTGCGAGTTCGGACCAAAAGGGAATTGACCTGCGGCAAAAAAAACGCAAACGTTTTCCGAACCTGTTTCAGGGCAGATTTTGCTCCTTCTTTGCACTCAACCCGCCGTAATCATTTATCGCCCGCCAGGCAACATGACACGGTGCTATTGCCTGACACCAGCTTGTCTGACGCTGGCTTTTAGGCGGCACAACTCCCACATTACTTAACGCTTTACCATTTACGCTCACCTGAATCAGGTTAATGTGATAAGGCGTTGGGTTAGTGAGTTGTACACCCTGCGAATTCCGTGTCCAGCGTAATTGTTGATAAGCTTCCAGCGGGTCGCCCGGCAAACCTTCGGGTCGCCAGAACAGTTTAAATACCGAGCGCATCGCCACTTTTACGCTCTGATTTTCAACTTTGCCGGATGGCACGCTGGCAATGCTTAACTCAAATAGCGTTTCGCGATCCACAGGCAAGATGTCGCTTTCCGTTCTCAGCAAGCGCAACGTGCCTGTCGTACCGGGCTTCAGGAGAATAAGTGGCGGAGCGGCCAGTAATGGTGCTGGCACTGTCGACGCGTCACCCCCGGCCCAACGCGTTGGGCGGTTGATTTTACTGTTAATAAGCCAGGATTCCTGACTGGTATTAGTCAGTAAAATAGATATCGATTCTCTGTCTGCCGGAAAGATAAATCGCGTTCCGCCGACCACCACTCCTGCCTGCAATTCACCCGCCACCAGCAGCGATAAAACGGCGAAAATCAAGAGCGCCAATCTGTTCCACGTATTAGTCATAATGAAGTACAAATGTCGCGCTGGCATTCACTTTACCCGACTGCACATCGCTATTGACAGGTCGCAATTGCGCATAAAAAGTTAATGGCACCTTACCGCTATGTAGGCTGTAGTCTTTACTCGCCTGGTTAAGCGGAATCAATATCTTCGCATCATCCAGAATCGCAATTGCCAGCCCGCTGGCTGCATCCGTACCACTTTCAATGGACAACATTTCGCTCTGCACTCCGTCGGGGGTTCCTGAAAAGGTGACGTCAACCGTGCTGACATCTGTTCCGCAATCCTGCAAATTAATGATGAAAGATTTCTCCGGGCCATAATTCCCATGAGAAAAACGTGTCAGTGAGACATCGCCTAACTGCACATTGATTTGCTTGCTATCCTGTGCCAGCACGCATGTATTACGGCGAAACGATCCGCTAATGTTGACCGTGCCATCATGGGCAAATAGCTCACAACCCCCCGTTAATCGCAGTAAGAACAGAATCCAGATTATCCGTTTCAACATCACTCCTTCACTGGTAAACCAGATCAAAATAGAGAACCGCCGTCGCATTACCGCCCGTTGCTCCCGCCTTTGTGGACTTATAACGAAGTTGATATTTGAGTGTGTTATCCCCGGCTTTTAAGGGCGTAAGAGGCTGGACCTGATTGAGCGGGATTTCTTGCTGACTTTGCGCATCAAGAATTTGCACGGCAATCCCCGTTGCCATACCACCGCTTCCGCCTGTGTCAGTTAGTTTGAGCAGTGTCGGCGCAAGGGTATCAGCCTCGCCGCTAAAAAGGACGTCCGCGCCAGTAATACCAGCGGCACAACCGGTGATATCGATATTCAAATCAGCAGCAGTGCTTACGGTATTCGCGGCCTGAAAATCACTGATATTAAAATCACCAATATGAATATTTTGTAATGCACTTTTGGTGGCGACATCACAGCCCTGATCGACCACATTCCCATAAATATGCATACTAACTTGTTCAGGCCCAGCCATCCCGACATGGATGTTAAGAATGCTAAAGAACAAGATAACGCACTGAAATATCGTTTTTTTCTTCATACGTTCACGCGTTAATCAAAATTTATTCTCACCGTTGCCGTGGCTTCAAATCGCCCGGTTTCTGGTGGTACACCTGTCGTGCTGACTGGATAGACATTTATTCGCGCGATACTGTCTGCATCATCAGGAATAGAGAGCGGTAGTGTTCCACCAGCAGGGGAAATAATGTTGTTCTGGCTATCGGTCACCACCACGCCCACGCCAGGACGTGACGTCTTAATCGCCTGGGGATAGCTGGGGTCTGAGGTTGCAGTCAGACTCAGGTTGACGTTAACTAACCCCGCGTTTCCCGTGTTACACCTGACCGGAATTGCAAGTTCTGCCGTTCTGGCCCCAAGAGGCTTATGCCCTACAACACGAAAGTTAGCCGCAAATACGTCGCCCAGATCAACCTCGATTGTTTCTCCGGCATTGACGGAACATGAGCCAAGTGAATTGATCGTACCAGACAGGTAATACACTAAAACCGGTGTACCTGTAGTCGTGCAGGAATCACCTGCAGGTATGTTGTAGCATTCAAATAATCGCGCCAGCGCCATAGGAGGAATGACGACCGAGCCAACGAACGGCTGCAATATTTTCAGGGAAAAGCTACCGCTATTACCGCTAGCCCCCTGGCCGCCTAAACGTTGACCGCCAGGGTCGCAAATATGCCATCGGGTATCCCCCCCTGTGCCCACGTTTTCGAAAGGAACCGCAGTAGGAGAACTGCCTTTAACCTGCAATAAAACTTTGGCGGCAAGATAGTCATTAATTTTGTACCAGTTGTCGCCTAAATAGACTAACGGTGAATCCGCGGCGAATGCCCATCGACCATTTCTGACATTGTCTTTATCGCAATCACAGGAAACATAATAATCATTCGATTCGTTCCACTGATAAAATTTGTCTTTAACTACCCCTGCAGTATTTTCTTCTTCCTCCAGGGTTTTAACGCCAAAATTGACGCCAATATACGGATTCCCCTGAGTGGTATGACACTGCCCGCTATAAGCAGCGGTTTGAGCGCACCATAGCATTAAGACGGCGGCAAAAAATAGTCGTAGTAATGACACGCATTTTTCTCCAAAGATTATCTGCATATGGCATCCATTCGCGTAATCGCAGAGTTAATTTGTTGTTCGGTAAGCTCGTAACTGATATGACAAATTTGATCGGGTGCTTCGCCCCAGCGTACGGTTATTGTTCCCTTCGCCGGTAAACCCGCCATATAGAGCGAGCCATCATCATCAATTATGCCGCTATTAGCCTGTACCCCGTCCAGCGTCGCTATCGCGCCAAAACGCAGCGGTATACCCTGCTTTGTTGTTTTCATTAATACCCTTGCTCCCGCATGGGCATTGAACTCCGCCAGAACCAACGCCCCTTTGGTGGGAACCACGTTGACTACTGCATTTTCAAGATCCACGTTACGTTTTAACGACGCCGCATCAAGTGCGATTCGATTTTCACGATAAGAAGTGGCATAAGGAACAACGGTATATCCGCGCCAGTCAGTTTTCAGCCCGGTGCTGTTCGCCACACGAGTATTCTCTGCGCCTGGCGCTGCAATCAGAACGTTAGTTTCCCCCAGCGATTGCCCCAGGGTAATGCCCTGTGAATGGGCAACTAAACTGCCTGAAAGAGCGTAGTTCAGTTGTTGTTGACTGCCGTTATCGCTGTAGTTGTAGCCCACCCGGGCATCCGCAAACGCCCCTTTGTAGTCCATGCTGGCGCTACCATTAGCCGTTTTCCCCTCGCTGTTATATCCCTGTTGCACGCTGTAGCTCAGGTTACCGTCATCGAGTAGTGTCTCCGTTAAACCCAGGTTTTGTGTAGTGTGCCCTTCGTTATCGATACTGGTGTTAGAGGTCATCCAGGCGTAATTTTTTTTGCTGGTATAGCTATCATTACTTCTGGGGAGCAACAGATTGATCGGCAGGGAAAAATTAAGTGCAAACACCTGATCAGCATCAGGTTGACCACGGGACTTACTGTAATTCCAGGAAACCCCTAGCGAGAGATCTTTAATTTGCGTGTTGTAGCCAAACTGTAATAGCCGATCCTGTTGATCGGTATGCCAGTAAGTTTGCTGGCTACCACTTAAATAAAACGAACCGTACTCGCCTAATTGCTGGGAGATATTGACCTGCAGTTTGCCACGTTTGGTGTAAAACAAATTGTAATAACGCGACCACATCGGCGTATCTTCATCATCACCGTCATTAAATTCGTAGCCATCCATATGTTTATACATGGTGTCGGAAAGGGTGTAGAAACCCGACGTCGAATAGCGATAGCCCATCAATTGAAAGTTAGTACCCAATTGGTTGAGCGTTTTGGCATACAGAAAACGATATGACTGACCTTTATGTTCGCTTTGGTCTGCCAGCGTACTCTTCGCCTGGGTCACATCGAACGAAATTGCTCCGAAATCGCCGAGGTTAAATCCCAGACCAAACATGGCGGCACGGTAATATTCAGCATATTGTCCACCACCATACCAGGTCGTTCCCCACGGTCCGCCCCACTGCAACGTGGCCTGGGCAAATTTGCTCTCCTGCTGTTCATTACTATTGGTTCTGTATTTCGCCAGTGTCACCGCGTATTTGATTCGCCCCTGACGCTGGAGTAATGGCACGCTGGAAAAGGGTACGCTGTAGCTATTGACGCTGCCGTCCGCTTCTTTGATTTCAACTAACAAATCACCGCTCGACGACGTGGAATAGAGATCACTAATTTCAAAAGCACCAGGCGATACATAAGTTTGGTAAATGGTGTAACCATTTTGCTTAATCGTTATCTGGGCATTGCTTTTGGCGATACCACGCACCACAGGCGCAAACCCTTTCAGGCTGTCTGGCAGCATGTTGTCATCTGACGCCAGCTGCACACCACGAAAGCTGACACTATCGAAAAAATCGCCTGCAGTATAATCATCACCTACGGTCAGTTCGCCTTTTAGTGGAATAACCACCCGCTGCAAATAGCTGCTGAGATTCTTCCATTCTGCGGTTTGGCCACTACTGCGACTCCATGTTGAATTGTTGCGCAATCTCCATGGGCCTAAATTAACGCCACTGTTTAAATTCAGAAAATAACTGTCGCCAGAATCACTATCTGCGCTGCTATGAATACTGTTAGCCCCGCTAAATGAATATCCCAGTAATAGCGCGTTGATCCCTTCATCCCAACGTTCAGGGGGGACATAACCACGAGCGTTACTTTTTATAGCAATTTGCGGTACTGAAATTTCCAGACGGAGTTTATTCACATTAAAAGTTACGCTGGCATCCGGAATAATCTCCGCCAATGGCGCACACGCTTGTTTGTCCAGTTGTTTAAAAGCCGGAAATGCATCAGTATTCACGCCCATTGCATCCAGGCTTTCAGTCGTCAAACAGGCGGCAATCCCCTTCTCTGGCGTTATCTCAACAAAATTGACGTTGCGCGTATCTACAATTGTCTGATTCAGAACAATATCGACACGATAAACCCCTGGCGTTATTTTTTGTCCTTTTTCGAAACGAGACAAATCGGCCACCATTGAGGGATCATCTTTGAAAAAGGCTGGATCGAACCAGGTTTCAGCTTGTGCATTGAACGATGCCGACACAAACACCACCAGCCCACCAATAAACGATGGCACTCCACCAGAGCTTAACAGGCTGTGTTGTCGGTGAGTTCTATACATCTCGCTCTCTTAACTGAAGACGAATTACGATTTACAGTTGAGTTGCGGCGTTTCCGCCCCGTAGTCATTGATGGTTCGATACGTTACGCTGCTATTTTTGGCACCCTTTGGCAGAGAGAATTGGTATTTATCAAAGGGGGAAATCATTTGATTTTTAACTACCTTTCCACCTATTTTCAGGTCTGTCAGGGTAATGAAATAAGGTGTTGGGTTACTGACCGTAACCATGTCAGCTGACGAAGTGCAACGCAGTTTCGCCGGAGCCTCGCCTAAGGGATACGCTAAACCTTTTGGTCGCCAGAAAAGTTTGATGACGCTTTGTGTGGCAATCTTCAGGGTATTTCCCTCTTCCCGCTTCGTTGTTGAAGGGACTGCCCGTACGCTAGTGAAGAAAAGGGTTTCTCTGTCTTTCGCCAACGGCGCACCAATGTACATAATGCGTAACAGATTCTCATTAGCCGGATTCAGCACAAATAGCGGTGGTGTAATAATAAAGTCTGCTGATTTTTTATTATCTGGGGTCATCACCCATGACTGAATAAGATAAGGAACATCCGGACTGGTGTTACGTACACCCAGTGAAATTTGCTCTTCACCTTCTGAATAAACAAGACGTGTTGCTGCAAGTCCAATCCCGCCTTTACCTGCCGCCCATGCGGATGAGCAGCTGAGTAATATTGCCGTTAAACTTACGGTCACAATTCCCTTTGTTATGCAAGTTTTCATAAACAGTCACTCTTAAAAAATATGAATATCCCCTCCAGAACACTGGAGGGGTACTAATTAATAAAACAATTAATGAGTTCTATTAATAATAGTTAATATGGAAATTTGTTACCGCATTCACATTACCAGAAGTCGCTTTCCCCGTAGCGATATAATCAACTTTAAAAGTCAACGTCTGATCTCCATCTTGCAACAAAATGTTCCCGGTTTCTGTGTCTGGCTTGATGGCCGTTGTACCATCATTCATATACATTTGCAGGGCCACGTTTGTAGCAGCATCAGATGAGGCCTGGTTAGCAAACGCTGTAATCTGAGTAGTATCCGCAGTGCCATTAAAGGTGAACGTTGCATTTTTTGTTACGGTAGTATCACAATCTTTTAATTCAATTGGCACATCAGTTTGCACGCCAGAAACCTGACCATTGGTTTGCAACTTCGTGGCACTAACATCTGGCAAAGTCACCACGGAATCTTTCGTCGCAGCTACCAGGGTACAAGCTGGAGCAATAACTTTACCATTAAATGTTACTGAGCCATCCGTGATAGCATTATCATCAGCAGCCATAACGCTGGACGTTGCACATACCACAGTTATAAACGCCGTCAATACACTTTTTTTCATCGTTATCATCCTGATCTCTTCGTAAATATGATAATGCCTTTAAATGACATCAGACTTAATAATAACAATAATTGTCCGCCATTTAAATCAAGCATACTAAATCCAATAAGTGACAAATCTTTAATTTATAGATTTCATGAATATTTAAATATTACCTGAACGAGTAATTCATTGATTCAACATCTAATGACTATCCAATAAATAAATATGCGTGATATATAAAGCCCTTTCTTTAGTTTATTTTCAGAAAAAGATACACAAAATTTATATTTGGCATTTTCTTGTCTCTCCGACAGACTGAGCGAATTGTTATCAATGTTAACAAAACAAGAACAATTGGTTATAAGGAGAGAGTATGCGTGTCATCACCCTGGCGGGTAGTCCTCGCTTTCCTTCTCGCTCCAGCTCCTTGCTGGAATATGCGCGGGAAAAACTAAATGGCCTGGATGTTGAGGTTTATCACTGGAATCTGCAAAACTTCGCCGCGGAAGATCTGCTTTATGCTCGTTTCGATAGTCCGGCACTCCATACCTTCACCGAACAGTTGCAACAGGCTGACGGGCTGATTGTCGCCACGCCTGTGTATAAAGCCGCCTATTCCGGTGCGCTGAAAACCCTGCTCGACCTGCTGCCAGAACGTGCGTTGCAAGGCAAGGTGGTGCTACCGCTGGCGACGGGCGGTACGGTGGCCCATCTGCTGGCGGTCGATTATGCCCTTAAGCCAGTTTTAAGTGCGCTGAAAGCCCAGGAGATCCTGCACGGCGTGTTTGCCGATGACTCACAAGTAATTGATTACCATCACAAACCCCAGTTCACGCCGAATTTACAAACCCGTCTTGATACCGCGCTAGAAACTTTCTGGCAGGCATTGCACCGCCGCGATGTTCAGGTTCCTGATCTTCATTCTCTGCGAGGTAATGCCCATGCGTAACATCATTAAACTGGCGCTGGTGGGATTGCTTAGCGTCTCTACGATTGTGGTTGCTGCAGAATCCTCGCCTGAAGCGTTACGTATAGGCTATCAGAAAGGCAGTATTGGTATGGTATTGGCAAAAAGCCACCAGTTACTGGAAAAACGCTATCCGCAATCAAAAATCTCCTGGGTGGAGTTCCCCGCGGGTCCGCAAATGTTGGAAGCGTTAAACGTTGGCAGTATTGATCTCGGCAGTACCGGGGATATTCCGCCAATCTTTGCCCAGGCTGCCGGGGCTGATTTGGTATATGTGGGCGTCGAGCCACCGAAGCCCAAAGCCGAAGTGATTCTGGTGGCAGAAAACAGCCCGATCAAAACCGTAGCCGATCTTAAAGGTCACAAAGTTGCCTTTCAGAAAGGTTCCAGTTCGCACAACCTTTTACTGCGCGCACTACGCCAGGCCGGGCTTAAGTTTACCGATATACAACCCACTTACCTGACACCCGCTGATGCCCGCGCCGCGTTCCAGCAAGGTAACGTTGACGCCTGGGCTATCTGGGATCCCTACTACTCCGCTGCATTATTACAGGGCGGCGTGCGGGTGTTGAAAGACGGCACCGATCTCAATCAAACCGGATCGTTTTATCTGGCAGCTCGCCCCTATGCAGAAAAAAACGGCGCTTTTATTCAGGGTGTACTGGCAACCTTTAGTGAGGCCGATGCGTTAACCCGCAGCCAGCGCGAGCAAAGCATCGCTTTACTGGCAAAAACGATGGGCTTACCGGCACCGGTGATTGCCTCTTACTTAGATCATCGCCCTCCTACCACCATCAAACCGGTTAACGCCGAGGTTGCCGCCTTACAGCAGCAAACGTCAGATCTGTTTTATGAAAACCGTCTGGTGCCGAAAAAAGTCGATATTCGCCAACGCATCTGGCAGCCCACTCAACTGGAAGGAAAACAATTATGAGTCTGAATATGTTCTGGTTTTTACCGACCCATGGTGACGGGCATTATCTGGGAACGGAAGAAGGTTCACGCCCGGTTGATCACGGTTATCTGCAACAAATTGCGCAAGCGGCGGATCGTCTGGGTTATACCGGTGTGCTGATCCCAACGGGGCGCTCCTGCGAAGATGCGTGGCTGGTTGCCGCATCGATGATCCCGGTGACGCAGCGGCTGAAGTTTCTTGTCGCCCTGCGTCCCAGCGTAACCTCACCTACCGTTGCCGCCCGCCAGGCCGCCACGCTTGACCGTCTCTCAAATGGACGTGCGTTGTTTAACCTGGTCACAGGCAGCGATCCACAAGAACTGGCAGGCGACGGCGTGTTCCTTGATCATAGTGAGCGCTACGAAGCCTCGGCGGAATTTACCCAGGTCTGGCGGCGTTTATTGCTGGGGGAAACCGTCGATTTCAACGGTAAACATATTCATGTGCGGGGAGCCAAACTGCTCTTCCCGCCGATTCAACAGCCGTATCCTCCGCTTTACTTTGGCGGATCGTCAGACGTCGCCCAGGAGCTGGCGGCAGAACAGGTTGATCTCTACCTCACCTGGGGCGAACCGCCGGAACTGGTTAAAGAGAAAATCGAACAAGTGCGGGCGAAAGCTGCCGCGCATGGACGCAAAATTCGTTTCGGCATTCGTCTGCATGTGATTGTTCGTGAAACTAACGACGAAGCGTGGCAGGCCGCCGAGCGGTTAATCTCGCATCTTGATGATGAGACTATCGCCAAAGCACAAGCCGCATTCGCCCGCACGGATTCCGTGGGGCAACAGCGAATGGCAGCGCTACATAACGGCAAGCGCGACAATCTGGAGATCAGCCCCAATTTATGGGCGGGCGTTGGCTTAGTGCGCGGCGGTGCCGGGACGGCGCTGGTGGGCGATGGTCCTACGGTCGCTGCGCGAATCAACGAATATGCCGCGCTTGGCATCGACAGCTTTGTGCTTTCGGGCTATCCGCATCTGGAAGAAGCGTATCGGGTCGGCGAGTTGCTGTTCCCACATCTGGATGTCGCCATTCCGGAAATTCCCCAGCCGCAGCCGCTGAATCCGCAAGGCGAAGCGGTGGCGAATGATTTTATCCCTCGCAGAGTCGCGCAAAGCTAAGGAACACGATGATGGCAACGCCAGTGAAGAAGTGGTTATTGCGCGTTGCCCCCTGGTTTTTACCGGTGGGCATCGTGGCGGTGTGGCAACTGGCCTCCTCGGTTGGCTGGCTGTCGACGCGTATTTTGCCTTCACCGGAAGGAGTGGTGACGGCGTTCTGGACGCTCTCCGCCAGCGGCGAACTGTGGCAGCATCTGGCGATCAGCTCCTGGCGGGCGCTGATTGGCTTTTCAATTGGCGGATCGCTGGGGTTGATTTTGGGACTGATTAGCGGGCTGTCACGCTGGGGTGAGCGACTGCTGGATACCTCAATTCAGATGTTGCGCAACGTGCCGCATCTGGCGCTGATCCCGCTGGTGATTTTGTGGTTTGGCATTGATGAATCCGCAAAAATCTTTCTGGTGGCGCTCGGTACGCTATTCCCCATTTATATCAACACCTGGCATGGCATCCGTAATATCGATCGCGGGTTGGTGGAGATGGCGCGTAGCTATGGATTATCCGGCATACCGCTGTTTATCCATGTGATCCTGCCTGGTGCCCTGCCCTCAATTATGGTCGGCGTGCGTTTTGCGTTGGGCCTGATGTGGCTGACGCTGATTGTTGCCGAAACCATTTCTGCCAATTCAGGCATTGGTTATCTGGCGATGAATGCGCGGGAGTTTTTGCAAACGGACGTGGTGGTGGTCGCTATTATTCTTTACGCCCTGCTCGGCAAACTTGCTGACGTCAGCGCGCAGCTGTTAGAGCGCCTCTGGTTGCGCTGGAACCCGGCTTATCATTTGAAGGAGGCCACGGTATGAATACTGCTCGTCTGAACCAGGGCACGCCATTGTTGCTCAATGCAGTAAGCAAACATTACACGGAAAATATCGTCCTGAACCAACTGGATTTGCATATTCCGGCAGGTCAGTTTGTGGCGGTGGTGGGCCGCAGCGGTGGTGGCAAAAGTACCCTGCTGCGCCTGCTGGCAGGTCTGGAAACGCCAACCGCTGGCGATGTGTTAGCGGGCACCACACCGCTGGCTGAAATTCAGGAAGACACGCGAATGATGTTTCAGGATGCGCGTCTGCTACCGTGGAAATCGGTGATTGATAACGTTGGGTTAGGCCTTAAAGGCCAGTGGCGCGATGCCGCGCGTCGGGCGTTGGCTGCGGTAGGACTGGAGAATCGCGCCGGGGAATGGCCTGCCGCACTTTCTGGCGGGCAGAAACAGCGAGTGGCGCTGGCAAGAGCGTTGATTCATCGACCGGGTTTATTGTTGCTTGATGAACCGCTCGGTGCGCTGGATGCCTTAACGCGACTCGAGATGCAGGATTTGATTGTGTCACTTTGGCAGGAGCACGGCTTTACCGTACTGTTGGTGACGCATGATGTGAGCGAAGCGGTAGCAATGGCTGATCGGGTGTTGTTAATTGAAGAGGGAAAAATTGGTCTGGATTTGACGGTGGATATTCCCCGTCCGCGCCGGTTAGGGTCGGTGCGATTAGCGGAGCTGGAAGCGGAAGTGTTGCAACGGGTAATGCAGCGTGGTGAGTCTGAAACTCGCCTGAGAAAACAGGGGTAAAATCCCCGAATGGCGGCGCTATTGCCGCCATTCGGGGATTTATCAAGCCAGTGCTTTGGTGATCTTCTCGTACAGATCGCCAGAGAGATTTTCCAGCCCTTTCAACTGTTCCAGCGCCGCACGCATTTTCTCCTGACGTTTGGCATCATAACGTTTCAGGCGAATCAGCGGTTCAATCAGGCGTGAAGCTACCTGCGGGTTACGGCTGTTCAGGTCGGTAAGCATTTCCACCAGGAACTGGTAACCGCTCCCATCTTCGGCATGGAACGCTGCCGGGTTGCTGCCCGCAAACGCACCAATCAACGAACGAATACGGTTCGGGTTGCTCATGGTAAATGAGCGATGCTGCAACAGGCCGCGCACCGTCTCCAGCACATTCGCCGCCGGGCTGGTGGCTTGCAGGATAAACCATTTATCCATCACCAGACCGTCCTGATGCCACTTGTCGTCGTACTCCTGCATCAGCGCGTCACGGCATGGCAGCTGTGCGGCAACCGCCGCGGAAAGCGCCGCCAGCGCATCGGTCATATTGTTTGCTTCGTGGAACTGCTTGCTCACCAGCACATCAGCCAGATGCGTTTCACCAAAAGCGAGGAAACGCAGGCAGGCATTACGCAGAGTGCGTTTTGCAATATCTTCATGCTCAACACGGTACTCGCTCTGGTAATTCGCGTTGTAAATAGCCAGTAGCTCATCCGCCAGTTCAGTCGCCAGAGTACGAGTGAGTGCTTCGCGTACTTCGGCAATAGCAATCGGGTCGATGATATCGAACAGTTCAGCCATTTCATTGACAGAAGGCAGCGTCAGGATTTCTGCCGCCAGCGCCGGATCAATCTTCTCATCGAGCAGCACCGCGCGGAAAGCGTCAGCCACATGTACCGGCAGAGACAGCGGCTGCCCTTGCTGATGACGGGCGACGTTCAGCTTGATGTAGGTTGCCAGCAAACTTTGCGCCGCATCCCAACGGGAGAAATCATTACGCGCATGACGCATCAGGAAGGTCAGTTGCTGATCGCTCCACTTATATTCCAGTTTCACTGGCGCAGAGAATTCGCACAGCAGCGCAGGCACCGGCTGGAAGTAGACATTATCAAAAACAAAGGTCTGTTCCGCCTGGGTGACGTTCAGCACGGAATTCACCGGATGACCGCCTTTCTGCAACGGGATCACTTTGCCTTCGTTGTCATACAATTCGATGGCAAACGGAATATGCAGCGGCTGTTTTTCTGCCTGATCCGGCGTGGCTGGCGTGCGCTGGCTGATGGTCAGGGTGTACTGCTCGGTTTCCGGATTGTAGTCGTCTTTGACGGTCACAACCGGCGTACCGGACTGGCTGTACCAACGGCGGAAATGGGAGAGATCGACATTCGACGCATCTTCCATCGCCTGCACAAAATCGTCACAGGTCGCTGCGCTACCATCATGACGCTCGAAATAGAGCTGCATCCCTTTCTGGAAATTTTCTTCGCCAAGCAGGGTGTGGATCATGCGAATCACCTCCGCGCCCTTCTCGTAAACGGTCAGGGTGTAGAAGTTGTTCATCTCAATGACCATGTCCGGGCGGATTGGGTGCGCCATCGGGCTGGCGTCTTCCGCAAACTGCAATCCGCGCATGGTGCGCACATTATTGATGCGGTTAACTGCGCGGGAACCAAGGTCAGAGCTGAATTCCTGATCGCGGAAGACGGTTAAACCTTCTTTCAGGCTGAGCTGGAACCAGTCGCGGCAGGTCACTCGGTTACCGGTCCAGTTATGGAAATATTCATGGCCGATAACGCGTTCAATATCGAGGTAATCTTTGTCGGTGGCGGTGTCGGTGCGGGCCAGCACATATTTGGAGTTAAAGATATTCAGACCCTTATTCTCCATTGCGCCCATATTGAAGAAATCCACCGCGACGATCATATAGATGTCTAGGTCATACTCCAGGCCAAAGCGTTCTTCATCCCATTTCATGGAGTTTTTCAGCGAGGTCATCGCCCACGGCGCGCGATCAAGGTTGCCGCGATCGACGTACAGCTCCAGCGCTACTTCGCGACCAGAACGCGTGGTAAAGGTGTCGCGCAGTACATCAAAGTCGCCTGCCACCAGCGCAAACAGGTAGCATGGTTTCGGGAACGGGTCCTGCCACTGCACCCAATGACGTCCGTTTTCCAGTTCGCCTTGCGCAACGCGGTTACCATTGGAAAGCAGGAAGGGATATTTGATTTTATCGGCAATAATTTTGGTGGTAAAACGCGCCAGCACGTCCGGGCGGTCGAGATAATACGTAATATGGCGGAAACCTTCGGCTTCACACTGGGTGCAAAGCGCATCGCCTGACTGATAAAGCCCTTCCAGCGCCGTATTCGCCGCCGGGCTTATTTCATTAATGATCTTAAGCGTAAAACGCTCCGGCAAATTACTGATGACCAGTGCGCCCTCTTCTTCTTTCCAGGCGGACCACGGCTCATCATTAATATGAACAGAAACCAGTTTGAGGTCTTCGCCGTTGAGACAAAGCGGAGCATCTGATGCACCATGACGGACAGCCTGGCTGACCGCGGTAACGACCGTCTTTTGCGCGTCGAGGTCAAAGGTCAAGTCAATATCAGTAATCTGGTAATCCGGCGCACGATAATCGTGACGGTATTTGGCTTGTGGCTGTTGAGTCATAAATAACCTTTAGCATCTTTTATAGAGTCTGGTGTTCAGTCTATTCCTGTTGCGTAAATCGCGCTATGCAGAATCTTCATCTTTTCAGGTACAAACGCCTTTATTGCTACATTTTTATAACATACACCGCGTAATGCCATCGACCAGAAAGGTGGCATATGGTGTGATCGGGGTTCAATAAATTGCGAAACAAGGTATACTCCAGCAGTTCCTGAAGATGTTTATTGTACTAAACGCTCCTGTACGAGGACGCTACTGCGCACCTATGACACAATTCGCTTCTCCTGTTCTGCACTCGTTGCTGGATACAGATGCTTATAAGTTGCATATGCAGCAAGCCGTGTTTCATCATTATTACGATGTGCATGTCGCGGCGGAGTTTCGTTGCCGAGGTGACGATCTGCTGGGTATTTATGCCGATGCTATTCGTGAACAGGTTCAGGCGATGCAGTACCTGCGCCTGCAGGATGATGAATATCAGTGGCTCTCTGCCCTGCCTTTCTTTAAGGCCGACTATCTTAACTGGCTACGCGAGTTCCGCTTTAACCCGGAACAAGTCACCGTGTCCAACGATAATGGCAAGCTGGATATTCGTTTAAGCGGCCCGTGGCGTGAAGTCATCCTCTGGGAAGTTCCTTTGCTGGCGGTTATCAGTGAAATGGTACATCGCTATCGCTCACCGCAGGCCGACGTTGCGCAAGCCCTCGACACGCTGGAAAGCAAATTAGTCGACTTCTCGGCGTTAACCGCCGGTCTTGATATGTCGCGCTTCCATCTGATGGATTTTGGCACCCGTCGCCGTTTTTCTCGCGAAGTACAAGAAACCATCGTTAAGCGTCTGCAACAGGAATCCTGGTTCGTGGGCACCAGCAACTACGATCTGGCGCGTCGGCTTTCCCTCACGCCGATGGGAACACAGGCACACGAATGGTTCCAGGCACATCAGCAAATCAGCCCGGATCTAGCCAACAGCCAGCGAGCTGCACTTGCTGCCTGGCTGGAAGAGTATCCCGACCAACTTGGCATTGCATTAACCGACTGCATCACTATGGATGCTTTCCTGCGTGATTTCGGTGTCGAGTTCGCTAGTCGGTATCAGGGCCTGCGTCATGACTCTGGCGACCCGGTTGAATGGGGTGAAAAAGCCATTGCACATTATGAAAAGCTGGGAATTGATCCACAGAGTAAAACGCTGGTTTTCTCTGACAATCTGGATTTACGCAAAGCGGTTGAGCTATACCGCCACTTCTCTTCCCGCGTGCAATTAAGTTTTGGTATTGGGACTCGCCTGACCTGCGATATCCCCCAGGTAAAACCCCTGAATATTGTGATTAAGTTGGTAGAGTGTAACGGTAAACCGGTGGCGAAACTTTCTGACAGCCCTGGCAAAACTATCTGCCACGATAAAGCGTTTGTTCGGGCGCTGCGCAAAGCGTTCGACCTTCCGCATATTAAAAAAGCCAGTTAATATCATCAGGGAGCTAATCGGCTCCCTTTTTTACCTTTAATTCCGAAATCTTTCGCTGCATTTGCGAATTCTGCTTGTCTGATTGCAGATGCCAGGTAACATAGGTATCCCCCCATTTACGGGTGGACAAGTGTTTATTTTTTCCGACTATTAACAGAGAGAATATTATGAGCGTTGTGCCTGTAGCCGACGTACTCCAGGGCCGCGTAGCCGTTGACAGCGAAGTCACCGTACGCGGATGGGTACGTACCCGCCGAGATTCAAAAGCTGGCATCTCCTTCCTCGCCGTTTATGACGGTTCCTGCTTTGATCCTGTACAGGCTGTCATCAATAATTCTCTGCCCAATTACAATGAAGACGTCCTGCGTCTGACCACCGGTTGCTCGGTCATTGTGACGGGTAAAGTCGTGGCGTCGCCGGGCCAGGGGCAACAATTTGAAATTCAGGCCAGCAAGGTTGAAGTTGCTGGTTGGGTTGAAGATCCAGACACGTACCCGATGGCGGCAAAACGCCACAGCATTGAGTATCTGCGTGAAGTCGCTCACCTGCGTCCGCGCACAAACCTGATTGGTGCCGTCGCGCGCGTTCGTCATACGCTGGCGCAGGCGCTGCATCGCTTCTTTAACGAGCAGGGATTCTTCTGGGTTTCAACGCCACTGATTACCGCATCTGATACCGAAGGTGCTGGCGAAATGTTCCGCGTTTCTACGCTGGATCTGGAAAACCTGCCGCGTAACGATCAGGGCAAAGTGGATTTCGACAAAGACTTCTTTGGTAAAGAGTCTTTCCTGACCGTATCTGGCCAGTTGAACGGCGAAACCTACGCTTGCGCATTGTCCAAAATTTATACCTTCGGCCCGACTTTCCGTGCTGAAAACTCCAACACCAGCCGTCACCTGGCGGAATTCTGGATGCTGGAACCGGAAGTGGCGTTTGCTAACCTGAACGATATCGCGGGACTGGCTGAAGCCATGCTGAAATATGTCTTCAAAGCGGTTCTCGAAGAACGCGCTGACGACATGAAATTCTTCGCTGAACGCGTAGATAAAGATGCCGTTTCACGTCTGGAACGCTTCATTGAAGCCGATTTTGCGCAGGTGGATTACACCGACGCAGTGACCATTCTCGAAAACTGCGGCAGGAAGTTTGAAAACCCGGTTTACTGGGGCGTTGATCTCTCTTCTGAGCATGAACGTTATCTGGCGGAAGAACACTTTAAAGCACCGGTAGTGGTTAAAAACTATCCGAAAGATATTAAAGCGTTCTATATGCGTCTTAACGAAGACGGTAAAACCGTTGCGGCTATGGACGTTCTGGCTCCGGGCATCGGTGAGATCATTGGTGGCTCCCAGCGTGAAGAACGTCTGGACGTGCTGGACGAGCGTATGCTGGAAATGGGCCTGAATAAAGAAGATTACTGGTGGTATCGCGATCTGCGTCGCTACGGTACTGTTCCGCATTCAGGTTTCGGTCTTGGTTTTGAACGCCTGATTGCTTACGTAACTGGTGTGCAAAACGTGCGTGATGTGATTCCGTTCCCACGTACTCCGCGTAACGCCAGCTTCTAATTTAGCGTCTTCAAGAGCCAGCGCCCGCTGGCTCTTTTTTTATCTTTTCTGTCAAGTTATCTGTTTGTTAAGTCAAGCAATCTATTTGCAACCCCGCCATAACGATCATCCTGTTACGGAATATTACATTGCAACATTTATGCGCAAAAAATAATCCGCATTCTTATTGCGGATTAGTTTTTTCTTAGCTGATAGCACAATTTTCATACTATTTTTTGGCGTTCTGGATGTCTGAAAGAGGATTTTGTGCCAGGTTGATAAAGTTTCCATCAGAAACAAAATTTCCGTTTAGTTAATTTAAATATAAGGAAATCATATAAATAGATAAAAATTGCTGTAAATATCATCACGCCTCTATGGAAATATGACGGTGTTCACAAAGTTCCTTAATTTTTACTTTTAGTTACATATTTTTTCTTTTTGAAACCAAATCTTTATCTTTGTAGCACTTTCACGGTAGCGAAACGTTAGCTTGAATGGAAAGATGCCTGCAGACACATAAAGACACCAAACTCTCATCAATAGTTCCGTAAATTTTTATTGACAGAACTTATTGACGGCAGTGGCAGGTGTCATAAAAAAACCATGAGGGTAATAAATAATGATGAAGCGCAATATTCTGGCAGTGATCGTCCCTGCTCTGTTAGTAGCAGGTACTGCAAACGCTGCAGAAATCTATAACAAAGATGGCAACAAAGTAGATCTGTACGGTAAAGCTGTCGGTCTGCATTATTTTTCTAAAGACAATGGTGTAAACAGTTACGGCGGAAACGGCGACAAAACTTATGCCCGTCTTGGTTTTAAAGGGGAAACACAAATCAATTCCGATCTGACCGGTTATGGTCAGTGGGAATATAACTTCCAGGGTAACAACTCTGAAGGCGCTGATGCCCAGAAAGGTAACAAAACTCGTTTGGCATTCGCAGGTCTGAAATTCGCTGATGCGGGTTCTATCGACTACGGTCGTAACTACGGTGTGGTTTACGACGCACTGGGTTACACTGATATGCTGCCTGAGTTTGGCGGTGACACGGCATACAGCGATGACTTCTTCGTTGGTCGTGTAGGCGGCGTTGCTACCTATCGTAACTCCAACTTCTTCGGTCTGGTTGACGGCCTGAACTTTGCCGTTCAGTACCTGGGCAAAAACGAACGTGCTGGTATTCCTGAGCGTTCCAACGGCGACGGCGTCGGTGGCTCTATCAGCTACGAATTCGAAGGCTTTGGTATCGTAGGTGCTTACGGTGCAGCAGACCGTACCGACGCCCAGGAAGCCGAATTCCGCGGTCAGGGTAAAAAAGCTGAACAGTGGGCAACTGGTCTGAAGTATGACGCGAACAACATCTACCTGGCAGCGAACTACGGTGAAACCCGTAACGCTACGCCAATTGAAGGCGGCTTCGCCAACAAAACGCAAGACGTTCTGTTAGTTGCGCAATACCAGTTCGATTTCGGTCTGCGTCCGTCCATCGCTTACACCAAATCTAAAGCGAAAGACGTAGAAGGTATCGGTGATGTTGATCTGGTGAACTACTTTGAAGTGGGCGCAACCTACTACTTCAACAAAAACATGTCCACCTATGTTGACTACATCATCAACCAGATCGATTCTGACAACAAACTGGGCGTAGGTTCAGACGACACCGTTGCTGTGGGCATCGTTTACCAGTTCTAATAGCACACCTCTTTGTTAAATGCCGAAAAAACAGGACTTTGGTCCTGTTTTTTTTATGCCTTCCAGAGCAATCTCACGTCTTGCAAAAACAGCCTGCGTTTTCATCAGTAATAGTTGGAATTTTGTAAATCTCCCGTTACCCTGATAGCGGACTTCCCTTCTGTAACCATAATGGAACCTCGTCATGTTTGAGAACATTACCGCCGCTCCTGCCGACCCGATTCTGGGCCTGGCCGATCTGTTTCGTGCCGATGAACGTCCCGGCAAAATTAACCTCGGGATTGGTGTCTATAAAGATGAGACGGGCAAAACCCCGGTACTGACCAGCGTGAAAAAGGCTGAACAGTATCTGCTCGAAAATGAAACCACCAAAAATTACCTCGGCATTGACGGCATCCCTGAATTTGGTCGCTGCACTCAGGAACTGCTGTTTGGTAAAGGTAGCGCCCTGATCAATGACAAACGTGCTCGCACGGCACAGACTCCGGGTGGCACTGGCGCACTACGCGTGGCTGCCGACTTCCTGGCAAAAAATACCAGCGTTAAGCGTGTGTGGGTGAGCAACCCAAGCTGGCCGAACCATAAGAGCGTCTTTAACTCTGCAGGTCTGGAAGTTCGTGAATACGCTTATTATGATGCGGAAAATCACACCCTTGACTTCGATGCACTGATTAACAGCCTGAACGAAGCTCAGGCTGGCGACGTAGTGCTGTTCCATGGCTGCTGCCATAACCCAACCGGTATCGACCCTACGCTGGAACAATGGCAGACACTGGCACAACTCTCCGTTGAGAAAGGCTGGTTACCGCTGTTTGACTTCGCTTACCAGGGTTTTGCCCGTGGTCTAGAAGAAGATGCTGAAGGACTGCGCGCTTTCGCGGCTATGCATAAAGAGCTGATTGTTGCCAGTTCCTACTCTAAAAACTTTGGCCTGTACAACGAGCGTGTTGGCGCTTGTACTCTGGTTGCTGCCGACAGTGAAACCGTTGATCGCGCATTCAGCCAAATGAAAGCGGCGATTCGCGCTAACTACTCTAACCCTCCAGCACACGGCGCTTCTGTTGTTGCCACCATCCTGAGCAACGATGCGTTACGTGCGATTTGGGAACAAGAGCTGACTGATATGCGCCAGCGTATTCAGCGTATGCGTCAGTTGTTCGTCAATACGCTGCAGGAAAAAGGCGCAAACCGCGACTTCAGCTTTATCATCAAACAGAACGGCATGTTCTCCTTCAGTGGCCTGACAAAAGAACAAGTGCTGCGTCTGCGCGAAGAGTTTGGCGTGTATGCTGTTGCTTCTGGTCGCGTAAACGTGGCCGGGATGACACCAGATAACATGGCTCCGCTGTGCGAAGCGATTGTGGCAGTGCTGTAAGCGTTAAAAACAATGAAGCCCGCTGAAAAGCGGGCTTTTTTATGTGTGCCTTACCAGACGGGCATTTCGTCTTGCAGGAAGGGATTATGCAGGCGTTCATAACCAAGTGTGGATAATGGTCCGTGACCCGGAATAAATGTCACGTCATCCCCCAGTGGCAGCAACTTATCTTTGATTGAAGAAATCAGTTGATTATGATCGCCACGCGGGAAGTCACTGCGCCCTACTCCGCCTTTGAAAATAACATCGCCAGAAATCAGCAGCTTTGCCCGATCATCAAAAAACACGACATGACCCGGCGTATGCCCAGGGCAATGTAACACCTGTAAAGTCACATTCCCTATGCTGATGGTATCGCCTTCGTTCAGCCAACGATCTGGCGTCAGCGGCTGGCACTCTTCCAGACCAAACATACGACTTTGCGCAGGCAAGCCTTGCAGCCAGAACTCATCTTCTTTTTCCGGACCAAAAACCGGCACGCCGTAATGTTGCGCCAGTTCCGCCGCTGCGCCAACGTGGTCCAGATGACCATGCGTCAGCAGGATCTGCATCAGTGTCAGGCCGCTGTCATCAACTTCCTGTTTGATTTTTTCCGCATCGCCGCCAGGATCGACCAGTGCGGCCAGGCGGGTTTGTTCACACCAGATCAATGAACAGTTCTGGGAGAATGCGGTGACCGGAATAATACGATAGTTCATACTGCCCCTGTTTCGTTAAGCAATTACTACCAGTGCCGTGCTGGCCCGGTATCAATATGCACAAAGTTACTACGTGGGTAATATCCTACACCACCTGCGCGCATAGATAACGCGGCTTTGCGAATATTGCTTAACGCGATACCTTCAATATGGAAATCCATCGCCTGGCCTTTAGTGTGATAGCTTTTCTTCGCTACTCCACGGCTGCGGGCGCGTAGTTCATTGTTGGTATCAATGGAACGATAACCGGAAATGAGTTGCACCGGTTTGCGCGTGCCTAACAACCCTTGCAGGCGATACAACTGGTCGAATAATCCTGGGTCGATGGACTTTATTTTGTTCGCGCGGTAATCGCGGAAAAAATGGTTAAGTTTTGCCAATTCTTCCTGAATATAGCCTCTGCCATCGAAAAACTCCGCTTTGATTGACTCTCCGGTATGAAGATTATTGAGTGTCAAAATGCGCGGGCGTGGGGTAGAGAGTGTTGCAAACGCAGGGGTCGGCAGGATGGCGGCACCGAGTGCAACGCCACCAAGCGCCAGCAATTTGCGGCGATTAGCGTCGAATTTGTCCATGATAATCAAGTCTACAGGTCAATGTTATCGTTTATATGCACTTCTGGCGCACAAGAGGCACCTTAACCGCCCGTAAAGCAGACGTCAAGATGACTCAACCCCAGCAGTGACGGGGGCTGCAGAGAATCACCCCCAATCATGCTAATTATTACGACAACTGATTTCCCCGAACTACTTCATTTACCTGATTAATTGTTCCGCTTTCGATACGATTTGCGAGCTGGATCGCGCAGGCAGATCATAATTGTAAATATCTGTACGATACTGGGTACGACCATCTGCACCAACAAAGGCCGTCAGGTAGTAGAGATTCACCGGAATCGACTGCCGAATATTGACGTAACGTGTATCACCCTGCTTCAGCGCATCAGAAATACGTTTGTCATTCCAGCCTGCATCCTGCAACAGCATATTCGCCAGATCGGAAGCTTTATTCACTCGTACACAGCCTGAGCTCAATGCGCGTGTATCACGCTTGAACAGATTGTGGTTCGGCGTGTCATGCAAATAAATGGCCTCTGAACTCGGCATATTGAATTTATAGCGCCCCAGCGAGTTCCGTGGGCCTGGAGCCTGCTGGAAGCGGAACGGTAAATTCGAGGCCGTGATTGTAGACCAGTCAACCTGCCATGGGTCAATCGCTTCTCTGCTGTTCCAGCCGCGCATCACCGTATAGCCATGGCTTTCGAGATATCCCGGATCGTTGCGCACTTTCGGCAGAATATCTTTGCGTGCCAGAGTTGGTGGTACGTTCCACGGCGGGTTTACCACTACGTTGTTAAGTGCACTGCTCATCATCGGCGTTTTACGATCGGGGCGACCGACAATGACTCGCGAATCCAGCACCTGATTGCCGTTCTGATAGTAGACCAGCGAATAGGCCGGAATGTTAACCATGATCCCGGTAGAAAGCTCTGTTGGCAGCAAGCGCAATCGCTGGATGTTGAGTGCCAACACGCCAGCACGCTGGGCGGGCGTTACGTTTAACCAGTCCCGCGTTGCCGGGCCAATAGCACCATCTGCCCCCAATCCTTGCCATGCCTGAAAACGTTTAACGGCTTCCACCAGTTCATTATCGTAGGCGGCACGAACGGCAGGCGCAGGTTTACTACGAGACGTCGTTTGCTTGTCCATCGGCTTAGTTTCTGCTGTTTCAACAGTAACAGCGGATGGGCTGACTACCGCGTCAGTTGGCGTGTCATCGCCAGGTAGCGTAATTTTCGGTCCCCCGTTCAACATGCCTGTGCGTTGCAATATTTCGCGCAACGCCGGTACGTCGTTACTCCACTGCCCTGGGCGCAACGTTGCTTTGCCGGTCAGTTGGGGCCACGGTTTGGTGTCACTGAGTAAGGCCAGTAACGATTCATGCATCGCCGCATATTGCGGATGCTGCGGTGCCAGTCCTGCAACAAACGTAGGCAATTGACCTTTATCCAGCGCTAGCTGCCATTGGTTAATCACCGAAAGCGGCGGCGTTGAAAGCGCATAAGGTTTACTGCTATATAGCCAGCGAGTGCCTTTGACCGGAATATTTGCAATGAAATGGAGATAGCCCATCATCGCATCAGAGAGCACCACGTCGCGTGCCATCCCGTTAACACCAGGATCGGTCAGTAACTCTACCCATTTATTAAACTGCGGCTGGAAACCGGCAATCGCCACCTCTGCCAGCTGTTGCTGGAAGGCTTTAACAGCATCACGGTTTTCCCACATGGGTTGCATATCGCGTGCGGCATACAACAGTTGAAGCTGGTTAAGATAAACCGGCTTGTAACCTGCGGGTAATTGAGATTCGATTTGCGTGCGGGCTTTTTCTGCCGCACCTTCAGGCAATGGCAGGATCCCCGCCATTATTGCCGTGGCTTGCGCCTGCGGCAGTGCCTCGCCCTGTTCACTGACAGCCACCGGGCTGTCGCCAGGGATTACTTCAGGCTCATCGGCCTGCGCATTGAACAGTGGAGCGAATGTTACGGCCAGGCACAAACTGATTGCCGACAGCCGACGACCACACATCATATTAAGCAACATCCCTTGCCCCCTGTTTTTATCATACTCTGAATAGCCAGGCTGTTATTTTACGACTTGCCTGTACAACGCCAATACTCACGAAAGTATGACGAGCAAGCCTGTTACTCATCAGGCTTATCTTCAGTATATAAACGCCGATACGTTTTTACATAACCTAATGTAAAGAAGTTTAAAGAAAAGCGCGCCGTAATGTGCCACTTTTTTAGTGCAGAAACGGAGTTTTCGGAAAAAGAAAAGGCGGCATTGCTGCCGCCTTCATTTTAACTCGCCTGGGAAGGCGCTTCGTCACTTCCTGGAAGCGTTTCAGGGAGTTGCGGCGCAAATCCTCGCAGGCCGACGACGTGAACGTGTTCGGTATTCTGGAAGACTTTACGCACCAGTTTATAGGTGGTGCCTTTTTCCGGACTGATATTTTCCGGCGCTGCGATGATGAGCTGCATTTGCAAACGTTCACACAATTCAAACAGCGTGGCGATAGAACGAGCATCCAGTCGCGCTGCTTCATCGAGGAACAGCAGGCGGCAAGGAGAGATATCTTTACCGCGCAGGCGGCGAGATTCATCTTCCCAGCTTTGTACCACCATCACCAGAATCGACATACCGGTACCAATCGCCTCACCGGTCGACAATGCACCAGACTCTGCGCGCAACCAGCCATCGGAACCACGGTTAACCTCAACTTCCATTTCCAGATAATTGCGGTAATCCAGCAGTTCTTCGCCAATGGTCTGCGGCGTGCGCTGCCCCATATCAATCTGCGGATTAAGACGCTGATACAATTTCGCCAGCGCTTCCGAGAAGGTCAGACGGTTGCTGTTAAACAGATCCTGATGCTGCTCATGCTGTTCAGAGAGCACATCCAGCAGCATGGCGTGTGTTTCACGCACGTTCACGTTGAGGCGCACGCTGTTCACCTGACCAAACGATACGTTCTGCAACCCCTGGTTGAGCATACGGATACGGTTCTGCTCGCGCTGAATGGTTTTGCGAATGATGTTCGCCACGCTGCGGGAACTGATCGCCAGTTTCTGTTCACGGGAGGTTAATTCTTCGGTCAGACGGCTAAGTTCGATCTCCATCTGTTCGATAGCTTCCACCGGATCATCGGTACGAATAATATCCTGACGAATACGTTCACGCAGATGCTGATAAACCGCCACGAAGAACTGAATTTTACGCTCCGGACGTTTCGGATCTTCCGACATGCGCAGCACGTCGCGCAGATGTTCGTTATCCGCCACCGCCAGACGCAGCGCACCTAACGCCTTATCCGACATGGAACGCAAATCATCAGCGGAGAGATAAGCCAGCTCACGACGGTGTAAGCGGCGCTCAACGCCGTTATCTTTCACCATGCGCATCACCGCACACCAGCCCGCTTTGGCGGTCACTACCTGCTCGCGCATCTCAAAGTAATCCCGCTCCAGCTTGCGCAGTTTGCGGGTCAGGTTGTCCATCTCCGCTTCGCAGAATGTAAGCGCTTTTTCCAGTTGATTGCGGCGCGAACGGTTATTGCTCAGTTGTGCGTGCAACTCGTCACGGCGAATACGTGCCCGCTCTTCTGCCCCGCTATCAGCACGCACGCCGATATCCTGCAATTCACGTTGCAGATCGTTGAGTAGCTCTTTTTTGGTGTCGTAAGAACTTTTCAGCGAAGCCAGCACCTGGTTGTACTGACTCAACTGCGCTGCGTGACCGCGCAACGCTTCGCGAGCGCGGGTACGCTCCGCTTCCGCCTGTTCCAGACGTTCACGCAGTTTTTCGTTGAGATCGTTGTTACCGCTAAGCATTTCTGCCGAGTCAGAATAGCTAAAGTGCGCACGACGCTGCACCACTTCCGTCAGGGCAAACGCCTGCTGACGGGCATCGCGCTGCATCTGCTGAGAGTACGCGTAATCTTCTTTTAACTGTTCGAACTGTTCCGGGTCGCTCTGCAATACCGAAACGATCGGTTCCAGTTTCGCCAGTTGATTGCCAAACTGCTGAACAAAACGCGCGGCTTCCTGGGCTTCATCCAGACGTTCGCGGATTTCATCGACGCGATCCGCCAGGCTATCATCAGCCAACAGGTTGAGACGCGGCAGAATGCGGTTCAGCGCCGTAACGCCTTCTTTCGCCTGCTCAAACTGAATACGCTGCTGCTGGTTATCATTTTCATGATTACTCAACGCCCGCTCCAGTTCGACGCGACGGCTGTTCAGTTGACGGATTTCTGCTTCCGGGTCAGACTCAAACGCCACCGCCAGATGACTACCGATAAAGCGGCTGAACGCCTGATGCAGACGCTGGGTTTTCTGTACGTCAAAGGAGAGCGTGGCGAAGCGTTCGGAAAGCACTTCACGCTCGGCATGGAGGCTTTCAATACGGCTTTCACGCGCAGCACGACCAAACAGCGGCACTTCCGGGAAACGTGAATAACGCCACTGACGATCGGCGATTTTCACCACTACCGCTTTTTCCAGCTCATCAACGCTGAACACGCTGTCATCGAATGACTGCGGATCCCCTTCGATCAAATAGAGATCTTCCGGGCAATCGGTCAAGCCCTCCAGGTGTTCAGTTACCTGTGATAGATCTGGCACCACGATGGCGTGGCGTGACGGGCCATACAGCGCTGAGAAGTACGGCGCATCTTCCAGGCTAACGTCATCATAAATTTCTGACAGCAGCACGCCGCCAAAACGCTCCGCCAGCGCATTCAGACGCTGGTCTTCAGAGCCGCCAGGCTGGCTTAAACGTTCGATCTCTTCATCGACAGCGTTTTTGCGCGCGCCCACTTCATCGCGTTCAACAATGGCTTCGCGCTCACGCTCCAGCAGCTGTTGCAGGAATTCGGTGACGTCCTGGCTGGAGGTGAACTCTTCGCCGCACTGTTCGCTCAACTGGTTGAGACTGTTTTGCGCTGCCAGCCAAACCGGCGCACGCTGCATCAAACTCTGAATGCGAGACTGCAGCTGTTCCTGTTCCTGCCGCAGTGCCATCCGCTCTTCACGGGCGTTAGATACGCTATCGGAAAGAGAGGCAATGCGTGCTTCCAGCTCCTGATGCAGAGCTTCCAGTTCATCAATATCAAAATTCTTGCCCTGACGTTTGCAGAAATCTGCCAGCAGACGCTCAGCTTCTTGCTGCTCGCGTAGACGCTGTTCCAGTTCGCTTAATCGCATCCGCAGCGGCTGAACCTGCTCTGCCAGGTGACGCTGATCGACCCCTTCGCGCAATAGTTCGCGAGCGACATCCCACGCCTCGTTACGCGCCAGCGGGCCGTTGATTGCCACCACCAGCTGATAAGCCTGCTCAAACTGGCTGTGCGCGGTTTGCGCCATGCTCATTTTCTGCTCAAGAGAGAGCATTTTTTCAGTCGCTTCCAGCTCTTTCGCCTGGAAGGTTTCCAGCCATTCGGCGGCGCTGTCGGCGGTTAAGTCCGGCAGATGGCACAGTTCTTTGGCACGATTAAGCGCAGCAATCGCCTGGTTATACTGGATCGCGCGCGTTTGCTGGACGTCCAGCGCCTGCTGGTAGTCAGCAAGCTGGCTTTTCAGCTCGTCCACTTCCAGTTCGGCAGCTTCCGCACGAGCCTCGTTCTCTTCCTGGCGTTCGATGGCTTCTGCCACCACTTCGTTTTGCTCTTCCAGACGGATCTGCAGCTCATCGAGATCCGCTTCGTAGCGTTCGATCTTCTCCTGCTGACGCAGTGCGGTTTGCACCAGGTTCAGGTGATCGCTGGCCGCCTGATAATCCGCTTCCAGATCGCCTTCGGCACCGTTGTGCTCTGCCAGCTCACGCGCCATATCGACGTGTTTGTACTGCTCAGCCGCCAGTTGCTGACGCGAAGTATGTAGCTCGCGACGAAACTCCAGCGCTTTGTCGAGATGGACACGGCGCTCGTTGGCGTGACGCATGTAGTCCGCCGCCACGTAGTTGGTAGCTTCGCTGATCAGATGCTTAAACAGGTCACGGTCCGATTGGGTGACACGAATCGCTTCCAGCGTCATGCGGTTTTCACGCAGCGCCGCTTCCATGTCCTGGAACGCTTTACGCACGCCGCTGTTTTCCGGCAACAGGTAGTCGCGCAGAGAACGGGTAATGGCACTGGAGATCCCGCCATACAGCGAAGCTTCGATCAGACGATAGAATTTGCTACGGTCAGATGCGGAGCGCAGACGACGCGCGATGATGCCCAGATCGAACATCAGCGAGTGGTAATCGGTAATGGAGTTGAACTGTTTAAACTGCACGCCTTCCATCGCCTCGAGCTTGTCTTTCAGCTCGTTAAGCGGCAGCACGCGCGCCTGGCGTTCGTTCAGAGTTTCGGTCACCAGCTGTGTCGGCTGCACCGACATCGGCAGTCCCTGAATGGCAAATGGTTTGATATCCACTTTACGATCGCGTCCGGCAACCTGTTGCAGACGCACACCGACCACCACGCGCTGGTGGCGCGAGTTAATGGTGTCGAGCATCGAATAACAGACACCCGCTTTCAGCTTACCGTGCAGACCTTTATCGCGCGAACCGCTGGTGGCCCCGGCTTCCGTAGTGTTACGGAAATGCAGCAGGGTCAGGTCGGGGATCAGCGCCGTAACGAACGCCGCCATGGTGGTGGATTTACCCGCCCCGTTACCGCCAGAAAGCGTCGTGACCAGCTCGTCAAGGTCAAAAGTTCGGGCAAAAAAGCCGTTCCAGTTAATCAGCGTCAGTGAGCGAAATTTACCGCGTTCAATCATTATTCTTCCTCTCCGCTATCTGGCTGATTCTCTTCGGTTTCATCGTTGAGTTGCAGATGATTTTCAATCGGCATTGCTTCGCCATCACGAATCAGGCGACGCTGTGCTTCACGGGGATCGTCGCCAGCACGCACATCGGCTCCGAAGCGGAACACCGATTCGGTAATGCGGAACTTGCTGCTGTCGTGGCCCATAAACCACACCATGCCTAAACGACGCAGACGGTTGAGCGAAGAACGTACTTTTTCCTGCAACTTCTGACGGTCAACGTCTGAACCGGTTGAACGGTTGTTCACCAGTTTCAGCAGTTTCGCTTCATCGGCCAGGGTGAGCAGTTCGTCGTACAGTTCCTGTTGAGTAAAAATCCCCTCATTCGCCAGCCGTTCCGGGCTGAGATAGAGATAGCAGAGGATTTTCCCGACCATCATATCCAGTTCCGACAAGACGGAACGAGGGATCAGCGTGGTGGAACGTGGACGTAAATAGAAGAACCCTTCCGGTGCACGAATAAGCTCAACGTTATAACGCGCGTAAAACTCTTCCAGATATTCCTGAAAATCCATCAGGAATGCATGATTATCCAGTTCGTCGAGGCCAATATGGCGGCCTGAACGTAAGGCGCTGTCCAGCGCCGGAAATAACGGATTCGCCAGCGCCTGCGCCAGCTTAACCGGCATCACTTGTTCAATATTTGTCGATGACATGCGCCTGTACCTTGGCTCCGTAATCATTAATCGGCTGCCATTTCGCTGGCAGTCCGGTGAAATCTGCTTGCGCTACGCCAAGACGTACCGCCTGATCAATAACAATGCGCGCAACGTCAAAGTGACGTGCACGCGGATACTGTGACAGATATTCGCGTACCACCAGACCAAGATCCAGCGGCACTTGTCTAGTTTTGTACACAGCAAGTTGTTCTTCGATGATCGCCGCCAGCTGTTCGCGGATCTCGTTAAACTCTTCGTATTCCAGATCCTCAGGAAGTTCCCCAGTCACTTCTTCATCGCGCAGTGCCATCTCTTCGTCACGCATATCCAGCAGACGATCGGCATTGGCATAAGTTAGCGCCCACGGCTCATCAAAATAGGTTTGTACCGACTGACGTAACCGCTGAGCAAAGACGCGGTTTTTATCCATATCGATCGCGGTACGAATAAATTTGTGTACGTGGCGGTCGTAGCCAATCCACAAGTCGATGGATTGCTGGCCCCAACTGATAATACGGTCGAGTTTGCTCTGCAGATCGAACACCAGACGATCGACAAAATGCAGATCGTCATGAGTCATCGTCGCATCCTGAATGCGCAACAGATTAGCCTGCAATTTGTCGCCTGCCGCTTCCAGTGTATCCTGCAATTCACGCAGCGTTCCGGAAGTTTCCGAAAGCAACAATTCACAGCTGGAAATCGCCGCCCGCCAGTCTTTGTTCAGCAACTGGGCGATATCGTCCTTCACCTGCTGCTGCTGTTCGTCCATCAGACGTTGCGTCAGGTCGATACTGTCGAAAATTTCTGCTACCGAATATTTCAGTGGCGCATAGACATTACGGTGCCAGTGAAATTCATCACCGCCCTCTTCGGCGGCATCTGCTGCGCGTTTGAGCTCACCCGCCACAATCGACAACTGCATAGAAAGGCGCAGCGTAGAAAACTCGCGCTGACGGATGTAATAGTCAGTAATGCCGATGCCGAGCGGCGTCAGACGGTAAATTGCGTTCCCTTCTGCCTGCTCGCTGGTAAAGCGGTTCAGCAGACGTTGACGCACCATGTCGTTGATCGCGTTATTGGCGCGCACGCCGATGGTTTCGCTGGTTTGCTCAAACGCATCACTCACATGGCGGAATGCATCCACCAGCTCGCCTTCACTCATCTCACCATCCAGACGCTCGCCGTTCAGCGTGGCAACCGCCAGCAGAAAAGAGAGTCGGTCTACCGGCAGCGAGATGGAGAAGTCATTTTTTCTGGCCCAGGCAACCAGTTCGGGGACTGTCTGGGAAAATTCACTCATACTTTATCCTTGCTCTGCGGTTTGCGCGCGGTGACATGAATATAACGCCCCAGGGTAATATACGGTTCCTGACGGCAATAACGCGTTTCTAATTCAAGTAATGCTTCATAGCAGTCGCGCTGCTGGTGCTTCTCGCGCAGATAATCATGAAACACGCGAACGCCTGTCTTACCCATAATTTGCCAACCAGCTTCTTCCAGCCACAGATAAACCTGCGCCGGGTCGCGTGGATAATCTGGCGAAAGCGTCCGTTTTTTCTTTTTCGGCATTCCCGCCTGCACGTAATCAAAATTCCCGGCGACCATGTTATGCATCAACAAACCATGCGCATTGTAGAACATTAACGACAACACGCCGCCTGGACGCAACACTGACCACAGGGTCTGCAATACGCTGCGGGGATCAGCCACCCACTCGAGCACCGCATGGAACAATATCAGATCAACGGGCGTTTCCAAATGCGAAGCAACATCCTGAGCGGCGCAATGTATAAATTGCATGTTGTCGCTCACACCTTTTGCTTCTGCCGCCTGTTTTGCGCGGTCGATCATCTGCGCAGAAAGATCGCATAAAATGACCTGATGCCCGCGCTCGGCCATTTTGATTGCGGTCTGCCCTTCTCCACCGCCCGCATCCAGCACACGCAGTTTTTGCGGACCCATTTCCGCCAGCACGCGATCGAGATCCTGCCACAGAATAGCCTGTCGAAGCTGCCCTTTGGTGGTGCCGTAAATGTTACGGGAAAACTTTTCCGCAATATCATCAAAATTGCGATCCTGCATTGCTTTCTCCACCGGTTGGCTAAGACGTTTTCTGATAAAGACGCTATTTTGTCACAGCCACGGCGAGAATGAACCCGTCTGGTGTAATATCGCTGGCGATCCCTTGCTATATGGTTAAAAAAGGAACCAGAAAGGATGCTTTTTACACTGAAAAAAGTGATTGGCAATATGTTGCTGCCACTTCCGCTGATGTTGTTAATTATTGGCGCTGGCCTGGCGCTGCTGTGGTTTAGCCGTTTTCAAAAAACCGGGAAGATTTTTATTAGCATTGGGTGGCTGTCACTCTTGTTATTGAGTTTGCAACCGGTAGCCGACCGCCTGCTGCGTCCCATCGAAAGCACCTATCCGACATGGAATAATTCGCAAAAAGTGGACTATATCGTGGTGCTCGGAGGTGGTTATACCTGGAACCCGCAGTGGGCACCGAGCTCTAATTTAATCAATAACAGTCTGCCACGCCTGAATGAGGGTATCCGTTTATGGCGCGATAATCCGGGTTCAAAACTGATCTTCACGGGAGGCGTAGCAAAAACCAATACGGTGAGTACAGCGGAAGTAGGTGCCAGAGTTGCGCAATCGCTGGGCGTACCGCGCGAGCAAATTATCACCCTGGATTTGCCAAAAGATACCGAAGAAGAAGCTGCGGCAGTGAAACAGGCGATTGGTGACGCCCCTTTCCTGCTGGTGACCTCCGCATCACATCTGCCGCGGGCGATGATCTTTTTTCAGCAGGAAGGGTTAAATCCGCTACCAGCCCCGGCGAATCAGTTGGCCATCGACTCGCCGCTTAATCCGTGGGAACGGGCAATCCCTTCTCCGGTCTGGCTGATGCATAGCGATCGTGTTGGCTATGAAACGCTTGGCCGCATCTGGCAGTGGCTGAAAGGTCCGTCAGGCGAGCCACGGCAAGAGTGATTTTGATGCCAGATCGAAGTTGCGCCGACTAAATCGTCCGGTATTAACCAGTTGCGCAACTTCATCCCATAACACATACAACCAACGCCGCCAGATGAACGACTCCGCCACTGGCGCGCGTTGCAGGTAACTCCAGAGCAAATCTTCCGCCAGAGAATTATCCATTAGTCGGAACAGTTCGTATTCTCGCGGTGCCCAAAGCATTAGTCCCGGCCCGACCATCGCCAGTAACTGATCGCTGCGCGAATCTTTCAGCATGCTGCGTAAACAGAAGTTACCGTGAATCAACACACAATTGTCGTTAAAGCCTTCAAATAATGCCGGGAGACATTCGCGAGTGCGAAACAGGATCCGCTTATCCTGCATCGTCAGACCGGTGTTATTGAACTGATTGAGCGTGGTCCATAGCACTTCAACATGTTGCCGGTACCATGAGGGCCAGAAATTTTCCTGAGTATTGTCGACCGCGCCGACGCAACCGCGACTGTCCTGACGGTGCCAGGCCAGTAAGGCTTCAACGATTTGGTCTTTGAGCTGTTCCCAGCGTTCTGGTGTTCGGGCTGGTGCCTCCACCGAAACACCACGCATCCGCTCCAGTAGCAGGACATCAGGGCCGGGGTGTTCTTCATGCGTCATCACACCATAAATAGTCGGCATACGGACAGTCCCACTTCTTGCCAGCATGGTGGTTTTCCATGCCAGTTGTCGGGCTTTTCCGGGCGTACTAAAGCTTCTTGCCATTAGCGGCATTGGGTTTCCCTGGCTGTCATACAAAGCCCACAACGCCGTATCCGCTTTTTCATTGACGCACTCAATACGACTGAGTTTTTCGCCCAGTAAATGGCTTAATTCGGCACGCAGCTGTTCCATTCAGATTACCCTCATAAAAGCTACTGCTTTCATAATGAGCGCCAATATAAAAGATGTCACCTGAATGAGATCAATTGTTGAAAAGAAAAATTGAGGAAAATCGTAACGGTACGACACTCCTCCCAAAATTGGCTGGAGTGTCGTGAAGTGAAATTAGCGCATTTCAGCGCGAACGCGCTCGAGATCTTCAGGGGTATCCACACCTGTGCCAGGAACTTCATGCGCGACAGCAACATGGATTTTTTCGCCGTACCACAGAACACGAAGCTGCTCTAACATTTCGATGTGTTCTAACGGGCTTGGCTGCCAGGTGACGTAACGACGGATAAAGCCTGCACGGTAGCCATAAATACCAAGATGACGCAGGAAGTTATCGCCAACGGTTTCAAGGCCTTTTGCAAAACGATCACGATCCCACGGAATGGTTGCGCGTGAGAAGTACAGTGCATACCCTTCAGCGTCGAGAACGACTTTCACCGCATTCGGGTTAAACGCTTCTTCCGCATTGTGGATTGGCACCGCCAGAGTCGCCATACCCACCTGACGCTGAGCGAGGTTATCAGCAACCTGACGAATGATTGTCGCAGGGATCATCGGTTCATCACCCTGCACATTAACGATCACCGTGTCGTCGCTGAACGCGCATTTTTCGACAACTTCCGCCAAGCGTTCTGTCCCTGACTGGTGATCGGCGCGCGTCATACATACTTCACCGCCAGCGGCTTCAACGGCGCGGGCGACATCCTCATGATCGGTTGCCACGATGATGCGCTCGGCACCTGATTCGCGAGCACGTTCAAGAACATGAACAATCATGGGTTTGCCATTAATATCAACCAATGGTTTACCGGGCAGACGCGTTGACGCGTAGCGCGCGGGAATAATGACCACAAAACTCATGATTTACTCTCATCAGCAGTCAGCACGCGGGCTTCCGTTTCCAGCAACACTGGAATGCCATCGCGCAGCGGGAAAGCCAGGTTGTCCAGTTTGCAAATAAGCTCTTGTTTTTCCTGGTTATACCAAAGTTTTCCGTTGCAAACCGGGCAGGCAATGATTTCAAGCAGACGATGATCCATAGTTCCTCCAGATGGATCGGGTTATGAATGCATAAATCTTATCATAATCATTTATGCGACGGGGTCTATTTCCCAGCCGGTGCGGCAATCCGTAAAGAGACCTTGCGGGCAGTGTCCTAATGTCACCCGCGTTGCCTGCTGCCAGTTAGCGAAATCAGTAATCGCCTGACGTAACCCTTTTTGCAGCGTTGTCGTTGGTTTAATACCTTCCTGTAACCACAGAGAGATAACTTCAAGGATGCCTGTCTGGCGATGCATTTTGGCATCCATTCGCCCAACTAATTGCCCACGATGTAATAACGGCAGAACAAAATAGCCATACTGGCGTTTCGGCGCTGGGGTATAGCACTCCAGCCGGTAGCTAAAATCAAAAAGCTGCTCTGCGCGTTTGCGATCCCAGACAACAGGATCAAAAGGCGAAAGTACCGCGCTGTGCGTTGCAGTGAGCTTTCCGGCCAGCGCTCGCTCGAGTAGCGGCAGCAAATCAGCATGCAGCCAAAGATTGCCCAATTTTTCAACATGCACAGCAATGATTTGCCGCTGTTCAGCCCTCGCTTCGCGCCACGCTGCCAGTGCCGGACGTTTCAGCCGATAGTAATCTGCCAGCCACTGTTCGCGGAATATTCCCAGGCTACGCGCACTGTTATCCAGCATGATGATTTCTGCTTCTGTTTGCGAAACGAGATCGCGCTCATCATCCCAGTCAGGCATGACACGGTGGGTTAAATCATAAACGCGCTGGAAGTTGCGCCGTTCAATCACCATCACCTTTCCGGCAGTAAATAAACCTTCCAGATGCCGTTTATGCGGCTTCCATTCCCACCAGCCGCTTGCACCTTTACGAGGATGCTCAAAATCGGCTGAACGTACCGGCCCCTTATCATGAATATGCTGAATTAACTGTGCAATTTCCGCCTCATGTTCCTGCATCCAGGCGTCTTTGTATTTCCAGCCCATTTTTTCAGGTGCCAGCATGCGGTGGCGAATAAGACGAAAGTCGCTACGCGGCATAAAGCAGGCTTCATGCGCCCAGTATTCCATTAATTCGCCACGCGCCAGAGACTCATCCAGCCACTGGGCAGGATAATTTCCCAGACGACTGAAAAGCACCAGATATGGGCTACGGGCAACAATATTGATGGTATCGATTTGCAGCAAGGACATGCGGGAGATCGTTGCCGGAATATCCTCCAACGACGCTCGACGGCGGGGTTTGTTTAACAGGCCTTGCGCGGCAAGGTGAAGATTACGCGCATCAGCAAGGGAGAGGTGCGGCAGCGACATTCATGACTCCATCAATCGAACGCTGCCGCGGCGTAACTAGTTGCCAGAAGCCAGCGAGGTTAGTTGCGCAAGCAGTTTCGCTGGTTCATCACCTGAAAGCTGTGCGTCAACGGGCAAATACCACCAATTTTCTTCTGCAAAGGCCCGGCATTTCACCGCATCTTTTTCAGTCATTACCAGCGTTTGCCCGGTGCTTACCAACGCGCTGACATCCGCATGGTTCAAAGACTGATGATCGGCCAGCGGTACACATTTTTCCGGTTGTACGCCGCACATCTTCAGCGTGGCAAAAAAGCGCGGCGGATGCCCAATCCCTGCCATCGCCACCACATGTTCAAGCTGAGCAACGTCACAACGCGTACCGGTACGTAAATTCACCGCCTGACCCGGCAGCAGATGCATGGGGATTTCACCGCTGCGGGGGACACCGCCGTTGACGATTACCGCATCAACTGACTTTAAGCGCCCCGCTCGCTCACGCATTGGCCCCGCCGGCAACCACCAGCCATTGCCAAAGCGACGCACACCATCAATAACGACAATTTCCACATCACGCGCCAGACGGTAATGCTGTAAACCGTCGTCGGTTACGATGATCTGCACATCAGGGTGTTGCGCCAGAATGGCTTTTACCGCATCAGAACGAACGGGAGAAACCGCAACAGGCGCATCAGTGCGTTGATAAATCAACACAGGTTCATCACCCGCCTGTGCTGTGGTGGTATCTGCCGACAATAACAGCGGATAAGATTCAGCCTTACCACCATATCCCCGCGATACGACCCCCACGCGAATACCGCGCTGTTGCAACTGTTCCACCAGCCAGACAACGACCGGGGTTTTTCCGTTGCCGCCTGCGGTGAGATTACCAACCACGACAACCGGTACGGGGGCACGCCAGGCGCGCTTCAGTTTTAGTTTATAGCAAAGACGGATCGCGCCACTCACCAGGCCATACAACCAGGAGAGTGGCAGCAATAGCCGCCACAAAGGGGATTCACCAGACCAGATTTTTTCGATCATTGGCCAAACTGCATTTTGTGAAGTTGCGCGTAAACGCCGCGGTGCTCAAGCAAATCGTTATGCGTACCGCGTTCCACAATGACACCATCCTCAACGACCACGATTTCGTCTGCCTTTTCAATGGTAGACAAGCGGTGGGCAATCACTAGAGAGGTACGGTTTTTCTGCAACTCATCCAGTGCCGCCTGAATCGCACGTTCGGATTCGGTATCCAGAGCCGAGGTAGCTTCATCCAGAATCAGAATCGGGCTATCACGCAGCAAGGCTCGAGCGATAGCAATACGCTGACGCTGACCGCCAGAGAGCAGTACGCCGTTTTCACCAATCACTGTATCGAGACCGTTATCCATCTTATTGATGAAGTCCATGGCGTAGGCCATACGCGCCGCTTCTTCAATTTGCTCACGGCTGTACTGTTCAGTCCGTGCGTAAGCAATGTTGTTAGCAACCGTATCGTTAAACAGATGGACATTCTGCGACACCAGAGCAACCTGGTTACGTAACGACGCCAGGGTATACTCGCGCAGATCGTGACCATCCATCAGGATTTCGCCTTCATCAATATCGTAAAAACGCGTGATCAGGCTGGCGATGGTTGATTTACCTGAACCAGAGCGTCCAACCAGAGCAACCGTCTTCCCTGCCGGAATTTTCAGGTTGATGTTACGCAATGCGGGTACGTCACGTCCCGGATAAGTAAAGGTGACGTTGCGGAATTCCACGTCGCCAGTCGCACGCTCGATCACGCGCTTACCTTCGTCTTTCTCCTGCTCACTGTCCAGAATGGTAAACAGCGTCTGACAAGCCGCCATACCGCGCTGGAACTGGGCGTTAACGTTAGTCAGCGATTTCAGCGGACGCATCAGTGCAATCATTGAAGAGAAAACAACGGTAATCGTACCGGCAGTCAGGCTATCCATGACACTTGGGAAGCTCGCCGCATACAGAACAAACGCCAGCGCCAAAGAGGCGATCAGCTGAATGATCGGATCAGAGATGGAAGAGGCTGAAACCATTTTCATCCCCTGAAGACGCATTCGGTTGCTGACTTTATCGAAGCGTTTCGTTTCCACTTCCTGACCACCGAAAATCAATACTTCTTTATGGCCTTTCAGCATTTGTTCAGCGCTGGTGGTCACCTGCCCCATGGTGTTCTGCATGTTTTTACTGATGTTGCGAAAACGCTTCGATACTACGCGAATCGCAATCGAAACAATCGGTGCCAGCACAATCAAAATGATCGACAATTGCCAACTGTAATAGAACATCATGATGAACAGGCCGATGATCGACGCACCTTCACGCACAACAGTAATCAGTGCGCCGGAAGAGGAAGAAGCAACCTGTTCGGAATCGTAGGTGATACGTGACAACAGCGTACCCGTTGACTGTTTGTCAAAGAATGAAACCGGCATTCCCATCATGTGACCAAACAGGCGGCGACGCATGGTCATTACCACCTTTCCTGATACCCAGGAGATACAGTAGCTGGAGACATAGCTGGTGATACCACGCAAAATCATCAGCCCGATCACCACCAGCGGCATCCACACCAGCACGGAGCGATCTGTTTTACCAAAGCCATCATCAAGAAGTGGCTTAAGGAGCGATAACATGAAGGTATCGCTGGCTGCGTTGAGGATTAACGCTACGCCCGCCACGATCAGACCCGCTTTAAAAGGCGCAATGGTTGGCCACAGTCGGCGGAATGTCTGCCACGTAGAGAGATCTTTGTCGTTATGCATTCAAAAAACCAGCATTTGTTGAAATAGCCGCATATTCTACCCGTTATCCACTGGCACGCCAAACCACTGATGATACCAACGAGGTAAAATTTGCTCCCTGAGGCTGCTAATCCGCCAGCCTTGCGCTGAAAAATCGACCGTTACTTGCCCCTGATGAGGAGTATCAAGCCACGTATAACCTTGTTGTTGATAGCGATGCTTAACTTTGTTAGAGGGCAGTCGCCATGCGTTATAGCGCGATGCCGATGCGAGTGCCACTTTTCCATTCACTCGCTGAATTAATGGCAACGATGATGAGGTATTACTGCCATGGTGAGGTACCTGAAGCAATGTTGCCTGCACTTGCTGCCAGTAACGGCTTAGCATCTTTTGTTCAGCTGGGGCTTCAATATCACCGGTTAGAAGAATGCTATTCGTCCCGTCATCAACCTTAACCACACAGGAATGGTTATTTCCTTTATCGTTGCTACCTTGTAAAGGCCAGTGCGCGCTGAAACGCAATCCTTGCCATTGCCACGCTTCGCCACGCACACAGGGCTGATGATGTTCCCAGTTTAACGGACTTCTGATCCATAACATCGGCCATGTGTGCAATATTGAGTCCAGCCCTCCCCGGTGATCCAGATGTTCATGACTCAGAATAACGCCTTCCGGTTCAAGATTATGCCAGTGGAGCCAGGGGATAATCAGTTGTTGCCCACTATCCCCTTCGGGCCAGGCCAGTCCCGTGTCATAGAGAATCGCTTTGCCGTTTCTGGCTATCACCATTGCCAGCCCTTGCCCGACATCAAGCATGTACACTTGCCACTCGTCAGGTCGAGGTTTTTGCCACAGCGGCCAGCACATCAGCAAGCCTACAGCCACACACATTGCTGGCAACGTTCGCCAGGCGTTTAATCGCCATACCACCAGTAAGAACCATGGGGAAAATGATAGCCATTGCCAACGTTCAGCAATGTTGATCCACCCTTCTGGCAAACTCTTTAACCCCCAGAAAAGTAAAGCCAAAGACCGGTCGGCAAGAAACCATAACCCTTGCTCCAGGATTAACGGCCCGCTTAAATGCACAACCATCGCGGCGAGGATCAACGGAACCGTGATAAATGTCACCAAGGGAATTGCTAATAGATTTGCAATAAACGAGGTCAGACTAATGCCATGAAATATGACGATTTGCACGGGCATAAGCAGAAGTGTGATTCCCAGTTGCAAATGAATGAGGGAAACAACTGCACGCAATACCGGCGGCAGTTGCCACTCAGGACAGGGAAACCACTGATACCAAAATATCAATGCCGCGACCGCAGCGGCAGAGAGCCATAAACTTTGCGAGAGAATGGCAACAGGATCCATCAGCAAAATTGCCGCCAGACAACATATCCATACATCCCAGCCACTCCACTGTCGCCCACTTAACTTAAGCATTCCCCACGTAGCAAGCGCCACAACGGTACGCAATGCAGGAGGTTGCATTCCCGTCAGCCAGGCATAAAAAGCAGCACAGCAGATTCCGCCAATTAATGGCATTTGCCAGTGGATCCAGCGCCCAGGCAGAAAAATTTGTCCACTGCGAATGAGTCCGGCAGCCAGCAACGCCGCAAAAGCGATGTGCAATCCCGATATCGCCATTAAATGCGCCGTTCCAGTATCACGCATGATATTTTTGATTTCTTTAGGGACGGATAACCGTTCCCCCATACCTAAACCAAGAATAACCGCATTCCACATATAGGGTTGCAGCGTTGTTTGTAGTGACGCCAGATACTGTGCACGCAGGCTACAATTCGGTTCAATGACACTTGCCCGCAGAAAACGGCCGGTGAGCGGCTGATGCTGGGCAATGGCATAACGCTGGCTATCAAAGCCGCCATCATTAAGTTGACCATGAACGGCACGAACTTTGAGTTTCATTGACCACAGTTGTCCGGCACAAACCGCTTGCGGAAGATATTCGCCATACAGCACAAGGCCTGGCGCAGGGAATATACGTCGACCTTGTAGATAAGTAATTTGACCGTAATGAGTGGTCATACCGTCAGTAGCAGTGATCTCAACAATTGCATCCTGCGTCGCGCCAGTTAAGGTTTCTCCTGCCAACAAAATTTGCTTTGCTGCTAATATGCCCCAAACGAAAAACAGCAACGTCAGCGCGATATAACGGACGGTTTTAACAGGGATAAATGCCAGTACGCAGCCGAAGAGAGTCAGAAACGCAAGGGTTAATGTCCCAGGCAATTGGGGCAAAATCAGCAACGGAAAAATTCCGCAAATTATGCATACGCCGACTGTCGTTATTTTCATGCCCCCCTCCCTGTTTATGGAAAGTGTGCAACTTTGTTGAGCGGTTGTCTGGTGGGAATTTTGCGTTCCCCGAGGCACATTCAGAAGAATTTAACGAAAGGGTGAAAACTGCTCAAAACTCTGCGAGGCAGCTTCCAGTTCCTGATTAGAGAAATGAAAAAAGCACCCGACAGGTGCTTTTCTCGCGTTCAAGTTTGAGTAAAAACTTAACCGTAAATATTGGCGCGATCGCGCAGTTCTTTACCAGGTTTAAAGTGAGGAACGTATTTTCCTTCCAGTTCTACTTTATCGCCAGTCTTCGGATTACGTCCGGTACGTGGTGCGCGGTAGTGCAAAGAGAAACTGCCGAAACCGCGGATTTCAATACGCTCGCCCTGCGCAAGAGTCGAGGCCATATGCTCCAGCATCTCTTTTACTGCATCTTCAACCGTCTTGGCGGGAATGTGCGATTGCTGGGTGGCAAGTCTTTCTATCAATTCTGACTTGGTCATGATTCCTCCGGTTCCTTAAAGGCAAATTAAGCGGCTGCTGTTGCTGCATTGATTAAGGGCGGCCGTAGCCGCCCTTAGTGCTTGATTACAGGACGAAACCTGCAATCTGTCAAGTAAACTCAACAATCTTCGGAATAAAAATCCCGAAGAGTCAGAGAATTACTCGCCTTTAGCTGCTTTGAAAGCTTCAGCCATTGCGTTGTTGGAGAAGTTTGCATCTTCCTGTTTGTTAACAGTTGCGATTGCATCTTTCTCGTCAGCTTCGTCTTTCGCACGAACAGACAGGCTGATTGCACGGTTTTTACGATCAACGCCGGTGAATTTAGCTTCAACTTCGTCGCCAACGCTCAGAACCAGGGTAGCGTCTTCAACGCGGTCACGGGATGCTTCAGAAGCACGCAGGTAACCTTCAACGCCGTCAGCCAGTTCTACGGTTGCGCCTTTAGCGTCAACTGCAGTTACTTTACCGGTTACGATAGCGCCTTTCTTGTTCAGAGCAACCCAGTTGTTGAACGGATCTTCTGCGAGCTGTTTAACGCCCAGGGAGATACGTTCACGTTCTGCGTCAACCTGCAGAACAACTGCAGCGATTTCGTCGCCTTTTTTGTATTCACGAACTGCTTCTTCGCCTGCAACGTTCCAGGAGATGTCAGACAGGTGAACCAGGCCGTCGATGCCGCCGTCCAGGCCGATGAAGATACCGAAGTCAGTGATAGACTTGATTTTACCTTCAACACGGTCGCCCTTATTGTGGGTTTCCGCGAACTGCTGCCACGGGTTAGCTTTGCACTGTTTCAGACCCAGGGAGATACGACGACGTTCTTCGTCGATATCCAGAACCATAACTTCCACTACATCGCCAACGTTAACAACTTTGGACGGATGGATGTTTTTGTTGGTCCAATCCATTTCGGAAACGTGTACCAGGCCTTCAACGCCTTCTTCGATTTCAACGAAGCAGCCGTAGTCGGTCAGGTTGGTCACGCGACCAGTCAGTTTGGTACCTTCCGGATAACGTTTAGCGATAGCTACCCACGGATCTTCGCCCAGCTGTTTCAGGCCCAGGGATACACGGGTACGTTCGCGGTCGAACTTCAGCACTTTAACAGTGATTTCGTCGCCCACGTTGACGATTTCGCTCGGATGCTTAACGCGTTTCCAGGCCATGTCAGTGATGTGCAGCAGGCCGTCAACGCCGCCCAGATCAACGAATGCACCGTAGTCAGTGAGGTTCTTAACGATACCTTTAACTTCCATGCCTTCCTGCAGGTTTTCCAGCAGCTGATCGCGCTCTGCGCTGTTTTCGGATTCGATAACGGCACGACGAGAAACAACAACGTTGTTGCGCTTCTGATCCAGCTTGATTACTTTAAATTCAAGCTCTTTGCCTTCCAGGTGCAGAGTGTCACGCACCGGACGAACGTCTACCAGAGAACCTGGCAGGAACGCACGAATACCGTTCAGCTCAACAGTGAAGCCGCCCTTAACTTTGCCGTTGATAACACCGGTAACAGTTTCAGCATCTTCGTAAGCTTTTTCCAGCGTGATCCAGGCTTCGTGACGTTTAGCTTTCTCACGGGACAGCAGAGTTTCACCGAAGCCGTCTTCTACTGCGTCCAGAGCAACGTCAACTTCGTCACCTACCTGGATTTCCAGCTCGCCCTGGGCGTTTTTGAACTGCTCAGCCGGGATGGCGGACTCAGATTTCAGACCAGCGTCAACCAGTACTACATCTTTGTCGATAGCAACAACAACGCCACGAACGATAGAACCCGGGCGGGTTTCGATTTCTTTTAAGGACTCTTCAAAGAGTTGAGCAAAAGATTCAGTCATGTTTAATCTTCAGGTTTATATTTAACGTCCACCTGGCTCCATGCCGGATGGGGTTGTTTAACATACCCGCTGTCATTCCATTGCAACGGGGGTACTGCAAATTCGGTCGCTTATGCGAGAGCCAATTTCTGGCGCGCGTATTGTAGCGCTTTTTCAATCACTTGCTCAATGCTTAAGGTGGTGGAATCCAACACTAAAGCATCGGCTGCCGGAACCAGTGGCGCTACCGCTCGGTTACGATCGCGGTCGTCGCGTTCTTTGATCTCGGCCAAAAGGCGCTCAAAGTTAACACTAAAGCCCTTCTCCTGCAACTGTAGCATGCGGCGATGCGCACGTTCTTCCGAGGAGGCGTCAAGGAAAATTTTCACTGGCGCATCAGGGAATACCACCGTTCCCATGTCGCGGCCATCGGCAATCAGGCCTGGTAATTCGCGAAACGCGCGTTGGCGACGCAATAATGCTTCACGAACGCGTGGGAATGCCGCGACTTGTGAAGCAGCATTCGCCACTTCCTGAGTACGAATTTCGCCGCTGACATCTTCCCCTTCGAGGATCACTTCCAGATTGCCATTGGTCGACACAAAACGTACATCCAGATGGGATGCCAGCGGCACCAGCGCATCTTCCGAAGCAACATCAACATGGTGATGTAATGCCGCTAGTGCCAGTACGCGATAAATTGCACCCGAGTCCAGCAGATGCCATTGCAACGCTTCCGCCATAGCCTTACACAAGGTGCCTTTCCCTGCACCGCTTGGGCCATCAATGGTAATAACCGGGGCAATTGCCGTCATCTTTATCTCCTTAAAACAGGCGTACCGTTAACATAACCGCGCGCATTATACGCGCCGAAGGCACAAATCGTTAACGTTGTGTGCAAAAACCAGTTTTGTCTGTATTCAGATGGGGATTTATTGCGCAATTATAGCGGGCTGGCAGAAGACCAGCCCGAAAGATGACAATGATTTACTTACCAGAGGCGATACGATCACGGATGTGTTGCGCACGCTCTGTTGATGGTGGGTGAGAGTCAAACATGGACTGGGTGCGACCGCCATCCAGGCTAGCCAGTTTTTCAAAGCTGCCAACCAGCCCCTGGGTGCTGATGCCACGTTTCTTCAACAGATCAAAGGAGAAATCATCTGCTTCGGACTCTTTATCACGGGAGTATTTCGCATTGATAGCGCCTTCTGCGATATCACCCAATTGTGAGCGGGAAAGCTGGGAAGCCACACCGCTGGTAGCTGAAATGGCATCGCGTGCGGCAACGATCGCATAAGAAGCTTTCATTTCAGCCAGCGAGTGACCCAACGCGACGTGGCCCAGTTCATGGCCCAGAACACCTTCAATTTCGTTGTCATTCATCATGTCCATCAGGCCACTGTAGACACGAACACAGCCGTTCGCCATCGCCCATGCGTTGACGTCGCTGGTCATATAAACCTTATAGTTGACCGGCGTGCCATTAATATTGTTACCCAATGCTTTGGCGATTTTTGCCAGACGTTTACCGTACTTGCTGGATTTACTTGCGACTTGATTGCCGCTGTCCATTTCGGCACAGCCCTGATTGGCAATCGCTTTTGCATCGGCATCACTTAATGTTGCTGCTTTATAGGCATTTAAACCGGAGCTGATAGCCATATTGGTATCAATACCGTGGGTATTTTGACACCCCGTCAGTAATGCTGCAGAGGTCACAATCGCCAGCAGTAATTTAGTATTCTTCATGTGAATCATCCGTTGATTAATCATATATAAATATTATGTATCAACAACTTACATTGACAACTGACGCTACCATTAATCAAAATGACTCACAAGGTCCGAAAAAAAACGCCGGCAATGTGCCGACGTTTTGATAAAGAAAGTTTTGGCTATTTATTGGACGTTATTCATTCAGGCTGCCTGGCTAATCCGCGCCAGCTGCTCGAAATAATCCGGAAATGTTTTGGCCGTACATTTGGGATCAAGAATCGTCACTGGTGTATCTGACAACGCCACCAGCGAGAAACACATCGCCATCCGGTGATCATTGTATGTCGCGATCTCGGCAAAATTCAGTTTTTCCGGTGGAGTGATACGAATGTAATCGTGCCCCTCTTCTACTTCCGCACCGACTTTACGCAGTTCTGTTGCCATCGCAAACAGGCGATCGGTTTCTTTAACACGCCAGTTATAGATATTGCGCAGCGTGGTGGTGCCTTTTGCAAATAACGCCGCCGTGGCAATGGTCATCGCCGCATCAGGAATATGGTTCATATCCATATCAATAGCGTTCAGTTCACCACGCGTGCAGGAAATATAATCATCGCCCCAGCAAATGGTCGCGCCCATTTTTTCCAGCACATCAGCAAAGCGAATATCACCCTGCATACTGTTACGTCCAATACCGGTCACTTTTACAGTGCCGCCTTTGATTGCTGCTGCTGCCAGAAAGTAAGAAGCCGAAGATGCATCGCCTTCGACCAAATAAGTACCCGGAGACTGATAAGACTGCCCGCCTTTTACGACAAATTGTTGATAGTGCTGATTTTCAATTTCAACACCAAACGTCTTCATCAGATTGAGTGTGATGTCGATATAAGGTTTAGAAACCAGATCGCCTTTAATACGAATCACCGTATCTTCCGGCGCAAGAGGCGCAGTCATTAACAGTGCGGTGAGGAATTGGCTGGAAACGGAGCCATCAACGTCAACGTTGCCGCCAGTAAAGCCGCCCTGTAAACGCAACGGCGGATAATTTTCTTGTTCCAGGTAAGTGATCTTCGCCCCGCCCAGGCGCAGCGCATCCACCAGATGACCAATCGGGCGCTCTTTCATACGCGGCTCACCGGTCAGCACAATATCATTGCTACCCAGACAAAGAGCTGCCGCCAGCGGACGCATTGCCGTTCCGGCGTTACCGAGGAACAACTCCAGGGCACCTTCTGCGTGTAATGGACCGCCGTTACCGATAATTTCGCAACGTGTACGATCGGCTGAAAGCGTATAGCTTACCCCTAACGCTGTTAATGCATTCAGCATATGGCGCACGTCATCGCTATCCAGCAGATTGGTTAATACTGTTTTGCCGTGTGCTAATGCCGCCAGCAATAAAGCGCGGTTAGAAACGCTCTTGGAACCGGGCAGATTAATAGTGCCATCGACACGAGCGATGGGTTGTAACGTCAGGGATTCCATGAACTCAACTCTCTACAACAGAAATAAAAACCCCACAGGCTGGCTGTGGGGATTAAGCAAAATTTCGGCATTAACCGTGACGGCGTTCGAACTCAACCATGAAGTCTGTCAGCGCTTTAACGCCTTCCAGCGGCATGGCGTTATAAATAGACGCGCGCATTCCGCCGACCACACGGTGACCTTTCAGTGCATGAAGGCCTGCAGCAAAAGACTCTTCAAGGAACAATTTGTCAAGCGCACTGTCCGCCAACTGGAACGGCACGTTCATCCGCGAACGGTTAGCTTTCGCCACGTCATTGCGGTAGAAATCGCTGTTATCAATTACCCCATATAGCAGTTCTGCTTTTTGCTGATTGATTTTATCCATTTCAGCTACACCGCCGTTCGCTTTCAGCCATTTAAAGACCAGACCAGACAGATACCAGGCAAATGTCGGCGGCGTGTTAAACATGGAGCCATTATCGTTGAGGATGGAATAATCCAGAATCGACGGACACGCGACATTCGCTTTGCCCAGCAAATCTTCACGGACGATGACGATTGTCAGGCCTGCCGGGCCGATATTTTTCTGCGCGCCAGCGTAAATCACGCCATAACGGCTGACGTCAATCGGACGGGAAAGAATGGTTGAAGAGAAGTCGGCGGCAACCACCACATCTTTGCCGAAGTCTGGCGTTTCGTCGATGGCGATACCGTCGATGGTTTCATTCGGGCAGTAATGCATATAAGCAGCATTATCAGAGAGTTGCCATTCACGCATTGGCTTAACCGCGCGCAGACCATCAACAGTCACTTTGGCGTCAAAGACATTAGGCGTGCAGTATTTTTTCGCTTCTTTAATGGCACTTGCCGCCCAGTAACCGGCATCAACATAATCTGCGGTGGTTTTATCACCGAGAATATTCAGCGGTACCGCAGCAAACTGACCGCGACCACCGCCATGGCAGAATAATACCTTGTAGTTGGAGGGGACATTAAGAAGATCGCGAAAATCCTTCTCGGCTTCCTCTGCAACCTGAATGAACTCTTTGCCACGGTGACTCACTTCCATCACCGACGTACCAAGACCGTTCCAGTCGCGCAGTTCCTGTTGAGCCTGTTTAAGCACCTCTGCCGGTAGCATTGCCGGACCAGAACTAAAATTGAAGATTTGAGCCATTTCCCCTCACCACGTTGCGTTGCTATTAACCCGCGGTCAATCGATTGCGACCACAGGTAATACATTATTCCTGTGGCTATCGGTTTTATCATTCAGTGACACACATCGCAATGAGTAAAACCGTTGAGGGCAAAAATGTGGCTTGCATCACACAAAAGAATCTCTCGGATTATTAGCAAAAAGCCGATGTTTTTACTGTCAGGTCACCCGTTTTGCCCGACTTGCCTTCGTCCATTCTGGATTTGCACAGCGCGGACATAATTGTTTTTCCCCCGCTTTCATATGAATGATTTCACTACAACGAATACAGGCATAGTCCGCCGACTCCGGCACCACTTTGTAACGCTGCGTACAATCACTGGGTAAAATAAGTAAACCCGGTTTCACCTTGTCATCTTCAAAGAAATAGACACTGATTTGCCCGTTGGTTTCGAGAATCGCCAGACGTACCTGCCCCAGCTGCTCCACGCCACGCAATCGTAGCTCCATAAAGAACTCAAATTCCGTCATGTTGGAGTTATTGAGTTTCGACCAGGCCAGCTCGCCATCTTCAATAATGACAACTGGCTTGCCTTCCAGAAGATCTTCCAATTTTTCACTGTGCGCCATCAACCACATTACCAGGCGGTATAACAACGCCAGAGTAATAAAGACGATAAGTACCGGGACCATCGGCACATCATCATAAAACGCCACATCTCCCGCCGCTGATCCCAGCGTCAGAATGATTAAAACTTCAAACAGCGACATCTGCCGCACACCGCGTCTTCCGGTCATTTTGAGGAACAAAAAGACCAGTACAAAGGTATAAAGACTACGTAGTGCAACTTCGCCAAGGAAATCAAAAGGCACTTTATCAAATGCCATACGGTGGAGATCGAACGCCTTCATTTTTATGCTCTTATCGTGGTTTATCCGCTAAAAGCATAGTCAACAGTTCATCGGCATGGCGGCGGTGATAGCGCCTTTGAGATAAAACCCGTATTATTGCGCGCTTTCCGTACGACTAAAGTGATTTTCATGACGCAAACATTTATCCCCGGCAAAGATGCCGCTCTGGAAGATTCCATCGCTCGCTTCCAGCAAAAACTTTCAGACCTCGGCTTTCAGATTGAAGAGGCCTCCTGGCTGAATCCCGTGCCTAACGTCTGGTCTGTACATATTCGCGACAAAGAGTGCGCACTGTGTTTTACCAACGGTAAAGGCGCAACCAAGAAAGCGGCGCTGGCTTCTGCACTCGGTGAATATTTCGAGCGTCTCTCAACCAACTACTTTTTTGCTGATTTCTGGCTGGGCGAAACCATCGCCAACGGTCCATTTGTGCATTATCCCAACGAAAAATGGTTCCCACTGACCGAAAATGACGATGTGCCAGAAGGGCTGCTCGATGACCGTCTGCGCGCATTTTACGATCCGGAGAATGAATTGACCGGCAGTATGCTGATTGACCTACAATCCGGTAACGAAGATCGTGGTATTTGCGGTCTGCCGTTTACGCGCCAGTCCGACAATCAGACCGTTTATATTCCGATGAATATCATTGGTAACCTGTACGTTTCTAACGGTATGTCTGCTGGCAATACCCGTAACGAAGCACGCGTTCAGGGGTTGTCCGAAGTTTTCGAACGCTACGTGAAAAACCGCATTATTGCTGAAAGCATCAGCTTGCCGGAAATCCCGGCAGACGTGCTGGCGCGTTACCCAGCGGTGGTTGAAGCGATCGAAACACTGGAAGCAGAAGGTTTCCCGATCTTCGCATATGATGGTTCCCTTGGCGGCCAGTATCCGGTGATTTGCGTGGTACTGTTTAATCCTGCTAACGGCACCTGCTTTGCCTCTTTCGGTGCGCATCCTGATTTTGGCGTAGCACTGGAACGTACCGTGACCGAGCTGCTGCAAGGTCGTGGCCTGAAAGATTTGGATGTGTTTACTCCGCCAACCTTCGATGATGAAGAAGTCGCTGAACATACCAACCTCGAAACGCACTTTATCGATTCCAGCGGTTTAATCTCCTGGGACCTGTTCAAGCAGGATGCCGATTATCCGTTTGTGGACTGGAATTTCTCCGGCACCACGGAAGAAGAGTTTGCTACGCTGATGGCTATCTTCAACAATGAAGATAAAGAAGTTTATATTGCCGATTACGAGCATCTGGGCGTTTATGCTTGCCGTATTATCGTGCCTGGCATGTCCGATATTTATCCGGCTGAAGATCTGTGGCTCGCGAATAACAGTATGGGCAGCCATTTACGTGAAACGATTCTTTCGCTACCAGGCAGCGAGTGGGAAAAAGAAGATTACCTGAACCTCATCGAGCAACTGGATGAAGAAGGTTTTGATGACTTTACCCGCGTGCGTGAGCTGTTGGGTCTGGCGACCGGGTCGGATAACGGTTGGTACACCCTGCGTATCGGTGAATTAAAAGCCATGCTGGCGCTGGCTGGTGGCGATCTGGAACAGGCTCTGGTCTGGACCGAATGGACGATGGAGTTTAACTCATCGGTATTCAGCCCGGAACGCGCCAACTATTATCGCTGCCTGCAAACGTTGTTATTACTGGCGCAGGAAGAAGATCGCCAGCCGCTGCAATATCTGAATGCGTTTGTTCGCATGTACGGCGCAGATGCCGTGGAAGCCGCCAGTGCGGCAATGAGCGGCGAAGCGGCGTTTTATGGCTTGCAACCAGTAGATAGCGATCTGCACGCGTTTGCTGCACATCAGTCGCTGTTGAAGGCCTACGAAAAGCTGCAGCGCGCCAAAGCAGCATTCTGGGCAAAATAAAATCAAATAGCCTACGCAATGTAGGCTTAATGATTCGTCTGAGTTATATTACGGGGCGTTTTTTTAATGCCCCGCTTTACATATATTTGCATTAATAAAATAATTGTAATTATAAGGTTAAATATCGGTAATTTGTATTTAATAAATACGATCGATATTGTTACTTTATTCGCCTGGTGCTCCCTTTTAATTAACTGTTTTAGCGGAGGATGCGGAAAAAATTCAACTCATTTGTTAATTTTTAAAATTTATTTTTATTTGGATAATCAAATATTTACTCCGTATTTGCATAAAAACCATGCGAGTTACGGGCCTATAAGCCAGGCGAGATATGATCTATATCAATTTCTCATCTATAATGCTTTGTTAGTATCTCGTCGCCGACTTAATAAAGAGAGAGTTAGTGTGAAAGCTGACAACCCTTTTGATCTTTTACTTCCTGCTGCAATGGCCAAAGTGGCCGAAGAGGCGGGTGTCTATAAAGCAACGAAACATCCGCTTAAGACTTTCTATCTGGCGATTACCGCCGGTGTTTTCATCTCAATCGCATTCGTCTTCTATATCACAGCAACCACTGGCACAGGCACAATGCCCTTCGGCATGGCAAAACTGGTTGGCGGCATTTGCTTCTCTCTGGGGCTGATTCTTTGTGTTGTCTGCGGAGCCGATCTCTTTACTTCCACAGTGTTGATTGTTGTTGCTAAGGCGAGTGGGCGCATCACCTGGGGTCAGTTGGCTAAAAACTGGCTAAATGTCTATTTTGGCAACCTGGTCGGCGCACTGCTGTTTGTACTTTTAATGTGGCTTTCCGGCGAGTATATGACCGCAAATGGTCAATGGGGACTAAACGTCCTACAAACCGCCGACCACAAAGTGCACCATACTTTTATTGAGGCCGTCTGCCTTGGTATCCTGGCAAACCTGATGGTATGTCTGGCAGTATGGATGAGTTATTCTGGCCGCAGCCTGATGGACAAAGCGTTTATCATGGTGCTGCCGGTCGCGATGTTTGTTGCCAGCGGTTTTGAGCACAGTATCGCAAACATGTTTATGATCCCGATGGGTATTGTAATCCGCGACTTCGCATCTCCGGAATTCTGGACCGCTGTCGGTTCTGCACCGGAAAATTTTTCTCACCTGACCGTGATGAACTTCATCACTGATAACCTGATTCCGGTTACGATCGGTAATATTATCGGCGGTGGTTTGTTGGTTGGGTTGACATACTGGGTCATTTACCTGCGTGAAAACGATCACCATTAATGGTTGTCGAAGTACGCAGTAAATAAAAAATCCACTTAAGAAGGTAGGTGTTACATGTCCGAGCTTAATGAAAAGTTAGCCACAGCCTGGGAAGGTTTTACCAAAGGTGACTGGCAGAATGAAGTAAACGTCCGTGACTTCATTCAGAAAAACTACACTCCGTACGAGGGTGACGAGTCCTTCCTGGCTGGCGCTACTGAAGCGACCACCACCCTGTGGGACAAAGTAATGGAAGGCGTTAAACTGGAAAACCGCACTCACGCGCCAGTTGACTTTGACACCGCTGTTGCTTCCACCATCACCTCTCACGACGCTGGCTACATCAACAAAGCGTTGGAAAAAGTTGTTGGTCTGCAGACTGAAGCTCCGCTGAAACGTGCTCTTATCCCGTTCGGTGGTATCAAAATGATCGAAGGTTCCTGCAAAGCGTACAACCGCGAACTGGACCCGATGATCAAAAAAATCTTCACTGAATACCGTAAAACTCACAACCAGGGCGTGTTCGACGTTTACACTCCGGACATCCTGCGTTGCCGTAAATCCGGTGTTCTGACCGGTCTGCCAGATGCTTATGGCCGTGGCCGTATCATCGGTGACTACCGTCGCGTTGCGCTGTACGGTATCGACTACCTGATGAAAGACAAATACGCTCAGTTCACCTCTCTGCAGGCTGATCTGGAAAACGGCGTAAACCTGGAACAGACTATCCGTCTGCGCGAAGAAATCGCTGAACAGCACCGCGCTCTGGGTCAGATGAAAGAAATGGCTGCGAAATACGGCTACGACATCTCTGGTCCGGCAACCAACGCTCAGGAAGCTATCCAGTGGACTTACTTCGGCTACCTGGCTGCTGTTAAGTCTCAGAACGGTGCTGCAATGTCCTTCGGTCGTACCTCCACCTTCCTGGATGTGTACATCGAACGTGACCTGAAAGCTGGCAAGATCACCGAACAAGAAGCGCAGGAAATGGTTGACCACCTGGTCATGAAACTGCGTATGGTTCGCTTCCTGCGTACTCCGGAATACGATGAACTGTTCTCTGGCGACCCGATCTGGGCAACCGAATCTATCGGTGGTATGGGCCTCGACGGTCGTACCCTGGTTACCAAAAACAGCTTCCGTTTCCTGAACACCCTGTACACCATGGGTCCGTCTCCGGAACCGAACATGACCATTCTGTGGTCTGAAAAACTGCCGCTGAACTTCAAGAAATTCGCCGCTAAAGTGTCCATCGACACCTCTTCTCTGCAGTATGAGAACGATGACCTGATGCGTCCGGACTTCAACAACGATGACTACGCTATCGCTTGCTGCGTAAGCCCGATGATCGTTGGTAAACAAATGCAGTTCTTCGGTGCGCGTGCAAACCTGGCGAAAACCATGCTGTACGCAATCAACGGCGGCGTTGACGAAAAACTGAAAATGCAGGTTGGTCCGAAGTCTGAACCGATCAAAGGCGATCTCCTGAACTACGATGAAGTGATGGAGCGCATGGATCACTTCATGGACTGGCTGGCTAAACAGTACATCACTGCACTGAACATCATTCACTACATGCACGACAAGTACAGCTACGAAGCCTCTCTGATGGCGCTGCACGACCGTGACGTTATCCGCACCATGGCGTGTGGTATCGCTGGTCTGTCCGTTGCTGCTGACTCCCTGTCTGCAATCAAATATGCGAAAGTTAAACCGATTCGTGACGAAGACGGTCTGGCTATCGACTTCGAAATCGAAGGCGAATACCCGCAGTTTGGTAACAACGATCCGCGTGTAGATGACCTGGCTGTTGACCTGGTAGAACGTTTCATGAAGAAAATTCAGAAACTGCACACCTACCGTGACGCTATCCCGACTCAGTCTGTTCTGACCATCACTTCTAACGTTGTGTATGGTAAGAAAACGGGTAACACCCCAGACGGTCGTCGTGCTGGCGCGCCGTTCGGACCGGGTGCTAACCCGATGCACGGTCGTGACCAGAAAGGTGCTGTAGCGTCTCTGACTTCCGTTGCTAAACTGCCGTTTGCTTACGCTAAAGATGGTATCTCCTACACCTTCTCTATCGTTCCGAACGCACTGGGTAAAGACGACGAAGTTCGTAAGACCAACCTGGCAGGTCTGATGGATGGTTACTTCCACCACGAAGCATCCATCGAAGGTGGTCAGCACCTGAACGTTAACGTGATGAACCGTGAAATGCTGCTTGACGCGATGGAAAACCCGGAAAAATATCCGCAGCTGACCATCCGTGTATCTGGCTACGCAGTACGTTTCAACTCGCTGACTAAAGAACAGCAGCAGGACGTTATTACTCGTACCTTCACTCAATCTATGTAATTAGATTTGACTGAAATCGTACAGTAAAAAGCGTACAATAAAGGCTCCACGAAAGTGGGGCCTTTTTTAGCACGAGAGCCTTTTTTGTCAGCTATCTATACTTTAAGGTGACTGCCAAAACAGACTCGACGTAGCCTTCGAGCTGCGCACCAACACGGCCTCAGATGGGCCACATCTGGAGAAACACCGCAATGTCAGTTATTGGTCGCATTCACTCCTTTGAATCCTGTGGAACCGTAGACGGCCCAGGTATTCGCTTTATCACCTTTTTCCAGGGCTGCCTGATGCGCTGCCTGTATTGTCATAACCGCGACACCTGGGACACGCATGGCGGTAAAGAAGTTACCGTTGAAGATTTGATGAAGGAAGTGGTGACCTATCGCCACTTTATGAACGCTTCCGGCGGCGGCGTTACCGCATCCGGCGGTGAAGCAATCCTGCAAGCTGAGTTTGTTCGTGACTGGTTCCGCGCCTGCAAAAAAGAAGGCATTCATACCTGTCTGGACACCAACGGTTTTGTTCGTCGTTACGATCCGGTGATTGATGAACTGCTGGAAGTAACCGACCTGGTAATGCTCGATCTCAAACAGATGAACGACGAGATCCACCAAAATCTGGTTGGAGTTTCCAACCACCGCACGCTGGAGTTCGCTAAATATCTGGCGAACAAAAATGTGAAGGTGTGGATCCGCTACGTTGTTGTCCCAGGCTGGTCTGACGATGACGATTCAGCGCATCGCCTCGGTGAATTTACCCGTGATATGGGTAACGTTGAGAAAATCGAACTTCTCCCCTACCACGAACTGGGCAAACACAAATGGGTGGCGATGGGTGAAGAATACAAACTCGATGGTGTTAAACCACCGAAGAAAGAAACCATGGAACGCGTGAAAGGCATTCTTGAGCAGTACGGTCATAAGGTAATGTTCTAATTTCCCCGTAAAGCGGCAACTTTATTGAGTTGCCGCTTTTTTATTCCGCGCTGCATAAATAATTCAGAGCTCTATTTCTCACGCCCTTACAGCACAGCTTCCAAATGTATTACCCAAACCGCCAGTATATGTCCTGCGGCTTGCGCGCATTTCTCGATTATGTAAAAACGGGTCAGATCTGCCAGAGTCAGCATCACCGACCACAATAATTATTTACTATTCGCTTTACGCGCCAGCAGCGGGAATATCAGTCCTAATCCTACCAGCACAAACGGCGTTGCAACATTCAGCGCCAACTGGAAGGTCCACTCTGCAGTGAAGGCTTCCATTTTCGGGAAGATCCCCGTCAAACAGGCAAAGGCGGTAAAGGCAAAACACCAAATCCCGACGGTCATTGCCAGAGGCTTGTTATGAATAAAGACATATTCTGGTTTATATTTCTGCGCCAGGCGAACGACTGCAATAAATGCAACAAATACCCATAAATAACGCAGCGGCATCACTACCGAGTTAAGATTCAACAGCCATTTATAGAGATTGTTCATATCACCGATGCCGAGAGTCGGCAGCATAATCAGGATCGCCACCAGCACCAGGGTCAGAAAATAGCCATTAACGGGCGTACCAGAAGCGTTGGTACGACATAAACTGGCTGGAATATATTTGCTGTCAGCATCACCTAATAGCACTTTAAGCGGGGCATCAATCGAGAATACCAGCGCAGCTACTTGTCCCAGGGTATTCGCAATGGCGTAAATCACCATTAAAGTATTACCCATGTTGTAATACTCGCCCAGCTTCTGAAAGGCGTAATATTGACCGTTAGTCATTAAGTCATCCGGGATATTACGCGAGTCAAACATCATCCCCATCGCCAGTGAGCCCAGAATGGCACAAACCGCAACCATCACCGCCAGGCATAACATCCCTTTTGGAAATTCTTTTCCTGGGTTGCGCGTTTGATTAACGTAAGGAGAAATCTTCTCTGCTCCGCCAACCGCGAAAACCAGCATTGAAATAGTGGTAATGTAGGTAAAGTCGATATGAGGAATGAACGTTTCCCAGGTAATGTTTGTGGTCGCAATATGCACTTCAGTAATCGCAGGCGCGGTTACCGCCATCGCCACATACAGGAGCGACATAACAAACATCGCAATCCCTGCCACAGAACCGACGATTTTCAGCGATTTCATACCGCGTGAAGCAACCCACATAAAGAAGATAAACAGCACCAGCGTTAACCCCTGTAACGCTACGACTGAATATTCTTTGATTAGCGAACCGTCGCCTTTCATCGCCCAACCGAGCGCAATCAGTATTGCCTGGGGTTTTTGTGCCAGATAGGGAATATGCACCACCCAGTAGGTCCACGCGGCGAGGTAAGCCAGTCCGGGTCCCATCGTGTGTTTAATCCAGGTACTGACCCCGCCTTTCCCATCTTTGAAGGTCGAGCCTAACTGACCAACAATTAGCGCATAAGGTGTGAAATAGAGCGCAAAGATAAACACCCATGAAAAAACAACCACCAGCCCCTGGTTGGCATAGTTATTAACAACGTTGCCAAAACCCCAGACAGTGATAAAAGACATCAGCGCAATGTTGTACCATCGCAGCTGTTTTTCCTGAACATTCCCAGCCATAGACAAATCCTTCGCCAAAATTAAAGGGGCATCTGTAAAACGAGGGATTATGCGCGGCAAATAAGAAGTGCGGAAATAGCGAAATGCAAAATTATAACCTGCTGCACATTTTATTTTTAAACGAATAAAATTTGGAAAAAAGCAAGTCAGATAGAAGAAACAAAAAAGCAGAGTGTGAAACAGTAAGTTCACACTCTGCTTGAATTCATTTACACGTGAGCAACGGGTTTCGGCGTATGACCGGCGTTGCGAAGCAGCATCAGCAAATAGATAAACGATACGCTGGCGATCATGATAAACAATAAATTATCGGAGAAATTCTGCATTAGCATAGCGGTAAATGACGGGCCAAGCAGACTTCCCACGGTATAGCTCAACAGTAAGGCCTGGTTCATCGCCACCAGTTGATGATGTTCAACTTTCTCGCAAGCCCAGGCCATCGCCACCGGATATAGCGTAAAGCCAGCGGCACCGAGGATGAATAACGCTGGGGCCATCGCCGCCTGGCTAAGCATCGCGATACTGCCGAGAATGACGACAAAGACCTGAACACGCAACACCAGCAGTCGACCAAACTTATCCGCCAGACGTCCAATCGGCCATTGTCCGAGGATACCCGCACTGACCAGTACCGCCATCCAGAAACCAATGCTGGCATTGCTCACCCCTTTGTGATTGAGGTACAACGGCATCAGGCCATATAGAGATCCCAGAACGATTCCTGAGATAATGCAGCCATTCACGCCAAGCCGCGCCTGACGGAGTTTTAGCATTGACGTAATTGACGTCGAATCATGGTTTTCAGCCTGCTGATTCAGGACACGCGTAAACAACAGCGGTAAGATCCCTGCCAACGTCAAACCTGTAACCCACGGCAATACGCTCATCAGCTCGGTTGAGACTTTGCTGACCAGTAACTGGCCTAAAAACGTTCCCACGTAATAAACCATCATATACGCAGCAAGCAAACGCCCACGGTTACGTGACGTCCCACTGCACATCAGCGCGCTCTCAACGACTACCCAAATCATGGCACAGCCGACGCCCGCGACAAAACGCCACGCCAACCAGCTCCAGAAACCAATCATCAGGCCAAGGCCCGCACAGCCAGCGGCAAAAATGAAGGAGGCCAGATAATAGCTGCGGTTAAAGCCAATGCGTTTAATGACATACCCTGTCAGCAATGTACCGACAAGGTTGCCGGTAAAATAGGATGAGCTGACAACGCCTACCTGCCATGTGGACATGTGTTCCTGGGCGAGCCAAAGCGGCACGAGTGTATTTAACACCGCGATCGCCAGAGTCAACAAAAGCAGGCCAGACAGCAAAAGCATGACAGGCCGGGTATACGTGGACATGAATTAAAACCGTGAGGAAGTTCAAATTTCATGCGCATCATGCCACCGCCAAAAACATTGTCAATGGGTGAAAATACGCGCATATCGCAACGGCGGTATTATCGATTTATATTACTCATTCATAACGCTAATACTGAAGAGATGATTAATCTCATCTGATTGTTTTTATTGATCTAACACAAATTTCATACGCTTCGTTCAGTCGAAAAATTTCATGGTCACAGCAAACTCATATTTCCCGTCTATGCTTTCAGAGCAATGCATCGCGTCTGACCGATTTCAGACGTACCACTGACTCTCGAAAGGAGAAGAGGATGACCAAACCGTATGTTCGTCTTGATAAAAATGATGCTGCCGTTTTGCTTGTTGATCACCAGGCTGGTTTACTTTCCCTTGTACGGGATATCGAACCCGATAAGTTTAAAAATAACGTGCTGGCGCTGGGTGACCTGGCTAAGTATTTCAACTTACCAACTATTCTTACCACTAGTTTTGAAACCGGTCCTAACGGCCCATTAGTTCCAGAACTGAAAGCACAATTCCCCGATGCACCTTACATTGCTCGCCCGGGCAATATTAACGCCTGGGATAACGAAGATTTTGTAAAAGCAGTCAAAGCGACAGGTAAAAAACAGTTAATTATTGCCGGTGTGGTAACCGAAGTTTGCGTGGCATTCCCGGCGCTTTCAGCCATTGAAGAAGGGTTTGATGTCTTCGTTGTGACTGACGCGTCAGGGACCTTTAATGAAATTACCCGGCATTCGGCATGGGATCGCATGTCGCAAGCAGGTGCGCAATTGATGACATGGTTCGGCGTGGCTTGCGAGCTGCACCGTGACTGGCGTAATGATATTGAAGGACTGGCGACGTTGTTCTCTAACCATATTCCTGATTATCGTAATTTGATGACCAGTTATGACACGTTAACGAAGCAGAAATAAAAGAGAACCGGGGCCGAAACCCCGGTTGTTACTGATTAGCTTGCGACGGCCATCCCCACGGTCATATGCAAACCATAGAATACGCCGCGACCGATTAATTCCCCTGCCAGAAGCAGAATGAATGAGACAGATAGTAGCGGAACCGCAGGCTGATAACCTTTTAGCTGTGGTGCAATCCACAAGCACAGGGCAACAGCCAAAAGCACGATCCGCCAGGACATCAGCGCACCATAGTCCGGCACCAGCGCTGCGGCCTGCTGCACAGAACTATGAATAGTCGCCAGCTCTGCGCCCTGCATCACTGACATCACGCCACTCACTACCAGTGCAAGTACAGAAATGGCTGGCAGCAGACGCATCGCCCAGCCATCGACGCCAGCCAGACTCAGCAACAGGTAACCCAGTAACGGGCCGCCCATAAACATTGTCAGGAAGAAGCCCATCGGCGTCCAGATGCTGTACCAGGTCGGAACGGTATCAATGCTGTTATAGACACGCACCATCATCCAGACAAAGACTACGCCAAGAACCATCGTCACTACCAGCCACAGCGTACGCAATGCCGGTGACAGCTTTTTCAGCATTGCCAGCAACCAGCCGATGCCGCCTACGGCAAAAAAGATGGAACCGCTGGCGATTTCGTTACTGAGTGCTGAAGCCCCTACCCGGTTGAGCGAGTTAAAGGCGCGCATCGGTGAACCAAGATGGAGCATAGAGGCGATAAAGCCAATGCCCATCAGCACCCATAAGCCAAACATGCAGGCGATAACACGCTGCTGGGCTTCTGCTCGCAGGTCGCCTTTGAGCAGCGCCAAAGCCAGAACGATAAAACCACCCGCTACACATTGCCCGAAGACCGTGAAGATCATCAGCGGCCATTCATGCCATCCACTTCCCATCTCACACCTCCTTCGGGTTTGCCAGATAGCCAGTGGTATCCCCGGTCGGGCGGCTATTGGCATTGGGTTTGATCACAATATTCGGTTTGGTAAAGTGAGCTCGCGGCAACGGCGCAACGGCCGCCAGATCGCCATGTTTTTTACGCAGCTCGTCGATAGGGCCGAAATCCAGCGCCCGCAGCGGACAAGATTCAACACAGATCGGCTTTTTACCCTCCGCAACACGGTCATAACAACCATCGCATTTGGTCATATGGCCTTTCGTTTCGTTATATTGCGGTGCGCCATACGGGCAAGCCATATGGCAGTAGCGGCAGCCAATGCACACATCTTCATCGACCACAACAAAACCATCTTCACGTTTATGCATCGCACCGCTCGGGCAGACTTTAGTACAAGCCGGATCTTCGCAGTGGTTGCACGAAATCGACAGATAGTAGGCAAACACGTTCTGGTGCCAGACACCGTTATCTTCCTGCCAGTCGCCACCAGCATATTCATAAATGCGGCGGAAGCTGACTTCTGGTGTCAAATCTTTGTAGTCTTTACAAGCCAGCTCGCAGGTTTTGCAACCGGTGCAACGGCTGGAATCAATAAAAAATCCATACTGGGTTGTCATCGGTTACTCCTTACACCTTTTCAACCTGAACAAGGTTTGTATGTGACGGATTCCCCTTAGCGAGAGGAGACGGACGTTGAGTGGTCAGTACGTTAATACAACCACCCTTATCGACACGTTTTGCATCCGGGTCATACCAGGCACCTTCACCCAGTGCGACCACACCCGGCATCATTCGTGGCGTCACTTTCGCCTCAATATGAACCTCACCACGATCGTTAAAGATCCTGACTTTATCGCCGTTGTGGATACCGCGTTTTTGGGCATCAAGCGGGTTGATCCACATTTCCTGACGGCAAGCCGCTTTCAGCACATCAACGTTGCCGTAAGTTGAGTGAACGCGAGATTTATAGTGGAAACCTGTAAGCTGCAGCGGATACTGTTTGTTCAGCGGATCCTGATAACTTTCAAAGCCCGGCGTGTAGATCGGCAGTGGATCGATCACATCGCCTTCTGGCAATTCCCAGGTAGCGGCAATGTCAGCCAGCGCCTGCGAATAAATCTCAATTTTACCCGATGGCGTGGTCAGTGGATTTGCCTGCGGATCTTCACGGAAGGCTTTATAAGCAACGTGATGCCCTTGTGGGTCGCGCTTTTTAAAGATCCCCTGCTTGCGGAACTCTTCAAACGTTGGCAGTTCAGGAATCGCTTCCCGCGACTGGGCATACAGATGCCGCATCCACTCTTCCTGGGTACGGCCTTCAGTAAACTGTTGCTCAACGCCAAGACGTTTTGCCAGTTCGCTGGTCATTTCATAGATGGTCTTACATTCAAAGCGCGGTTTAATCACCTGATCGTTGAAAATCACGTAAGACATATTCCCGCAGGATGCATCCAGTGCAAAGTCCATCTGTTCGGAAGCGGTACAGTCAGGCAGCAGGATGTCAGCATATTTCGCCGATGAAGTCATGTGGCAGTCGATAACCACAATCAGCTCGCACTTCTTATCATCCTGAAGGATTTCATGGGTACGGTTGATTTCAGAATGCTGGTTAATCAGGCAGTTACCGGCATAGTTCCAGATCATTTTGATCGGCACATCCAGCTTATCTTTCCCGCGCACACCATCACGCAGCGCCGTCATTTCCGGGCCACGTTCAATGGCATCGGTCCACATAAACATCGAAATGCTGGTCTGGATCGGGTTTTCCAAGGTCGGCATACGGACAAACGGTAAGCTGTATGAACCTTCACGCGCGCCGCTGTTCCCTCCATTAATACCAACGTTACCGGTCAGAATCGCCAGCATCGAGATAGCACGGGTTGCGATTTCACCGTTAGCGTGACGCTGCGGGCCCCATCCCTGGCTGATAAACGCCGGTTTGGTACTGCCGATTTCACGAGCCAGTTTGATGATTTTGTCTGCCGGAACACCGGTGATTTGCGAGGCCCATTCCGGTGTTTTAGCCACGCCATCTGGCCCTTCACCCAGAATATAAGCTTTATAGTGGCCATTTTTCGGCGCACTGGCTGGCAGGGTTTTCTCGTCATAGCCAACGCAATATTTATCGAGGAATGCCTGATCCACCAGGTTTTCGGTGATCATGACGTACGCCAGACCGTTAACCAGTGCGGCATCTGTTCCTGGACGAATAGGGATCCACTCATCTTCGCGCCCGGCACCGGTGTCGGTATAGCGCGGATCGATGATGATCATGCGGGCATTAGATTTCTGGCGTGCCTGTTCAAGATAGTAAGTCACCCCACCGCCACTCATTCGCGTTTCGCCAGGGTTATTACCAAACAGCACTACCAGCTTACTGTTTTCGATATCCGACGGGCTGTTGCCATCTGCCCAGCCGCCGTAGGTATAGTTCAGACCTTCCGCAATTTGCGCGGAGGAGTAGTCGCCGTAATGGTTCAGATAGCCGCCGCAGCAGTTCATCAGCCGCGCGACCAGGGTATTTCCCGGCGGCCAGGAGCGGGTCATGGTGCCACCCAGCGTACCGGTGCCATAGTTAAGATAGATGGATTCGTTGCCGTACTCTTTGATCAGGCGCTGCATATTGGTCGCGATGATGTCGTAGGCTTCTTCCCAGCTAATGCGCTCGAATTTGCCTTCACCGCGCGCCCCGACTCGTTTCATCGGATATTTCAGGCGGTCCGGATTATAGACACGGCGACGCATGGAACGCCCACGCAAACAGGCGCGAACCTGGTGCAGGCCGTCGTAATTGTCATCGCCGGTATTGTCCGTTTCGACATATTTGATTTCACCGTCCACGACGTGCATACGTAGCGGGCAGCGACTACCACAGTTAACTGTACAGGCGCTCCAGATAACCTTTTCGTCTGATTTTGTTGGAATGGCGCTATCGACAGCGTGCGCAATCCGACTAAAAGGTAATGTTAATGCGCTGCTGGCCATTGCCAGGCCGCCGATCGCTGTCGTTTTTACCAAACCACGGCGACTCACCTCAGCAGCCAATACCGCATCAGGGATTTTCGTTTTCATAATGGCTCACTCAAGCTTGCTCACGATTGATTCCAGTAACAAACCGTATTGTGTAATTATTTCTATAGCAGATCGCTATATAGGCTTGTATACATCGAATAATTTGAAAATCAAAGAGATAGGTAGATTTTCACTCGAAAGTAGTATTACGTGTAAGTGAGGAGTAATTATTGTTCGGTATCAAAGGGAGACAAAAAAAGCGCCCGCAGGCGCTTTTTAGATTCAGAAAAATTAGGTATTAGCCAATATATTCCAGTCCGTTCATATACGGACGCAGAACTTCTGGTACTTCAATACGACCATCAGCCTGCTGATAGTTTTCCATAACCGCAACCAGCGTACGACCAACAGCCAGACCAGAACCGTTCAGGGTATGAACCAGACGGGTTTTCTTGTCCGATTTGCTGCGACAACGTGCCTGCATACGACGTGCCTGGAAATCCCAAACGTTGGAGCAGGAAGAGATCTCGCGGTAGGTGTTCTGTGCCGGGATCCATACTTCCAGGTCGTAAGTTTTGCAAGCGCCAAAGCCCATGTCGCCAGTGCAAAGGATGATTTTACGGTACGGCAGGCCCAGCAACTGCAGGACTTTTTCTGCATGACCAGTCATCTCTTCCAGCGCCGCCATTGAGTCTTCCGGGCGCACGATCTGCACCATTTCAACTTTGTCGAACTGGTGCATACGGATCAGACCACGGGTGTCACGACCATATGAACCGGCTTCAGAACGGAAGCATGGGGTGTGGGCGGTCATCTTAATTGGCAGATCATCTTCATCGATGATTTCACCGCGCACCAGGTTAGTCAGCGGAACTTCTGCCGTTGGGATCAGCGCATAGTTACTGGTGTCTGCTTCTTCTTCCAGCGGACGAGTATGGAACAGATCGCCAGCAAATTTCGGCAGCTGACCCGTACCGTACAGCGTGTCCTGGTTAACCAGGTACGGAACATAGTTCTCACTGTAGCCATGCTGTTCGGTATGCAGATCCAGCATAAACTGCGACAGTGCGCGGTGCATGCGAGCAATCTGCCCTTTCATTACCACAAAGCGGGAACCAGTCAGCTTAACTGCAGCTGCAAAGTCGAGGCCAGAGTGCATTTCACCCAGCGTCACGTGGTCACGAACTTCAAAGTCAAACTCACGCGGGGTACCCCAGCGGCTGACTTCAACGTTGTCATTTTCGTCTTTACCTACCGGCACTTCATCTGCAGGCAGGTTAGGGATGGTCAGCGCGATATCGCGAATTTCAGCCTGTAAAGCATCCAGCTCGGCTTTTGCTGCATCCAGCTCTTCGCCCAGTTTGTTCACTTCCAGACGTAAAGGCTCGATATCTTCCCCGCGCGCTTTCGCCTGGCCAATGGATTTCGATCGGGAGTTACGCTCCGCTTGCAGGTTTTCCGTTTTGACCTGCAATACTTTACGACGCTCTTCAAGAGCGCCCAGCTTATCTACATCCAGCTTAAAGCCCCGGCGTGCCAGTTTTTCAGCGACTGCGTCTGGCTCATTACGCAGCAGATTGGGATCGAGCATGCTTATCCTGTGCTTATCGAATTAAATGGGAGATGTGGCCACAGCCTGCGACCACAGGGATACAGTAACAACATTACCGCAACGATAACATTAACGGTAGCGTTTTATGGGGCTATTTTGATCCTGTTCAGCCAGCCAGGCGAGCTTTTCGCCAATCTTGCCTTCAAGGCCCCTGTTTGTCGGGAAATAATAGCGTGTTTGTGCTATTTCCGGCGGGAAGTAAACCTCACCGGCAGCATAAGCGTTTGCTTCATCATGAGCGTAACGATATTCCTGCCCGTAGCCCATTTCCTTCATTAATTTCGTCGGCGCATTACGCAAATGAACCGGCACGTCATAATCCGGGCGTTCGCGAGCATCGGCCAGCGCGGCTTTAAACGCAGTGTAGACAGCGTTGCTTTTTGGCGCGCAGGCCAGGTAAACAATCGCCTGAGCAATGGCGCGTTCACCTTCCGCCGGGCCAACGCGAGTAAAGCAATCCCAGGCCGCAATTGCCACCTGCATCGCCCGTGGATCGGCATTACCGACGTCTTCAGACGCAATCGCCAGACAGCGACGCGCGACATATAACGGATCGCCACCAGCGGTAATAATTCGCGCATACCAGTACAGCGCCGCATCGGGTGCGCTACCACGTACCGACTTATGCAGTGCGGAAATCAGATCGTAAAAGCGATCGCCTTTGTTATCAAAGCGGGCGCTACGTTCACCGGCGATTTCGGTCAGTAATTCAGGCTTCAGGACCCGCTTACCGCTATCATCGACTTCGGCCATATCCGCCATCATTTCCAGCGTATTTAACGCCCGGCGCGCGTCGCCATTCACCAGTTCAGCAATGGCGCGTCGTGTTTCATCTGGCAGAATAATATCCTGACCACCATAGCCACGGGTTTTGTCTTCCATCGCCTGAGTTAGTACTTGCTCAATATCCTCTGTACTCAGGGATTTCAACAGATAAACACGGGCACGGGAAAGCAGTGCCGAATTAAGCTCAAACGACGGGTTTTCAGTGGTTGCGCCAATAAAAGTGATGGTGCCGTCTTCAATATGTGGCAGAAATGCATCCTGCTGGCTTTTGTTGAAACGGTGAACTTCGTCAACAAAAAGAATAGTGCGGCGACCTGCATTGCGGTTTTGCCGGGCGCACTCGATCGCCTCGCGAATCTCTTTCACACCAGAGGTGACGGCAGAAATACGTTCCACATCAGCGTTCGCATAGCGGGCAATCACTTCAGCGAGGGTTGTTTTGCCGGTACCCGGTGGCCCCCAGAGGATCATAGAATGTAAATGCCCGGCTTCGATAGCGCGCGGCAACGGCTTCCCCGCAGCCAGCAAATGTTGCTGACCGATATACTGTGCTAAATTTTCTGGCCGCATACGCGCGGCCAGAGGTTGAAAAGTATTATCCGAAAAATCGAGCGACAGATTGCTCACTCAGGTGCCTCTACTTACGTTGATCATCTACCGTGACGCCTTGCGGCGGGGTGAAGGTAAATTTCGCTGCATCCACAGCCCCATTTTGCTGGGATTTCAGTTGATAACTGCTGCGCTGATCGTCCTGCTCCACCGCGCTAAACTGATGGATTGTGCCATCACGTCCCACGTTAATGGTGAACTGCTTCAGATTGCCATTGCTGGCTTTCGGCGTCAGGACAAAGTCATCGCCATTCTGTTTGATATTGTACTGCTGCCAGTCGCTGGACTGGTTGCGGGCAATCAGCATAAACGGTGTATTACCGGTGACATCTTTCAGCCAGGTTGCCGTAGCTTGCTCAACGAACGGGTTATAGAACCACAGTGTTTTACCGTCAGAAACCAGAATGCTTTCATCAGGTTGAGTCATATGCCAGTTGAATAAGTTTGGACGTTTCACCCACAGATCGCCCTGACCTTCCTGCACCGCCGCGCCGCTACCGTCAGTCACTTTTTGTGTAAAGCTGGCGTGGAAGCTGCTGACTTTATCCAGGCGACTTTTCAGATCGCTTGCGGCATCAGCCCAAACGCTGCTTGCTACTAAGCTTGAGAGTAATGCACAGGTGATGGCAATTTTTTTCATCATTATTCCTCAAATTACGTCACTCCCGACCGGGAGTTCCCTCTACTCTCTATTCCAGGCTAATAATCAGCTTGAGGAAAGAAGAAAATACTGAATTTTCAGTTGATAGAGTGCCGGATGCGACGCTACCGCGCCTTATCCGGCAATGCATTAATTAGTCGAACGGCGGTGGGGCCAGCACTTCACGATTACCGTTGTGCCCCTGTTCGCTGACAATCCCCTGCGCTTCCATCTGTTCGATAATACGCGCTGCACGGTTATAACCAATGCGGAACTGACGCTGTACGCCAGAAATTGACGCTTTGCGTTTTTCAGTGACAAACTGCACCGCCTGATCGAACAACGGATCCAGTTCTTCAGCGCCATCGAAACCACCCGCACCACCTTCGCTTTCGCTGTCGGAGGTGATGCCATCAACATACTGTGGGCGACCACGCGCTTTCCAGTCCTGCACCACGGCATGAACTTCCTGATCGCGAACAAAAGCACCATGGACACGTACCGGCAACGTGGAGTTCGGCCCAGAGTAGAGCATATCCCCCATACCCAGCAGTGATTCCGCGCCAGCCTGATCAAGAATGGTACGTGAGTCAATCTTACTGGATACGGTAAAGGCGATACGGGTCGGAATATTCGCTTTAATCAGACCAGTAATAACATCAACCGATGGACGCTGAGTTGCCAGTACGAGGTGGATACCCGCGGCACGGGCTTTTTGCGCCAGACGTGCTATCAGCTCTTCCACTTTTTTACCTACTGTCATCATCAGGTCGGCAAATTCGTCCACCAACACCACAATGTATGGTTCTTTTTTCAGCACCGGATGCTGGGCATCCATACTGTCACCCGGCTTCCAGTACGGGTCTGGAATCGGACGCATCATGCGATCGGCTTCAGCAATTTTTTCGTTATAACCCGCCAGATTACGCACACCCAGCGCAGACATCAGTTTATACCGACGCTCCATCTCGTTAACACACCAGCGCAGCGCGTTGGCGGCATCTTTCATATCAGTAACGACTTCCGTTAACAGGTGCGGAATGCCTTCATAAACCGAAAGCTCCAGCATTTTCGGGTCGATCATGATGAAACGCACATCTTCTGGCTGTGCTTTATAAAGCATGCTCAGGATCATCGCGTTCACACCGACAGATTTACCGGAACCGGTAGTCCCCGCAACCAACAAGTGCGGCATTTTCGCCAGATCGGCAACCACCGGCTCACCGGCGATATCTTTACCCAGCACCACGGTTAATGGCGACGGATTATCGCGGAATTTGGCGTTATCCAAAACTTCGCGCAGATAAACGGTTTGTCGTTTTTTATTTGGTAACTCCAGACCTACATAGGGTTTGCCAGGAATAACTTCAACGACACGCACCGCCACCGTCGAAAGTGAACGGGCAAGGTCCCGTGACAAGTTAGAAATGCGCGCCGCTTTTACGCCAGGAGCCAGGTTAAGTTCAAAGCGAGTGATAACTGGCCCCGGAGAGTAATTGACGACATCGGCTTTAATACGGAAATCAGCCAGACGCGCTTCCACCAGACGCGCCATTTGTTCAAGCGCAAAGGTATCTACCGGCTCCACTTCGCTCGGCGGCGGTGTCAGCAAATCCAGAGAAGGCAGCGGCGTCGTCGGTTTGTGCAACGGACGGCTGTCGCCATTACGCATCAACAGCGGATGAAGCAGGGTATCCTGCGGCTGTGGCGCAACTGGCTGTTGTGGCTGCTGATACTGCGGCTGCGGTGCAACCGGTTGTTGCGGCTGTTGATACTGCGGCTGCGGCGCAACTGGTTGTTGCGGCTGTTGATACTGCGGCTGCGGTGCAACCGGCTGTTGCGGCTGCTGATATTGCTGCTGTGGCGCAACCGGCTGTTGTGGCTGCTGATACTGCTGCTGCGGTGCAACCGGCTGTTGCGGCTGCTGATACTGCGGCTGCGGTGCAACCGGTTGTTGCGGCTGCTGTACAGGTTCAACAATTGGCGTAAACAACGGTTCGTGTGGACCATCATCCAGCAACGCTTTCATTGGCGAAAATTCAAAATCATCCAGCGAGAACGGATTCGCCCCAGCCGGTTGTTCGCCGGAATAACGTTGTTGTTGAGTTTGCGCAAACTGACGAGCCAGTTCAGCCTCTGCCGCAGCATCTGCATCTTCTGCGTTTACGGGCACATCATGTTGATACTGTTCGCCATAGCGTTGCTGCTGTGTCTGGGCGAACTGACGTGCCAGTTCATCCTGCTGCATCGCATCGATTTCATCATCGTTGTACTGATCGCCAGAATCGTACTGATTGCGCTGGGCTTCACGGGCTTTTTCTTCCGCCGCACGCTGTGAGGGCAGCTTAATACCGTAAGACGCCAATTCACGACGAGTTGGCACGCGGATACGTTTCGGTCGTGGCAACTGCGGGCCAATCCCCTCTTTGACCTGCGGACGCGGTCCACCGCTATTTGCCAGACTGAAGACTGGCGCGGCAACGGTTGCGGCAGCCCCCGTCGCCAGTGTCGCTTTTTTCACGCCAGATGCCAGCGGAGAAACAGCGGCAGCGGCTTCTACTGGAGGTACTGCTGCAACAGAAGGTGCTTTCAGCGAAGATTTGATCGGTTCTGGTTCTTTAACCGGTTCTGGAATCGGTTGATACCAGGCCGCAAGTTGTTCACGTTCACGGGCTCGCTTCTCTTCCACTTCTTCAAAGTAGTAAAGCGGCGGACGCGCGGGTTTTGTCTCTTCTACAACGGGTTCAGGCTCCACAACAGGCTGCTGTTCAACAGGTTGCGGCTGTTGGTACAACGGCTCCTGAGCGGCTGGCTGCTGATAAGTTTGCTCAGTCTGGTATGTAGACTGTGGAGCAAAAGTGGATTGCTGCTCTTCGGCTTGCCAGGCGTTACCTGCCACCGGTTGTTCTGGCGCAGGGGCATAATACGGCTGTTGCGCAGGCTGTTCCGGCGCAGTTGCGTAATACGGTTGCTGAACAGGTTGTTCCGCCGCAGGAGCGTAGTAAGGTTGTTGCGCAGGTTGTTCAGCTGCAGGTGCATAATACGGCTGCTGCGGCTGTACTGGTTGTTGCAGCGGCTCATTATATTGCACTGCAGGCTGCGCATATTGTGACTGCTGTGGGTAACCTTCCGGTGCAGGAGCAATAACCGGCTCTCCCGTTTGTGGACCCGGTACAGGCTGCCAGGCTACTGTAGGTTGCGAAGGTGGAACATCAACAGAGGCAACAGGCGGCGTCTGAGTCACAGGTTCAACCGGCGCAGCCCAGCTTTGTGTCGCCGTGGTAGCAGCAGCTGCTACAGCGACAGGTTCGGTAATTGGCGCACCATTTAATAATGGATCGTATTCGTCATATTCTGGCTGCGTTGCACGATTGCCCGAAAATAGGACGTCGTCAGGGTCGGCAGCCACACCGCGTGCAGTGTAGGTAATATCTTCTTCATCATCCATCCGCTTACCGGAGAACAGCGCAGCATCTGTTTGCCGCCCCATCGGATTAATGAATTTTTCCGCCAACCGTTTACGACGCGCTAGCGCGCCGCGAAGAATACGGGCACGGCGTGATTCATGCTGTTTGCCGTGGTTTTCATCTTCATACTCTTCGTCATCTTCATATTCATCTTCATCGACCCAGGTATCATCGCGACGGGTACGATTACTGGCGAAGGTGAGAATGTTTAAAATCCAGCCGCCGAGTTTTTCAGCAATGGTCACCCATGACCAACCGGTGAACAACGTCAGGCCCGCTGCCCAAACGCAGAGCAGCGCAATAGTTCCCCCGCTACTGTGTAGCAGTGGTTGTAGCGTAGTGCTTAGTAAGCTGCCAATGACGCCACCGGAGGCAAAATACCAGATATCGTCAGCGTTGATTGCCGCCAGACCACAGGAGGTAAGGATGAGCGCCAAAACGCCAATGATGCGTAGCGAAACGGCAAAATAATCAATGTATTCGTCGCTGGACTGATGACGCCAGGCAAACCAACAACCGCCGACAATAATGACGGGAATGGTGTAAGCCATCACGCCAAAAATAAAGAACAGCGTATCTGCCAACCACGCACCGGGCATCCCACCTAAATTATGGATAGGTTCATGCCAGGCCGTTTGCGACCAGCTGGGGTCCGAAGGGTTAAAGCTTAGTAAGGCAGCCATCAACCAGACGGCAAACAGGACAATAAGGATCAGCAACGCCTCCAGAAGGCGGCGGCCGCTACTTAACTTTGTCAATGTGACTTCTTTGTCTTCAGTGTATTCCTGGCTCAAGAAAGGCTCTCCAGGTTACAGGCTTTTCCTGCCCGATGCTAAAACGGACAACAGTACCAGGTTACCCCAGTACTGTTGCTGTATGGATTAACAGGAGTGTAATCAAAATACGCCGATTTTGCACCTGTTCCGTGTTAGCGCGTCTTAATAACCAGACGATTACTCTGCTTGACTTCTTCCATAACAACGTATGTCCGTGTGTCATTGACGCCAGGCAGACGCAGCAGGGTTTCCCCCAGCAACTTACGGTAGGCTGACATATCCGGCACGCGTGTTTTCAACAGGTAGTCGAAATCACCGGATACTAAATGACACTCCTGAATTTCTTCAAGTTTTTGTACAGCGGTATTGAATTGTTCAAACACATCCGGTGCGCCACGATTCAGAGTAATCTCAACGAATACCAGAAGTGATGCATCCAGATAATGGGGGTTCAGCAGCGCCGTATAGCCCTGAATAAACCCTTGTCTTTCCAGCCGACGCACACGCTCAAGGCACGGCGTTGGGGAAAGTCCCACACGTTTAGAAAGCTCGACGTTAGAAATACGCCCATCCTTTTGCAACTCATTAAGAATGTTACGATCGATACGGTCGAGATCTTTGCCAGGGCGCTTCTTGCTATCTACCATTATTATTGTCTCTCTGTATTCCTTCCCTACTCCTGTCTGACCCTGAAACATCACTGTTCAGAGTCGCTACCCGTCACGATAGACCGAAATCATGAAGATTCACGGCGCGCAATGCCTGGGTCTACGGTGAGAAGACCGTTGCCTTGTGGCAGCTATCGACATCACGAATGGCGTCTGTCCACGCCATACGTAGATTTCACTAGCACGGTAAACATGGTATTTACATGCATGGTTATGCGCATATAAGAATACTGTTTTTTTTCTTCCTCGAATGTTTTCGCAAAACACCAGGGGATTGTCAAAGCAAAACATCGATTTTTAGTACAACATGCCAGATATTCATTAACAGGGGCGTTTATTCATCATTTAATCGGCTTATAAAGCGGGAAATTTAAGTAGCAGAGGTGATAATGACGGGAGAATTTGACCTGCTTATCGATGCTGCCGATTGCACAAATTGTTAACAAAATCGTCATACTCTTTTTTTACGTCTGTAAATTCCCTACAATCCTGCCCATTGTCTGCCAACAACTATGGGGATCTCATGGGCACGACCAAACACAGTAAACTGCTTATCCTGGGTTCAGGCCCGGCGGGATACACCGCTGCTGTCTACGCGGCGCGCGCCAACCTGCAACCTGTGCTGATTACCGGCATGGAAAAAGGCGGCCAACTGACCACCACCACGGAAGTGGAAAACTGGCCTGGCGATCCAAACGATCTGACCGGTCCGTTATTAATGGAGCGCATGCACGAACATGCCACCAAGTTTGAAACTGAGATCATTTTTGATCATATCAACAAGGTGGATCTGCAAAACCGTCCGTTCCGTCTGAATGGCGATAACGGCGAATACACTTGCGACGCGCTGATTATTGCCACCGGAGCTTCTGCACGCTATCTCGGCCTGCCCTCTGAAGAAGCCTTTAAAGGCCGTGGAGTTTCTGCTTGTGCAACCTGCGACGGTTTCTTCTATCGCAACCAGAAAGTTGCGGTCATCGGCGGCGGCAATACCGCGGTTGAAGAGGCGCTGTATCTGTCTAACATCGCTTCGGAAGTGCATCTGATTCACCGCCGTGACGGTTTCCGCGCGGAAAAAATCCTTATTAAGCGTCTGATGGATAAAGTGGAGAACGGCAACATCATTCTGCACACCAACCGTACGCTGGAAGAAGTGACCGGCGATCAAATGGGTGTCACTGGCGTTCGTCTGCGCGATACGCAAAACAGCGACAACATCGAGTCACTCGACGTTGCCGGTCTGTTTGTTGCTATCGGTCACAGCCCGAATACTGCGATTTTCGAAGGGCAGCTGGAACTGGAAAACGGCTACATCAAAGTACAGTCGGGTATTCATGGTAATGCCACCCAGACCAGCATTCCTGGCGTCTTTGCCGCAGGCGACGTGATGGATCACATTTATCGCCAGGCCATTACTTCGGCCGGTACTGGCTGCATGGCAGCACTTGATGCGGAACGCTACCTCGATGGTTTAGCTGACGCAAAATAATTTTACAAATCAGTAACAAAAGTAAAGAAGGCGACACCTTGCGACTATGGGTCGCCTTTATTTTTTCCCCGTTGTAACATTGCTCTGCAAATAATTCTGATAACTCACCTGCTAAGCGTGCAATGAATAAATCTCGTCAAAAAGAGTTAACCCGCTGGTTAAAACAGCAAAGCGTCATCTCCCAACGTTGGCTGAATATTTCTCGTCTGCTGGGCTTTGTAAGCGGCATATTGATCATTGCCCAGGCCTGGTTCATGGCGCGAATTCTGCAACATATGATTATGGAGAATATTCCCCGTGAAGCCCTGCTGCTTCCCTTTACGTTACTGGTTCTGACCTTTGTACTGCGAGCATGGGTGGTCTGGTTACGCGAACGGGTGGGTTATCACGCCGGGCAGCATATCCGCTTTGCCATCCGCCGTCAGGTTCTCGACCGTCTGCAACAAGCAGGGCCAGCGTGGATTCAGGGTAAACCTGCGGGGAGCTGGGCGACGCTGGTACTCGAGCAAATTGACGATATGCATGATTACTATGCACGCTACCTGCCGCAAATGGCGCTGGCAGTGTCGGTGCCGTTGCTGATTGTGGTGGCGATCTTCCCCTCTAACTGGGCTGCGGCGCTCATTCTGCTGGGCACTGCACCGTTAATTCCGTTGTTTATGGCGCTGGTTGGGATGGGGGCTGCCGATGCTAACCGACGTAACTTTCTCGCTCTTGCTCGCTTAAGTGGGCATTTCCTCGATCGCCTGCGCGGCATGGAAACATTGCGTATTTTTGGTCGTGGTGAAGCTGAAATTGAAAGTATTCGTTCTGCTTCGGAAGATTTCCGCCAACGGACAATGGAAGTGCTACGACTGGCGTTTTTATCCTCCGGCATTCTCGAATTTTTTACCTCGCTGTCAATTGCTCTGGTGGCGGTCTACTTTGGTTTTTCCTATCTCGGCGAGCTGGATTTTGGTCACTACGATACTGGCGTGACGCTGGCTGCGGGTTTTCTGGCCCTGATCCTTGCGCCAGAGTTTTTCCAGCCATTACGCGATCTCGGTACGTTTTATCATGCTAAAGCCCAGGCTGTTGGTGCAGCTGATAGTCTGAAAACGTTTATGGAAACCCCGCTCGCCCATCCGCAGCGCGGTGAGGCGGAATTAGCATTGACCGATCCGCTGACCATTGAGGCCGAGGATCTGTTTATCACGTCGCCGGAAGGTAAAACGCTGGCCGGACCGCTGAACTTTACTTTGCCAGCAGGCCAACGTGCAGTGTTGGTTGGTCGCAGCGGTTCAGGTAAAAGCTCACTGCTGAACGCGCTTTCTGGTTTTCTCTCATATCAGGGATCATTACGAATCAACGGGATAGAATTACGCGATTTATCACCAGAATCATGGCGTAAACATCTCTCCTGGGTTGGGCAAAACCCACAATTACCGGCAGCAACATTGCGGGATAACGTACTACTGGCGCGACCTGATGCCAGCGAACAAGAATTACAAGCAGCGCTGGATAACGCCTGGGTCAGCGAGTTTCTACCGCTCCTGCCACAAGGCGTTGATACGCCTGTTGGCGACCAGGCTGCCCGCCTTTCCGTGGGGCAGGCGCAGCGCGTGGCGGTGGCCCGTGCGTTACTAAATCCCTGTTCGCTATTACTGTTGGATGAACCCGCTGCCAGCCTTGATGCTCACAGTGAACAGCGCGTAATGGAGGCGCTGAATGCCACCTCTCTGCGCCAGACAACGTTAATGGTCACCCACCAGTTAGAAGATCTTGCTGACTGGGATGTCATTTGGGTTATGCAGGATGGCCGGATTATTGAGCAAGGACGTTACGCGGAATTAAGTGTGGCTGGTGGCCCATTCGCCACATTACTGGCCCATCGTCAGGAGGAGATTTAAATGCGCGCTTTGCTACCCTATCTGGCACTGTATAAACGTCATAAATGGATGTTAAGTCTTGGTATTGTGCTGGCAATTGTGACGCTGCTCGCCAGTATCGGTCTGTTGACACTTTCCGGCTGGTTCCTCTCGGCCTCAGCGGTTGCGGGGGTTGCCGGACTGTACAGCTTCAACTATATGCTACCCGCTGCGGGCGTGCGTGGTGCAGCAATCACCCGTACTGCCGGGCGTTATTTTGAACGTCTGGTAAGTCACGACGCGACTTTCCGCGTGTTGCAGCATCTGCGCATTTACACCTTCAGCAAATTGTTGCCCCTCTCCCCTGCCGGACTGGCGCGCTATCGTCAGGGCGAATTGCTCAATCGCGTGGTGGCGGATGTTGATACGCTCGATCATCTTTACCTGCGCGTTATCTCGCCGCTGGTGGGCGCTTTTGTGGTGATTATGGTGGTGACAATCGGGTTAAGTTTCCTTGATTTCACCCTCGCCTTTACGCTGGGCGGCATTATGTTACTGACGCTTTTCCTGATGCCACCGCTGTTTTATCGTGCGGGAAAAAGCACCGGGCAAAATCTGACTCATCTTCGCGGACAGTATCGCCAACAACTGACGGCCTGGCTGCAAGGGCAAGCTGAGCTGACCATTTTTGGTGCCAGCGATCGTTATCGCACGCAACTAGAGAATACAGAAATTCAATGGCTGGAAGCGCAACGCCGTCAATCTGAACTGACCGCATTGTCGCAAGCGATAATGCTGCTCATTGGCGCGTTAGCGGTGATCCTGATGCTGTGGATGGCGTCTGGCGGCGTTGGCGGCAATGCTCAACCTGGCGCGTTAATTGCCCTGTTTGTCTTCTGCGCGTTAGCCGCGTTTGAAGCACTGGCACCAGTAACAGGTGCATTTCAGCATCTGGGGCAAGTCATTGCCTCTGCCGTTCGGATCACTGACTTAACGGATCAAAAACCGGAGGTCACCTTCCCTGATACCCAAACTCGTGTTGCCGATCGCGTTTCGCTGACGTTACGGGATGTTCAGTTCACTTATCCGGAGCAATCCCAACAGGCACTTAAAGGGATTTCTCTTCAGGTAAACACCGGAGAACATATTGCGATTCTCGGGCGAACCGGATGCGGCAAATCAACACTGTTACAACTGCTGACCCGCGCATGGGACCCGCAACAGGGCGAGATTTTGCTTAACGATAGCCCCATAGCCAGCCTGAATGAAGCGGCTCTACGACAGACCATCAGCGTTGTTCCTCAGCGAGTGCATCTGTTTAGCGCCACGCTGCGTGATAATCTGTTACTCGCCTCGCCTGGCAGTAGTGATGAGGCTCTGGCGGTGATCTTGCGTCGCGTTGGTCTGGAGAAGCTGCTCGAGGATGCAGGTCTCAACAGTTGGTTAGGTGAAGGCGGACGCCAGCTCTCCGGTGGTGAACTGCGCCGTCTGGCTATCGCCCGTGCGCTGTTACATGATGCGCCACTGGTGTTGCTGGATGAACCTACCGAAGGCTTAGATGCCACAACCGAAAGCCAGATCCTTGAATTGCTTGCAGAAATGATGCGTGAGAAAACGGTGTTAATGGTCACCCATCGACTTCGCGGGCTCTCTCGTTTCCAACAAATAATAGTGATGGACAACGGGCAAATTATTGAGCAAGGTACTCACGCAGAACTGCTTGCCAGACAGGGGCGTTATTACCAGTTCAAGCAGGGTTTGTAAGCTATTATTGAACGATCCGACTTGCGTGGAGTTTTGCGGTCATGCGCCTGGTTCAGCTTTCTCGCCATTCAATAGCCTTCCCTTCCCCGGAAGGCGCATTACGTGAGCCTAACGGCCTGCTGGCACTTGGGGGCGATCTTAGCCCTGCGCGCCTGTTAATGGCTTACCAGCGTGGTATTTTTCCGTGGTTTTCTCCGGGCGACCCCATCCTCTGGTGGTCGCCCGATCCCCGCGCGGTGCTATGGCCAGAATCACTGCATATCAGCCGTAGTATGAAGCGATTTCATAAACGCTCGCCCTATCGTGTCACGATGAATTACGCTTTTGGTCAGGTCATTGAAGGCTGTGCCAGCGATCGCGAAGAAGGAACCTGGATCACGCGTGGCGTGGTCGAAGCCTACCATCGCCTTCACGAACTCGGTCATGCCCACTCCATTGAAGTCTGGCGTGAAGATGAGCTTGTCGGCGGTATGTACGGCGTGGCCCAGGGAACGCTATTTTGTGGCGAGTCCATGTTCAGCCGGATGGAAAATGCGTCTAAAACGGCGCTTCTGGTATTCTGTGAGGAATTTATCGGTCATGGCGGTAAGCTTATCGACTGCCAGGTCCTTAACGATCACACAGCATCGCTTGGTGCCTGCGAAATTCCCCGTCGGGATTATCTGAATTATCTCAATCAAATGCGCCTCGGACGATTGCCGAATAATTTCTGGGTACCACGATGCTTGTTTTCACCACAAGAATGAATGTTTTCGGCACATTTCTCCCCAGAGTGTTATAATTGCGGTCGCAGAGTTGGTTACGCTCATTACCCCGCTGCCGATAAGGAATTTTTCGCGTCAGGTAACGCCCATCGTTTATCTCACCGCTCCCTTATACGTTGCGCTTTTGGTGCGGCTTAGCCGTGTGTTTTCGGGGTAATGTGCCGAACCTGTTTGTTGCGATTTAGCGCGCAAATCTTTACTTATTTACAGAACTTCGGCATTATCTTGCCGGTTCAAATTACGGTAGTGATACCCCAGAGGATTAGATGGCCAAAGAAGACAATATTGAAATGCAAGGTACCGTTCTTGAAACGTTGCCTAATACCATGTTCCGCGTAGAGTTAGAAAACGGTCACGTGGTTACTGCACACATCTCCGGTAAAATGCGCAAAAACTACATCCGCATCCTGACGGGCGACAAAGTGACTGTTGAACTGACCCCGTACGACCTGAGCAAAGGCCGCATTGTCTTCCGTAGTCGCTGATTGTTTTACCGCCTGATGGGCGAAGAGAAAGAACGAGTAAAAGGTCGGTTTAACCGGCCTTTTTATTTTGTGATATGTATGAAGTACTTTGGAAGTATAAGTCCGTAACTTGTCTCGATGTAGATATACTGCACAACTTGTTTACAGTATGAGCAAACAATAATTATCATTAAAATTCTTCTTGACCGTTTTACTCCAACTCCCTATAGTAGCGCCCCGTTGCCCCCCATGAGGTCAGGCAACAAAACAATTTGGTGAGGTGTCCGAGTGGCTGAAGGAGCACGCCTGGAAAGTGTGTATACGGCAACGTATCGGGGGTTCGAATCCCCCCCTCACCGCCATATTTAAAGAAGAGCTCGTACGAAAGTGCGAGCTTTTTTTTTCGCATTTTATCTGCCTGTACGGCAGTGAACATGGTGGGCGGGTGGAGTATGTTACCAGTGAATTTCTAAGCTGCCTGTACGGCAGTGAACGTTCGCTGCAACCGCTAGCCAAGACGGTAGGTTTTTCTAAGCTGCCTGTACGGCAGTGAACTCAAATACTACACGTTTAGCCCGTTGTTAATAAAGCAAAACCATCCCATTCTCCTGCAGCACCCTTTTTTATCCTTACCTTCCAGCAGCACTAATTATCAACAACTTACCTTCACCTCCAAAAATAGGGTTTTCACCGTTCCACCCCATAAATAAAAAGTCCGTAACCCCTGACGAGATTACGGACTTCACCAACCTACCTGACAATCAGATTAATGCGCTGCTTCCGCCTTGTGCTTTTGTGCACTCTGGAATCCGTAAGTCAGCTCATTTTTCTCTTTATCCAGCGCGACGGTGACCTGACCGCCGTCCACCAGCGAACCAAACAGCAGTTCGTTGGCAAGCGGTTTTTTCAGGTTGTCCTGGATGACACGCGCCATCGGACGTGCGCCCATTGCCCGGTCGTAACCTTTCTCGGCCAGCCAGTTACGCGCTTCCTGGCTCACTTCCAGAGAAACACCTTTCTGATCCAGCTGAACCTGCAACTCGACGATGAATTTATCCACCACCTGATGGATCACGTCAGTTGACAGATGATCGAACCAGATAATGTTGTCGAGACGGTTACGGAATTCCGGTGTAAAGATCTTCTTGATCTCTTCCATCGCATCGGTGCTGTTATCCTGGTGGATAAGACCAATGGATTTGCGCTCAGTTTCCCGTACCCCGGCGTTAGTGGTCATCACCAGCACCACGTTACGGAAGTCCGCTTTGCGTCCGTTGTTATCGGTCAGCGTACCGTTGTCCATCACCTGCAACAGAATATTGAACACGTCTGGATGCGCTTTCTCGATTTCGTCCAGCAGCAGCACCGCATGTGGATGCTTGATTACCGCATCGGTCAGCAAACCGCCCTGATCAAAACCAACGTATCCCGGAGGCGCACCAATCAGACGGCTGACGGTATGGCGTTCCATATACTCGGACATATCAAAGCGCAGAAGCTCAATGCCCAACGCTTTCGAAAGCTGTACCGTCACCTCTGTTTTCCCGACCCCGGTAGGACCGGCAAACAGGAACGAACCGACCGGTTTATGTTCGTGACCTAAACCTGCACGCGCCATCTTAATGGCTTCAGTCAGCGCCTCAATGGCTTTATCCTGACCGAAGACCAGCATTTTCAGGCGATCGCCGAGGTTTTTCAGGGTATCACGATCACTCTGAGAAACACTCTTCTCTGGAATGCGTGCAATACGGGCCACCACGGACTCAATATCCGCCACATTAACGGTTTTCTTGCGTTTGCTTACCGGCATCAGGCGTGCGCGAGCGCCCGCTTCGTCGATAACATCAATCGCTTTATCCGGCAGATGACGATCGTTAATGTATTTCACCGCCAGCTCTACCGCCGCACGCACCGCTTTTGCGGTATAACGCACGTCGTGGTGCGCTTCATACTTCGGTTTCAGGCCATTGATGATTTGAACAGTTTCTTCGATCGACGGTTCAGTAATATCAATTTTCTGGAAGCGACGCGCCAGAGCACGGTCTTTCTCGAAAATGTTGCTGAACTCCTGATAGGTTGTCGAACCAATTACGCGAATTTTACCGCTGGAGAGCAACGGTTTGATTAGGTTAGCCGCATCGACCTGACCACCAGACGCTGCACCCGCACCGATAATGGTGTGGATCTCATCAATAAACAGGATGCTGTTAGTGTCCTGCTCCAGCTGCTTGAGCAACGCTTTAAAACGTTTTTCAAAGTCGCCGCGATATTTTGTGCCCGCTAACAGAGAACCGATATCGAGAGAGTAAATCGTACAGTCAGCCATCACTTCCGGCACATCACCCTGAACAATTCGCCAGGCAAGACCTTCCGCAATCGCAGTTTTACCAACACCAGATTCCCCCACCAGCAGCGGGTTGTTTTTACGGCGACGGCAGAGAACCTGAATAGCACGCTCAAGCTCCTTCTCACGACCAATCAGTGGGTCGATTCCGCCCACACGCGCAAGCTGATTCAGGTTCGTCGTGAAATTCTCCATACGTTCCTCCCCACCAGCTTGTTCTTCGCTGTTTGGCTGGCTGCCAGGATCAGAAGACTGTGTCGGCTCGTCTTTACGCGTGCCATGAGAGATAAAGTTCACCACATCGAGACGGCTGACTTCATGTTTACGCAACAGATATGCCGCCTGCGACTCCTGTTCGCTAAAGATAGCGACCAGAACGTTTGCACCGGTAACCTCATTGCGACCGGAGGACTGGACATGGAAGACCGCACGTTGCAGTACACGCTGAAAACTCAGCGTCGGCTGTGTGTCGCGCTCCTCTTCACTGGCAGGCAGAACGGGTGTGGTTTGTTCAATAAAGGCTTCCAGTTCCTGACGGAGCGCAACCAAATCCACAGAACACGCTTCCAGCGCCTCCCGGGCAGATGGGTTACTGAGCAGCGCCAGTAACAAGTGCTCGACGGTCATAAACTCATGACGGTGCTCGCGCGCTCTGGCGAAAGCCATATTTAAACTGAGTTCCAGTTCTTGATTGAGCATAGGCACCTCCCCCAATTTTTATGCCTGCATTCAGGCTTTTTCTAGCGTACACAGCAATGGATGCTCATTCTCCCTCGCGTACTTGTTCACCATCGCCACTTTGGTTTCTGCAACCTCGGCGGTAAAGACTCCGCAAATGGCCTTCCCCTGGTAGTGAACAGCGAGCATCAATTGCGTTGCACGTTCTACATCATAAGAAAAGAATTTTTGTAACACGTCAATAACAAACTCCATCGGAGTGTAATCATCATTGACTAATATCACTTTATACATAGATGGCGGTTTTAGCGCGTCGCGAACTTTTTCTTCCGCCAGTTGATCAAAGTCCAGCCAGTCGTTCGTTTTACCCATTGTCAGTTATCATCTTCGGTTACGGTTATCGGCAGAACGCCCTGCCGCTGACAAGAGCTTATTTGCCTGACCAATCTACTCCACATGATAGATAACTATCATCTATCGTTGGCATCAGCGACATCTGTCACATTCCTGTCAATAGCGTTAACTGCTTCAAATTTTTGATTCATACCTGCCCCTTGTCCCCTGTCAAATGCTTGACGGCTCGCCCTAATTCTCTAAATTGTATTTCTAGAGTTGGCGAGGTTTTGAACAGCCCCCTCTCTGACCCCGGTTTATTCCATCTTACTTGTATAAGATTTGCGAAGGATGTCGAAGCATGGAAAAGGGTACTGTTAAGTGGTTCAACAATGCCAAAGGGTTTGGTTTCATCTGCCCTGAAGGCGGCGGCGAAGATATTTTCGCTCATTATTCCACCATTCAGATGGATGGTTACAGAACGCTAAAAGCTGGACAATCCGTTCAGTTTGATGTCCACCAGGGGCCAAAAGGCAATCACGCCAGTGTTATTGTGCCCGTCGAAGTAGAAGCGGCAGTCGCATAGCTCTTCTGTCTCATTGTGTACATCCTAAAGGCAAAATGCCAGCCCGATCGGCTGGCATTTTTATCTCAAAAATTACTCTCGTGCCAGAGCATCTACTGGATCCAGTCGTGCCGCATTTCGTGCGGGTAACCAGCCAAATAAAATCCCGGTGGCCGTCGAGCAGAGAAACGCCAGCAGCAGTGCCAACGGTGAAAAACCAATCTCCCAACCGGGTAAGAAAAGCTGCAAGGTGAAAGCAATTAACAGTGACAGTGTTATTCCCAACGCGCCACCGACCAGGCAAACCAGTACGGCTTCGATCAGGAACTGTTGCAAAACATCGCTTGCTCGCGCACCTACAGCCATGCGAATGCCAATTTCCCGCGTCCGCTCGGTCACTGACACCAGCATAATATTCATTACACCAATACCGCCCACCACCAGCGAAATCACCGCCACCAGCGTCAGAAACAGTTGTAAAGTACGTGTGGTCTTTTCAACGGTTTTCAAGACGCCGTCCATGTTCCAGGTAAAGAAATCCTTCTTACCGTGGCGCAGTGAAAGTAAACGCGTGAGTTGCTGTTCCGCCTCGGCGCTGTCAAATCCTTCTTTCACCCTGACAGTAATGGAGTTCAGCCACGACTGGCCCATAACTCGCCCGGACATCGTGCTGTAAGGTAGCCAGACACGCAGCACTTTACTGCTACCAAACATCGACTGTTTTTCTTCCGCCACACCAATGACTCTGGCGGGCATATTGCCGACCAGAATCACCTCGCCAACCACATCTGCTTTATGGGGGAAAAGCTGGCGGCGAGTATTACTGTCGAGAACCACGACCTGCGCACGACCGTTCAGCTGTTCCTGGTTAAAGGTGTTTCCTTCACTGAAGGTCATGCCATAGACATTAAAATAATCGCCGCTCACGCCATTGGCACTGGCAGCAACATCAACATTATTGTAACGCAGGCGCAGGTTTTGCGAGACGGCAGGTGTGGCTGAAGCGACCCACGGTTGTTTTTGGATGGCGATTAAGTCGTCGTACTTCAGCGCCTGCTGATATTGCGGATCGTCATCGCCAAAATCTTTCCCGGGGTAGACGTCAATAGTATTCGTACCAATAGAACGAATATCCGCCAGCACCATTTGTTTGGCGGCGTCACCTACTACGACAATGGAAACCACCGACGCAATACCGATAATAATCCCCAGCATGGTCAGTAAAGTACGCATTTTATTCGCTGCCAGCGCCCGCCATGCCATCGTCAGCGCCTCGTTAAAACCGCTGGCAAACTGACGCCAGCCAGACGCCATGTTGACAACAGGTACCGTCCCGCCAGCAACATTCACTTTTTCAATGGCGGGAGGATTGCGCACAATTTCGCCGTCGCGAATTTCGATCACCCGCTCGGCCTGAGCAGCGACCTGCGGATCGTGGGTGACGATAATCACTGTATGCCCGCGGTCGCGCAGCTGATGCAGGATCGCCATCACCTCTTCGCCAGAATGGCTGTCCAGTGCGCCGGTCGGTTCATCGGCAAGAATTACCTGACCGCCGTTCATCAATGCCCGCGCGATGCTGACGCGCTGTTGCTGACCACCCGAAAGCTGTGCCGGATAATACTCTGTACGGTCTTCCAGCCCCAGTCGTTGCAGCAACTCCTGGGCGCGAAGCAACCGCTGTTTCCGCTCAAGACCAGCATAGACGGCGGGTACTTCAACGTTCTGCTCGGCGGTTAAATGCGAAAGCAAATGGTAACGCTGGAAAATAAAGCCGAAATGCTCGCGGCGCAGTTGCGCCAGCGCATCGGCGTCCAGCGTGGCAACATCCTGACCGGCGACGCGATAGGTGCCGCTGGTGGCCTTATCCAGACAGCCGAGAATATTCATCAGGGTCGATTTACCGGAACCCGAAGCGCCAACAATCGCCACCATCTCACCAGCATAAATATCGAGGGTGATGCCCTTCAACACCTCAACCTGCTCATCACCGGCAGGATAGCTGCGACGAATATCCTTTAATTCGAGCAAAGGCGTCATTGTGCAGCTCCTGGTTTGGCCTCACCAATCACCACTTCATCGCCCGCTTCCAGCCCTTTGACAATCTCAACATCGGTATCGTTACGTGCGCCAATCGTCACTTCACGCTCGCGTGTTTCACCATTACGCAACAATTTGACTTTATAACGATTATCGCCAACCGGATCGCCTAACGCCGACAGAGGGATCGTCAGCACATTTTTCACATCGGTGAGCTGAATATGCACTTGCGCAGTCATATCCAGCCGCAGTAAACCATTGGGGTTGGGGACTTCAAAACGGGCGTAATAGAAAATAGCGTCGTTAACCTTTTCCGGCGTCGGTAGTACATCCTTGATTTGCCCCTCGTAGCGCGTCAGTGGATCGCCAAGTACCGTAAACCAGGCTTTTTGCCCCGGCTTCAGGTGGATTACATCCGCTTCAGAAACCTGCGCTTTTACCAGCATGGTGCTCATATCTGCCAGCGTCAGAATGTTCGGTGCTTGTTGTGCGGCAATCACCGTCTGGCCTTGCAGAGTGGTGATTTGCGTGACTTCCCCGGCCATCGGGGCAACGATGCGAGTGTAATCGAGATTGGTTTTAGCCGTATCGAGAGAAGCCTGATTGCGCTTGATTTGCGCGTCAATGGTGCCAATTTGCGCCTGTTTCACAGCCATCTCCGTCGCGGCGGTGTCGAGATCCTGCTGTGAAACCGCCTGCGTTTGTGCCAGACGTTGCTGACGGGAATACGTCACCCGCGCCAGTTTCAGCTCCGCTTCCGCCTGCTGCCGCTGCGCGCGTAGCTCCATCAGCGTTGCTTCGACCTCCTTGATCTGGTTTTCAGCCTGTTCAGGATCAATGACCCCTAAAAGCTGGTCTTTTTTTACTTTATCGCCAATCGCCACCGACAGTGTTTTCAACTGACCGCTGACCTGCGCGCCCACATCAACCTTACGCAGCGCGTCCAGCTTTCCGGTCGCCAGCACGCTTTGCTGTAAATCACCGGGGCGCACAATCAGTGTCTGATAAGTCGGCACGGGTGCGTTAAGAATTCTCCATAACGTAATCAGTCCGGCGATGGCTATCACCAGCGCAATAACGTAACGCTTCTTCACGGTTTTCCGCTTTTTCATAAATATTCTGAATACTCCATATGCCAATCCGGGTCATTAACTTCAACGAAATATCAACAAAACCCTAAAATTTACGTTAGTAATCACACTATTGATGTTTGGTTAAGATACGCAATGGTGAAATCGACGTCATGTATAACCATTGATTTCATGAATATGTCGCAGCTAACTGAACGGACCTTTACGCCATCTGAATCTCTCAGCAGCCTGTCACTTTTTCTTAGTCTGGCACGTGGACAGTGTCGGCCGGGTAAATTCTGGCATCGCCGTAGTTTTCGCCAGAAATTTTTGCTGCGCTCGTTGATTATGCCGCGTTTAAGCGTTGAGTGGATGAACGAACTTTCCCACTGGCCTAATCTCAATGTATTGTTAACGCGCCAGCCGCGACTGCCTGTACGTCTGCATCGCCCTTACCTTGCGGCGAATCTTAGCCGTAAGCAATTGCTGGAGGCGTTACGTTACCATTATGCGTTACTCCGCGGGTGTATGTCGGCGGAAGAATTCAGCTTATATTTGAATACCCCCGGGCTGCAACTGGCGAAGCTGGAAGGCAAAAACGGCGAGCAGTTCACGCTTGAGCTGACCATGATGATCTCAATGGATAAAGAAGGTGACAGCACAATCCTGTTCCGCAACAGCGAAGGTATTCCTCTGGCAGAGATCACGTTTACCCTGTGTGAATATCAGGGGAAAAGAACGATGTTTATTGGCGGACTGCAAGGCGCAAAATGGGAAATCCCACATCAGGAAATCCAGAATGCGACGAAAGCCTGCCACGGGCTATTTCCCAAACGCCTCGTGATGGAAGCGGCCTGTCTGTTTGCCCAACGTTTGCAGGTAGAGCAGATTATTGCCGTCAGCAATGAAACGCATATTTACCGCAGCCTGCGTTATCGCGATAAAGAAGGCAAGATCCATGCCGATTACAACGCTTTCTGGGAATCGGTTGGCGGCGTATGTGATGCTGAACGCCATTACCGCCTTCCAGCACAGATAGCACGAAAAGAGATTGCCGAAATCGCCAGTAAAAAACGGGCTGAATACCGTCGGCGCTATGAGATGCTCGACGCTATTCAGCCACAAATGGCCACGATGTTTCGCGGTTAATCCGCGCGACCGCGCGCCAGCCACAGCACGCGTGAGAACATTTTTTTCAGCAGCGTCGGTACGGAGTCCACACCACGACGTCCGGCCTCCATTGCCACTTCAATGGCAAGATCGGGTTTGGAAGAGCGATGGATCGCTTTCGAGATAATTTTGCGCAGATTCATCGGTACATTTTCCGGGATTTGCGCCACGCGGTGGAACACATCGGAAAATCCCTGGCGATACATAAAATGTTCCATATCCAGCGCCGGTAACGCCGTTAAATGTTCTCGTTCGGCTTCCCGATCATTATTCAACAGGCTGCGTACCGTAGCGGCATATTTCTTCCCTGCTTCATCGCCATCGACCAGCACATGCCATTCAATCCCCATTCGGCGGGCAAATTTAACCAGTGGCTTTAGCCCGGACTGGGCAAACTCAATGACCTTGATCCCTTCGGCATCAAAATGATGTCCGCACTGACGCGCCAGTTCATTGATAACCCAGGTTTCCGTTTCCCCTTCCACCAGCAACCAGCAGCGAGCAAACAGCGATGACGGACGATTAAAACGAATGTGAAAAGAGATGCGGCGGCTGTCTTCGGTGCTCAAGCCACTTGGCCCCAGACGCCAGGCGGCAACACGAGAAGATTCACGCACCAGGCGGCAAACATGTTCCACTGGAGTTAACGAAAGCAGCTCGCCAGAGTTGGTGGTAGCAATACGTTGTAAAGGCAAAAGATTCAACAGATGCCAGGCAACTGAAAGCATAATGGGGTGTAAACGCGTTTCTGGATCTTCGATCAGCAACAATGGACGGGCGTCTTTATCCAGTCGCAATGTGCCTTTTGCCTGCAATAAAGTAGCAAACAGGCCGAGCAAAATAACCCGATACGAGCGCCCTCCAGGTCGGTCAATCATCCGGTTGATGATGTCCAGATAGCGCCAGCTTCGTTGCTCATTGCTGGCCCGCCGCCGCATTAAACGATATCGCGCCTGTCCAGCCCCCTGCTCAGAGAAATAATGCTCAAGCAGCTGCACCATTGCGGAAAGTCCCTGACGAATCTGTCCATCAGAGAGATTTTGCGGATGTGAGGACAACTCACGGGCGAGGAAATCGAGCTGGCGCGCGGTGACTTCCACATTGGGGACATTTGGCACCGTGCCGTTACGAATACGGCGCATAAAACGGGCATCACGCAAGCGCAGCACCGGCATTAAACGCACCAGATGGCGTGCCTGATCGTTAATATCCTCAACATCAATCGGATGTCCGTCTTTATCGAGAAAACTGCGCAGTGTCATCACGCTGCCGTCTTCCGCACTCTCCCCTTCCAGACGATAAAAAATACGGTGATAGCCATCGGCGCATGGCGTCCAGCACGCTTCCAGCGGCCGATAACGGCGAACCCGATGTCGGCCTGGCAGCGATTCGCGGAAGGTCAAAATAATATGCAGATGATGTTCTCGCCCGTTGATATCTCCCGGCGGGAACCAGAAATCGTCGCGCTCAAAATGGTAGAGATCTGATTCTGGCGATAGCAGCAGGGTTAAGGCGTCCAGCAAGCTGGATTTACCCCACGCGTTCTCCCCAATCAGGACGTTGTTTTGTTCCAGCATCAACGACAAACGGTTGATACCGCGAAAACCCACAATTTCAACGCGCTCAAGAATCATATCCCCTCCAGAAATATGTGACTTATCCTTTACGCTGGCAGTATAACGGGAAAGGCCTTGCTAATACGTGATGACATCACATTTAAGCATGGCAAATGTCTGAAAAATGAGCGAATAATCGCGTTATACTCCCTCTTGCTGATAAGTCTGCAAAAACAACAAAATCAAATAATTAGCATGATAAATTATTTTTTATTACGCCTAAAGGATTAAATCTTTTGCTTGCACTACACTGTCAATCAGACAAATGACTATATGGGGCAACCCGCTGTTGCCCTAAATCAAATTTACTGGATTTATTTATCTGGTGAATGACTCGCCTTCGTTTTTAAAATAGCCGCGCATTATTTCCGTCGTCACTTTTTTACGACGACCCTATAAAACGACCATATTTTTCACAGGGTCAATTTTTAATTGAGGTGGATATGTTCAGAAAATTAGCAGCTGAATGTTTTGGTACTTTCTGGCTTGTTTTTGGTGGCTGTGGTAGTGCTGTACTGGCCGCAGGCTTCCCGGAATTAGGCATTGGTTTTGCCGGCGTGGCGCTGGCATTCGGTTTGACCGTTCTGACGATGGCCTTCGCTGTTGGTCATATTTCTGGTGGTCATTTTAACCCGGCGGTCACTATTGGTTTATGGGCTGGCGGACGTTTTCCGGCAAAAGAAGTCGTTGGCTACGTAATTGCCCAGGTTGTCGGCGGTATTGTTGCAGCGGCGCTGCTGTATTTAATTGCCAGTGGTAAAACGGGTTTTGACGCGGCAGCCAGCGGTTTTGCTTCTAACGGTTATGGCGAGCATTCACCAGGCGGTTATTCCATGCTTTCCGCGCTGGTAGTTGAACTGGTATTGAGTGCAGGTTTCCTGTTGGTGATCCACGGCGCAACCGACAAATTCGCTCCGGCAGGTTTTGCGCCGATCGCTATTGGTCTGGCCTTAACCCTGATTCACTTAATCAGTATTCCGGTGACTAACACTTCTGTTAACCCGGCGCGCAGCACCGCGGTTGCCATCTTCCAGGGCGGCTGGGCATTAGAACAACTGTGGTTCTTCTGGGTGGTGCCAATTGTCGGCGGCATTATCGGTGGTCTGATTTACCGGACCCTGCTGGAAAAACGTAATTAATTAACGCAGAAGGCCTGGCGCAATGTCAGGCCTTTTTTAAATATATTGATTCATCTTCCTGTTGCGCTCCTTGATGTGTTAAGCCACATATAGTCACTGGCGCAGGGAGCGCGCAGGGGGCGGCCAATCGCCGCCGCCCCCTGCACCCCCGGGCTCTGGCGAACAAAATCGCCGCTGCGCGGTACCCTCAGCTTATCCCTTGCGGCTACCGGGTCGGGCGCGAGGTAACATCCCTGTAAAACGCGCCCTCAGCCCACATCCATGTGGGCTGCCCCGGCCTTCAGGGAACGCCTCGGCGATTTTGACGCCACCAACACCGGTGCGGTTTGTAATTAAAGAGCAAGAATATCTTTAAATGAAAATGAATACCCTACCGATCCTTATGCATAACATTTCCTTTTAATTGCAACTTTACTCGTCCTTCCGCTTTCAGTAGTGTGTCATCGCGCATTTCGACTTCTTTCTTTGCAAGGGCTGGGTTTTCATGTTTTCTGGGTTGTTAATCATTCTGGTTCCCCTGATTGTGGGTTACCTCATTCCGCTTCGCCAACAAGCTGCGTTAAAAGTTATTAATCAGCTACTAAGCTGGATGGTTTACCTTATTCTCTTTTTTATGGGTATCAGTCTGGCGTTTCTCGATAACCTCGCCAGTAACCTGTTGGCGATTCTGCATTATTCTGCCGACAGTATTACCGTTATTTTACTGTGTAATATTGCCGCCCTTATGTGGCTGGAGCGCGGTCTGCCGTGGCGCAACCACCATCAGCAAGAAAAACTCCCGTCGCGTATTGCGATGGCGCTTGAGTCGCTAAAACTGTGCGGCGTAGTAGTGATTGGTTTTGCCATTGGCCTGAGTGGACTGGCTTTCTTACAACACGCGACCGAAGCCAGTGAATACACCTTAATTCTGCTACTTTTCCTCGTCGGTATTCAGTTGCGCAATAATGGCATGACCTTAAAGCAGATTGTCCTTAATCGCCGGGGAATGATTGTCGCCGTGGTGGTGGTTGCCAGTTCATTAATTGGTGGTTTAATTAACGCCTTTATTCTTGATCTACCCATCAATACCGCGCTGGCAATGGCCTCTGGTTTCGGCTGGTATTCTCTTTCCGGTATTTTATTGACCGAATCTTTTGGTCCGGTAATCGGGAGCGCGGCGTTTTTTAATGATCTGGCCCGTGAGCTGATTGCAATTATGTTGATCCCTGGGCTGATTCGCCGCAGCCGCTCTACCGCACTGGGCTTATGCGGTGCGACGTCGATGGATTTCACCCTGCCCGTTCTTCAACGTACTGGCGGGCTGGATATGGTCCCGGCGGCAATTGTTCACGGTTTTATTCTTAGCCTGTTAGTGCCGATCCTCATCGCCTTTTTCTCTGCGTAATACCTCTCTGGCGGTAGATCCCTGCCGCCAAAATTGCGCTAAATCAATCTCCCTTAAAGTTGCATGAAAAATCCCTTTTATCCCCGCGTTAAGCGTCTTAACCTTAAAGATGTATATTAAATATAACTTTAAAAGGTGTGATCATGTTTTGTGTGCAATGTGAACAAACTATCCGTACTCCGGCAGGAAACGGCTGCTCATACGCGCAGGGGATGTGTGGTAAAACGGCGGAAACCTCTGACCTTCAGGATTTACTCATCGCGGCGCTGCAAGGGCTTTCGGCCTGGGCGGTAAAAGCGCGTGAATACGGCATCATCAACCACGATGTAGACAGCTTTGCGCCACGCGCATTTTTCTCAACCCTGACCAACGTTAACTTCGATTCTCCGCGTATTGTCGGCTACGCTCGTGAAGCGATTGCCTTGCGCGAGGCGCTGAAAGCACAATGCCTGGCTGTAGATGCCAACGCCCGCGTCGATAACCCGATGGCTGACCTGCAACTGGTGAGCGACGATCTCGGCGAACTGCAACGTCAGGCAGCAGAATTTACCCCTAACAAAGATAAAGCGGCGATTGGCGAAAACATTCTCGGCCTGCGTCTGCTGTGCCTGTATGGCCTGAAAGGTGCGGCGGCCTATATGGAACACGCACACGTTCTCGGTCAATACGACAATGATATTTATGCCCAGTACCATAAAATCATGGCGTGGCTGGGGACCTGGCCTGCCGATATGAACGCGCTTCTTGAGTGTTCAATGGAAATCGGCCAGATGAACTTCAAAGTGATGAGCATTCTGGATGCAGGCGAAACCGGTAAATACGGTCACCCGACGCCAACCCAGGTCAACGTCAAAGCGACGGCGGGTAAATGCATTCTGATTTCCGGTCACGATCTCAAAGATCTCTACAACCTTCTGGAACAGACCGAAGGCACGGGTGTTAATGTCTACACCCACGGCGAAATGCTGCCTGCGCATGGCTACCCGGAGCTGCGTAAATTCAAGCATCTGGTCGGTAACTACGGCAGCGGCTGGCAGAATCAGCAAGTGGAGTTCGCTCGTTTCCCTGGCCCCATCGTGATGACCTCGAACTGCATCATCGACCCAACCGTAGGCGCTTATGACGATCGTATCTGGACCCGCAGCATCGTTGGCTGGCCGGGTGTGCGTCATCTGGATGGCGAAGATTTCTCTGCGGTCATTGCCCAGGCGCAACAAATGGCGGGCTTCCCGTACAGCGAAATTCCGCACCTGATCACCGTGGGCTTTGGCCGCCAGACGCTGCTTGGCGCAGCGGATACGCTGATTGATCTGGTGAGCCGTGAAAAACTGCGTCATATCTTCCTGCTTGGTGGCTGTGACGGCGCACGCGGCGAGCGCCACTACTTCACCGATTTCGCCACCAGCGTGCCGGATGACTGCCTGATCCTGACCCTCGCCTGTGGTAAATATCGCTTTAACAAACTTGAGTTTGGCGATATCGAAGGTCTGCCGCGTCTGGTAGATGCCGGTCAGTGTAACGATGCTTACTCAGCGATTATTCTGGCGGTTACGCTGGCAGAGAAACTGGGCTGCGGTGTCAACGATCTGCCGCTGTCGCTGGTGCTCTCCTGGTTTGAACAGAAAGCGATCGTCATTCTGCTGACGCTGCTTTCTCTGGGCGTGAAAAATATCGTCACCGGCCCGACTGCACCTGGTTTCCTGACACCAGATCTGCTGGCGGTGCTGAACGAGAAATTCGGCCTGCGTTCTATCACCACTGTTGAAGAAGACATGAAGCAACTGTTGAGCGCGTAAGGAGTTTGTCGATGACGATGCCAACGAATCAATGCCCGTGGCGGATGCAGGTTCATCACATTAAGCAAGAAACGCCGGATGTGTGGACGATTTCCCTGATTTGCCACGATTACTACCCATACCGCGCCGGGCAATATGCACTGGTCAGCGTGCGTAACTCAGCGGAAACGCTGCGTGCTTACACCATTTCCTCCACGCCAGGCGTGAGTGAATATATCACCCTGACCGTGCGGCGGATTGATGACGGTGTCGGCTCCCAGTGGCTGACCCGCGATGTAAAACGCGGTGATTATCTCTGGCTTTCGGACGCGATGGGGGAATTTACCTGCGACGATAAAGCAGAAGATAAATTCCTGTTGCTGGCTGCAGGCTGCGGCGTCACGCCGATTATGTCGATGCGTCGCTGGCTGGCGAAGAATCGTCCACAGGCCGATGTACAGGTGATCTACAACGTGCGTACGCCGCAGGATGTTATTTTCGCCGATGAGTGGCGTAACTATCCGGTAACGCTGGTGGCGGAAAATAACGTTACCGAAGGCTTTATCACTGGTCGTCTCACTCGCGAACTCCTGACTCGCGTTCCTGACTTAGCTTCACGTACCGTGATGACTTGTGGTCCAGCACCGTATATGGATTGGGTAGAGCAGGAAGTGAAAGCGCTCGGCGTGACGCGTTTCTTTAAAGAGAAATTCTTCACCCCAGTAGCGGAAGCGGCGACCAGCGGTCTGAAATTCACCAAACTGCAACCGGCACGAGAATTTTACGCCCCGGTTGGCACTACGCTACTGGAGGCGCTGGAAAGCAATAACGTTCCGGTTGTCGCTGCCTGCCGTGCGGGTGTTTGCGGCTGCTGTAAGACAAAAGTGGTTTCCGGTGAATATACGGTGAGCAGCACAATGACGCTGACCGACGCCGAAATCGCTGAAGGTTACGTACTGGCCTGCTCCTGCCATCCGCAGGGGGATTTGGTTCTCGCATAATCGCCTTATGCCCGATGATATTCATTTCATCGGGCTATTTAACCGTTAGTGCCTCCTTTTTCTCCCATCCCTTCCCCCTCCGTCAGATGAACTAAACTTGTTACCGTTATCACATTCAGGAGATGGAGAACCATGAAACAAACGGTTGCAGCTTATATCGCCAAAACACTCGAATCGGCAGGCGTGAAACGCATCTGGGGAGTCACGGGCGACTCTCTGAACGGTCTTAGCGACAGTCTTAATCGCATGGGCACCATCGAGTGGATGTCCACCCGCCATGAAGAAGTGGCGGCGTTTGCCGCTGGCGCTGAAGCACAACTTTCAGGAGAACTGGCGGTCTGTGCCGGATCGTGCGGCCCCGGCAACCTGCACTTAATCAACGGCCTGTTCGATTGCCACCGCAATCACGTTCCGGTACTGGCGATTGCCGCTCATATTCCCTCCAGCGAAATAGGCAGCGGCTATTTCCAGGAAACCCACCCACAAGAGCTATTCCGCGAATGTAGTCACTATTGCGAGCTGGTTTCCAGCCCGGAGCAGATCCCACAAGTGCTGGCAATTGCTATGCGCAAAGCGGTGCTTAACCGTGGCGTTTCCGTTGTCGTGTTACCGGGTGACGTGGCGTTAAAACCTGCGCCAGAAGGGGCAACCACGCACTGGTATCATGCGCCACAGCCAGTTGTGACGCCGGAAGAAGAAGAGTTACGCAAACTGGCGCAACTGCTGCGTTATTCCAGCAATATCGCTCTGATGTGTGGCAGCGGCTGCGCGGGGGCGCATAAAGAGTTAGTTGAGTTTGCCGGGAAAATTAAAGCACCTATTGTTCATGCCCTACGCGGTAAAGAGCATGTCGAATACGATAATCCGTATGATGTTGGAATGACCGGGTTAATCGGATTCTCGTCAGGTTTCCATACCATGATGAACGCCGACACGTTAGTGCTACTCGGTACTCAGTTCCCCTACCGTGCGTTCTACCCGACCGATGCCAAAATTATTCAGATTGATATCAATCCAGCCAGCATCGGCGCTCACAGCAAGGTGGATATGGCACTGGTCGGCGATATCAAATCAACCCTGCGTGCATTGCTGCCACTGGTGGAAGAAAAAGCCGATCGCAAATTTCTGGATAAAGCGCTGGAAGATTACCGCGATGCCCGCAAAGGGCTGGACGATTTAGCTAAACCGAGCGAGAAAGCCATTCACCCGCAATATCTGGCGCAGCAAATTAGTCATTTTGCCGCCGATGACGCCATTTTCACCTGTGACGTTGGTACGCCAACGGTGTGGGCAGCGCGTTATCTGAAAATGAACGGCAAGCGTCGCCTGTTAGGTTCGTTTAACCACGGTTCGATGGCTAACGCCATGCCGCAGGCGCTGGGCGCGCAGGCAACCGAGCCGGAACGTCAGGTGGTCGCCATGTGCGGCGATGGCGGTTTTAGCATGTTGATGGGCGATTTCCTCTCGGTAGTGCAGATGAAACTGCCGGTGAAAATTATCGTCTTTAATAACAGCGTGCTGGGCTTTGTGGCGATGGAGATGAAAGCCGGAGGCTACCTGACAGACGGTACTGAGCTGCACGACACCAACTTTGCCCGCATTGCCGAAGCATGCGGCATTACGGGTATCCGTGTAGAAAAAGCGTCTGAAGTTGATGAAGCCCTGCAACGCGCCTTCTCCATCGACGGTCCGGTATTGGTGGATGTGGTGGTCGCCAAAGAAGAGTTAGCCATTCCACCGCAGATCAAACTCGAACAGGCCAAAGGTTTCAGCCTGTATATGCTGCGCGCAATCATCAGCGGACGCGGCGATGAAGTGATCGAACTGGCGAAAACGAACTGGCTAAGGTAAAAAGGGTGGCATTTCCCGTCATAATAAGGACATGCCATGATTGATTTACGCAGTGATACCGTAACCCGACCGAGCCGCGCCATGCTCGAAGCGATGATGGCCGCCCCGGTTGGGGACGACGTTTACGGAGACGACCCTACCGTTAATGCTCTGCAGGACTATGCAGCAGAGCTTTCCGGTAAAGAAGCCGCCATTTTTCTGCCTACCGGCACTCAGGCCAACCTGGTCGCTCTGCTCAGTCACTGCGAACGCGGCGAAGAGTATATTGTCGGTCAGGCCGCGCATAACTATCTGTTTGAAGCCGGTGGCGCAGCGGTGCTGGGCAGTATTCAGCCGCAACCCATCGACGCGGCTGCCGACGGCACGCTACCGCTGAATAAAGTGGCGATGAAAATCAAACCCGACGATATCCATTTCGCCCGCACCAAATTACTCAGTCTGGAAAACACCCACAACGGCAAAGTGTTGCCGCGTGAATACCTTAAAGATGCATGGGAATTTACCCGCGAGCGCAATCTGGCGCTGCATGTTGACGGTGCGCGCATCTTTAATGCCGTGGTGGCTTACGGCTGCGAACTGAAAGAGATCACGCAATATTGTGATTCGTTCACCATTTGCCTGTCGAAAGGTCTTGGGACGCCAGTCGGTTCATTACTCGTCGGTAATCGTGATTACATTAAACGTGCCATTCGCTGGCGGAAAATGACAGGTGGCGGGATGCGCCAGTCCGGCATTCTGGCTGCCGCCGGGATATATGCCCTGAAAAATAATGTTGCGCGCTTGCAGGAAGACCACGACAACGCTGCCTGGATGGCGGAGCAGCTGCGTGAAGCAGGCGCGGATGTGATGCGTCAGGACACTAATATGCTGTTTGTTCGCGTCGGGGAAGAAAATGCTGCCGCGTTAGGCGAATACATGAAAGCGAGAAACGTGCTGATTAACGCCTCGCCGATTGTCCGCCTGGTGACGCATCTTGACGTCTCGCGCGAACAGCTGGCGGAAGTCGCCGCCCACTGGCGCGCATTCCTGGCGCGTTAAGGAGAGAAACGTGCCGCAACGCATTTTAGTTCTCGGTGCCAGTGGCTACATTGGTCAGCATCTGGTGCGCACACTCAGCCAGCAAGGGCATCAGATCCTGGCGGCGGCACGTCATGTCGACAGGCTTGCAAAGCTGCAACTGGCAAACGTCAGTTGCCATAAAGTCGATCTCAGCTGGCCGGATAACCTTCCGGCCCTGTTACAGGATATCGATACCGTCTATTTTCTGGTGCACAGCATGGGCGAAAGCGGCGATTTTATCGCTCAGGAGCGCCAGGTGGCTCTCAACGTCCGCGATGCGCTACGTGAAGTACCAGTTAAGCAATTAATCTTTCTCAGTTCGTTACAGGCCCCGCCACATGAGCAGTCGGATCATCTGCGTGCTCGTCAGGCTACGGCGGATATTCTTCGTGAAGCAGGTGTCCCGGTGACCGAACTGCGGGCCGGAATTATCGTTGGCGCAGGTTCAGCAGCGTTCGAAGTCATGCGCGATATGGTCTACAATCTGCCAGTGTTAACGCCGCCACGCTGGGTTCGTTCACGCACCACGCCCATCGCGCTGGAAAACTTGCTGCACTATCTGGTGGCGCTGTTAGATCATCCGGCCAGCGAACACCGCATCTTCGAAGCCGCCGGACCAGAGGTGCTCAGTTATCAGCAACAGTTTGAACATTTTATGGCGGTGAGCGGTAAGCGCCGCTGGTTGATCCCCATCCCCCTCCCCACTCGCTGGATTTCGGTGTGGTTTCTTAATGTGATTACTTCCGTACCGCCCACCACCGCCAGGGCGTTGATTCAGGGGCTGAAACACGATCTGCTGGCGGATGACACCGCGCTACGTGCACTCATCCCACAACGGCTGATCGCTTTCGATGACGCGGTACGTAGCACGTTGAAAGAGGAAGAAAAACTGGTCAACTCCAGCGACTGGGGCTACGACGCTCAGGCCTTTGCCCGCTGGCGACCTGAGTACGGTTATTTCGCCAAACAGGCGGGGTTTACCGTTAAAACGTCCGCCAGCCTTGCGGCTTTATGGCAGGTAGTGAACCAAATCGGCGGTAAAGAGCGTTATTTCTTTGGCAATATTTTGTGGCAGACACGGGCGTTGATGGACCGTGCGATCGGTCATAAATTAGCGAAAGGCCGTCCGGAGCGCGAATATTTGCAAACTGGCGATGCGGTGGATAGCTGGAAAGTCATTGTCGTTGAACCGAAAAAGCAACTTTCGTTGTTATTTGGCATGAAAGCACCGGGGCTGGGACGACTGTGTTTTACCCTGGAAGATAAAGGCGACTATCGTACTATCGATGTCCGCGCTTTCTGGCATCCGCACGGTATGCCGGGGCTGTTTTACTGGTTATTGATGATCCCCGCGCATCTGTTTATTTTTCGCGGAATGGCAAAACAAATCGCCAGACTGGCAGAACAAAGCACAGATTAATCGACAAAACCTGCGTTATTCTTTCATGTTTCCCATTGCATCATGGGGGAAATCACGGAAGAATGCGCACGTCATTTTCTCAACAACAGTGGATTGATATGAAGGTACTGGTTACCGGCGCCACCAGCGGCTTAGGTCGAAACGCGGTAGAGTTTTTATGCCAGAAAGGCATCAGCGTGCGAGCGACCGGTCGCAACGAGGCAATGGGTAAATTGCTGGAAAAAATGGGCGCAGAGTTTGTTCCGGCGGATCTGACCGAGCTGGTCTCATCACAAGCTAAAGTGATGCTCGCGGGCATTGATACGCTGTGGCACTGCTCCAGCTTTACCTCTCCCTGGGGGACACAACAGGCTTTCGATCTGGCTAACGTTCGCGCCACTCGCCGCCTGGGTGAATGGGCTGTCGCCTGGGGTGTGCGTAACTTTATTCATATCTCTTCTCCCTCCCTGTACTTCGATTATCACCACCATCGCGATATTAAAGAAGATTTTCGCCCTCACCGCTTCGCCAACGAGTTTGCCCGCAGCAAAGCAGCCAGCGAAGAAGTGATCAATATGCTTTCGCAGGCGAATCCACAAACGCGCTTTACTATTCTGCGCCCACAAAGTCTGTTCGGACCGCACGATAAAGTCTTTATCCCCCGTCTTGCGCATATGATGCACCACTACGGCAGCATTCTGTTACCGCACGGCGGAAGTGCGCTGGTCGATATGACCTACTATGAAAATGCAGTGCACGCCATGTGGCTGGCAAGCCAGGAAGCCTGCGATAAGCTACCTTCCGGGCGTGTGTACAACATTACCAACGGCGAGCATCGCACACTGCGCAGCATCGTGCAGAAGCTGATCGACGAGTTGAATATTGACTGTCGTATTCGTTCCGTCCCCTACCCGATGCTGGATATGATCGCCCGCAGCATGGAGCGTTTAGGCCGCAAGTCAGCAAAAGAGCCGCCGCTGACCCACTACGGCGTCTCGAAGCTTAATTTTGACTTTACGCTGGATATTACGCGTGCACAGGAAGAATTAGGTTATCAGCCGGTCATCACCCTGGATGAAGGTATCGAGAAAACTGCCGCCTGGCTACGCGACCACGGAAAACTGCCGCGCTAATCCTGCCCGTATTTCTCCAGCAACGCTTCGGCAATTGCCTGAGTTTCTGCATCCGCTTCGCCGTTGTATAACGTCGGGCGGAAATGCATCTGGAACGCCATAATCACGCGCCGCTGCTCGCGCGGTCTCATATCAGGTTTAACGTCATAACCGTAGCGCGCCAAAAGCTCCAGCAATGACGCGGTATCTACCGGTGTGTGCGGCGCGCGCCCGGCAAGGTAAAAGTTCACCCGCTGCGCATCCGGCCAGGCACCAATCCCCTGCTGCGCCAGTTGCTGCCAGGGAAATAATGGCCCCGGATCGTCTTTGCGCTGCGGTGCGATATCCGCATGTGCCACTACGTTTTCCGGCTTGATGTGATAACGGGCAATAATATCTTTCGCCAGTGGAATAAGCGCCTGAATCTGTGCCGGTTCAAACGGGGCAAAATATTTCACTCCGGCCGATTTTTGCCAGCCACGGTTTTCCAGCTCAATGCCAATAGAGGTGTCGTTAAGGCGCGTTGCCCCGCGCCAGGTGCTAATCCCCGCATGCCAGGCCAGTTCTTGTTCCGGCACCAGTTGCCAGATGCGCGGTTTACCGTTGTATCGCGGTGGTACCGCAGGGACCAGATAATGCGAGCTGACCTGCTTATCGGTCAGTGTCGCCAGCGAGCTATCAAAATCATCTGCGGTGTAGTGGATCACCAGCACTTTAATGCGCGGATACGCCGCCTGCGCCTGGCGTCGGGTATCAAGCTGGTATCCCTCTTTCTCGACAATGCCTTTTTCGCCTGCACACCCTGCCAGTAACAGAGCGGCAGCGACCAGCCAGAAGACTCTTCTCATCGACGCGTTTTCACCGCCGTACCGCTGACGCTAACCATCAGCATACTGCCGTTTTGCCCGACCGTTTCGTAGTCGATATCAATACCAACTACGGCATCGGCCCCCAGCGCCCGCGCCTGGGAGCCTAATTCCTCAAAGGCGATCTCCCGTGCTTTACGCAGTTCTTTTTCATACGCACCGGAACGTCCGCCAACGATATCGCGGATACCGGCAAAGAAATCACGGAAAATATTGGCACCTAAAATCGCTTCGCCGGTCACCACACCGCAATATTCAACGATGGTCTGGCCTTCCAGAGTAGGGGTTGTAGAAAATTGCATGATCGATCTCCTTGTTTGTTAAGCCTTCGATCTCTAAAGCATTATCGGACTGATATGCCATGTTGGAAAGAAGGTTTTGATCAGTTTAGGAAATCATCTCATTGTGTCAAAAACACCCACTTAAGTCTTTACGATTATCCGTTGCATAACCCGATATTGGTTTCATTATAGGGTACCGCTTACCTGTCTTATTATGTTGTACCAACAACATTAATGAGCGGAAATACTCAACTTATACTGTAAATTACTCCAAAATTTTTCCGCATCTTGTGGCTGAGGAACATACCTCTGGATTGCTTTTTGATCGACCTCGGCAAAACAAGAAAGCAATAAGTTCTCAATGTTTTTGTCATTAATATATGCAAAGATCATTCTTGCAAACTCGTATATAAACGCCCGATCCTGAGCGCTTAATAGTTTAATGCAATATTTATTTTTAAGAGAGAAAAGAATGTCAAGGAAAGCATCCGCTGCAATCTTTACGTTACTCCCCGCGTTCATATTAAATATATCTCTTACGCAGATAGAATACAGTGAAAGTAAACAGCCATACAAATAATCATTTATTAATTCTTTTGTCCATTTTACTGGCAACCATGGTTTTATCTTGACACCATGCATACTACAGTCATGAAAAAGACATTTACTGAAATTAACTCTTATCATATCAACATTGAAAAAATGGCAGTTAATAAATTTTAAAGAATGAGTATTTACGTTGTTAATTTTAACAGATCTAAACGAAATATTTTTGAATACACTGTTTATTACATTGCTATTTGTTATTTTAACATCACCTAAACTGCCGTTTTCAAAGCAACACTTCTTCAATATACTTTCATTCACAACAGTATGTGATAAATGGAGATTGTTTATGTTTTGCTTTATTAATGCCACGTCATTAAAATGACTATATTTAATAAAGCAACCATCATTGAGTAGTGTTTTAAGATTGACTAAATTACTTGCATCTTCACGTACCATCGTGGCAACTGGAACAGGCAGAGACATGAAAACTTCTTCATTCACCATCAAGTGAATCATGCATTGCGTTCCCTTTGTCATATCCACACTTACGCTACAAATATCGTTGTAATGCGAAGAGCGCATTTCAGGGAACAGATTAAACACGGTATCTTGAAAGGCACTAAATCGTGTTAATAAATCCTGATAATGAACAGGTTTTGTTTCAAAATTATCATCAGCAAATCCAAGCACTATTGTATGCTCTACATCTAACGCAGTTTCAAATGACTCTTCTGTAAAATCATTATTTAAAACCTCACCTGACGTATTATCACTGTCATAAAAAGTGCTCATCAATGCGATATTGTTTGTTACAGCGTCTTTTGCAATATTTTCATTAATTGCATATCGCCTGCTATAATCATAAAAATGAAGAAACGCGTCCTTTATAAAGGATATATATTGTTCTTTGTTAAAGTCAATACGACTGTATAATTTTTCAAAAATCACATTCGCAATCTTACTACCCATAGTATGCCTGTATAATAATGGGTGCGATTCAATCGTAAAATGCTTGTCTAATTGATGTTGTAATTTATTCTCATAGTCCAGTGGGAAAAGAAACTTTTGTCTTTCAAGTTTTTCATTCGATCTGTTACGTATTCCAATAGAGATTCTTTCATTACCCGTTTTTATTTCAACTTCGTTATCTTCTGATTTACCAAGATATTTTTTAACATCAGTCTCGAAAGCATTACTAAAAAATGTATTAAATTGATAATCCGCTGTTGGAATATTTTCCGCGAGCAACACATCATTTTTTATGAGATCACTGTCAGCATTTATTGCTAATATCAGATGCAAGTAGATGGTATCCCATGTAGACAACTCACCCTTACGACTGGAATTTAATATCGCGAAAAATTCCCTCAGTGAATCGAGGAAATTATCACTTTGATTCAATTGTGTGCATGAAAATGATGACGCTTGATCAGATATATTGTTTATCATATTAAAAATCACCCAAGAAAAACGATAATCCACCGAACTCCTCGCGCTTTATTATTGTAAAAGCACAACACCTTTTATACTCATATTAATTAACGAAACACTGAAACAACTTGATTTATTCTTCGCTCAAATTCACTTGTCCAAAAAGATTATATTTTATACCCACAACTGTAGCATAAATAATATTATCAAAAGTCAAAGCTGGGACTATCAAATTTCGCTCATTTTCAAAAATACAACGTAATTTTGGCAATCATCTTAATAGCAGGATCTCTTATCGCATGTGAAAAATTTGTAATGATTAGACAATAACCGCGTTCATTTATCACGCGTTATAAATGTGAAACTGGCTTCTTGCAGATGCTCTTAACCTCTACAGGAGGATTTATACCACCATTTCAGAACTATCATATTTACCTTAAATGATCATTTCAGCCATATAACACGCTCAACCTCACAAATGGTTTACACTGTCTATTGTTTGGGTAATTTAAGTAAGTCAGCTACGAGCAACCTTGAGTGGGTAGCCAGCAATGGACTCAAACCCAATCAGGTGTTCAGATTGTTTCAGAATTGTATTAAAAACAATGTATTAAATAATCTGATAGCGTTTGGTCGTAGTGTGACGCAGACAGCAAGCTAATAAGGAAATGATTATGCGCTACCGTTCACTATCTCTACTTATTCCATGTGCACTGCTGCTGAGTGCCTGTACCACCGTCACGCCAGCTTATAAAGATAACGGTCCCCGCACCGGTTCCTGTGTCCAGGGGGGGCCTGACAGCGTGGCCCAACAATTCTATGACTACCGCATTCAACATCGCAGCAATGACATTATCGCCCTGCGCCCCTATTTGAGTGACAAACTGGCAACCCTACTTAGCGATGCCAGCCGCGATAATAGTCATCGTGAATTGTTAAGCAGCGATCCGTTCTCCAGTCGAACCACCTTGCCAGACAGCGCCCACGTTGCCAGTGCATCGACTATCCCGAATCGTGATGCCCGTAACATTCCATTGCGCGTGGATCTCAAGCAGGGTGACCAGGGCTGGCAGGATGAAGTGTTAATGATTCAGGAAGGCCAGTGTTGGGTGATCGACGATGTGCGCTACTTAGGCGGTAGCGTTCATGCCACGGCGGGTACGCTCCGTCAGTCCATCGAGAATCGCTAACGCCTTGATCAACCAATAAACCCCGTAAATTGTCCGGCATTTCGTGAGGAATGCCGACATTTATGCTCGCCGACCACCGCCCCCGTTATTTTGTGCTATGTTTATTGAATAATGCGCTTTGCTTTTAACTTTTAAAGCAGAAATATTGCATAATTATTCTGTCAAAGGTACTATCTTCGACCTCAATAGCTATCAGACTGCCAGTATACGAGTGTCAATGAGTATTCAATTAAACGGCATTAATTGCTTCTACGGCGCGCATCAGGCGCTGTTCGATATCACGCTGGATTGCCCACAGGGCGAAACGCTGGTGTTACTTGGCCCCAGCGGCGCGGGTAAAAGCTCGCTGCTGCGTGTACTCAATCTGCTTGAGATGCCGCGCTCCGGTACGCTCAACATTGCAGGCAACCATTTCGATTTCACTAAAACACCCTCTGACAAAGCGATTCGCGATTTGCGTCGTAACGTTGGCATGGTGTTTCAGCAATACAACCTGTGGCCGCATCTGACCGTGCAGCAAAACCTGATTGAAGCGCCCTGCCGTGTACTGGGGTTGAGTAAAGATCAGGCGCTGGCCCGTGCAGAAAAACTGCTGGAACGTCTGCGTCTCAAACCTTATAGCGATCGTTACCCGCTGCATCTTTCTGGTGGTCAGCAGCAGCGTGTTGCTATTGCCCGTGCGTTAATGATGGAACCGCAGGTACTGCTGTTTGATGAACCGACCGCCGCACTGGACCCGGAAATTACGGCACAAATCGTCAGCATCATTCGTGAGCTGGCAGAAACGAATATTACCCAGGTGATCGTCACCCACGAAGTTGAAGTGGCGCGTAAAACCGCCAGCCGAGTGGTGTATATGGAAAATGGTCATATCGTAGAACAAGGCGACGCGAGCTGCTTTACCGAGCCGCAAACCGAAGCATTTAAAAACTATCTCTCTCACTAAGATTCGGGATAACAACAATGAAAAAAGTTCTGATTGCCGCGTTAATTGCAGGTTTTAGTCTTTCCGCCACAGCTGCCGAAACCATTCGTTTTGCTACCGAAGCCTCCTATCCTCCGTTTGAATCGATTGATGCAAACAACCAGATCGTTGGTTTTGACGTCGACCTGGCACAGGCGCTGTGTAAAGAGATTGATGCGACCTGTACTTTCTCTAACCAGGCATTTGACAGCCTGATCCCAAGCCTGAAATTCCGTCGCGTGGAAGCGGTGATGGCCGGGATGGATATCACCCCAGAACGTGAAAAGCAGGTGCTGTTTACCACCCCGTACTATGACAACTCTGCCCTGTTTGTGGGTCAGCAAGGCAAATACACCAGTGTTGATCAGCTGAAAGGCAAAAAAGTCGGCGTACAGAACGGGACGACACACCAGAAATTCATTATGGATAAGCACCCGGAAATCACTACCGTTCCGTATGACAGCTACCAGAACGCAAAACTGGATCTGCAAAACGGGCGTATCGACGGCGTCTTCGGTGACACCGCAGTGGTCACTGAGTGGCTGAAAGATAACCCGAAACTGGCGGCGGTGGGCGACAAAGTGACCGATAAAGATTACTTCGGCACTGGCCTCGGCATCGCGGTACGTCAGGGCAACACTGAGCTGCAGCAGAAACTCAACACTGCGCTGGAAAAAGTGAAGAAAGATGGCACTTACGAAACCATCTACAACAAATGGTTCCAGAAGTAATTCCTGATGAATGAATTTTTTCCTTTAGCAAGCGCCGCCGGGATGACCGTCGGCCTTGCCGTTTGTGCATTGATTGTCGGACTGGCGCTGGCGATGTTCTTTGCGGTATGGGAGTCGGCAAAATGGCGTCCTGTCGCGTGGGCAGGTTCAGCGCTGGTAACCATTCTGCGTGGCCTGCCAGAAATTCTGGTGGTGCTGTTTATCTATTTTGGCTCCTCGCAGCTGCTGCTGACGCTTTCGGATGGCTTCACTATCAATCTTGGGTTCGTGCAGATCCCAGTGCAGATGGACATTGAGAACTTCGACGTTAGCCCGTTCCTTTGTGGTGTCATCGCTCTGTCACTGCTGTATGCCGCCTATGCCTCGCAAACGCTGCGCGGCGCGTTGAAAGCGGTGCCGATGGGTCAGTGGGAATCCGGCCAGGCGCTGGGGCTGTCGAAATCGGCTATCTTTTTCCGTCTGGTGATGCCGCAGATGTGGCGTCATGCGCTGCCTGGCCTCGGTAACCAGTGGCTGGTGCTGCTGAAAGATACCGCGCTGGTCAGTTTGATTAGTGTGAATGATTTAATGCTGCAAACCAAAAGCATCGCTACTCGTACCCAGGAACCATTTACCTGGTACATTGTGGCGGCGGCGATTTACCTGGTGATCACCCTGCTCAGTCAGTACATTCTCAAACGCATTGACCTGCGCGCGACACGTTTTGAGCGGAGGCCCAGCTAATGTTTGAGTATTTACCCGAACTGATGAAAGGGCTGCACACCAGCCTGACGCTAACCGTTGCCTCGCTGATTGTGGCACTGATTCTGGCGTTGATTTTTACCATCATCCTGACGCTGAAAACGCCGGTGCTGGTGTGGCTGGTACGGGGTTATATCACGCTGTTTACCGGTACACCGCTGCTGGTGCAGATCTTCCTGATTTATTACGGGCCGGGTCAGTTCCCGACGTTGCAGGAGTATCCGGCACTGTGGCATTTGTTGTCAGAACCGTGGTTATGTGCGCTGATTGCGTTGTCGCTGAACAGTGCGGCGTATACCACGCAGCTGTTTTACGGTGCAATTCGTGCGATCCCGGAAGGTCAGTGGCAGTCCTGTAGCGCCCTGGGAATGAGCAAAAAAGATACGCTGGCGATCCTGCTGCCGTATGCCTTTAAACGCTCGCTCTCTTCTTATTCCAACGAAGTGGTGCTGGTGTTCAAAAGTACCTCTCTGGCTTACACCATTACGCTGATGGAAGTGATGGGATACAGCCAGTTGTTGTACGGACGCACCTACGATGTAATGGTGTTCGGCGCGGCAGGGATTATTTATCTGGTCGTTAACGGCCTGCTGACGCTGATGATGCGTCTGATCGAGCGCAAAGCACTGGCGTTTGAGCGAAGGAATTAATGTGGCTGCGTACATTCGCCGGGGGTTTTGTAGGTCTGATAAGACGCGCCAGTGTCGCATCAGACATCAGCACGGTGCCTGTGCCGGATGCGGCGTGGACGCCTTATCCGGCCTACATAGTGCATAAATTCTTATAATGAAGACGGACAACTCACTAAGTTGTCCGTCTTTTTTCATTTCATGCAAATTATTTAATCATATTTATTGCATATAAATTCACTTGATGGCATTGTTATCCCATGCCGCAGACACGGCCAAAAATCATAAGATTGACAGACGGGAGTTCCATCATGAAAAAGTTAGTTCTTGCCGCATTACTTGCTTCCTTTACTTTCGGTGCTTCTGCCGCAGAGAAAATCAATTTTGGCGTTTCAGCCACCTATCCACCCTTTGAATCTATAGGTGCTAATAATGAGATTGTCGGCTTTGATATCGACCTGGCAAAAGCCTTGTGCAAACAAATGCAGGCAGAATGTACTTTTACTAATCACGCTTTCGACAGCCTGATCCCGTCACTGAAATTCAGGAAATATGACGCCGTAATCTCCGGTATGGATATCACACCAGATCGTAGCAAGCAGGTATCGTTCACCACGCCCTATTACGAAAACTCAGCCGTCGTGATTGCCAAAAAAGATACCTACAAAACGTTTGCCGACCTGAAAGGCAAACGCATTGGGATGGAAAACGGTACTACGCACCAGAAATATATTCAGGATCAGCACCCGGAAGTGAAAACGGTCTCCTATGACAGTTATCAAAATGCCTTTATCGATCTGAAAAATGGCCGTATTGATGGCGTATTTGGTGACACTGCGGTGGTTAATGAATGGCTGAAAACCAATCCGCAACTGGGCGTTGCTACTGAAAAAGTGACCGATCCGCAATACTTTGGCACCGGTCTGGGTATCGCTGTACGTCCGGATAACAAAGCTCTGCTGGAAAAACTGAATAACGCGCTGGCAGCAATTAAAGCTGACGGTACATATCAGAAAATCAGCGATCAGTGGTTCCCGCAATAATTATTCATTTGCCGGAGTGGGCGAACACCCACTCCGGCAAAATCACTTCTCTACGCTAATCCCAGGCGCTGAAACTGCTCTGGCGGCGCATCATTATCTTTCATCAACTGAATCAGCAACGCGATCATCCGGGACTCGATCACATCATCATGAATCGGATGTAGCTGCTGCGGATCGTTTTGCAGATCAAACAGCAAATGACCAAACTGATTCAACCCCTTATATTTTTCCTGTGCCGGGATGCGTAATACCTGTAACCCTTTGGTAAAACGAAACGGTGGGGCCAGCGATAAAGCCCGCATCTCATCCACCGGATAGCGGCTGTTCATTTTGCAGGACATCAACGTGTAGTTGGCAATATCATCCTCACGCCCCGGCAGCGCTGCACGCATATAGACAAAACGCCCATCGGTTACGTTAACATGACCACTGAAGACACCAAACATCGCCGAGCTGCGTACTGGTTCATCGTGACTGACCGTTTTCGCCAGCGGTTGCCCCTGCACATCGGGCGGCACTGGCTGTTGAAAAAAGTCATACAACGTTGGCGCCCAGTCGATCATTTGTACCAGTGCCTGTCGCCGCTCTCCTTTTACACCACTGCGCGGGTCCCAGATAAACAACGGATTATTGGCAACTTCGTTGTAATAAGGCATCTGGTTTTTCGCCCACCAGCCATGCTCACCGAGTAAAAAGCCGTGGTCAGTGCCGACAATCAGCATGGTATCTCGCCACAGATCGTGCTCATCCATCAGGTCGAGAATGCGCCCCAGGTTGCGATCGCACATCGACACCAACGAACGATACCGGCAACGGATGTGCTCCACGGCCTCGTCGCTTTCCTGCACCCGGCCACGCGGCCAGTCATAATGCGGTCCATCCCAGTTATCTTCATACAAGGAAAGATACTCTTCCGTTGTGTGAAACGGCTCGTGCGGATCAAACGTTTCGACCTGCAATAACCAGTTATCTTCCGCGTGATTTTTGTGGATAAAGGCACAGCCTGCATCAAACACTTTAGTTTGTGGAAAATCCGCTTCCTGCTGAATATATTCCCGGTTTGCCCAGTCATGGCGCCACAGACCAGAAACACCGCCACCGGTCTGCTTTTGCGGCACCCGTAGCACCTCGGGAATAGGCGGTTGCGCAACGCTTGCATGCCAGTGATCGCCTTCCTGTCCGCGCACAATCTCCCACGAACTGTAGCGATTATGATAATTCCCGCCGCCATCTTCCCAGTAATGCAAATGATCGCTTATCAGGTGGGTATAGATCCCCGCCTTTTTAAGCAGCTCCGGCATGGAATCGTCAAACGGTTCTAACGGCCCCCACTCCCGATGCAGGAAGTTACATCGCCCGGTATGCAACTCCCGCCGGGCAGGCATACACGGCATACTGCCGACGTAACTGTTTTCAAAGGTGGCGGCATGAGCCGCCAGACGTTGGAAATTAGGCGCTTTGGTTAACGCATCGCCATAAGGTGGCAGATAACGTTTATTCAGACTATCGAACAGCAGAATAATCGCTCTCATTACGCCCTACCTTATTGATTAATTAAATGCGGATAATGTTGCTGAACCACTTCATAAATTTGCTGACCAATAGTTTCACCGTCCATAATATTCTCTATCGGGATCAGATATTGCCCTTGTTTCGGGTCAAGACTAACCACATCGAGTAATTTTTTGGAAATTGCAAAAATATCCGCCCAGTCGGTAAATCCTCCTACTTCACCTGCGGCGGTATGTTCCATTTCAACTTTGAAATCATATTTGGTCAGCGCTTTTTTAACGACCGTTTGTAACATAACGCTACTGCCTACACCGTAACCACAGACAAACAGAATATTAATTGTATCTTTCATTTTTAAACCCTTAATATTTAATTAACCCGCGTAAGGACCAAGATGGAATGTTGCAGCGATAAATTTCAGAACTTCACAAATAGCAGGCCATACGGTTGCCCAGTCAAATATTCCTGTCCAGCCGACGCCATTTTCAGCAAGCCCGGTTAACGGAATAGCCCACACCGTACCGAAGGTCTGAATAATACCCAGCAAGAACGTACAGATAATTACGGAACGGTATCCGCCCATGCGGTTTGCTAATACGCCAATTGGACCGCCAGAGAAAAACAGAGGTACAAAGCCAGGCAATACCATAATTGGGCTGTGAACCAGTAATAAGATCCCCATCGAAAAAATGGTGCCAAAAGTACAGAAGACGAAGCCTAACGTTGCGGCATTGGGTGAAAAAGGCAACAGCGCGGCGACATCGACGGCGGGAATGGCATTAGGAATAAAGCGATCCTGCCAGCCTTTAAACGAACCGTTAATTTCGCCCACCATCATGCGCACACCCTGCAGCAGAATGACCATATACATGGAGAACTGTAAGCCAAGGTTGATGATATAGATGTACCAGGGCTTGCCTTTCGCCATTAACTGGACATTATCGATACCCGTTGATAGCAAGAAACCACCGACAAACAGCGTCATCACAATGGCGATAGCCGTTACGTTATGGTTAAAAATCGCCAGCCACCCGGGGAGTTTCAGGTTTTCAGCATCGTGCTTTTCGGGGTCACCAAATTTATGGGCGAATTTGGAGAAAAACCACAATCCCAACATCTGGTTATGAGCAATGGTAAAACCAGCATCTTTGGTAACTTTGGCAATGGGCTTAACAATGAGCGTGGTGGAGAACGCCCAGAATACACCCGTTAATATTCCGGCAATAATAATGGATGTAGTCCAGCTAAAACCCAGCCAAAAGACAATCAACCATAATACCGCCTGAGAATGTGAAACACCGGTATTCCCTGTCAAAAATATCCCTTTGGCACCAGTATACCGACCAAATAATACCAGCAGCAGGTTGGTAAAAAACGCCAGTACAAATACATACCCGACATAACCAAAATTATCCCCCAATGCAATTTGCGTTGCCGCTTTCATTGCGTAGGAATCCATTAAATATCCGTGAACACCATAGGCTTTACTTACGGCTTCTGCTACCGGTTTAAATGTTGCGGAAAACTGGAAACCACCAAATAACACCATCATTAATCCCACCATGGCGCTGACCATGCCGGTAATAATTTTTATTGGCGATTTCTTATCAAGGGCATAACCAATACCCACCAGCAAACCAATTAAAATTGCCGGTTCAGTTAAAAACGTTTGAATAACATCTATGAATTTGGCAAACATCGTCGGAACGCCCTCCATAAGCGTACATTTCCGTTGTCAATGCATGAACCTTCTGCTGACGTTAATAATGTCTCAGGAAATTTTGTGTTTCGCTAAGCAATGCCTCTGTATGTATTCGGTAAGTGCACTGTAGTAATCAAAACAGTTCAATTAAAGATCTTATTTGATTATTTGTGATTTGATTTGCAAAAATAGAGCAATATATAACCGTGATCGATCGGTTATTATTAATCGATCGATCACGATTATTATTTTGAGTGAATAGTTGTTGCCGAAAAATTTACTGCCGTGATGTATTTAAATTTTTACCAGCAGCGTCAACACTTCATAATGCGCGGTGTGAGGGAACATATCGAAAAGCTGCACCCGTTCAATGCGATAACCAGGCAGTTCTCGGATATCTTTCGCCATAGTTTGGGCGTTACAGCTGGAGTAGATAATAAAACGCGGTGCCATCGTTGAGAGATAATCACACAGCGGTTTACCAATGCCGCGGCGCGGCGGGTTAACCAGCACCAGCTCCGGCACCTCCCCCTGAGCGGTGGCAAACTGAGTGGAGTCCAGCGCCTGAAATTGCAAACGCGTTAAGCCCAGTTCAGCGGCTGACTGCTTTGCACAGGCAATGGCCTCTGGCGCAATTTCGATCCCGGTTAACTGCATGTCAGGCGTCGCGCAGTGTAAACCAAAGCCACCCACACCGCAGAACAGATCCCACATATGTGTAACCGGCAGTTGTCGTACCCAGTCGCGCGCGGTAGCGTACAGCTGGCTGGCGACCGCCGGATTAGTCTGGAAGAAACTTTGCGGACGGATCCACAGCGGTACGTCATTAAAACGCTCTACCAGTGCCTGTTGTTCGGTCAGGTAGATCTCCGTCTCCCCTTCCATAATCGCCATATGTACCGGCTGAATATTGACGGTAATAACTTTCAGCTGCGGTAGTTGTTCGTGTAACCACGGCAACGCCTTACGCAGTTGCGCCAGCTTGGTATCAGAACGCAGTACAAAGCGCAGCATCATGCCGCCATCACTCTGGCTTTCAGTCAGCAGAATGTATTTCAGTTCGCCACGCTTACGCGCCACGTTGTAGGGCGTTAACCCCGCTCGGGCGATAAACGGTTTTAGCGCCGCAAAAACGGGCGCAAATGAGGCAGGATAAAGCGGGCAGTCACAAAGGTCTTCTGGTGTGCCGTCGCGATGCAGCATACCGAGCAGTGGTTTTTCAACGCTACCACTCACCACCATTTTGGCTTTATTACGAAACCCTTGTTCCGGGCCTGACACTGGCGCGCACCATTCCTCAACCGGAAAGTCGGCGAGCAGATTTTTAAGATCGGCGGTTTTAGCGGAGAGTTGCTCTGGAATCGGCTGCGTTATCCACTGACAGGAACGACAGCGACCCGCGTCGTAAAGTGCGCACTGCATACATTGACCTTCACATCATCAAGGGCGACGATTATACACATTATTGCAACTGGAAGAACCGCCGACTGGTCGAGGGAACGAACAGCAGCATCAGGATGAGCATATCCGGCAGCTTCTGCAGCATCAGGCTATGGAAGATTTCACGTTTTGATTCACCGGGAATGCTGAACAGCTCCGGATAACCATACCCCAGCGAAGCTGCCCACAAGTAACTTGCGGCGGTGATTTGTGTCAGCAGATATAGCCATCGAGCCCAGCGACGCCCTTTCACCAGTGAAAACGCACACCAGATCTCAATGAAAACCAGCACCAGACTGCTTAAAAAGACCAGCGTTAAACTCCAGGTTTGTACGCTGCGATGAATGAACTCGCCAATACCGCGCACGCCCAGCGTATTGAAAATCATCAGCACGTCGAGGCCACGGATCATAATAATGGCGAGCGCCGCCACCTGCACCAGTGCAGGCACATTCAGGCGAGCATGAGATGAAGATGTTTTCTTAAAAAATCCCAACGTTTCGTCTTCCATGAAAACAATGCCGCGACATGCGCGGCATTATGTAGCCAGGTTGGCAAATTTTAGTGTCTTCAGCCACGTCTTGCACGCTGGATGTCGCGTATCCGCTGTTTTTCTGCGCGAGCCATCAGATACCAGGCGATAAATCCGACAATTCCGACCGCACCAAGGATCAATGTTGCCAGGGCGTTGATTTCCGGATTCACCCCCATCCGCACGCTGGAAAAGACCAGCATCGGTAACGTGGTGGCTCCCGGCCCGGATACAAAGCTGGCGATCACCAGATCATCAAGCGACAAAGTAAAAGCCAGTAACCAGCCAGAAATGATCGCGGGCATGATCATCGGTAGCGTAATGACGAAAAACACTTTCAGCGGCGTCGCACCGAGATCCATCGCTGCTTCTTCTATCGAGCGATCCAGTTCCCGCAATCTTGAAGAAATAACGACCGCCACATAAGCCGTACAAAAAGTGACATGCGCCAGCCAGATGGTGAGCATACCGCGGTCCGCAGGCCAGCCAATGGCATGAGCAAGCGCGACGAATAATAACAACAGCGACAAGCCCGTGATGACATCTGGCATTACCAGCGGCGCGGTGATCATAAAGGCAAAGCCATTTGATCCGCGAAACCTGCCAAAGCGCACCAGCACCACCGCCGCAATAGTCCCGAGGATCGCCGCCGCCGTTGCCGCACAGGCAGCAATTGTCAGGCTTAAACCAACCGCACTCATCATCGCGTCATCGCGCAATAACTCACCATACCAGCGCGTTGACCAGCCGGCCCACACCGTCACCAGCTTCGAGCTGTTAAACGAATAGATAACCAGCATCAGCATTGGCGCGTAGAGAAAGGTAAAGCCCAGCAGCAAAATCACAATCCGCCAGGGCGAACGAACTACCGGTAAATTATTCATCCGTGTTCTCCCACGCTTTTTTGCTGGTGTTTGTGGAACCACATTATCGGCACAATTAGCAGCAGCAACATGATGATCGCTACCGCCGAGGCCACCGGCCAGTCGCGGTTGTTAAAGAACTCCTGCCACAGCACGCGCCCGATCATGATGCTGTCCGGGCCACCGAGCAGTTCCGGGATCACAAACTCGCCCACAGCCGGGATAAACACCAGCATCGATCCGGCAATAATCCCACCTTTAGTCAGCGGCACGATCACAGTAAAGAACGTTTTCAGCGGTCGTGCACCGAGATCCAGCGCTGCTTCCACCAGCGAATAATCAATACGAATCAACGCAGTATAAATCGGCAGTACCATAAACGGCACGTAAGCGTAAACAATGCCAATATAAACTGCCAGATTGGTATGAAGAATGGTCAGCGGTTGATCGATAACCCCCAGCCACAGCAGAAAATTATTCAGCACACCGTTGTTTTTTAATATTCCCATCCAGGCGTAGACACGAATCAGAAACGAGGTCCACGACGGCAGGATCACCAGTAGTAATAAGATATTACGGGTCGAAGGCTTACTGTGCGCCACCGCCCACGCCAGCGGATAGCCGATCAGTAAACAGCAAATAGTCGAAATCGCCGCCACCTGTAACGACTGGAGATAAGCATCAAAATAGAGCGGATCGTCGGTCAGTTGCAGAAAATTACCGAGATTAAGAGTGATGGAAAGTTGCCCCTCAGCCCACTCCATCAGTTCGGTATAAGGTGGAATAGCGCGCGCCATCTCTGCCAGGCTTATTTTAAAGACAATCAGAAATGGCAGCAGAAACAGCAAGATCAACCAGATATACGGCAACGCAATGACCAGTTTGCGCCCATGCTTCATTTGCAACTGCGACAACCACAGCTTAAATCCGCCCGGCGGTTTCGACTGGGCAGCAGGTTCAAGTGTACTCATCTTTGCTCCTTAAACCGTAAGCACCACACAGCTGTCCACTTCCCAGCACAAGCGCACTTCGTCGCCCCAGGTCGGTAACCCTTTACGATGACGATGGGCGTTTTGTAGCTGGGCGCTGATCATCTGCCCACTTTTCAGACGAACGTGATACACCGAAAGATCGCCGAGATAGGCAATGTGTATCACCTCCCCCACCGCGAAGTTACAACCATTGGCGGGCGGCTCTTCGCAAAGCATGATTTTTTCCGGACGCAGCGCTACGTGTACCGGCACGTTATCGACTACTGAAGCATCCGCATCGACTTTCAGTGGATGCACCAGCCCCGGCGAATAAAGCACCAGACCATCTTCCTGACGCTCTTTGAGTACACCTTCAAAGACATTAACCGAACCGATAAATTCAGCGCTATAGCGGGTGGTCGGATGCTCGTAGATCTCTTCTGGTTCGCCAATCTGGACAAATTTCCCACGATTCATAATGGCGATGCGCCCCGCCATGGTCATCGCCTCTTCCTGATCGTGGGTGACCATCACACAAGTCACACCGACGCGCTCCAGAATATCCACCACTTCAAGCTGCATCCGGTCACGCAGCTTTTTATCCAGCGCGCCCATCGGCTCGTCGAGCAGTAATAGTTTCGGGCGCTTGGCAAGGCTTCGGGCCAGTGCCACACGCTGTCGCTGACCACCGGAAAGCTGATGCGGTTTGCGTTTGGCGAACTCCTGCATATGCACCAGGCCGAGCATCTCATTGACCCGACTGGCAATTTCCGCTTTCGGTAGTTTGTCCTGTTTCAGGCCAAAAGCGATGTTCTGTTCCACGGTCATATGCGGAAACAGCGCGTAAGACTGAAACATCATATTGATGGGGCGCAGGTAAGGCGGAACCTGTGACAAATCGACGCCATCAAGCATTATCTGTCCGGCAGAAGGTTGTTCGAAACCTGCCAGCATACGCAGCAGCGTGGACTTGCCACAGCCGGATGCGCCCAGCAGCGCGAAGATTTCACCTTTGTAGATGGTCAGGCTGACATCATCCACCGCATGTTGACCATCGTAGGATTTGGTCAGGTTGCGGATTTCTAATAGCGGCGTCAGCGCCTTACGGGTTTTCGCCTGCGGGCGAGGGATAGCGTCATTCACGGCTGCTCTCCGGCATTGAATGTGTGCAAGCGCACCATGATGGTGCGAATTGCCGGCGGGTGTGGTGCGCCCGTCCGGCATCTACGACTGCGGATTATTTTCCGCTCTTCACTTTGGTCCACGCGCGGGTGCGCACACGGTCGATTTTCGGATCCTGTACTTTCAGAGTGAACAACTTCGCGCGGACATCCGCAGGCGGATAAATACCCGGGTTATCACGGACTTCCGCACTTACCAGCGGCGTGGCTGCTTTATTGGCGTTAGCATAGAACACATGGTCAGAGATATGTGCCACCACATCAGGACGCAGCAGGTAATTCAGGAACTGATAGGCTTCGTCTTTATTTTTGGCATCCGCAGGCATGGCGAATACATCAAAGAACGCCATCGCCCCTTCTTTTGGAATCGAGAACGAGACATTCACGCCATTCTTCGCTTCCTTCGCGCGGTTTGACGCCTGCCAGACATCACCTGCCCAGCCGATAGCGACGCAAATATCGCCGTTTGCCAGGTCGTTAATGTATTGAGATGAATGGAAATAACGAATGTTCGGGCGCAGCTTTAACAGCAGATCGGTAGCCGGTCCGGTGTAATCATCCGCTTTAGTGCTGTTGGGATCTTTGCCGAGATAATTCAGCACGGTAGCAAAAACTTCTTCTGGCGCATCGAGGAAAGATACACCGCAGCTTTTCAGTTTTTCCAGATTTTCAGGCTTGAGGATCAAGTCCCAGCTATCGACGGGCGCGTTTTCGCCCAGCACCGCTTTGACTTTATCGACGTTATAGCCAATCCCGGTCGTCGCCCACATATAGGGCATAGCAAATTTATTGTCGGGATCGTGTTTGGCGACCAACTTCAGCAGTTCCGGGTCGAGATTCTTCCACTCCGGCAATTTGCTTTTATCCAGCGGCTGGAAAACTCCCGCTGTCAGCTGGCGTTCAAGAAAGCTTGCTGACGGCACCACCAGGTCAAAGCCGGTGCTCCCGGCCATTAATTTGCCTTCCAGTACTTCGTTAGAGTCGAAAACATCGTAGACGACTTTAATACCGGTTTCTTTTTCAAAGTTAGCCACCGTGTCGGGGGCGATATAATCAGACCAGTTATAAATGTGGAGTGTTTTTTGTTCAGCCGCGAGCGTGCCGACAGAGACGGCCATCAGAGCACCCGCAACCAGACCCGAAAGCCATTTTTTATTTAAGGCGGTCATATCTCTTTCCTTCTGAAAGTTCGTTAACAAACGAACAAAAGTTGTCACACTGAAAGATATGCAATAAACGTGCATATTTTTTATCGGCGCGGTGTAAGAAAAGAGAACTCTCTCCCGGCCAGCACTGCTCGCTATATAAAAGCATCGCAAGAATAACTTTAGCCAGGGTTTGAGACTATAGCTCGGATTAAAAAACGGTATTTAACAAATTTTTATGCGTATTTGCTCTATGTGATAAAGCCAAATCGACACAAGATAAGTGAAATAATCTTTAAGAAAAGGTTAAAAACAGCAGATAATTTTGCAGCGCGCAGTCACTGCGGCAGCGACTGCGTGCTCGAAAGGAGTTATCAGTGGAGGAAATAGTTTTCAGTAACGTTGTTTTGCCCTTCATCGTCAGTCGGTAACAGCAGTTGATGGGCATTAGCTTCAAGAATGACCATCGAAATCTGCTCTTCGCTCTGACGCACGAACCATGCAAACTGCTCATAGGTTACGCCCTGCATAACGGATAAAGACTGGCAAACCACCAGCTTTGGCAGATTATCATCCTGCATATCAAGAAATGCCTTCACGGTCAGCGAACTGGCATTGATGGCAGATAAATCCGCCGCCAGCGGCAATACGGCTGAAGGTCGGACTTCCGCCATGGCAGAAAACAGGATCGTGTTATCGATCAGATCGATTTTGGCATCAAAGACACCGTCGAAATTCTGCATATGGGGCAGATGCAGAGCCTGACAGTTATCACATTCAAAAAAACTCATCCCCAGGTCATCGAGCCATTGACGCAGCGTATCCAGACCAGGAACGACCAGCGATGTCATAATTTTGTACAACCTCTTTCGATAAAAAGACCGACACAGCTTACGCAAAAAGCGCAGGCAAAACTATGATCAGTAATGTGATTGCGACTAACCACCCGTTTTCAGGCAATATTCCGTCGTAGCGTGGCGTTCGATCCAGCGGATCATTTTACCCGCGATGTCGATACCGGTGGTTTTTTCTATTCCTTCCAGTCCCGGCGACGCATTCACCTCCATCACCAATGGCCCGCGATTAGCACGCAAAATATCCACACCAGCAACGTCCAGCGCCATCGTTCGCGCGGCTTTTATCGCGATTTCACGCTCCTGTGGTGTGATACTGGCGACGCTTGCCGCGCCGCCACGATGCAAATTGGAACGAAAATCGCCCTCTTTCGCCCGCCGTTCAATCGCAGCGACCACTTCATCGCCAACAACCAGACAGCGGATATCGCACCCTTGCGCCTCTTTGATATATTCCTGCACCAGAATATGCGCGTTCAGACCGCGGAAAGCGTCAATCACGCTTTCCGCCGCCTGACGCGTCTCCGCCAGCACGACGCCAATTCCCTGCGTGCCTTCAACCAACTTGACCACCAGCGGCGCACCACCGACCATGTCGATTAAATCGCTGGTATCATCCGGCGAATGCGCAATGCCCGTGACAGGCAGGTCGATGCCCTGACGCGCCAGCAGTTGCATGGAACGCAATTTGTCACGCGCCCGGGCAATGGCGACCGACTCATTGAGCGGATAGCTCCCCAGCATCTCGAACTGGCGCAGTGCCGCCGTCCCATAAAAGGTAATGGCGGTGCCAATACGCGGGATCACTGCGTCAAAATGGGGTAACTTGCGGCCTTTGTAGTGAATAGAAGACGCCGCAGGATTTATGTTCATGTAGCAAGAAAGCGGATCAAGAATTTCAACCAGGTGACCGCGCTGTATAGCGGCTTCACGCAGCCGCTTACACGAATAGAGCGTTCCATCCCGGGACAATATGGCAATTTTCACCCTGCACCTCTCTGTCAGACCTGGTCAAAAGCCCGCGTATCATACATCGACGTGGCGGTTTTAGCGCGTCGCCCAACCCTGTTTGTGCAAATAATCCAGAATAAATGGGCGGCTTTCTTTAATGATTGTTCGGCGGATATGATCGCTCCAGGTATCCCGGCGATTATTGCTGCCACGGGTGAGGTAATATTCCGCCAGTTGCTCGTCATACTGCGCCAGTGCGTCTTTATCCAGCGGTTGATAGCTGTTTTCATGCACCAAAATGGAGGCCGGTAAACGCGGCTTGAGATCCGGATTATCCGCAGGCCAGCCAAGGCACAGCCCAAACAGCGGCAGAACATGCTGCGGTAATTTCAGCAGTTTCGTCACCGCTTCAATATTATTGCGCAGGCCGCCGATATATACGCCGCCCAATCCCAGCGATTCCGCTGCGGTTAATGCATTCTGCGCCATCATTGCCGTATCAACGACACCGAGCAACAGCTGTTCCGCCAGGCCGAGCTGAGCATCCGGACAGATCTGTAAATGGCGGTTAAAGTCGGCACAGAACACCCAGAACTCCGCCGCTTGCGCTACGTGTTTTTGCCCGCCGGTCAGCGTCACCAGTTCTTCACGTAATGCTTTGTCGGTAATGCGAATAATGCTACTACACTGCAAAAAACTGGAACTGGACGTCGCACGGGCGCTGTTAATAATCGCCTCACGCTGCGCTTCGGAAATGGGTTCATCAGTGAAATGGCGAATGGAGCGATGGCCACAAATAAGTTCAATGGTTGGCGTCATTATCTTTTTCTCTTTCTGAACGTGAATATTGCGGTGGACGGTTCATCAGCTGTGGGGCAAGACGTTTTGCCACCTGAAGAATAACCACCACCGCAGCGGGAAGCATGAGCAAAACACCGAGAAAAATCATCAGAATCTGCACTTCTGGCCGAGAAAATGGCTCAGGCAGCGACAGCAGCGCCACCGCCAGCAACATCATTCCGATAAATTCCAGTATCAACACGCTTTTAGGCAATTTACCGATCGCGCGCATACGCTTCCCTCTGCAAAGTGAGCCTTCAGTCTAAAACTTTTCACTGTATTGTGTTTAACAGTTATAGCTTTTAGCAATTAATGCAACAGGTTAAACCTACTTTCAGCGAATACATTTTAGCGTGATCATTACAGGCATAAATCTATGAGGAGAGAAATAATGCAAACCGTTATTTTTGGTCGTCCGGGTTGCCCTTACTGTGTGCGTGCAAAAGATCTGGCTGAGAAATTGAGCAATGAACGCGATGATTTTCAGTATCAGTATGTAGATATTCGTGCGGAAGGGATCACTAAAGAAGATCTACAACAAAAGGCAGGTAAACCCGTAGAAACCGTGCCGCAGATTTTTGTCGATCAGCAACATATCGGCGGCTATACCGATTTTGCTGCATGGGTGAAAGAAAATCTGGACGCCTGATCGTCTGACAAGCCCTCGCGTTGAGGGCTTTACTGATTTTTTCTGTGCTGTGGTTTAAACAAACTACTGATAAATAAGAAACACAGTGCCCCCAGCGCACACCAGAACACCGCGCTTAGTAACCATGCCAGCTCTTGCCAGAATGAGCGGGTCGGTGAAAAAAACAGCCGCATAATAAGCATTGAACAGGGTGCCGCCAGCATTGCGCCAAATAGAGGTTTCAGGACTTCTCTACGCTGTGAAAAGAAACTGGCAACTGCTCCAGGAAGAATGAAAAACAGCAAGCCGATTTCAGGATGCCCGGCAGCCCGAAAAGCGCCTTTCATGTGCGTCGCCAGAAAAAGGCACACCACAATGAAGAGGACAAAACAGCAGATTGCCCCCGCCCAACGTTGTTTATGTTTCACTCGTTCCTCCTGACACTGCGTCTATCGAACACATTTTTCGCCAGTGTGGCGTTCAGTAAGATAAAGCCGCTTCGCATTCCATGCTAATATAGGCCAACGCAATTCATATAGCCGTTGATACCTAATGTGATTACACTAGTAAAATATATTGTTACTTTACTATCGTTTAGGTGCGCTGAATGAATCTGCGCCCTGAATTCTGGTAAAAAACATTATCGTAAATTACCATTTCTTTCAACAGCTTACTAGTAAACAAGAAGTTAGCCTCCGTGAATATAAACGTCGCCGAATTGTTAAATGGGAATTACATTCTGTTATTATTTGTGGTCCTCGCGCTTGGGCTATGTCTCGGAAAGTTACGACTTGGTTCGATCCAACTGGGTAATTCCATTGGCGTTTTAGTCGTATCGCTGTTATTAGGCCAACAACATTTCAGCATTAACACCGATGCGCTTAATCTTGGCTTTATGCTGTTTATTTTCTGCGTCGGGGTCGAAGCCGGACCGAACTTTTTTTCCATTTTTTTTCGCGATGGGAAAAATTACCTAATGTTAGCACTGGTGATGGTTGGCAGTGCGCTGGTGATCGCCTTAGGGTTAGGTAAGCTGTTTGGCTGGGATATTGGCCTGACGGCCGGTATGTTAGCAGGCTCTATGACGTCGACACCGGTTCTGGTCGGTGCTGGCGATACACTGCGTCATTCCGGCATGGAAAGCAGGCAGCTCTCACTGGCACTGGATAATCTGAGCCTCGGATATGCCTTAACCTATTTAATCGGTCTGGTGAGTTTGATTGTTGGTGCGCGTTACTTGCCGAAATTGCAGCATCAGGACTTACAGACCAGCGCCCAGCAAATCGCCCGCGAACGTGGCCTGGACACTGATGCCAACCGTAAGGTTTATTTACCGGTGATCCGCGCCTATCGCGTCGGCCCGGAGCTGGTGGCCTGGACCGACGGCAAAAATCTGCGTGAACTGGGTATTTATCGACAAACCGGCTGCTACATTGAACGTATTCGACGTAACGGGATTCTGGCAAATCCAGACGGTGATGCCGTGCTACAAATGGGCGATGAAATAGCGTTGGTAGGCTATCCCGACGCCCATGCCCGACTCGATCCCAGCTTCCGTAACGGCAAAGAAGTTTTCGATCGTGACCTTCTCGACATGCGTATCGTCACTGAAGAAGTGGTCGTTAAAAACCATAACGCCGTTGGCAAACGTCTCGCACAACTGAAGTTGACCGATCACGGTTGCTTCCTTAACCGCGTTATTCGTAGCCAGATTGAGATGCCGATAGATGACAACGTCGTGCTTAACAAAGGTGACGTTTTACAAGTCAGCGGCGATGCCCGCCGCGTAAAAACCATCGCCGATCGCATCGGCTTTATCTCGATTCACAGCCAGGTCACTGACTTGCTGGCATTCTGCGCCTTCTTTGTTATTGGGCTGATGATCGGGATGATCACATTCCAGTTCAGCACATTCAGTTTCGGCATGGGGAACGCTGCCGGGTTGTTATTCGCCGGAATTATGCTGGGCTTTATGCGTGCTAACCACCCGACCTTCGGTTACATTCCGCAGGGTGCATTAAGCATGGTGAAAGAGTTCGGCTTAATGGTGTTTATGGCAGGCGTTGGTCTGAGCGCCGGTAGCGGTATTAATAACGGTCTGGGCGCGATTGGCGGTCAGATGTTGATTGCCGGATTGATTGTCAGTCTTGTGCCCGTGGTTATCTGTTTCTTGTTCGGTGCTTATGTATTGCGAATGAACCGCGCACTGTTGTTCGGCGCAATGATGGGCGCACGCACCTGCGCGCCGGCAATGGAGATCATCAGTGATACAGCTCGCAGTAACATCCCGGCGCTGGGCTATGCGGGCACCTACGCAATCGCCAACGTCCTGCTGACGCTGGCAGGGACAATCATCGTCATGGTATGGCCAGGATTAGGATAAAACTGAAGTTGCCCTGAAAATGAAATTTTTTTGCACAACCGCAGAACTTTTCCGCAGGGCATCAGTCTTAATTAGTGCCACTGCTTTTCTTTGATGTCCCCATTTTGTGGAGCCCATCAACCCCGCCATTTCGGTTCAAGGTTGGTGGGTTTTTTGTTATCTAAATCCCCAAAATCTCCATTCTCTCCCCTGTCCAAAGCCTTATCTGACTGTCCTCTCTTCCAGAAAATCATTCTTTTTCGTACAAAGAACAAATAGTTATTGAGAAGCTTATTTAAAAACCTGAACAAAATCGGTAATATTCCTGGCTTTGCAATACACAGATTTTTTATATGGATATTAACGAGCTAAAAGAGTGCCTTCATCTGGAAGTCATTGGTAAAAGTAGGAAATTCACATGGCGTAAAGTCATTGTAAGGGCGATGAAACATCGGCGCGTTCGTTACTTATTCTGGTGGCGTATCGCTAAATACGGCCATGAGAAAGGTGGTTACTGGCGGAAAATTGCTGGCAAAATTGAGCGAAAAATCCTTGATAGTTATGACGTTAAAATCCCATTAGTCGTTGATATAGGCAAAGGGTTGGATATTTCATACTTAACGGGAGTTGTTATCGGTCATAACGTAAAAATTGGTGAGAATTGTTCCATCAAACCCGGCGTAACCATCGGCCTACGTGGCCATTTTGACGAAATGGATATACAGATTGGCAACAATGTCACCATTGGTTGCAACGCCTCCATTCTGGGCGGCAAAGTCTATATTGGAGATAACGTCACGATAGGTGCACATGCATTGGTTTTGCATGATATCCCAGAAAACTCCATTTTTATCAATAAAATAGAATACGAGATTATCCCGAAAAAAGTTATAGCCGAAATGTGATCGCCAGTGAGATGATTAGCGCTATCGAGGGAGGTGTTGCGTCTTATCGACCTCTGTAGCTACCCAGCAACCCTCTCAACCATCCTCAAAATCTCCTCGCGCGATAGCGGCTTACGGTCGGTGACAAAATGCAGCGTCATCCCCTCAATAAACGCATCAAGCGCGCGGGCGGTTCCGGGTTCAAACCATTGTTCGAGCGTTTGCTGACTGCGCTGCATCCAGTTTTGCATTACCGTTTTTAATAGCGGTTTTCGGCTAGCCAGCGCGTAGAGCTGGTACATCAGCTCCATGTTATCCGGCGTTGCCACCTGTGAGCTGTAGATCATATCGGTGATAGCCTGGCATGCGCCTTGAGCATCACTAACATCGCTAAAAAATGCCTGATATTGCCGGGACATGATCTCAGTAAAACTGCTGAACGCCTCCAGCAACAACTCATCAATTCCTGAAAAATAGTAGGTCATCGATCCCAACGGTACCCCGGCAAGGGTAGCAATTTTGCGGTGCGTAACAGCATGTATTCCGTAAAGTTTCACCGCCTCCAGCGTGGCCTGGATAATTTTTTCTCGCCGTTGCGGATCGTTAGCGCGACGCATGTCATTTCCTCTGTCTGCAATTGTGTACAAATGTACACAACCTTGCTAATGTTGTCTTCCCTCTTCTTATTTTGACGTGATCTATGACCGTAAATTCTTCACGTAATGCATTGAAACGCCGAACCTGGGCGCTGTTTATGTTCTTCTTTTTGCCGGGCCTGTTAATGGCGTCCTGGGCAACCCGTACGCCTGCTATCCGCGATATTCTCTCTGTCTCGATCGCTGAAATGGGCGGTGTTCTCTTTGGTCTGTCGATCGGTTCGATGAGCGGTATTCTCTGCTCGGCGTGGTTAGTGAAACGCTTTGGGACACGTAATGTCATCCTGGTCACCATGTCCTGCGCATTGGTCGGGATGATGATATTAAGTCTGGCACTCTGGCTGACATCGCCCCTGCTCTTTGCCGTTGGTCTCGGCGTCTTTGGGGCAAGTTTTGGTTCTGCGGAAGTGGCGATAAACGTTGAAGGTGCCGCCGTTGAGCGAGAAATGAATAAAACGGTTTTGCCGATGATGCACGGTTTTTATAGCCTGGGCACGCTGGCAGGCGCTGGTGTCGGGATGGCACTGACGGCCTTTGGCGTTCCGGCAACGGTGCACATTTTATTGGCGGCGCTGGTGGGCATCGCGCCTATATATATCGCCATTCAGGCAATCCCTGACGGTACGGGCAAAAATGCTGCCGATGGCACCCAGCATGGCGAAAAAGGCGTACCTTTTTATCGCGATATCCAGTTGCTGCTGATTGGTGTTGTGGTGCTGGCGATGGCCTTTGCCGAAGGTTCTGCCAACGACTGGTTACCCTTATTAATGGTTGACGGTCACGGTTTTAGCCCCACTTCCGGCTCGCTGATTTATGCCGGTTTTACCCTGGGGATGACCGTTGGACGCTTCACTGGCGGTTGGTTCATCGACCGTTACAGTCGCGTTGCCGTGGTTCGGGCCAGTGCGCTAATGGGGGCGTTGGGTATTGGGCTGATTATTTTTGTCGATAGCGCCTGGGTCGCTGGGGTGTCTGTTGTACTCTGGGGACTGGGTGCCTCGCTGGGCTTCCCGCTGACCATTTCTGCTGCCAGCGATACCGGCCCCGATGCACCAACCCGCGTCAGTGTGGTAGCAACGACCGGTTATCTGGCTTTCCTCGTCGGGCCGCCGCTGCTGGGCTATCTCGGCGAACATTATGGATTACGTAGTGCAATGCTGGTTGTACTGGCGCTGGTTATTCTCGCGGCTATTGTCGCGAAAGCCGTCGCCAAACCCGATACCAAAACGCAGACGGCGATGGAGAATAGTTGATGAGCATTAAATTAATTGCGGTAGACATGGATGGTACTTTCTTAAGCGATCAAAAAACCTATAACCGTGAGCGGTTTATGGCTCAGTATCAGCAAATGAAAGCACAAGGCATTCGCTTTGTGGTCGCCAGCGGGAATCAATATTATCAGTTGATCTCTTTCTTCCCTGAAATTGCTAATGAAATTGCCTTTGTGGCTGAAAACGGCGGCTGGGTAGTGAGTGAAGGCAAAGATGTTTTTAATGGCGAGCTGTCGAAGGATGCGTTTACTACTGTCGTGGAACATTTGCTGACGCGCCCGGAAGTGGAAATTATTGCCTGCGGAATAAATAGCGCCTATACGCTCAAAAAATATGACGATGCCATGAAAACGGTGGCGGAAATGTATTATCACCGTCTGGAATACGTCGATAACTTTGACAACTTAGAAGATATCTTCTTTAAGTTTGGCCTGAATCTTTCCGATGAACTAATTCCACAAGTACAAAAAGCATTACATGAGGCCATCGGCGATATTATGGTGCCGGTCCACACCGGCAACGGCAGTATCGATCTGATTATCCCCGGCGTACATAAAGCCAATGGCCTTCGCCAACTGCAGAAATTATGGGGAATAGACGACAGCGAAGTGGTGGTCTTTGGCGATGGCGGTAACGATATTGAGATGCTGCGTCAGGCAGGCTTTAGTTTTGCAATGGAAAATGCCGGCAGCGCGGTCGTCGCAGCGGCAAAATACCGCGCAGGCTCCAATAACCGTGAAGGCGTACTGGATGTGATCGATAAAGTGCTTAAACACGAAGCGCCATTTAACTAATAAAACGGCAGCACGCCCGGCAACACAATACCTGAATGAAGGCTGCATAATTCGCGGAAATTAACCCGCTGCATTATTTCAGGCGAAATGTTTATGAAAAATTGTCTACTGTTGGGCGCGCTTTTAATGGGCTTTACTGGTGTGGCGATGGCGCAAAGTGTCACCGTCGATGTGCCGAGTGGATACAAAGTGGTTGTGGTTCCTGATTCAGTCAGCGTTCCACAAGCGGTCAGCGTAGCGACTGTGCCGCAAACCGTCTATGTGGCTCCTGCGCCAGCTCCGGCTTACCGCCCGCATCCTTATGTTCGCCATCTTGCCAGCGTAGGTGAAGGGATGGTTATCGAACACCAGATTGACGACCATCACCATTAATTCGAGAATGCCTGATCGCACAAAGCAATCAGGCATTTTTTTACCCTTCGTGAGAATTTCCCATCTGTTTATCTTTTAAAAAGATAACCATCAGCGACAGCCACAAAATTCCGTTGACAAGGTTGAAGAGATTAAACAGTCCGTTGCCCCCGTTCAGCCAGGCATGTTTGCTGATTTCAATACCGACAGTAAAGATCAGCATTTGCAGCATTCCCATCGCCGCAGAAACCGTACCTTTACTCATATCGCTGGCAAACAGGGTTAATCGCACCAGTCCCGCATTCGCCAGACCAATACCGAAAGCATAAATACTTAACCCGGCAGTCATCCATAAATACGCGTGCGATGAGATAACCGTTGCCGCAGCAGCGACCAACAGACCAATCATAATCGGCCAGCCGCCCATAATAATCAGCGAACGTACGGTGCGGCGCGAGGTCAGACGCGCTAACAGCAAGTTACCCGCAATTAACGCCCCGAAAATAGGCACTTGCAGCAAACCATATTCATAGCTGCTCAACTGCTCGCCGGTAATGATGATAATCGGCGACTGGGCGATCCACGCCAGCAACGGCAGGCTAACGAATCCCAGCGCCAGCGCCCCCGCCACAAAGCGACCGTTCTTCAGCACCAGCTTATAGTCACGACCGAGTTCTTTCAGCGACAGTTTCTCGCCTATACGCGTGGCGGTTTCAGGCATGGCTCGTTGCAGACCGAAAAAGGAGATCGCTGCCAATGCGGCAAACAAGATAAACATCCCTTCCCAGGGCAGCACATGGATCCACGCCGCGCCCACCAGTGGACCAAGTAGCGGAGCAATCAGCGCCACGTTCGCCATCAGCGCGGTGATCTTGATACAAACCGCCTCTTCGAAGGATTCCTGAATTGCGGCGTATCCCACAGCGCCAATGAAACAGAGGCTTATGCCCTGCAAGAAGCGCAACAGGGTGAATTGTTCAATGTTTTGCGCCAGTAATATTGCCAGACAGGTGACAATAAACCACACCACACCCGCCAGCATCACCGGACGGCGACCAATACGATCCGACAACGGCCCCAGAAGCCATTGTAAAAACATCCCGCCCGCCAGATATGCGGTCATCGAAGTAGGAACCCAATCAATGCCCGCCTGATATTGTTCCACCACGGCCAACATACCGGGTTGAATCATATCGTTGCCGATATAGGTTGAAAATTCGTAAAGCACCAGACAGAGAGGGAAAAGTAACGCCTGACGTCCAAGCCTGGCACCGGAAGCTAATTTATTTTGCATGCAATTTCTTCGCCAATAATAATCGCGCAAAGTTTAATAAAAGCGCAGCTAACGAGAAAGCGAATTTTGTAGCTGAAACCGCGGTTAAGCACATTATTACATTATTGCGAGTATAGCTACGCTTTCTTTAAGTTTTATTTAACCTATGCCCGTTACAATCACCCACCGTAAACAGGCCGCTTGAGGGAAATAAGACGATGCCGCTTTACCCAGTTTAACCTGCACTTTATTCTCAACGACTTGCCTGTATTGGCTCCCTTTTAATCACTTTGCGTCGGGAAGTTATGCTGGAAAATTTGAATCTCTCTCTATTCTCTCTTATTAACGCGACGCCAGACTCGGCTCCGTGGATGATCTCGTTGGCGATTTTTATTGCTAAAGATTTGATTACCGTGGTGCCGTTGCTGGCCGCGGTACTTTGGTTGTGGGGGCTTACAGCACAACGGCAACTGGTGATAAAAATCGCTATCGCGCTGGCGGTCAGCCTGTTTGTGTCCTGGACGATGGGACATCTTTTTCCGCACGACCGACCATTTGTCGAAAATATCGGCTATAACTTCCTGCATCATGCGGCGGATGACTCATTCCCGAGCGATCACGGTACGGTGATTTTCACCTTTGCACTGGCATTTTTATGCTGGCATCGCCTGTGGTCCGGCTCACTTTTAATGGTGCTGGCCGTCGTCATTGCCTGGTCGCGCGTTTATCTTGGCGTCCACTGGCCGCTGGATATGCTCGGTGGATTGCTGGCAGGTATGATTGGCTGCCTTAGTGCCCAGATTATCTGGCAAGCGATGGGGCATAAACTCTATCAACGTCTGCAATCGTGGTATCGCGTCTGTTTTGCATTACCGATCCGCAAAGGCTGGGTGCGTGACTGATCTCTGCTAAAAAGTGTAGTATTGAGCGGCTCGCTTCAATAACTATTCAGAGGGATTATGGAAACACGTCGCGAAGAGCGTATCGGGCAGCTGCTGCAAGAATTAAAACGCAGCGATAAGTTACATCTTAAAGACGCCGCCGCGCTGCTTGGGGTTTCGGAGATGACGATTCGTCGCGATCTGAACAACCACAGTGCGCCCGTCGTTTTGCTCGGCGGCTATATTGTTCTGGAACCGCGCAGTGCCAGCCATTACCTGTTAAGCGATCAAAAATCCCGCCTTGTGGAAGAAAAACGCCGGGCGGCAAAACTGGCTGCGACGCTGGTAGAACCCGATCAGACCCTCTTTTTTGACTGTGGCACCACCACGCCGTGGATTATTGAAGCGATTGATAATGAAATACCTTTCACCGCCGTTTGTTATTCGCTAAATACCTTTCTGGCGCTGAAAGAGAAACCCCATTGCCGCGCGTTTCTTTGCGGTGGTGAATTTCACGCCAGCAACGCCATTTTCAAACCCATCGATTTTCAGCAAACGCTGAATAATTTTTGCCCGGATATCGCTTTTTATTCTGCGGCGGGAGTGCATGTCAGTAAAGGCGCTACCTGTTTTAATCTTGAAGAGTTGCCGGTAAAACACTGGGCCATGTCGATGGCGCAAAAGCATGTGCTGGTTGTCGACCACAGTAAATTTGGCAAGGTGCGTCCGGCGCGCATGGGTGACCTGAAACGCTTTGATATTGTGGTGAGCGATTGTTGCCCGGAAGATGAGTATGTGAAGTACGCGCAGACGCAGCGTATTAAGTTGATGTATTAATGACGTATAACCGGATGACGTTTCGCGCCATCCGGTTATCAGAAGATTAAGAGAACCAGCTGCCGAACCACTGATGGAATTTCATCATCACGAAATCCCACATCCGACCAAAGAATCCGCCCTCTTCCACATTTTCCATCACGATCAGCGGACGCTGCTCAATGGATTTACCGTTAAGCTGGAAATCAATGGTGCCGACAACCTGACCTTTTTTCAGCGGTGCGGTAAGCTGCGGTTCCGTTAACGTGTAGCTCGCCTTCAGGTTTTTCAGCTGCCCACGCGGTATGGTCACTGAGCCCGCTTCGCCTGCCCCGAGATTCACTTCGCTCTTATCACCAAACCAGACGCGCTGAGTCACAAAGGTGGCATCAGGTTTAATTGGCGTCACGGTTTCAAAGAAGCGGAAACCCCAGGTCAATAATTTCTCAGACTCATTAAAACGGATACGGTCGGTTTTCGCCCCCAGCACTACGGAGATTAAACGCATATCGCCCTGGGTAGCCGAAGCAACCAGATTATATCCCGCGCCTGCCGTGGTTCCTGTCTTCATGCCATCAACATTCAGATTGCTGCTCCACAGCAGACGGTTACGGTTAGGCTGACGAATTTTGTTGAAGGTGAACTCTTTCTCTTTATGAATGGCGTACTCTTCCGGCACATCGTGGATCAATGCTTTACCCAGCAATGCCATATCGCGCGCGGTACTGAACTGCCCCGGCGCATCCAGACCGTGCACCGTCTGGAAGGTAGTGTTGGTCAGACCCAGTTTTTTGGCATAACCATTCATCAAACCAATAAATGACTCCTGGCTCCCGGCAACGTAATCGGCCAGCGCAATACAGGCGTCATTACCGGACTGGATAATCACACCTTTGTTCAAGTCTGCCACCGAAACCTGATCGCCCGGTTTGAGGAACATTACCGATGAACCACGCAGTGCCGGATTTCCCGTCGCCCAGGCATCTTTACCGACCGTCACCATATCGGTGAGTTTAATCTTATCGGCCTTAAGCGCCTGCCCAACCACATAGCTGGTCATGATTTTAGTCAGGCTCGCGGGATCCAGTTTCTCATCCGCATTGCCTTCTGCCAGCACTTTACCGCTGGCGTAATCCATTAAAATCCATGCACGCGCATCCACGCTCGGCGCTTCAACGGTTTGTTCCGCCGCGAATGCCGTTGGGGCAAAAAGGAATAAAAATGCAGAACCCGCTGCAAGACCACGAAGGAGAGAGGAGTATTGCGTCATAAATGCCACCCGAGTATCCATTCAAAAAAAATACGTTATATCGCCGTATGATAAGTTCGGTGATTAATAACGCACACACAAACTTAAAGAAACCGTAAGTTGGTAAAGTTTTTAAAGTTTATGCAATATCCTGCCGCTTCGCTGCTTCTGGTGTCATTTTTTTGCCAGCTGTTGCTTAAAAGTTAACTTTACTTCACCATCGGAGTCCTGTTCAGCCTGTGGCTGCCTGTCGGAAAAGGGGTGAGTATGATTACGCTGTGGGGTCGGAATAATTCAACCAACGTAAAAAAAGTATTGCTGACGCTCGAAGAACTGGAACTACCTTATGAGCAAATTCTCGCGGGCCGTGAGTTTGGGATAAATCACGATGCTGATTTTCTGGCGATGAACCCTAACGGGCTGGTGCCGTTGTTGCGTGACGACGAAAGTGATCTCATTCTTTGGGAATCAAACGCCATTGTCCGCTATCTGGCGGCACAGTACGGGCAAAAACGCCTGTGGATAGACTCACCGGCACGTCGTGCGGAAGCAGAAAAATGGATGGACTGGGCAAACCAGACACTCAGTAATGCTCATCGCGGGATCCTGATGGGATTAGTCAGAACACCACCCGAAGAGCGCGATCAGGCCGCCATTGATGCCAGTTGCAAAGAGTGCGACGCCCTGTTTGCCCTGCTCGATGCGGAACTGGCAAAAGTAAAATGGTTCTCTGGCGACGAGTTTGGTGTGGGCGATATTGCTATCGCACCGTTCATCTACAATTTGTTTAACGTTGGCCTGACCTGGACACCGCGTCCAAATCTGCAACGCTGGTATCAGCAACTCACTGAACGCCCCGCAGTGCGCAAAGTGGTGATGATTCCCGTTAGCTAATTGCGTGGGCTAACTTTAAGTAATTCCCCACTGGACTCGTCGGTGAGAACATATAAATAACCGTCGGGTCCAGTGCGAACATCACGAATTCGCTGCCCTCTGTCCGTTAAAATACGGCCATCTTCTGTCACTTTGTCGCCGTTGACGCTCATCACAATGACATCTTTATCTTTCAGCGCGCCAATAAATAATTTTTGCTGCCACTGGGAGAATTTATCGCTGTTATAGAAGGCCATGCCGCTCACGGCGGGCGAATCTTTCCAGTAAAAAACAGGTTGCTCAGTCCCGGCGACGATCTCCCCTTTCGCTTCCGGTATCTTAAAGCCTGAATAGTTGATTCCCCAGGTTGCCAGCGGCCAGCCGTAGTTTTTGCCTTTTTGCGGGATATTAATTTCATCACCACCGCGCGGGCCATGTTCATTCAGCCACAGTGCATTACTCCACGGATTCATCGCCATTCCTTGCGGATTACGAATGCCATAAGACCAGATCTCGGCGCGCGCACCGGATTCCTTTATAAAAGGATTATCATCCGGGATTTCGCCCTGGTCGGTCAGACGCACCAGTTTGCCCTGTAATTTATCCAGATCCTGCGCCGTCGGGCGCTGATTGTTTTCGCCCAGAGCAACAAAAAGATAACCTTTACCGTCGAATACCAGCCGCCCGCCAAAATGGTTGCCGGTAGACAGTTTTGGCATCTGGCGAAAGACGGTGCGGAAGTCGGTCACTTTTGAGAGATCATCACTTAAGCGGCCATACCCCACAGCAGTTCCGGCTTTGCCATCATCGCCAACTTCGGAATAACTTAACCAGATGCGGCGAGACTGAGCAAAATCAGGCGCTAAAACCACGTCCAGCAGGCCGCCCTGCCCGTGCGCCCAAACGTCTGGAACTCCGGAAAGCGGCGCAGATAATCCTTTTCCTGCTTGCCAGTGACGCAACTCGCCGCCGCGCAGAGTGATTAACATACCGTGATTATCGGGTAAAAAGGCCAGTGCCCAGGGATGGTCGAGTTTGTCTTGCAGTACTTCGACATTTACCGTTGCAGGAGCCGCCCAGAGAGCGGAAGAAAGACAAATAAGGGGCACAAGGAAAAAGAATTGTCGATGCATAACGCCTCCGGATTGACTCTGGCTTAAAGCGTAGTCAGTGGAGGAGATAACAAATTCATTTTTACAAAAACTTAAACATGAAGGGGGAGACGCTTTCTCCCCCTTAGTTTTCAGGCCTTCTCAAGCATGGCGTGCTTCTGCAGGCTCTGGATACTCAGCGTTAAGCTCATCAGACAATTTTCAAGCTTATCGGCGTTGACGGTAATAACAGTCGGGCAATCATGGTGCCCACTCATCAAACATACTGCGGCTGTCGCTAATGCTTCTTCAGCATGATGAAGAGCACTCCACTCTTCCTGATCCAGATGAAGATTCAACCGCAGCGATTTATCGTGCAGTTCGCGATTCAGTTTAAAAAAGTTATCTCGTAGATGATTGCTTTCGCTGACGGACATGTATCCTTTTGCCTTCCTCAGTTGCACGTATGCAGCGAGGTCAACGCGTGCGTCGATCAACCGGTTCAGCAGATCGATTCGCTGTCTGTCAACGAACATACTTCGATCCTCCTCTTTCCAGCCTTGTTGCAATTAAATAGTATGGCTATTTTTTGAGCAAAATGCTGTCCAGGATCAATTCTTCACGCCGAATTAACAAAATTTACATTTCCTTCGCCTCCGCCAGCGAATGAGATTGCGATACAAATTTTATCCAGAACTCTGTAGAATCCCTGCCCTGACCTTTCCTGTAACTGAATATTTTTTAAGCTATGAGCAAAGTAACTCCCCAGCCGAAAATCGGCTTTGTTTCCCTTGGCTGTCCGAAAAACCTTGTCGATTCAGAGCGTATTCTCACCGAACTACGCACTGAAGGTTATGACGTGGTACCGAGCTATGACGATGCGGACATGGTGATCGTCAACACCTGCGGCTTTATTGACAGCGCGGTACAAGAATCACTGGAAGCCATTGGTGAAGCGTTGAATGAAAACGGCAAGGTAATTGTGACCGGTTGTCTGGGGGCAAAAGAAGATCAGATCCGCGAAGTCCACCCGAAAGTGCTGGAAATCACCGGGCCTCATAGCTATGAGCAGGTTCTGGAGCACGTTCATCACTACGTGCCAAAACCGAAACACAACCCATTCCTGAGCCTGGTGCCAGAACAAGGTGTCAAACTGACGCCGCGTCATTATGCCTATCTGAAAATTTCTGAAGGCTGTAATCACCGCTGCACCTTCTGCATTATTCCGTCTATGCGCGGCGACCTGGTGAGCCGTCCGATTGGCGAAGTGTTAAGTGAAGCGAAACGTCTGGTAGATGCGGGCGTTAAAGAGATTCTGGTGATCTCGCAGGATACTTCCGCCTATGGCGTTGATGTTAAACATCGTACTGGCTTCCACAACGGCGAGCCGGTAAAAACCAGCATGGTCAGCCTGTGCGAACAGTTATCGAAACTGGGGATCTGGACACGTCTGCACTACGTTTACCCTTATCCGCATGTGGACGACGTCATCCCACTGATGGCAGAAGGCAAAATCCTGCCGTATCTGGACATTCCGTTGCAGCACGCCAGCCCGCGCATTCTCAAACTGATGAAGCGTCCGGGTTCTGTAGATCGCCAACTGGCGCGCATCAAACAGTGGCGCGAAATCTGCCCGGAACTGACCCTACGCTCAACCTTTATTGTCGGCTTCCCTGGCGAGACGGAAGAAGATTTCCAGATGCTACTCGACTTCCTGAAAGAAGCGCGTCTGGATCGCGTTGGCTGCTTTAAATACAGCCCGGTTGAAGGTGCAGACGCCAATGCCCTGCCTGACCAGGTTCCGGAAGAAGTGAAAGAAGAACGCTGGAACCGTTTCATGCAGTTGCAGCAGCAGATTTCCGCCGAGCGCCTGCAAGAGAAAGTGGGCCGTGAAATTCTGGTGATTATCGACGAAGTGGACGAAGAAGGCGCGATTGGTCGCAGCATGGCAGATGCACCGGAAATCGACGGCGCGGTTTATCTCAATGGTGAAACCAACGTTAAGCCGGGTGATATCCTGCGTGTGAAAATCGAGCACGCCGATGAGTACGATTTGTGGGGTAGCCGGGTTTAATTATTTCAGGCCGGGCAAAATCATTTGTCCGGCCTGCGAATAATGATTACTGCCAGCTAATCTGTGCCCTGCCGTTTTTCTTACTCTTATACAGCCGCTCATCCGCCAGCATTTTCAAGCGTTCGACGGTAGGACATTCATTTGAATGCGCTACACCGATACTGGTGCTTAAATTAATGCTTCCCACCTGGAAATGAACGATTTCTTTTAGAATCGATAGCAACTCTTCCAGCGTTCCACCCGTATAAATCACCGCAAATTCGTCACCGCCGAAGCGGTAGACTTTACCTTTATCTACCGGGATCTGTGATTTAAGGATTTTCACCACTTTCATCAACACTTCATCACCCAGCAAATGACCGAAGGTGTCGTTAATGTTTTTGAATTTATCGACGTCAAACAGGCACAAATAACCGCCTTTTTCCGGCAGCGCTTTTAAATCTTCGTCAAAGGATTTTCTGCCCATTGCTTTGGTCAGGTCGTCCAGGAACGCCGAGTTATACATACTGTAGAGTTTTTTGACATCGGCAGCCGAAAAGAAAAGCCCGCCATCCAGTACGCGTTCAAAATGGTTATTAATAATGGCTTCTTTCTCCACAATACCACGATTAATCACTCTGCGTACCAGATAGAGGCAACTGGTACCCGATATCACTGCCACCAATGCGGCAAAGAAAATAATCAATGTACAAACCCGCAAATAAACATCTTTTTTATACGCAAATACGTACAATCCGGTCGGCAAATAGGCGAAGTGCTCCATCGCTTCCGAAACGGTGAAGATGGCGTTTTTAGCATTATATTCATCACCGGTCACCGGTTTACCGTTCTTAAACAGAGAGAACATCAGGTTCTCGCTATCCATCGCCAGAGATTTTGACAGTAAAGAAAAACGCTCCAGACCAAGCAAAAATATCAGACTACGATTGTGAGTTACCGGATAGAGGTAATAGACGAAGGTTTTACCGTCAAAAGAGATAAACCCTGTATTTTTGACATGTCGATACTTCACAACCTGCATAATATCTGCACAATAATTTTTCTCGAACTCCTTTACCTGAATACATTCGTCACTGGAAATCAGATAAGGACCGACATCGTACAAATAAGAGGGTGAAACCGAGTCGGCGTAAGCTGTGCGTAAGCCAACCAACAGCTGTTCCTCCGTGGGATTTAGCGTGTTGATAAGATCAATTGCCACGCTACGCCGATATTCAGCAATATTTGCCACCGCAAAAGCAGTATCAATAACGGACTGTTTCAGGCTATACACCCGTTCCTTTACCATTTGAGTGTAGATCCCGCAGGCAACTGCTGAAATCATGATAAAAATCAGCAGACTGACTGTAAGTACGAACTTATTGATTCTGGACATACGTAAACTACTCTTTTACTAATTTTCCACTTTTATCCCAGGCGGAGAATGGCATGGGTTTCTGGTACAGATACCCCTGAGCCTGAACACATCCTAATTTGATTAATTCGCGCGCAACGTCTTCGCTCTCTACGCCTTCCGCAATCACCGGGATCCGGTTATAGCGTGCCAGGTCGAAAATAATGCGCACAATTTTTCCCGCAGTACCGAAAATATCGCCGGTAAATTGCGAGTCCACCTTTATGCTGTCTGGATTAATTTCATAAAAACGTTTCAGGTTTGACAAACCGGTGCCAAAGTCATCAATCGATATCCGTACCCCTTGTTTACGCAATTGTTCAATATTGAGATAAAAATGTTCATTAATTCGTTCGATTACGGTTTCAGTGATCTCAACACAGAGGCTGTTCGCCTTCAGGCCATTTTCTTTCATAATGGTGGTAAAACGCTCATGAAAGTGTGGTTCGTTTAACTGCCAGGGCGAAACATTAATATGCAGTAAGAAATCATCCTTCAGCGACGCACGCTGACTAAAATGTCTGAATTCACCCATTGCCGTTTTAATAATCTGATAACCCAGCTCATTGATAAACCCGATATCTTCAGCAATGGTAATGAACTTCAGCGGTGAAATGATCCCCCGCTCCGCAGACACCCAACGGCACAACGCCTCCGCGCCCAGAATGGCGCGGGTGTTAATATCAACGATCGGTTGATAGACGAGGAATAGTTCGCCAATTTCCATTGCATGGCGAATATTACGCGCAATCCAGATATTCTCTTCTATTTCGTTGAGTTTCGCGTCATCACAGAAAATAAACTCGGAGAACATATGGTCACGGATACTGGAAATCGCCAGTTTCAGTTTTTCTGCGTAACTCCAGGCGTTTTCCCCCTGCAAAGGTTCACAAATGGCAGACTTATGGATGCGCAGATTGCGGTAGCCAAAGCTGCTGTCAAAATCGTTTACCATCGCTATTTTACGGGTAAATGTCTGTACATTTTCCCGACACAGAAGTAAATAGAGATCGGCATTGAATGTCACGATATCGCAGCATTGTGCATATTTCTCGGCAATTCGCTGACACAATTTCCTGACGATTTTATTGCGTTCATCAACACCAAACACCGCTTCCACGGCTTCCAGACCACACAGTTTGATGATCCCCACAGCCAGATACTGATTATTGTTGGACTCAATAATCGCCATATTTTTAATAAACCCACTTTCCTGATCGTAAGAGATCAGTGAGAGCAATTTATTTGACCGTTCAATTTCGGCATCTTTCATTTCCGCGATCGAATTTTTGATGCTGATAATCTCTTTCGCATCGCCTTCGCGAATTTTCAGAGCCTCGATCTGATCCGTTGAGTCAGGCAAAAACGCCAGCGTATTAACCAGCTCTGTCATTTCAGAAAATTGCCGACGGAACACACGAGTGGTCAGTAAATAAACCACCAGCAATACGATAATAATGAACGCAAACGGCAGATAAAAAAGTTTATCTGATGCGTTCAATAAATTACCGCCCGGATAATAAAAATAGATTTCGAATAATGCGTTATTTGGCACCGCTGATGTTTTTTCGATATATTCAGTATCGACAGAATCAATAATATTATAATTACCTTCGCTATTATAAATAATCAGTTTTTCACGAGCGAGTTGATTCTTGGCAATGATCTCATGGCCTTGTTTCAAAAATAGAACTTCATCATTAGCGCTGATTTGATCAAGATACTCGTTCAGATATCGCCAGTTTAAATCGACATGAATTTTATCCACCGCTAACAAATCGTGATCTTTGCCGTTGATGCGTAGCGTAAAAGAGATACATTTTTTACCCGGACGATCAAAGCAATTGTATGCCGGATTCCAGCTGTTGTTAGAGTCATCTGAAGCCACCGACCACGGTCGTTTCGATGGGTTAAAATCGGCAAAAATAACCCGCCCTGACTCGTCGACAAGCGGTCCATTTACTTGTTCCTGATGATAAACAACGATTTTATCGTTCGCCCTCCGCGAAAAGAGATAATATTTATTATCATCAAGTACCAGTCCCACCGAGTCTAAAAATGGCATCATTTCCATTTTCAGGATCACAGCGCGTTGAATCTCCTCTGTATTTTTTAATAAATACAGTGAGTCCTTTAATGTCAGGGCCGAACGTTCAATATCTTTAAAGAAATAGCCAACGTTTTTCTGAATAAGTTCAAAGCGGCTATCGGCACGTTTTACCGCGCGTTCCGATACCAGTTGATAGTTAATGATGAAAAAAAGGCCAATAAATGACAGTGCTGCCAATAAAAATAAAATTATCAGCCTTATCTTTATCTTTTCGTATAAACTCAGCATGTTAATACATTTAACAAAATAACTGTCTGAACGCTGTGCCGCTGCAAAAACAGTCCCTTGCTGCGGCTTTTAACCAAATTACCCGATTCTACAAAATCAGCAGAAAGTTACAACACTTGCTTAGGGCAATAATTTCCTGTGAGGTGATTACTCTTTCAAGCAATATTCAAACGTAACTATCCTTTAATTTTCGGATCCAGCGCATCGCGTAAACCATCGCCCAACAAATTGAACGCCAGTACAGTCAGAAAAATAGCCAGGGCCGGAAAAACAGCGACATGCGGCGCGATAACCATATCCGCTCGAGCCTCATTGAGCATTGCTCCCCACTCTGGTGTCGGCGGCTGCGCACCGAGGCCGAGAAATGACAGGCTGGCGGCAGAGATAATCGAAGTGCCAATGCGCATGGTGAAAAACACCACGATAGACGAGACGGTCCCAGGCAAGATATGACGCAATAAAATGGTCATATCGCTGGCACCAATACTGCGTGCTGACTCAATAAAGGTTTGCTGTTTCAACACCAGCGTGTTGCCGCGCACCAGGCGGGCAAACGCGGGGATGGAAAAAATGGCGACTGCAATAATCACGTTAGCAATGCCGCTTCCCAACACCGCAACAACAGCGATCGCCAGTAAAATACCCGGGAAGGCAAACAGCACATCGCAAATGCGCATGATCAGCCGATCCCACCAGCCTTCATAATATCCAGCCAGCAAGCCCAGCAACGTCCCTATCGCCGCACCGATAAACACGGCAAACACGCCCGCAGCCAGCGAGATTTGCGCACCAACCAGGACACGGCTGAAAATGTCGCGCCCCAGTGAATCGACGCCAAACCAGTGCTGCAAAGAAGGTCCGTTATTCAGATTGTCATAATCAAAATAATTTTCGGCGTCATAGGGAGCGATCCAGCGTGCAAAAATGGCCACCATAATCAATAAAATAACGAATAATGCGGCGGTCATCGCCATATGCTGACGGCGAAATCGTCGCCAGAATTCATGCCACGGTGTACGTACCTGGTCAGGTTTGACCAGTGGCATGGCGTTTAACACCGCCTGACGTCGCCAGTTAAATAGTCGCATCCTTACTTGTACCTGATAGCCGGGTTAATGGCGGCGTAAAGCACATCCACCACTAAGTTGATAAGAATAAATTCCAGCGAGAAAAGCAGAATTTCCGCCTGAATCACCGGGTAATCGCGCATTTCTACGGAGTCAACGAGTAAGCGTCCAAGTCCGGGCCAGTTGAAAACTTTCTCCACCACGATAGAACCACCGAGCAAAAAGCCAAACTGTAAGCCCATCATGGTCACTACCGGGATCATCGCGTTACGTAGCCCGTGTTTGAGGACAACCCAGGTTTCGCTCACCCCTTTCGCCCTCGCGGTACGCATATAATCTTCGCTTAAAACGTCGACAAACGACGCGCGGGTAAAGCGCGCCATCACGGCGGCCACTGCCGCGCCGAGCGTCAGGGAGGGTAAAATGTAGTGCTGCCAACTGTCTGCTCCCACGGTAGGCAGCCAGCCCAGTTCAACGGAGAATACCTGAATTAAAAGCATCCCCAGAGCAAATGCCGGAAACGAGATCCCCGACACCGCAATGGTCATACTCAATCGATCCGGCCAACGATTACGCCAGACGGCGGCGATAATTCCCGCCGCCATACCAAATATCACCGCCCAGACCATACTGGTTATGGTCAGCCACAGCGTTGGCATAAAGCGGCTGGCAATCTCATCGGCAACCGGACGACGCGACACCATCGACAGGCCAAAATCCCCCTGCACAGCATTGCTGATATAGTGCCAGAACTGGTGATACAGCGGCTGATCCAACCCCAGCTGCTGACGCACCAGTTCTATAACCTGCGCATCAGCTTCGGGCCCGGCAATCAATCGCGCCGGATCGCCGGGCAGCATATGCACAAATAAAAACACCAGCACCGAGACGATAAACAGCGTCGGAATCAACCCCAGTAATCGTTTGATAACGTAATTAAGCATTCCACTCCCTGCGTTGCTTATTGCAAATCCGCGTCTTCAAAGCTGAAGCCGGTGTCTGGCATGATCCAAAAACCGGTCAGGTTTTTACTGTGTGCCGACACCAGTTTTTCTACCACCAGCGGGATCCACGGCGACTCTTGCCAGATGATATCCTGCGCCGCCTTATACAAGCGGGTCTTTTCCGCCGGATCATTAGTTTTCAGTGCCTGAGCCAGGAAGTCATCCACCTGTTTATTGCTGTAAAACGCGGTATTAAACAGCGTCGGTGGCCAGTTCTGCGAGGCAAACAGCGGCGATAGTGCCCAGTCCGCTTCGCCGGTTGAAGCCGACCAGCCAGTGTAGAACATCCGCACGCCGCTCTCTTTTTGCCCTTTACCTTCAACTTCTGCCGCCCGCTGTCCGGCATCCATCGCAGTCACCTGGGCTTTAATCCCGACCTGCGCTAACTGCTGCTGGGTAAATTGCAGCACTTTCTGCGCGGTGCTGTGGTTATGTGACGACCACAGCGTGGTATTGAAACCATTGGGATATCCCGCCTCTTTCAGTAATTCGCGCGCTTTCACTGGATCGTAAGGCCACGGTTTATAACTTTGCGCGTAGGCGATACTCGGCGGTACCACACCAGTAGCTGGCGTTGCATAGCCCGCGAAGGCCACTTTCACCAGCGCCGGACGGTTAATGGCGTAATTCAGCGCCTCACGGACCTTCGGGTTATCGAATGGCTTTTGCGTCACGTTCATACTGATATAACGCTGCATAATTGACGGACTGGCCATCAACTCGATATTTTTGTTTTTCTCCAGCAGTGCGGCCTGCTCGTAAGGAATGGGGAAAGCAAACTGCGCTTCACCGGTTTGCAGCATTGCCGCGCGGGTGTTGTTATCCGCCACCGGACGCCAGGTTATGCTGTCCAGTTTGGGCAATCCTGGCTGCCAGTAACCCGCGAATTTTTTCACCTTCACAAAATCAGTCTGATTCCAGGTATCCAGTTCATACGGTCCGGTTCCCACCGGATGAAAACCAATCTCCTTGCCATATTTTTCCAGCGCTGCCGGTGAAATCATCGCGGTCGCCGGATGGGCAAGAATATTAATAAACGCTGAGAACGGCTGTTTGAGGGTAATCTTTACCGTTGTCGGATCGATCGCTTCCGTTTTAGCAATATTCTTATACAGGTTATAGCGTTTAAGATGATTTGCCGGATCGCTGGCCCGGTCCAGATTCGCTTTCACCGCTGCGGCGTTGAAATCGGTGCCATCCTGGAATTTAATGCCTTCCCGCAATTTCACGGTGTAAGTAATGCCGTCATCGGAAACGGTATAACTCTCCGCCAGCACGTTTTTCAGTTTCATCTCTTTATCCAGACCGAACAGCCCCTGGTAAAACGATTTCGCTACGGCCTGAGATAACGTGTCATTCGCGTCATACGGATCGAGCGTGGTGAAATTCGATCCTACCGCCACCACCACATCTTTGGCAGCGAATGCACAAGATGCCATCAACGCTGTCGCAATGCCCAGCGCCACTAACCCACTACGGTGTACAGCTCTTGCCATTTTATTCTCCGCCTGAATGTTATCTACGCATGAATGCGTATTCTGATTGTGGTTGTGCGACGTAATGCCCCGGCCCGACGCATTGCAACGAGACGGGTGCAACCTCTTCGCCACGCAGATGAATATTGCTGGGAAGATCGTCCGACAGCAGTACACGCTGCGGTCGTTGTCGGGACGGTTCAGCGACCGGAACTGCCGCCAGTAATTTACGCGTATAAGGATGCTGCGGGTTTTCGAAGACCGCGCGCCGTGGACCAATTTCAACAATTTGCCCGAGATACATCACCGCCACACGATGACTAATCCGCTCTACCACAGCCATATCGTGGGAGATAAACAGATACGCAATGCCGAAATCACGCTGGAGATCGAGCAACAAGTTGATAATCTGCCCGCGAATAGAAACATCCAGCGCCGAAACGGCTTCGTCGGCAATGATCACTTTTGGATTCAATGCCAACGCGCGAGCAATGCAGATGCGCTGGCGCTGACCGCCGGAAAACTCATGCGGGTAACGCCAGGCATGTTCAGGTAACAGGCCCACGCGCTCCAGCAACCACGCAACGCGTGCAACCGCTTCTTTACCTGGCAATAAACCGTGTACACGCAACGGTTCGATAATCGAATCACCGATGGTCTGACGTGGGTCCAGCGAAGCGTAAGGGTCCTGAAAAATAAACTGAATATCGCGGCGCAATACCTGAAGTTTGCCGGGTGACAAGGTATCGATTCGCTGACCGTTAAAGATAATTTCGCCGCCCTGCGATTCGACCAGGCGCAGCAACGCCCGCCCGGTAGTGGATTTACCGCTGCCAGACTCGCCCACCAGCGATAGCGTTTCGCCAGGCCAGAGATCAAAACTGACTTTCTCAACGGCATGCACTTCCCGCGTTACGCGATTCAACAAACCGCTGCGCAAAGGGAAACGGGTGACCAGATTACGCACCCGTAAAACAGGTTCGCCATCCACCACCGTTTTCTGCTCGATGGGGGGTTCCTGTTTCGCTGGATGTTCAAGCGATATCAACGGGAAACGTCGGGGATAATCTAACCCTTTCATCGCACCAAGTTGCGGAACAGCAGCTAACAGCGCACGGGTGTAAGGATGTTGCGGTGCATGAAAAATCTGTTCGACGGTACCCGTTTCCACCGCCTCGCCCTGATACATCACCAGTACCCGATCGGCAATCTCTGCCACCACGCCCATATCGTGAGTGATAAAGATAACGCCCATCGACATCTCTTTTTGCAATACTTTGATTAATTGCAGGATCTGCGCCTGAATAGTGACATCCAGCGCGGTGGTTGGCTCATCGGCAATCAGCACCGCCGGGCGGCATGACAGCGCCATCGCAATCATCACTCGCTGGCGCATCCCGCCAGAGAGTTGATGCGGATAACGTGAAAGAATGGTTTGTGCCTCCGGAATGCGTACCTGATCCAGCATCCGCTTCGCCTCGACCATCGCTTCTTCACGACTGGCGTTTTGATGCAGACGAATTGATTCGGCAATCTGTTCACCCACAGTAAATACCGGGTTCAGCGATGTCATCGGCTCCTGAAATATCATCGCCATATCCGCACCGCGCACATGACGCATTTGTGCAGCGCTCTGCTCGCTAAGTTCAATCACTTCACGACTGCGCCGCCGCAACAGCATTTTATCGCACTGTACTAAACCGCCCGCCTGTTCCAACAGACGCATCAATGCCAGCGCAGTCACTGACTTACCGGAGCCGGATTCGCCAACAATTGCCAGCGTCTCACCGCGTTGCAGGCTAAAAGAGAGATTGCGGACCGCAGCTATTTTCTGCTGGTCCTGCATAAAGGCAATATTAAGATTTTCAACCGCCAGCACATTACCGGCATCAAGTTCATCACTGTGTGGCAACGGCGTCCCCTTTTTCACGGTAGATACCGGTGGTTGGCGTATCGCCTGCGTAGCCCCAGGCGCGATACATTCCTTCGGTGTTAAACGGTAGCGCGACATTCCCTTCATGGTCGATAGCGATTAAGCCACCGCTACCGCCAAGCGCAGGGAGTTTTTCCATTACTACCCGCTCGCAGGCTTCCGCGAGACTTAATCCGCCGTAATCCATTAACGCGGCGATGTCATATGCCGCCAGCGCGCGGATGAAGACTTCGCCCGTGCCGGTACAAGAAACCGCCACACTGGCGTTATTGGCGTAGCATCCGGCACCCACTAAGGGGCTATCGCCAACTCGTCCGGGTAATTTATTGGTCATTCCGCCCGTGGACGTGGCTGCCGCCAGATTGCCGTCTAAATCCAACGCCACGGCCCCCACGGTGCCCATTTTCTGTTTTTCATCCAGTGGCGCACCGCTATGGTCGAGGACTGTTGCCCCTTCCTCGCGCGCTGCCATTAGTTGTTCATAACGCAAAGGCGTGGAGAAAATCTCCGGTGAGACGCGCTCCATGCCATGAGCAAACGCAAAATTTTCTGCCCCTTCGCCAATCATCATCACATGCGAGCTTTGCTCCATCACCAGCCGGGCGGCAAGAACCGGATTACGCAGATGACTAACGCCCGCCACCGCACCGGCTTTCAGGGTGTTACCATCCATCACACAGGCGTCCAGTTCATGCGTTTCATCACGCGTAAAGACGGCGCCAATTCCGGCGTTAAACAGTGGACACTCTTCCAGCAGACGCACCGCTTCCGTCACCACATCCAGCGCACTTTCGCCCGCTTCCAGCATTTTCTGCCCGGTTTCAACAATGGCAGACAACGCCTCGATGTAGCGTAATTCCTGTTGCAGACTCATCTGCGCGCGGCTAATTGCACCTGCGCCACCATGAATTGCAATGACTGCTTTGCCCATAGTATTCGTCCATTAAGGGTGGCTCGCCACTTTTGCTATAAATATCAGAATTTTTATGAATTACTCATTCAATTTTTGAATATAGAAAGATGGATATGGCATGTAAAGGCAGGACCCAGCGCTACGCCCGAGGTGGCATACAGTCTGTGGCGTTTTTCTGACATAATAGGCAAATTCGATTTTGCCTCCGCAGGAGTGTTTTCATGGAATTTACCACCGGATTGATGTCGCTCGACACCGCGCTTAATGAGATGCTTTCTCGCGTCACCCCACTGACCGCCCAGGAAACGCTGCCACTGGTACAGTGTTTTGGTCGTATTCTGGCGAGCGATGTCGTTTCGCCGCTTGATGTTCCGGGGTTTGATAACTCCGCAATGGACGGCTACGCGGTGCGTTTAGCCGATATTGCCTCCGGGCAACCGCTGCCCGTTGCCGGTAAATCCTTTGCCGGTCAGCCGTACCATGGTGAATGGCCTGCGGGTACCTGCATTCGTATTATGACCGGTGCGCCGGTGCCGGAAGGCTGCGAAGCGGTGGTGATGCAGGAGCAGACTGAACAAACGGACAATGGCGTGCGTTTTACTGCTGAAGTGCGTAGCGGGCAAAATATTCGCCGTCGCGGTGAAGATATCTCTGCAGGTGCGGTTGTTTTCCCGGCGGGGACTCGCCTGACTACCGCAGAGCTGCCAGTAATTGCTTCACTGGGGATTGCCGAAGTTCCGGTGATTCGTAAAGTGCGAGTGGCGCTTTTTTCTACCGGTGATGAACTCCAGTTGCCCGGTCAGCCGCTGGGCGACGGCCAAATCTACGATACCAACCGTCTCGCCGTACACCTGATGTTAGAACAGTTGGGATGCGAGGTAATCAACTTAGGGATTATCCGCGACGATCCCCATGCCCTGCGCGCCGCATTTATTGAAGCCGACAGCCAGGCGGATGTGGTGATCAGTTCCGGCGGTGTTTCAGTGGGTGAAGCGGATTACACCAAAACGATTCTTGAAGAGCTGGGGGAGATCGCCTTCTGGAAGCTGGCGATTAAACCAGGTAAACCGTTCGCGTTCGGTAAACTCAGCAATAGCTGGTTCTGCGGCCTGCCGGGCAACCCGGTTTCAGCGACGCTGACCTTCTATCAACTGGTACAGCCTTTGCTGGCAAAACTAAGCGGCAACACCGCCAGCGGCCTGCCCGCGCGCCAGCGCGTACGCACAGCGTCCCGCCTGAAAAAAACGCCAGGTCGCCTTGATTTCCAGCGCGGCGTGCTGCAACGCAACGCCGATGGCGAACTGGAAGTGACGACCACCGGACATCAGGGTTCACATATATTTAGCTCCTTTAGCCTCGGCAACTGCTTTATCGTACTGGAACGCGATCGCGGCAATGTGGAAGTGGGCGAATGGGTGGAAGTAGAACCGTTTAACGCGTTGTTCGGAGGCCTGTAATGGCGGAACTCAGCGATCAGGAGATGCTGCGCTACAACCGGCAAATCATTCTGCGCGGTTTTGATTTTGACGGTCAGGAGGCGCTAAAAGATTCTCGTGTGCTGGTAGTCGGCCTCGGTGGACTCGGCTGCGCAGCCTCGCAGTATCTGGCAAGCGCCGGTGTCGGCAACCTGACGCTGCTCGACTTCGACACGGTTTCGCTCTCGAATCTGCAACGCCAGACGCTGCACAGTGATGCTACGGTCGGGCAACCGAAGGTGGAATCCGCCCGTGACGCCCTGGCGCGGATCAACCCACATATCGCGATTACGCCAGTCAATGCACTGCTGGATGACGCAGAACTTGCAGCATTGATTGCTGAACACGATCTGGTGCTCGACTGTACGGATAACGTTGCGGTACGTAATCAACTGAACGCAGGCTGTTTTGCCGCGAAGGTGCCGCTGGTTTCCGGCGCGGCAATTCGTATGGAAGGTCAAATCACGGTCTTCACTTATCAGGACGGCGAGCCTTGCTATCGCTGCCTTAGCCGTTTGTTTGGCGAGAACGCGTTAACCTGCGTTGAAGCAGGCGTGATGGCACCGTTGATCGGCGTGATTGGTTCGTTGCAGGCAATGGAAGCGATCAAACTGCTGGCAGGTTATGGCAAACCGGCCAGCGGCAAAATCGTCATGTACGATGCGATGACCTGTCAGTTTCGCGAAATGAAACTGATGAGTAATCCGGGGTGTGAGGTGTGCGGGCAGTAATTGCCACCTTCAGGCCTGATAAGACGCGGCACTCCGCCACGTCATCAGCAATTTATGAGGATGCAGAACGTCCGGTTAAATCGACGTTCTGCCAAACGCTCCCTGCCAGTCCTGCTCAAACTTCGCCACAGCGGCATCTACCGCCGGATAGCTAATCATCTGTTGTGCCACATCCAGTGGCAGAGTAATTGATTCACATCCTGCCAGTAAGCAGTCCAGCGCCTGACGCGGGGTTTTGAAACTCGCTGCCAGCACTTTCGCCTGCGGCGCATGCATTTTCAATAACTGGTGTAAGTCGGTCACAGTCTGAATGCCGCTACCGCCCTGAGCATCAATACGATTAACGTAAGGCGCAACATATTCCGCACCTGCCAGCGCCGACAGCAACCCTTGTGCCGCGCCATATACCGCGGTTCCCAGCGTCGGAATCCCTTCCGCTTTTAACATCTTAATCGCTGCCAGCCCCTCGGCGGTCACCGGAACTTTCACCACGATATCCGCAATAATAGAACGCAATTTACGTGCGTCATTCACCATCCCTTCAGCAGTGATAGCCATTACCTGGGCAAACAGACGCCCCTGACCGCCCATCGCTTCATGAAGTTCCGGAAGCACAACCTCCAGCGGTTTTTTACCCGCGGCGATAATGCTTGGGTTAGTGGTCACGCCCGCCAGCGGAAAAATACGTGACAGCGCCTTCACCGCAACAACGTCTGAAGTATCCAGATACAGTTCCATAACCATCCTCAAAATGTACTTTTTGTCTGAATGTAGACTATCACGGGAAAACTCTCTGAACAGTTGACGCACATCAATCTAACTTTCATTCGAAAGTATTTTAATGTTTGAACGAAACAGAGAGGCAACTATGATTTTCAATATTCAGCGCTACTCGACCCATGATGGCCCCGGTATCCGCACGGTCGTATTTCTTAAAGGCTGTTCGCTGGGCTGCCGCTGGTGTCAGAACCCGGAAAGCCGCGCCCGCACGCAGGATCTGCTGTATGACGCACGACTGTGTCTGGAAGGCTGCGAGCTGTGCGCTAAGGCAGCGCCGGAAGTGATTGAGCGCGCGCTGAATGGTTTGCTTATTCATCGGGAAAAGTTAACCCCGGAGCATCTGACGGCGTTAACCGACTGCTGCCCGACACAGGCATTAACCGTGTGTGGTGAAGTGAAAAGCGTTGAGGAGATCATGGCGACCGTTTTGCGCGATAAACCGTTTTACGATCGCAGCGGCGGAGGCTTAACGCTTTCGGGTGGTGAACCCTTTATGCAGCCGGAAATGGCGACGGCGCTGCTGCAAGCCAGCCACGAGGCCGGCATTCATACTGCGGTAGAAACCTGTCTGCATGTGCCGTGGAAATATATCGCCCCTTCTCTGCCCTATATCGATCTGTTTCTTGCCGATTTAAAACACGTTGCCGACGCGCCGTTTAAACAGTGGACCGACGGTAACGCCGCCAGGGTGCTGGATAATCTGAAAAAACTCGCCGCAGCGGGCAAAAAAATCATTATCCGCGTGCCACTGATTCAGGGCTTTAATGCCGACGAAACCTCTGTAAAAGCCATTACCGATTTTGTCGCCGACGAGCTGCACGTTGGCGAAATCCATTTCCTGCCCTACCACACGCTGGGCATCAACAAATATCACTTACTTAATCTGCCCTATGACGCCCCGGAAAAACCGCTTGATGCGCCAGAACTGCTCGACTTTGCCCAGCAGTATGCCTGCCAGAAAGGGTTAACCGCGACCTTACGAGGATAACAACCATGACCACATTGAAACTGGACACGCTCAGCGACCGCATTAAAGCGCACAAAAATGCACTGGTGCATATTGTGAAACCGCCGGTTTGTACCGAGCGCGCGCAGCACTATACCGAGATGTATCAACAACATCTCGATAAGCCGATCCCTGTACGTCGCGCGCTGGCGCTGGCACATCACCTGGCGAATCGCACTATCTGGATCAAGCACGATGAGTTGATCATCGGCAACCAGGCAAGCGAAGTTCGCGCCGCGCCGATCTTCCCGGAATATACTGTCTCGTGGATCGAAAAAGAGATTGATGATCTGGCAGATCGTCCCGGTGCTGGCTTTGCGGTGAGCGAAGAGAACAAACGCGTTCTGCATGAAGTGTGCCCGTGGTGGCGCGGTCAGACCGTACAGGATCGCTGCTACGGCATGTTTACCGATGAGCAAAAAGGTCTGCTGGCGACCGGCATCATTAAAGCGGAAGGCAATATGACCTCCGGCGATGCGCACCTGGCGGTCAATTTCCCGCTGCTGCTGGAAAAAGGGCTTGATGGTCTGCGCGAGAAAGTAGCGGAACGTCGCTCGCGCATCAACCTGACGGTGCTGGAAGATTTACACGGTGAGCAATTCCTGAAAGCGATTGATATCGTGCTGGTGGCAGTCAGTGAACATATTGAACGTTTCGCTGCCCTGGCGCGTGAAATGGCCGCGACCGAAACCCGCGAAAGCCGTCGCGATGAACTGCTGGCGATGGCAGAAAACTGCGATCTTATCGCCCACCAGCCGCCGCAGACTTTCTGGCAGGCGCTGCAACTGTGTTACTTCATCCAGTTGATTTTGCAGATCGAATCTAACGGTCACTCAGTATCGTTTGGTCGTATGGACCAGTATCTCTACCCGTACTATCGCCGCGACGTTGAACTCAACCAGACACTGGATCGCGAACACGCCATCGAATTGCTGCATAGCTGCTGGCTGAAACTGCTGGAAGTGAACAAAATCCGCTCAGGCTCACACTCAAAAGCCTCTGCGGGAAGTCCGCTGTATCAGAACGTCACCATTGGCGGGCAAAATCTGGTTGATGGTCAACCAATGGATGCGGTGAATCCACTCTCTTACGCGATCCTCGAATCCTGCGGTCGCCTGCGTTCGACTCAGCCTAACCTCAGCGTGCGTTACCATGCGGGTATGAGTAACGATTTCCTCGACGCCTGTGTGCAGGTGATCCGCTGCGGCTTCGGGATGCCGGCGTTCAACAACGATGAAATAGTCATCCCGGAATTTATTAAACTCGGTATTGAACCGCAGGATGCTTACGACTATGCAGCGATTGGTTGTATCGAAACCGCCGTCGGTGGCAAATGGGGCTATCGCTGTACCGGCATGAGCTTTATCAACTTCGCCCGCGTGATGCTGGCGGCGCTGGAAGGCGGGCGTGATGCCACCAGCGGCAAAGTGTTCCTGCCACAAGAAAAAGCGTTGTCGGCAGGTAACTTCAACAACTTCGATGAAGTGATGGACGCGTGGGATACGCAAATCCGTTACTACACGCGTAAATCAATCGAAATCGAATATGTCGTCGACACCATGCTGGAAGAGAACGTGCACGATATTCTCTGCTCGGCGCTGGTGGATGACTGTATTGAGCGAACGAAAAGCATCAAGCAAGGCGGCGCGAAATATGACTGGGTTTCTGGCCTGCAGGTTGGCATTGCCAACCTCGGCAACAGCCTGGCGGCCGTGAAGAAACTGGTATTTGAACAGGGCGCGATTGGTCAGCAACAGCTTGCTGCCGCACTGGCAGATGACTTCGACGGCCTGACTCACGAGCAGCTGCGTCAGCGGCTGATTAACGGTGCGCCGAAGTACGGCAACGACGATGATACTGTCGATACGCTGCTGGCTCGCGCTTATCAGACCTATATCGACGAACTGAAACAGTACCATAACCCACGCTACGGTCGTGGTCCGGTTGGCGGCAACTATTACGCGGGTACGTCGTCTATCTCCGCTAACGTACCGTTTGGCGCGCAGACTATGGCAACGCCGGACGGACGTAAAGCGCATACCCCGCTGGCAGAAGGCGCAAGCCCGGCTTCCGGTACTGATCATCTTGGCCCTACTGCGGTCATTGGCTCGGTGGGTAAACTGCCTACGGCAGCGATTCTCGGCGGCGTGTTGCTCAACCAGAAACTGAATCCAGCCACACTGGAGAACGAATCTGATAAGCAGAAGCTGATGATCCTGCTGCGCACCTTCTTTGAAGTGCATAAAGGCTGGCATATTCAGTACAACATCGTTTCCCGCGAAACATTGCTGGAGGCGAAAAAACATCCGGATCAATACCGGGATCTGGTGGTGCGTGTCGCGGGCTATTCCGCCTTCTTCACCGCCCTGTCACCGGAAGCTCAGGACGATATCATCGCCCGTACCGAACATATGCTGTAATCTTCTCAGCCCGGCGGCGTCGCCGCCGGGCTAAATCATTCACATCATCAATTTCATCCTTACTTTCATTCGAAATATAATTTGTGCTCTACGTCACATTGTTATTACACTGTTACGGTTTCATTTTCGAGCCAGGAGCACACCTATGAGCGTAAAAGTTATCGTCACAGACATGGACGGTACTTTTCTTAACGACGCCAAAACGTACAACCAACCACGTTTTATGGCGCAATATCAGGAACTGAAAAAGCGCGGCATTGAGTTCGTTGTCGCCAGCGGTAATCAGTATTACCAGCTTATTTCGTTCTTTCCTGAGCTAAAGGATGAGATCTCTTTTGTCGCGGAAAACGGCGCACTGGTTTACGAACATGGCAAGCAGTTGTTCCACGGCGAACTGACCCGACATGAATCGCGGATTGTGATTGGCGAGTTGCTAAAAGATAAGCAACTCAATTTTGTCGCCTGCGGTCTGCAAAGTGCATATGTCAGCGAAAACGCCCCCGAAGCATTCGTCGCACTGATGGCAAAACACTACCATCGCCTGAAACCTGTAAAAGATTATCAGGAGATTGACGACGTACTGTTCAAGTTTTCGCTCAACCTGCCGGATGAACAAATCCCGTTAGTGATCGACAAACTGCACATAGCGCTGGATGGCATTATGAAACCCGTCACCAGTGGTTTTGGCTTTATCGACCTGATTATTCCCGGTCTACATAAAGCAAACGGTATTTCGCGGTTACTGAAACGCTGGGATCTGTCACCGCAAAATGTGGTAGCGATTGGCGACAGCGGTAACGATGCGGAGATGCTGAAAATGGCGCGTTATTCCTTTGCGATGGGCAATGCTGCGGAAAACATTAAACAAATCGCCCGTTACGCTACCGATGATAATAATCATGAAGGCGCGCTGAATGTGATTCAGGCTGTACTGGATAACACATCCCCTTTTAACAGCTGACCTCTCTACCGGAGCCATGCGCTCCGGTTATCCCTTCTTTTTACATCCTGTACATCACATCAAATCATTAAACTTGCATTAACTTATTTATAACTTATATTGTCACATGCAAATCAGCATAGTTTCGAATGAAAGTTAATGCGAGGTGGTTATGGCTTCTACTTTTACCAGCGACACATTGCCTGCCGATCACAAAGCAGCTATCCGTCAGATGAAGCACGCGCTGCGGGCGCAGCTTGGCGACGTCCAGCAGATCTTTAATCAGCTAAGCGATGACATTGCCACGCGAGTGGCTGAAATCAACGCACTCAAAGCACAGGGCGATGCCGTCTGGCCGGTGCTGTCTTATGCCGATATCAAAGCAGGTCATGTTACTGCAGAGCAGCGCGAACAGATTAAACGTCGCGGTTGTGCGGTGATAAAAGGCCATTTCCCCCGCGAACAAGCGCTAGGCTGGGATCAGTCGATGCTGGACTATCTGGACCGCAACCGCTTTGACGAGGTCTACAAAGGCCCCGGCGATAATTTCTTCGGGACGCTCAGCGCTTCACGTCCCGAGATTTACCCCATCTACTGGTCGCAGGCGCAAATGCAGGCTCGCCAGAGTGAAGAAATGGCGAATGCGCAGTCGTTTCTCAATCGTCTGTGGACATTTGAAAGTGATGGAAAGCAATGGTTTAACCCGGATGTGAGCGTCATCTACCCTGACCGTATCCGCCGCCGTCCGCCCGGAACGACCTCCAAAGGTCTTGGAGCGCATACCGACTCCGGGGCACTGGAACGCTGGCTGCTTCCAGCGTATCAGCGCGTTTTCGCCAACGTCTTTAATGGCAATCTGGCGCAATATGATCCCTGGCATGCGGCACATCGTACGGAAGTTGAAGAGTACACGGTGGACAACACCACCAAATGTTCCGTGTTTCGGACATTCCAGGGCTGGACAGCGCTCTCTGATATGCTGCCTGGTCAGGGGCTGCTGCACGTCGTGCCCATTCCTGAAGCCATGGCGTACGTACTGTTACGTCCGCTGCTTGATGATGTGCCGGAGGATGAACTGTGCGGCGTAGCGCCCGGAAGAGTATTGCCGGTATCAGAGCAATGGCATCCACTGTTAATTGAGGCGTTAACCAGCATTCCAAAACTCGAAGCCGGAGACTCCGTCTGGTGGCACTGCGACGTCATCCATTCCGTTGCCCCCGTTGAAAATCAACAGGGTTGGGGCAACGTGATGTATATCCCTGCTGCGCCAATGTGCGAGAAAAATCGGGCTTATGCACACAAAGTCAAAATGGCGCTGGAAAAAGGCGCATCGCCGGGCGACTTCCCGCGCGAGGACTATGAAACAAACTGGGAAGGACGCTTTACGCTTGCCGACCTCAACATTCACGGTAAGCGCGCACTGGGCATGGATGTTTGAGAATTAATGGAAGTGAATTGATGTGGGATTAAGAAAATCGATTCGACGTTACTCAGATTGCTGACAAGTGCGCTTTCTTAATGCCTGATGCGGCGTTAACGCCTTATCTGGCCTACAAAGTCCTGCAGATTCAATATATTACAGGTACTGCGTAGGCCTGATAAGCGTAGCGCATCAGGCTATTTTGCATTTGTCATCAGCCGCCGTCACCCCGACAGTATCGGGGTGACGGATAATAACTTACTCGATCCCTTTACTACGCAGGTAATCTTCGTAATTACCGCTAAAGTCGATCACGCGTTCCGGGGTGATTTCCAGAATGCGGGTCGCCAGGGAGCTTACGAACTCACGGTCGTGTGAAACAAAGATCAGCGTGCCCTGATACAGTTCCAGCGCCATGTTCAGTGACTCGATGGATTCCATATCCAGGTGGTTGGTCGGTTCGTCCATGATCAGAATGTTCGGCTTCTGCATCATTAACTTACCAAAAAGCATCCGCCCTTTTTCTCCACCGGAAAGCACTTTAGCTGGCTTTTTGATGTCGTCCTGGCTGAACAGCAAACGACCGAGAATGCTGCGTACCGCCTGCTCGTCATCGCCTTCCTGCTTCCACTGGCTCATCCATTCGAACACGGTCAGATCATTTTCAAACTCATATTCGTGGTCCTGAGCATAGTAACCAATGCGCGCGTTTTCAGACCATTTTACGGTGCCGCTGTCCGGTTGCAGATCACCCACCAGCGTTTTCAGCAGCGTTGATTTACCGACGCCGTTGGTACCCAGTACCGCAAGTTTTTCACCGACCTCCAGCAGCAGGTTGAGATTTTTAAACAGTGGACCGTTATCAAACCCTTTGGTCAGACCTTCCACTTCCAGCGCGTTACGGAACAGTTTCTTATCCTGTTCAAAACGGATGAACGGGTTCTGACGGCTGGAGGCTTTCACCTCTTCCAGTTTGATTTTATCAATCTGGCGCGCGCGCGAAGTTGCCTGGCGAGATTTCGAGGCGTTGGCGCTAAAGCGGCTAACGAAAGATTGCAGCTCAGCAATCTGCGCTTTCTTCTTGGCGTTATCAGCCAGCAGACGTTCACGCGCCTGGGTCGCCGCCGTCATGTACTCATCGTAGTTGCCCGGATAAACGCGCAGCTCGCCGTAATCCAGATCCGCCATGTGGGTACAAACCATGTTAAGGAAGTGACGGTCGTGCGAGATGATGATCATGGTGCTGTCACGCTCGTTCAGCACCTGTTCCAGCCAGCGAATGGTGTCGATGTCGAGGTTGTTGGTCGGTTCGTCGAGCAGGAGAATATCCGGATCAGCAAACAGCGCCTGCGCCAGCAGCACACGCAGCTTCCAGCCAGGAGCAACTTCACTCATCGGGCCGTAGTGCTGTTCCACTGGAATTCCCACGCCAAGCAACAATTCACCGGCGCGAGCTTCCGCAGAGTAACCGTCCATTTCGCCGTATTTAACTTCCAGATCGGCCACTTTATAGCCGTCTTCTTCACTCATTTCCGGCAAAGCATAGATGCGGTCGCGCTCCTGCTTCACTTCCCACAACTCTTTATGCCCCATGATCACCGTATCCAGCACAGTGAACTCTTCAAAGGCAAACTGATCCTGACGCAGCTTACCAATGCGCTCGTTGGGATCGAGGGAAACGTTACCCAACGTCGGCTCTAAGTCGCCGCCGAGGATCTTCATAAAGGTGGATTTACCACTACCGTTCGCGCCAATCAGGCCGTAACGGTTGCCGCCGCCAAATTTGACGGAAATGTTTTCAAACAACGGCTTACTGCCGAACTGCATGGTGACGTTACTGGAAACTAACACAGGCGTATCCTGAAAAGAGATATGACAAACCGCGCATTATGCCATAAGTCTGAAAGAAGATCCTGCTCCTCGCTTAAGGTCTACACTCAAGCCAAAGGCAAAAAATGTGATTTCGTACACATCTGATTTCACTGTGAGCTGGAATGAACTTATAATGCGCTTCCAATACTCTAATATTCTCAACCCAATGGCCTGCCAGGCACAAAATCTCGCTTAACATGAATATGAAATTGAAAACATTATTCGCAGCGGCCTTCGCTGTTGTCGGCTTTTGCAGTACCGCCTCTGCGGTAACTTATCCTCTGCCAACCGACGGGAGTCGCCTGGTTGGTCAGAATCAGGTGATCACCATTCCTGAAGGTAACACTCAGCCGCTGGAGTATTTTGCCGCGGAGTACCAGATGGGGCTTTCCAATATGATGGAAGCGAACCCGGGTGTGGATACCTTCCTGCCGAAAGGCGGTACTGTACTGAACATTCCGCAGCAGCTGATCCTGCCGGATACCGTTCATGAAGGCATCGTCATTAACAGTGCAGAGATGCGTCTGTATTACTATCCGAAAGGGACCAACACCGTTATCGTGCTGCCGATCGGCATTGGTCAGTTAGGCAAAGATACGCCTATCAACTGGACCACCAAAGTTGAGCGTAAGAAAGCAGGCCCGACCTGGACGCCGACCGCCAAAATGCACGCAGAGTACCGCGCTGCGGGCGAACCGCTTCCGGCTGTCGTTCCGGCAGGTCCGGATAACCCGATGGGGCTGTATGCACTCTACATCGGTCGCCTGTATGCTATCCATGGCACCAACGCCAACTTCGGTATCGGCCTGCGTGTAAGTCATGGTTGTGTGCGTCTGCGTAACGAAGACATCAAATTCCTGTTCGAGAAAGTACCGGTCGGTACCCGCGTACAGTTTATTGATGAGCCGGTAAAAGCGACCACCGAGCCAGACGGCAGCCGTTATATTGAAGTCCATAATCCGCTGTCTACCACCGAAGCCCAGTTTGAAGGTCAGGAAATTGTGCCAATTACCCTGACGAAGAGCGTGCAGACAGTGACCGGTCAGCCAGATGTTGACCAGGTTGTTCTTGATGAAGCGATTAAAAACCGCTCCGGGATGCCGGTTCGTCTGAATTAATCGTCAAAACGTAAAACAAAGGCGGACTCATAATCCGCCTTTTTTATTTGCCAGACCTTACCAGGCCGGGATCATAACCAACAAAACATATCCCACCAGCGCCGCCCACAACAGCATCGGTATTGAATAGAGATGGAAACGCCACCAGATGCGGCGATCGTTCGCCATACGTAGCGCAATCAAATTTGCCAGCGATCCGGGTAATAACCCAAAGCCACCTACGTTTACCGCCCATGCCAGTAATAAAGACGGCGGCACATAGTTCAGCAACAATATGGTACTCGGCACGTTACTGATCACCTGCGATAAACCGATTGCCGTTAACCATAACCCGGGTTCAGATAAATGACTCACGTTACCCAACACGCCTTGCAACGCTGGAAGCTGGATCAGTAAATGGACGTCGATAAACATCGCCATAAACACCAGCAGCAGCGTCCAGTCCACACTCAACACCACGCGACGTGCCAGCAGCGCAAAGCCCACCGCCACAATCACCAGTCCCCACAGCTCTTGTTTTAACTCCAGCGCCGTCAGAAAGACGATATACAGTCCCAGACAACTCCACACCAGCCGCGGTTTCCACTCCGGCGTTTGCACCCCCGTATGGTATTGCAGCGCCTTTCCAGGGAAACAACACCAGCACAACAGCAGGAGTGTCAGCATCATTGCACCAGCCAGCGGTGCCATTTGGGCAATAAATCCGGCAAACGAAAGACCAGAACGTCCCCAGATAAGAATATTTTGCGGGTTGCCAATTGGCGTCAGTAGCGAACCAGCATTGACTGCCAGCGCCTCAAAAATAATCAGCCGATTAACCGGGATCTCACACAGTCTTTTTAGCGTGATAGTCAGCGGAACAACAATAAACAGCGCGACATCGTTGGTCAGAAAGGTAGAAAGCAGCGCCGCCGCCAGCACCATAAACATCGCCAGCCGACGCTCCGTAGCAAAGCGGCGCACCATTTTGCGCCCCAGCACATCAAAATAACCGCTTAACTCCACACCTTTGGTCAGCAGCATCAGGCCGCTTAATGTGATGATGGTGTGCCAGTCGATAGCAGCAGGCCAGGATTTCGGTGCAAAGGGCACGAAAAAGCTTAATCCGATACCAACAAGAATTAATAACTGAAAAAAACGATCCCCTTGCAGCGTGCGTAAAAAAGGCAGGCTCATTTGGCACCGTGTTTCTGGGTAAACAAACGAAAGGCATCCAGCGTCTCTTCACTAACATGGTGCTCCATGCCTTCCGCGTCGCGACGGGCGATTTCCGGACTGACGCCCAACACCAATAAGAAATTTTCGACTATCTGATGTCGCTCGCGGCTTTCCTGCGCCAGCTTCTCTCCTTCTGCCGTTAAAAACACGCCTCGCCAGGGGATCATTTCAATCAGCCCCATGGTTGCCAGTCGCTTAAGCATTTTAGCCACCGTCGGTTGCGAAACTCCCAAACGAGCAGCCATGTCTACCTGACGAGCTTCCCCCACTTCCCTGATCAAGTCAGAAATCAGCTCAACGTAATCATCAATAAGCTCGCGCCGATGCGCCTCTCTGACCTGGCGGAACCCTTCAACGTGCTCTTCCACGTTCACTAACTGCGTCACTTTTTTTGCTGTTGGCGTACCTGCGCGACGACTCATTGTGCTTCCTCATTATGGTGACGCATACATAGCGTTCTCATTTCGTGCGCACATTGTAAACCAGAGTTGCGAAGGTACAAAAAATTAACGTTTTAGCAATAGCTATATAATATAGCCTGTGCTATATCTGTATGTAATGCAATCATCCCTCAAGGATCGACGGGATTAGCAAGTCAGGAGGTCTTATGAATGAGTTCAAGAGGTGTATGCGCGTGTTTAGTCATTCTCCCTTTAAAGTACGGTTAATGCTGCTCTCTATGTTGTGCGATATGGTCAACAACAAACCGCAGCAAGATAAACCTTCCGATAAATAGCGGCGTCGCGGTACGCCGCTTCACTCCTGCTTTCATGCAGGCATAACGCGTTTTGGTCTGAAAAACCCCACTTTTTGTCGGATTTGCAATCCCCTTCGCAAAAGATTTGTTCGTCAGTAGTTGACCTGAACGGCGGCTCGCTCTATCTTCTTGCAGCCCTGCGTATATTGCGGCTCGCGGATGCGGACCCCTTTCCCCTCTTCACGCACTCTTGCAGGTATTGACCCTTGACGCCAGGGTAAGCACATGGCGTTTGTTACGATAGTGGCATATGAATTTAACCCTCAAAGAATCGCTTGTTACCCGTAGCCGGGTATTTAGCCCGTGGACTGCGTTCTACTTTTTACAGTCGCTATTAATTAACCTCGGCTTAGGTTATCCCTTCAGTTTGCTCTACACCGCTGCGTTTACGGCTATTTTGCTTTTGCTATGGCGAACATTGCCTCGCGTACAAAAAGTTCTGGTCGGTGTCAGTTCGCTGGTGGCGGCTTGCTATTTCCCTTTTGCTCAGGCCTACGGCGCGCCTAATTTCAATACATTGCTGGCATTGCACTCCACCAATATGGAAGAGTCGACCGAAATCCTGACGATTTTTCCGTGGTACAGCTACCTGGTCGGCTTATTTATTTTTGCGCTCGGCGTAATAGCAATCAGGCGAAAAAAAGAGAATGAAAAAGCGCGCTGGAATACCTTCGACAGCCTGTGTCTGGTATTCAGTGTGGCGACATTTTTTGTTGCTCCCGTGCAAAACCTGGCCTGGGGTGGCGTATTTAAACTGAAAGATACTGGCTATCCGGTATTTCGTTTTGCTAAGGATGTCATCGTCAATAATAACGAGGTGATTGAAGAGCAAGAACGGATGGCAAAACTTTCCGGAATGAAAGATACCTGGACGGTCACTGCCGTTAAGCCGAAGTATCAGACCTATGTGGTGGTGATCGGTGAAAGCGCGCGTCGCGATGCCCTCGGTGCCTTTGGCGGTCACTGGGACAATACCCCGTTTGCCAGCAGCGTTAACGGTTTGATATTTGCTGACTACATTGCCGCCAGTGGCTCCACGCAGAAATCGCTTGGCTTAACGCTCAATCGCGTTGTCGATGGCAAGCCACAGTTTCAGGATAACTTTGTCACCCTGGCAAATCGCGCGGGCTTCCAGACCTGGTGGTTTTCCAACCAGGGCCAAATCGGCGAATACGATACCGCCATCGCCAGCATCGCCAAACGAGCAGATGAAGTGTACTTCCTTAAAGATGGTAATTTTGAAGCAGATAAAAACACCAAAGACGAAGCGTTACTGGATATGACCGCTCAAGTGCTGGCGCAAGAGCACTCGCAACCGCAGCTGATTGTTCTGCATCTGATGGGCTCGCATCCGCAGGCCTGCGACCGGACACAAGGCAAATATGAAACTTTTGTGCAATCGAAAGAAACGTCGTGCTATCTCTATACTATGACGCAAACGGACGATTTACTGCGCAAGCTGTACGATCAGTTACGCAACAGCGGCAGCAGCTTCTCGCTGGTTTACTTTTCTGACCACGGTCTGGCCTTTAAAGAGCGCGGCAAAGACGTGCAATACCTTGCCCATGATGATAAATATCAGCAAAATTTCCAGGTGCCTTTTATGGTCATTTCCAGCGACGATAAAGCGCATCGTGTGATTAAAGCCCGCCGCTCAGCCAATGACTTCTTAGGCTTTTTCTCCCAGTGGACGGGAATTAAAGCGAAGGAAATTAACATCAAATACCCGTTTATATCTGAGAAGAAAGCCGGGCCGATATACATCACCAACTTCCAGTTACAGAAGGTGGATTACAACCATCTCGGAACCGATATTTTCGACCCGAAACCTTAAAAACAAAAATCCGCCCCGAGAGGCGGATTTTTTTATATCACCAAAGTGATTAGAAGCGGTAACCAACACCGGCAATCCAGGTGCCTACGTCAACGCTACGAATACGGCTCTGCTCGTAAGAGAAGTCCAGAGCAACGTTTTCCATCGGGTTGAACTGCAGACCAGCACCGTAGGAGAAACCGTAGTCGCTGGTGTCGTGTTTGTAGGTCGGGTATTCAGTGGTCTGGAATTTACCATAACCCACACCCACTACACCGTAGATGCTTGCCCAGTCGTTAATGCGGTAAGCCGGACCAGCAGTGATGCCGTAGTACTGGTTTTTGTTGTAGTCACCAGAGCTTGCAGTACGGCTTTTCTCGGTGTAAGTGAAAGAACCGATCACACCCAGCGGGCTGTTGTCTTCTTCATAGCGGTATTTCAGGTTGAAACCGCCCATTTTGTTCATTTGGCCCTGAGCGTCGCTCTGTGCGTAACCGCCAGTTACGGTAGAAGTCGCAGCTACGGAAGTACCTGCGGTGAAAGCCAGAACTGCGGCCAGTGCTGAAAGACATGCAATTTTTTTCATAACCACCTCAAATGTGATTCAAATAAGTCCTAAGTTTTAAATATATCAAAAATTAATGGGAAACTCTTCGCGATTTGTGATGTCTAACGGGCCATTTCATGTAACAGAACGTTTCCATACACCGCTATCCATCTAAATTTAAATCACTTTTTCAGAGAACTGCGTAAGTATTACGCATGTTTTCCCTGTCATTCATCCAGATTATTCCTAATCACCAGACTAATGATTCCATCAATCCTGGCGCATTTTAGTCAAAACGGGGGAAAATTTTTTCAACAAATGCTCAACCAGCATTGGGTATATCCAGTACACTCCACGCTTTACTTAAGTCTAGATATTTGTGGGAGAAAGGATGCCTGGTTCATTACGTAAAATGCCGGTCTGGTTACCAATAGTCATATTGCTCGTTGCCATGGCGTCTATTCAGGGTGGAGCTTCGTTAGCTAAGTCACTTTTTCCTCTGGTGGGCGCACCGGGTGTCACTGCGCTGCGTCTGGCATTAGGAACGCTGATCCTCATCGCGTTCTTTAAGCCATGGCGACTGCGCTTTGCCAAAGAGCAACGATTACCGCTGTTGTTTTACGGCGTTTCGCTGGGGGGGATGAATTATCTTTTTTATCTTTCTATTCAGACGGTACCGCTGGGTATTGCGGTGGCGCTGGAGTTCACCGGACCACTGGCGGTGGCGCTGTTCTCTTCTCGTCGCCCGGTAGATTTCGTCTGGGTTGTGCTGGCGGTTCTTGGTCTGTGGTTCCTGCTACCTCTGGGGCAAGACGTTTCCCATGTCGATTTAACCGGCTGTGCGCTGGCACTGGAGGCCGGGGCTTGTTGGGCTATTTACATTTTAAGTGGGCAACGCGCAGGAGTGGAACATGGCCCTGCAACGGTGGCAATTGGTTCGTTGATTGCAGCGTTAATTTTCGTGCCAATTGGAGCGCTTCAGGCTGGTGAAGCACTCTGGCACTGGTCGGTTATTCCATTGGGTCTGGCGGTCGCTATTCTCTCGACCGCTCTGCCTTATTCGCTGGAAATGATTGCCCTCACCCGTTTGCCAACACGGACATTTGGTACGCTGATGAGCATGGAACCGGCGCTGGCTGCCGTTTCCGGGATGATTTTCCTCGGAGAAACACTGACACCCATACAGCTGCTGGCGCTCGGCGCTATCATCGCCGCTTCAATGGGTTCTACGCTGACAGTACGCAAAGAGAGCAAAATAAAAGAATTAGACATTAATTAAATTTACATTTCTGCATGGTTATGCATAACCATGCAGAATTTCTCGCTACTTTTCCTCTACACCGTCTTTATATATCGAATTATGCAAAAGCATATTTATTCCGAAAATTCCTGGCGAGCAAATAAATAAGAATTGTTCTTATCAATATATCTAACTCATTGAATCTTTATTAGTTTTGTTTTTCACGCTTGTTACCACTATTAGTGTGATAGGAACAGCCAGAATAGCGGAACACATAGCCGGTGCTATACTTAGTCTCGTTAATTACTGGGACATAACATCAAGAGGATATGAAATTATGAGTACCGCTAAATTAGTTAAATCAAAAGCGACCAATCTGCTTTATACCCGCAACGATGTCTCTGACAGCGAGAAAAAAGCAACAGTAGAGTTGCTGAATCGCCAGGTTATCCAGTTTATTGATCTTTCTTTGATTACCAAACAAGCGCACTGGAACATGCGCGGCGCTAACTTCATTGCCGTACATGAAATGCTGGATGGCTTCCGCACTGCACTGATCGATCATCTGGATACCATGGCAGAACGTGCCGTGCAGCTAGGCGGTGTAGCTCTGGGGACCACTCAAGTTATCAACAGCAAAACCCCGCTGAAAAGTTACCCGCTGGACATCCACAACGTTCAGGATCACCTGAAAGAACTGGCTGACCGTTACGCAATCGTCGCTAATGACGTACGCAAAGCGATTGGCGAAGCGAAAGATGACGACACCGCAGATATCCTGACCGCCGCGTCTCGCGACCTGGATAAATTCCTGTGGTTTATCGAGTCTAACATCGAATAAATCCATCGCTGATGGTGCAGAACTTTAGTACACGGTAAAAGCGGCTTCCTGACAGGAGGCCGTTTTGTTTTGCAGCCCGCCTCAACGCACTTATTTAGTGCATCCATCTGCTATCCCCAGCTGATTAAGTAAATTTTTTGTATCCACATCATCACACAATCGTTACATAAAGATTGTTTTTTCATCAGGTTTTACGCTAAATAATCACTGTGTTGAGTGCACAATTTTAGCGCACCAGTTTGGTGCCCCAGAATGGTGCATCTTCAGGGTATTGCCCTATAAATCGTGCATCACGTTTTTGCCGCATCTCGAAAAATCAATGAGTTGCAAAACTGGCACGATTTTTTCATATATGTGAATGTCACGCAGGGGATCGTCCCGTGGATAGAAAAAAGGAAATGCTATGAAGTCTGTATTAAAAGTTTCACTGGCTGCATTGACCCTGGCTTTTGCGGTTTCTTCTCATGCCGCGGATAAAAAATTAGTTGTCGCGACGGATACCGCCTTCGTTCCGTTTGAATTTAAACAGGGCGATAAATATGTGGGCTTTGACGTTGATCTGTGGGCTGCCATCGCTAAAGAGCTGAAGCTGGATTACGAACTGAAGCCGATGGATTTCAGTGGGATCATTCCGGCACTGCAAACCAAAAACGTCGATCTGGCGCTGGCGGGCATTACCATCACCGACGAGCGTAAAAAAGCGATCGATTTCTCTGACGGCTACTACAAAAGCGGCCTGTTAGTGATGGTGAAAGCTAACAATAACGATGTGAAAAGCGTGAAAGATCTCGACGGGAAAGTGGTTGCTGTGAAGAGCGGTACTGGCTCCGTTGATTACGCGAAAGCAAACATCAAAACTAAAGATCTGCGTCAGTTCCCGAACATCGATAACGCCTATATGGAACTGGGCACCAACCGCGCAGACGCCGTTCTGCACGATACGCCAAACATTCTGTACTTCATCAAAACCGCCGGTAACGGTCAGTTCAAAGCGGTAGGTGACTCTCTGGAAGCGCAGCAATACGGTATTGCGTTCCCGAAAGGTAGCGACGAGCTGCGTGACAAAGTCAACGGCGCGTTGAAAACCCTGCGCGAGAACGGAACTTACAACGAAATCTACAAAAAATGGTTCGGTACTGAACCGAAATAATAACGCTACACCTGTAAAGCGCACTGGCAGTTCCCTCTCCCCTCTGGGGAGAGGATTAGGGTGAGGGGCGCAAACCCGCTCCGGGGCCATTAATTACCCTGAATTTGATTATTTACACCACGGTAACAGGAACAACATATGCAGTTTGACTGGAGTGCCATCTGGCCTGCCATTCCGCTTCTGATTGAAGGTGCCAAAATGACCCTGTGGATTTCGGTCCTCGGTCTGGCTGGCGGTCTGGTAATCGGATTGCTGGCAGGTTTTGCACGCACCTTCGGTGGTTGGATAGCCAACCACGTCGCGCTGGTCTTTATTGAAGTGATCCGCGGCACACCTATCGTCGTCCAGGTGATGTTTATCTATTTTGCCCTGCCGATGGCGTTTAACGACTTACGCATCGACCCATTTACTGCGGCGGTGGTCACCATCATGATCAACTCCGGCGCGTACATTGCGGAAATCACGCGTGGTGCGGTGCTGTCTATCCACAAAGGTTTTCGTGAAGCAGGACTGGCGCTCGGTCTTTCACGTTGGGAAACCATTCGCTACGTCATTTTACCGCTGGCACTGCGTCGTATGCTGCCGCCGCTGGGTAACCAGTGGATCATCAGCATTAAAGACACCTCGCTGTTTATTGTTATCGGCGTGGCGGAACTGACCCGTCAGGGGCAAGAAATTATTGCCGGTAACTTCCGCGCCCTTGAGATCTGGAGCGCCGTGGCGGTGTTCTATCTGATTATTACCCTGGTGCTGAGCTTTATTCTGCGTCGTCTGGAAAGAAGGATGAAAATCCTGTGATTGAATTTAAAAACGTCTCCAAGCACTTTGGCCCAACCCAGGTGCTGCACAATATCGATTTGAACATTGCCCAGGGCGAAGTCGTGGTGATTATCGGGCCGTCCGGTTCCGGTAAATCGACCCTGCTGCGCTGCATCAACAAACTGGAAGAAATCACCTCCGGCGATCTGATTGTCGATGGCCTGAAGGTTAACGATCCGAAAGTTGACGAGCGCCTGATTCGCCAGGAAGCAGGTATGGTGTTCCAGCAGTTTTACCTCTTCCCGCATCTGACGGCGCTGGAAAACGTCATGTTTGGCCCGCTACGCGTGCGTGGCGCGAACAAAGAAGAGGCGGAAAAACTGGCGCGTGAGCTGCTGGCGAAAGTCGGTCTGGCAGAACGTGCACATCACTACCCTTCCGAACTTTCTGGTGGTCAACAGCAGCGTGTGGCGATTGCCCGCGCGCTGGCGGTGAAGCCGAAAATGATGCTGTTTGATGAACCGACTTCCGCTCTTGACCCGGAACTGCGCCATGAAGTGCTGAAGGTTATGCAAGATCTGGCTGAAGAAGGGATGACGATGGTGATCGTGACCCACGAAATCGGTTTTGCCGAGAAAGTAGCTTCGCGCCTGATCTTTATCGACAAAGGCCGGATTGCGGAAGATGGCGATCCACAAGTGTTGATCAAAAATCCGCCGAGCCAGCGCTTGCAGGAATTTTTACAGCACGTCTCTTAATAAGACACATTGCCTGATGCGCTACGCTTATCAGGCCTACAGGATATCTGGCAACTTATTAAAATTGCATGAACTTGTAGGACGGATAAGGCGTTCACGCCGCATCCGGCAAAAAAGCCCGCACGTTGTCAGCAACCTGCTTAATATCCCTTCCTCCCTTTCACCCGAAAGGGAGGCACACCAGATTCCTCTCATTTAAAATCGCCCCTTCCCCAGCATCTATACTTATCTTTTTGCTCTGTTTTCTCACTGGAGGAGTCATGCGGTGGATCCTGTTCATCCTCTTCTGCCTGCTGGGCGCACCTGCCCACGCGGTATCCATACCCGGCGTTACAACCACAACGACAACGGACTCAACGACTGAACCGGCCCCGGAACCGGATATCGAACAAAAAAAAGCGGCCTATGGCGCACTGGCGGATGTGCTGGATAATGACACCTCGCGTAAAGAGTTGATCGACCAGTTGCGCACCGTCGCCGCGACGCCACCTGCTGAACCGGTCCCGAAGATCGTGCCGCCGACGCTGGTTGAAGAGCAAACCGTGCTGCAAAAGGTCACCGAAGTCAGCCGCCATTATGGTGAAGCCCTTTCCGCCCGCTTCGGGCAGCTTTATCGCAATATCACCGGCTCCCCGCATAAGCCGTTTAATCCACAAACCTTCAGCAATGCGCTGACCCATTTTTCAATGTTAGCGGTTTTAGTGTTTGGTTTTTACTGGCTGATTCGCCTGTGCGCACTGCCGCTGTATCGCAAAATGGGTCAGTGGGCGCGGCAAAAAAATCGTGAGCGCAGTAACTGGCTGCAGCTTCCGGCGATGATTATCGGGGCGTTTATTATCGACCTGCTGTTACTGGCACTGACATTATTTGTCGGCCAGGTATTAAGCGACAACCTGAATGCAGGCAGTCGCACCATCGCTTTCCAACAAAGTTTGTTTCTCAACGCCTTTGCCCTGATTGAATTTTTCAAAGCTGTACTACGCCTGATTTTTTGCCCAAATGTGGCGGAGCTGCGCCCGTTCACGATACAGGACGAGAGCGCCCGTTACTGGAGTCGTCGCCTGAGCTGGTTAAGCAGTTTGATAGGTTATGGCCTGATTGTGGCCGTGCCGATTATCTCTAATCAGGTGAATGTACAGATAGGTGCGCTGGCGAACGTCATCATTATGCTGTGCATGACCGTCTGGGCGTTGTACCTGATCTTTCGTAATAAAAAAGAGATTACCCAGCATTTGCTCAACTTCGCGGAGCATTCGCTGGCCTTTTTCAGCCTGTTTATCCGCGCCTTTGCGCTGGTGTGGCACTGGCTGGCAAGCGCCTATTTTATCGTGCTGTTTTTCTTTTCGTTGTTCGATCCGGGCAACAGCCTGAAATTTATGATGGGTGCAACAGTGCGCAGCCTGGCGATTATTGGTATCGCAGCATTTGTTTCCGGTATGTTTTCCCGCTGGCTGGCAAAAACCATCACTCTCTCGCCACATACTCAGCGTAACTATCCGGAGTTGCAAAAACGGCTGAATGGCTGGCTTTCGGCGGCGCTGAAAACGGCGCGTATTCTGACCGTCTGCGTGGCTGTAATGCTGCTGTTGAGCGCATGGGGATTGTTCGATTTCTGGAACTGGCTGCAAAACGGCGCGGGGCAGAAAACCGTAGATATCCTGATCCGTATCGCACTCATTCTTTTCTTCTCGGCGGTTGGCTGGACGGTGCTCGCCAGTTTGATCGAAAACCGGCTGGCTTCGGATATTCATGGCCGCCCGCTACCCAGCGCCCGCACGCGTACCCTGCTTACGCTGTTTCGTAACGCGCTGGCGGTGATTATCAGTACCATCACCATCATGATTGTGTTGTCGGAAATCGGCGTCAATATCGCGCCATTGCTGGCAGGTGCCGGGGCATTAGGTCTGGCTATCTCGTTTGGTTCGCAAACGCTGGTGAAAGATATTATCACCGGGGTATTTATTCAGTTTGAAAACGGCATGAACACTGGAGATTTGGTGACTATCGGGCCGTTGACCGGCACTGTGGAACGGATGTCGATTCGCTCCGTGGGCGTACGCCAGGATACCGGGGCGTACCACATCATTCCGTGGTCTTCGATTACCACCTTTGCCAACTTTGTCCGCGGCATTGGTTCGGTAGTGGCAAACTACGATGTTGATCGCCATGAAGATGCTGATAAAGCCAATCAGGCACTGAAAGATGCGGTAGCGGAATTAATGGAAAACGAAGAAATTCGCGGGCTGATTATTGGTGAACCGAACTTTGCCGGGATTGTCGGCTTAAGCAATACCGCGTTTACACTGCGTGTTTCGTTCACCACGCTGCCACTCAAACAGTGGACGGTACGCTTTGCCCTCGACAGCCAGGTGAAAAAACATTTCGACCTGGCGGGCGTTCGCGCGCCAGTGCAGACTTATCAGGTGCTGCCTGCTCCGGGCGCGACCCCGGCTGAACCGTTACCGCCGGGGGAGCCAACGCTTTAACGCTGGCGATTGACAAAACGGCGGCGCTGCTCGTCGTTCATAAAGGTCCAGGCAATAAAGCGACTCTGCTTTTGCCCCTGGGCCATCTCTTTTTTAACCACCTTCACCGCGCCCACGTCCGTCAGGGCACGATACAACGGCGGTAAGTTTTCACCACGAGATACCAGTGAAGTAAACCACATCACCTGCTTCGCGAAGCCTTTGCTCTCTTCAATCATCTTTTTGATAAAGGTGACTTCACCGCCTTCACACCACAACTCCTGTTGCTGGCCACCAAAGTTCAGTGCATCGTCTTTGTTCAGCCCCAGGTTACGGCGTTTACACTCACTACCTGCCCGCGCCGCAGCGGCGGAATCGTGGAATGGCGGGTTACACAAGGTCGCGTCGTATTGCTCGTTTTTATGGATGATTCCGTTAAAAATCGCCCCGCTCTCTTTTTGCCGACGCAGGCGAATGGCGCGATTAAGCCCCGGATTAGCACTGATGATCGCCTGCGCGCTGCTTAACGCCTGGCTGCTGGTTTCACTACCGGTAAAACGCCAGCCATATTCATGTACGCCAATCAGCGGATAAATACAGTTCGCACCAACGCCGATATCCAGAATGCTGGCATTAACTGGAATTGTTCCGCTTGCTTCTGCCAGTAAATCGGCAAGGTGATGAATATAATCCGCCCGGCCCGGTACTGGCGGACAGAGAAAACCGTCCGGGATATCCCAGTTCGCTACGGCGTAAAAATGGGCCAGCAACGCCTTATTGAGCGCCTTCACCGCCAGCGGATTGGCAAAGTCTACGCTTTGCTCCCCGGCGGGTGTAAGCGTGAGGAATTGCCTGAGTTCAGGATTGACCTGACAAAGCGTGGCGAGATCGTAGCGGCTGTGATGACGGTTGCGCGGATGCAACCCCGGTTTCTGGGCGGACATAGCATTCTCCTTTAAGCAGCGGCGTAAGATACCCGCATAACGCGACAGGGTAAATATCTGGCTGCGTTTATCATTTCTAAAAACCTTAACATGGCTATGGTTTATGGCAATTCATCATAAAAATCAGCATCATGCATGTCATTGATTTGTCTTATTTTGTAAAAATATATCGTTCAAAAAATAAGCGTATCTCTGTCAATTTTTTGCGTCATTTTCATCGCCCAGGCGACCTACACTTATCAGGCACTACCCGTTGTATTTATGAGGATGTCATTATGAAAAAGTGCCTCACACTACTGATTGCCACCGTCCTGAGCGGAATCTCTCTCACGGCTTATGCCGCGCAACCGATGAGTAACCTGGACAGCGGTCAGCTACGGCCCGCCGGTACCGTTTCGGCAACTGGCGCATCAAACCTAAGCGATCTGGAGGATAAACTGGCAGAAAAAGCGCGCGAACAAGGCGCGAAAGGTTATGTCATTAATTCCGCAGGCGGAAATGACCAGATGTTCGGTACTGCAACCATCTACAAATAACCCCACCAACGTAACTGCATTCGCCTCTGGATGCAGTTTTCGCCTGTTTTGTAATCAAAAAACATCAAATATGAACGCAATGTAAATAAATGTATTTCTTTTTCGCGCAATGGGTGATAGAAAATCGCGCCAAGTGATAATGCTTATCAAAATTATTATCACTTGCACGAACACTATCACGAGATTAACAGTGGCATCGCATCCGCAGAGAGGCTTTCTCGTGGCAGTGAAAATTTCAACATATAAGAAAAAGTCACCTGCAAAATGGAAAACAATCGCAATTTCCCTGCCAGACAATTTCATTCGCTCACGTTCTTTGCCGGTCTTTGTATTGGCATCACGCCTGTGGCTCAGGCACTCGCCGCCGAAGGGCAAACTAACGCGGATGACACGCTGGTTGTCGAAGCATCAACGCCTTCGCTTTATGCGCCACAACAATCTGCAGATCCGAAATTCTCGCGTCCGGTAGCGGATACTACCCGCACGATGACGGTGATTTCTGAACAAGTGATTAAAGATCAGGGCGCAACCAACCTTACCGACGCACTCAAAAACGTCCCCGGCGTGGGTGCGTTTTTTGCGGGTGAGAACGGTAACTCCACCACTGGCGACGCCATTTATATGCGCGGTGCTGATACATCTAACAGTATTTATATTGATGGCATTCGCGATATCGGCAGCGTCTCGCGCGACACCTTCAATACCGAGCAGGTCGAAGTGATTAAAGGGCCTTCCGGCACCGACTACGGGCGCAGCGCGCCGACGGGCTCGATCAATATGATCAGCAAGCAGCCGCGCAATGATTCCGGCATTGACGCCTCCGCCAGTATTGGCAGCGCCTGGTTCCGCCGCGGCACGCTGGACGTCAATCAGGTCATTGGTGATACCACCGCGGTGCGCCTGAATGTGATGGGCGAAAAAACGCACGATGCCGGACGCGACAAAGTCAAAAATGAGCGTTACGGCATCGCCCCTTCTGTCGCTTTTGGCCTTGGTACAGCGAATCGTTTGTATCTTAATTATCTGCATGTCACCCAGCACAACACGCCAGACGGCGGCATTCCAACCATCGGTTTGCCGGGCTATTCTGCCCCATCTGCAGGAACGGCGACCCTGAATCATTCCGGAAAAGTTGATACGCATAACTTTTACGGCACGGATTCCGATTACGACGATTCGACCACCGACACCGCTACCATGCGTTTTGAGCACGACATCAACGATAACACCACCATTCGCAACACTACCCATTGGTCGCGCGTGAAGCAGGATTACCTGATGACGGCGATTATGGGTGGGGCGTCGAATATTACCCAGCCCACCAGCGATGTGAATAGCTGGACCTGGTCACGCACGGCGAATACTAAAGATGTGAGTAATAAAATTCTCACCAACCAGACCAACCTGACCTCGACGTTCTATACCGCTTCTATCGGTCATGATGTCAGTACCGGCGTGGAATTTACCCGTGAAACGCAGACTAACTACGGCGTTAATCCGGTGACGTTACCTGCGGTAAATATTTATCATCCTGACAGCAGCATTCATCCCGGCGGCCTGACGCGCAACGGCGCAAACGCCAATGGTCAGACGGATACCTTCGCAATTTACGCCTTCGATACGCTGCAAATCACCCGTGATTTTGAGCTGAACGGCGGGATCCGTCTGGATAATTATCATACTGAATATGACAGTGCCACCGCCTGCGGCGGCAGCGGACGCGGTGCCATCACCTGCCCAGCTGGTGTGGCAAAAGGTTCTCCGGTCACCACCGTCGACACCGCCAAGTCGGGCAATCTGGTGAACTGGAAAGCCGGGGCGCTGTATCACCTGACGGAAAATGGCAATGTCTATATTAACTATGCCGTTTCCCAGCAGCCTCCGGGCGGCAACAACTTCGCCCTTGCGCAGTCTGGCAGCGGTAACAGTGCCAACCGCACCGATTTTAAACCGCAAAAAGCCAACACCAGCGAGATTGGCACCAAATGGCAGGTTCTGGATAAACGCCTGTTGCTCACCGCCGCGCTGTTCCGTACTGATATCGAAAATGAAGTTGAGCAAAATGATGACGGAACTTACTCGCAATATGGTAAGAAACGCGTCGAAGGCTATGAGATATCCGTGGCCGGGAATATCAGTCCCGCGTGGCAGGTGATTGGCGGCTATACCCAGCAAAAAGCAACCATCAAAAACGGCAAAGATGTTGCCCAGGATGGTTCCTCATCGCTGCCCTATACCCCGGAGCACGCCTTTACCTTATGGAGCCAGTATCAGGCAACCGATGATATTTCCGTTGGTGCGGGCGCACGGTATATCGGCAGTATGCATAAAGGTTCAGACGGCGCGGTGGGAACGCCAGCATTTACTGAAGGTTACTGGGTCGCCGACGCCAAACTGGGGTATCGGGTTAATCGCAATCTCGACTTCCAGCTAAACGTCTACAACCTGTTTGATACCGATTACGTCGCCTCAATCAACAAGAGCGGCTACCGTTATCACCCGGGCGAGCCAAGAACCTTCTTGCTCACAGCCAATATGCATTTCTGATTCAGATGTGGGGCGCAGGCCCCACTTTTTGGAGAACTTGTATGATGTACCACATTCCCGGCGTGTTATCGCCACAGGACGTCGCCCGTTTTCGCGAACAACTGGAACAAGCCGAATGGGTGGATGGACGCGTCACCACCGGCGCACAAGGTGCGCAAGTTAAGAACAATCAACAGGTAGACACCCGCAGCACGTTATACGCCGCCCTGCAAAATGAGGTGCTGAACGCGGTTAACCAACATGCTTTGTTCTTTGCCGCGGCCTTGCCGCGTACCCTTTCCACGCCGCTGTTTAATCGCTATCAGAACAATGAAACCTATGGTTTTCATGTGGATGGCGCAGTACGCAGCCATCCACAAAACGGCTGGATGCGCACTGACCTTTCTGCCACGCTGTTTTTAAGCGATCCACAAAGCTACGACGGCGGCGAACTGGTCGTTAATGACACCTTCGGACAACATCGGGTAAAACTCCCGGCAGGTGATCTGGTGTTGTATCCCTCCAGCAGCCTGCATTGCGTGACACCCGTAACCCGCGGCGTACGAGTGGCATCATTTATGTGGATCCAGTCGATGATCCGCGATGATAAAAAGCGCGCCATGCTGTTTGAACTGGACAACAATATTCAGTCGCTGAAAAGCCGCTACGGCGAAAGTGAAGAGATCCTGTCGCTGCTCAATCTTTATCATAATCTGCTGCGGGAATGGTCGGAGATCTGACGCTTGAACTACCCGAGTTCGTCCCTATATTAGCTACACTTAACTGTACAAGCATTGATATGGGGAGGACGATATGGCATCCGGTTGGGCTAACGATGACGCCGTCAACGAACAGATCAACAGTACAATTGAAGATGCGATTGCCCGCGCTCGGGGTGAAATTCCGCGTGGCGAAAGCCTGTATGAATGTGAAGAGTGCGGTGCCCCCATCCCGCAAGCCCGTCGGGAAGCCATTCCTGGCGTGCGCTTATGTATTCATTGTCAGCAGGAGAAAGATTTACAAAAACCAGCTTATACAGGATATAATCGCAGAGGTTCGAAAGACAGCCAGTTACGTTAACTACAACTGGCGGGATGTATAGCGAGTATAATTTGTATTTTTCGTGGCATTCCGTGCCTTTAACGCTGCCGTGACTGCCACGCGATATAAAACGGGTCCATAAGTACAACAAATAAATGGTTTATCAGTATGTTAGATATCAATCAATTTATTTGAACAAGGCGGTCAATTCTCTTCGATTTTATCTCTCGTAAAAAAACGTGATACTCATCACATCGACGAAACAACGTCACTTAAACAAAAAATCACCTGCGAGAGATTAATTATGAAAACTATCAATACTGTTGTTGCTGCTATGGCTCTTTCAACTCTGTCATTTGGCGTGTTTGCCGCGGAACCGGTAACGGCATCCCAGGCACAGAACATGAATAAAATCGGCGTGGTTTCTGCCGATGGCGCATCCACCCTCGATGCCCTGGAAGCGAAACTGGCTGAGAAAGCGGCGGCAGCTGGGGCGAGTGGATACAGCATCACTTCCGCCACCAACAACAATAAATTAAGCGGTACTGCGGTAATTTATAAGTAATTCGTAGGACGGATAAGGCGTTTACGCCGCATCCGGCAACAGATGCCTGATGCGACGCTACCGCGTCTTATCAGGCCTACAAAATCCGAACCGTTGGACGGATCAGGCGTTTACGCTACGTCCAGCACAAGTATTTCCCTGTCTGTTTGCCGACAGACGCATATGCTCTAACCCTCATTGATCCTATGTTACCCTTGTTTGCCCGTCCGCCACTGGACGGGCTTTTTTTTAGCTGGCTAACTGCTGACAGAAAGCCTGCAACGTCTCTTCCGACATACCAATCTGCCGCGCCGCATCACAAATGGCCTGCCAGCTTCCCCCATCCAATGGAATCCCCTGCTTCTGCCGTTCGCGACGCGTGTTCACTTCCCACTCGCCCGGTAGCAAAATCGGCTTATCGTCATCATGCGGCGAGGCTTTCACCCACTCGGCAAAGGCTTCAGTCTGCGCGCTACAATCCGGCGCGCCGAACAGTTCCGGGTTGATGATGATAGTGGTCATGCAGTTAAGAATGGCATCGGGACTGGTTTGTAACGTTTCCTGATGCGTCGTTTTACCGCCAGAAAGCGCCCCGCCAAGAATTTCACACATCGCGGCAAGGGCGTAGCCTTTATGTTCGGCAAAGGTCAACAGCGACCCCAACGGCGACTCCTGCATTACCGCCGGATTGGTCGTCGGCACGCCGTTAACGTCAATCAGGCAACCTGGCGGCACGGGGACGCCTTTATGCCAGGCGACGCGGGTTTTGCCAAATGCAATGGCGCTGGTGGCGTAATCAAGCAACAGCGGAAAATCATCTTTACGTGGGAAAACCACACAGAACGGATTGGTGCCAAAGCGGCTGTCGCGACCGTGGAACGGCGCGACCATTGGAATACCGACCACGCTAACAAAGTGGATAGAGACAAACCCCGCCGCTGCGCACTGTTCTGCCCAGTAACCGATACGGCCGATATGATGCGAGTTATGTAGCGCCACGGCAGCAATACCGTGCTGATGCGCTTTCTCAATCCCCAGCGCCATCGCTTCGTGTGCCGCGACCTGACCAAATGCGCGATCGCCATCGAGCGTGACCGCCGCCCCCGCCTCTTTAACGATTTTGGCATGATGGTTAATTTGCAGGTGCCCCTGACTCCAGGAGCGTACATAGCTTGGGATCATGCCAATACCATGTGAATCATGCCCTGCCAGGTTTGCCGCGATTAAATGATCGGCAACTAATTTCGCTTCTTGTTCCTCGCTACCCATCTGACGAAATACAGCCTGAATAAAGCTGTGCAGCGTCTGAGCATCAAAGCGATGACCACTTTCCATGGTTAACTCCTGTTTATGTTATGTGTTTGTTGTTTTTTTATGCTGCACGCCGGGCGCGAGAAGGTCAATAAAGATGCAGGAATTTCATATTGCGGTGGGGTAAAAGCCGGATGACGTGGCTCATCCGGCTGAGATAAAAATTAAAATGCCTGATTAACGCGCGCCAGGCCATCGCTGATAGTTGCCGCTTCACCCGTAGCCACCAGGCAGCAAGCCATCTGGATTTTCAGCGATTCGGGAATCGGTTCGCTGCCAGCCAGGCAACGCTCAATCCACTGCGCCGTGGTTTCCGGATCTTTTGCTTGTGGCAGTAACTCGCTACCAGCAGTGTCCTGTTTTTCATACAGCACCCGCATCCCTTCACGGTCAATGAGATTGATCTGCGGGCAGCGCTGCGGATTAGCATACACTTCGCCTTCAGTACCATGCATTAGTAACGCCCGCCCGCCGATATCGCTAAAGAACTTCGCGACTCGCCCGATGTATTCCGGATGCGAAACGCTGGAAAGACGCAGTGCCTCACCTTCGGCAAATGGCGTCGCCAGTTTCGCCAGGGTATGTGCACTGTTACGCACGCCCATCCGCCAGCGCATCGCCAGTTGTTTTTCCAGCGGCGGGCAAAACGCACCGACTGGCATAAACACCGGTTGATGTTCGTCGAGCTTCGCCTGCGCCTGCCCGCCGTGCAACGTTGGCGTAATACCCATCAGTTCGAAAATGGTTTCTGTCAGCACGCGAGTTGGATCTTCGCTAACCCCGTGAACCACCACAGGAAAACCGAGTTTGTGCAGCAGAATCGCCAACAACGGCGTCAGGTTGGCCTGTTTACGCGCGCCGTTGTAACTGGGGATGACAATCGGCATCGGCTTGCCTGCAGGCGGCGTCAGCTTGATGGTGTGATTTTGCATGGCTTCGTAAAAGCCGAGCATCTCTGCTTCCCCTTCCCCTTTGATACGCAGCGCAATCAATACGCCGCCCAACTCAAGGTCAGGGACTTCACCATTGAGCATATGGGCATACAGACCGCGCGCAGTATCCCGGTCTAAATCGCGCGCGTGGTTTTTCCCGCGCCCGATCTCTTTAATGATTTTGCGATAGTCCATTTACGACTCCTTACCTGACTCACATCATTAACGCCGCCGACGGCGTGGGGATTTCGTTTTTTCTTTCTTTTTAACTATACCTTCAGGGACTTCCGGTTGCTCTATCGGAAATACCGGTAATGCATCCAGTAGTCGCTTGCCATAATTTTTGGTCAGCAAGCGTTTATCGTAAATCACCACTTCGCCCCAGCAACCGTGACTTCGAATCAGTCGCCCAACCTGCTGAATCAGGTTAAACGAGGCGCTCGGCAAGCTTTGCACCTCAAATGGATAGCGGTTGAGGCTTTTCAGCCATTCCCCTTCGGTGATCACCACCGGGCTGTCGATAGGCGGAAAAGCGATTTTGTGGATATGCACCTGGCTGAGCAGATCACCTTTCAGATCCAGCCCTTCGGCAAAAGACTGTAAACCCACCAGCACGCTGCGCTCACCGTTGGCAACGCGTTTGCGATGCAGTTCAACTAAGCGATAGCGCGGCTGATCGCCCTGCACCAGCAACATCAACCGTAAATCTGTCACGTAGTCGAGAAACCGCTGCATCGCCCGTCCGCTGGCAAACAGCACTAACATACCGAGATGTTTTTTACTCTCCACCTGCTCACGAAAGAACGCCGCCATTTCAGCAATATGCTGTTCTTCGTTGTCGATGGAAGGCTCAACGCGCATCCGGGGAATAACAATTTTGCCCTGTTCGCAGTGGTTAAAGGGGGAATCCAGCGCCACAAAGCGGTCGCCCGCTTTCTCTTTCAGCCCGCTCATCTCCTGCAAACGCGAAAAACTGTTCAGCGAACGCAAGGTCGCGGAAGTGACAATAATGTGCGGAATACTGCGCCACAGCAGCCTTTCCAGCTGATCGCTGACACGTATTCCCACGCAGTGAAACCAGAGATGCAGCTGCCCTTCGCGCTCTTCTCGCGTCGCCCATTTAGTGACAGGCGCACCGGAAGATTGCGCCAGCGAAGCCAGCCGCCAGAGTTTGCTTTGCGCCTCAAACATCCCCAACGCGCGGTTCATCTGCAAAATCAACCGATGCAGACGTACAATGTCATGGCTGCCGGTTTTCTCACTTAAATCGTTAAGAAATAACTCCGCCAGACCACGCAGCATCTCGGTGAGTTTTGCCAGCCGCTGGCAGATCTCCAGCACTTCATCAGGCAGTTCGCCCATCGCAAAACGGTGTTCTGCTTCCTGCCCGGCAGGCATGTAGAGATTGAGAATGTTGTTTAATGAGGCGATAAGCTCATACAGCTCTTCACAATGCGCATTCAAACGTTCAGGGATCGCCAGCGGCGGGATGGTCTTCGGGCGAAACTGCTCCATGCAGGTAGCGACCAGTTTCGTGAACAAGTCCAGCTGTAGCCGATACCATGGCGCGGTGATTTCGGCACTCATCTCCAGCGCATCCCGCGCCACATCTGGCAGGTGATGGCCTTCGTCCAGCACCAGCAGTAAATTTTTCGGGTCAGGCAATACCGCTTCGCTTTCCATCGCCGCCATCACCAGCGCATGGTTTGCCACCACCACTTCCGCTTCCTGAATCTCCCGACGAGCAACAAAAAACGGGCATTCGCGATAGTAGTAACAGTTGCGGTTGAGGCAGCTGGCTTTGTCGGTACTTAAACGACGCCAGAGATCGTCATCTATAGCGATATCTGTATGATCGCGCAGACCATCCCATTTATAAGTGTCGAGATCGCCCTTCAGCTTCGCACAACGTTTTTGCTCTTCCTGATTATTTGGCGTCAGTTCGTCGTCAAGAAACGCCAGCAGATCCTGTTGCGTGGGCTCAGTGCTGGCAAGCGCCGTCAGATTACGCGGGCAAACGTAGCGCCCACGACCAAAAGCGGCAGTGAATTTAAGATCGGGAATGATCTTTTTCAGCAGTGGCAAATCTTTGCTGTAGATCTGATCCTGCAATGCCACGTTGGCGGTGCTCACCACCAGCGTTTTTTGCTCTTCGCGGGCAATGGCGATGCCGGGAATCAAATAGGAGAGCGTTTTCCCAACGCCAGTGGGGGCTTCAATCGCCAGATGCCGCCCTTCTTCTCCGGCCAGCGTTTTGGCGACGTCCGCAATCATTTGCCGCTGCGGCGCACGGGAAATAAAGTCGGGGATCTGTTCCTGAAGCGCCTTATACCAGGCGGCAATTTGCGCTTTAAGCGCGGCGGTTAATGCCATGAGAAAACCTGAAATACTGTATAAACAGCCAATATTGTGGCATTTTTCGGTTTTCAGGGGTAATGGTTTTTCTGTTTCTGGAAAGCGGCTCGCAAACACGCCCTCTCGCAATATATTTGATTGAAAATTCGACGGCACAGTGAGCGCCAGTCTTCAGGGCAGAAAACAGCAAGTGATACCGCATTTCGTGGTTACACTTGCCGCCGTCATCGCTTCGCAGGAACCGGTATTGCCGACCCTGGCCTGAGCCAGGGCCATCAATGCCATTATTCTGCTGCGATCTTTACAGCCATGCGTCTGGCGTCCACTCGGATAAAACTTTAGAAAAACGATATTGTGCATAGCGGACCATATCACGATATAACGAACTTATGCGCAACTGGTTGGCCTCTTCATTAGACAGATTATTGAAATCAAGCAATACCGTTTTGTATGTATTAAAAGTTTGATTGCTTATCATACTTTCATCTAAAGAATGAGCTTTCGCCAATAAAGCAAATGCATAACGTTTTAAAGTTTTTGACGCATCAGGAATACCGTTAAAGACATTACTGTGAGAAATATTTGCAAATACGGCAGACAGGCAGAAAAATATTTTAGACTTATCACTTTCACTGGCCTCTTTGAGATCCAGCATCGTTAATAGATTAGCGTAATGTTTATCTTTCAGAGAATGCTGTTGCCATTGGTCTGAATCGGTCATCAAAGAGGAAAATGATGAATTAAGTTCTGTCGGTTGATTATTGCATTCGGGCACAAAGTCTGTTTTTCGCATTATTGCTGACATAAATACGTCACGAATATAACCTTTGAATCCAAGAGCATTGAGAATCAATTGATGTTTCTTATTTTTCTGCGCATATTCCCATCCTTTTGCAAATAAAGGAAATGCACGCATACAAATCGTTTCTGGATCATCTATGACAATTTCATGGGTATCCTGCAAAGATGGATAAATAGAGTAATTATTCCAGATAGTCTTTTTCTTAACCTCTGGCTCAAGCATTGAGATTAATGCCTGTTGCGATAAGCGCATTACTCGCCCAGAGTTATCGGATGATAACAAGATATAACATTTATTATCTTTATCTAACAATCCTTGCTGCTGATTGAAATTCAATTTAATTTCTTCAGTAACGAATTGTTTTATTTCAGGTAATGAAAGATAATTGTGATAAAGGTCAAATGCTAAGTTTTTCTCTTCAACATTTCCGTTTTCAAAAAGCAAATCAATAAATTGAATAAATCTATAATTTTCAGAAACCATCAACTCTGGTCTCTTTAAAAAGAGGGCATGGAAAAAGTTAATTATTTCCGCATCGTTATTCAGATTTTTATTTCTGAAGTAGCACAGATACGTATCCAGTGCGCGCATAACAAGTTCATGATCGCTATTAAGTGGGGATTTTATTAATTTTGCTATTATGGTTGATGGGAATGCCACTATGTCCCGCAGCGCGAAGAGCTCCATGCCATCAGTTAATTGCGTTAACAGATCTTTTACTGTTTGTATGTTATCAGTACTATCATTGAAAGATTCGTCTGCCAGAGAATTCAGTTTTTCTATCATCCCCCCGATTACAAATATATCTTTTTCGCTCTCCACGTCATGATTAGACATATCATCGACGATATCTTTAACTTTACTATCACTTTCAAATAGTTTTTCTCTCACAATATTATTAGCGTTTACTGCAGAAGTCGCATCATAATAGGATGGCGGAATAATAACAGAGAATTCGTTAGTGAATATAGAATGATCTGCAAGATTATCATCATTCAATTTCTCGCCAACATTTAGCGAATTAACAGTCCTCAGAATATGCATCTCAATCTGACTGTCAGAAAGACTTTTAGAAAAAACACTACCTTCAGTCAGTTCAATTTTCATCCTGAGTATTTTATTTTTGAGGTCGGAAAATGTATTTACATAGGGAATAAAAACATCTGACAAATTAGAGTTGTTTTTCTTCCCATTAATATTATCTATTCTGACGGTGATCCCTTTCTCATCACGAGGAATTGCATCATTCATATTTATAGAGATCACATTTTCATGTCTGGATTGCCCGGTTTTAATCGTCATATTGATATCGTTTGCGCTGATCTCCGAAATCTCACTGACGAATTTTTTAAATGCATTATAGCGCTGGTGGCCAGCATTAAATTTGCCAAATGAAACATAATATGCGAAATGTTCAAGGAAACCATGTAATTCCAGTAAATTAACCGGGTCAGAACCCTGCACCATATTTAATAACATCGTCGCATAACCATTGCATTTTGAACAATCCATACATCGCTCCTTTGCACTTGAATGATCTGCGAATCATAAGCCTGGCAAAATGGGGAATCTTACAGAAATCGCTCATTTTTAACTTTTCGTACTGCAAACTCAGGATCAACCTGGTTATGAAAGTTTGCTGCTGCACCGCTCTAAACAGACTGGCGATCAATCTTTCTATCAATAAGCAGAAATGAGCGATTTTTGATAGTTAATTTAAATTACTTCATTGTAATACTTTGATTATCTATAGCTTGCACATAATGATTACTTATTATTTTTATCAATTTCAATTTGACGTATTAAAGGAGTTAATATGCATAATTTGTTTGAGCAGTGGCCATTATTTAAACCTAACACACCTGGCAATTCCAACTATTTCCCTGACAACTTATCTATTACAGATATGGTTTTCTGGTTCGATAATAATGCCAAAAAACTGTTAGATGTTATTAAAAAAACAACGAACCATGAACAAAAGCAAATGTTCATTCAGCATTTAACATCAACCTTGTATAATAACAAAGTATTAAACAATCCTTATCATTTAGAACCGCAAAAAATCTCGAATGAGCAGATAGCCTTACCAATAATTAATATTTTATATGATAACTCTGACGTATTTCATAAAGAAAGCATTTTGTTTTTTTCACAATTATTTATAAAAAATATCGAACTTTTCGATATAAATACCCCGGAAGATGTAATGATTTTTGATAGTCCCGATGCATCTTCTATTTTTGATACCCAGGGATACCTCTCGACGTATCATGTTCAGCCAGATTTACTCGATTATAAGAACAAAATAATCATCCTTTTGGTTAAATTTCTTAATCATATTAATGAGGCAAATAGCAAATACAAAACTGCGGAAAAGAAAGATTTCTATAACAAGTTATTGGCACCACTACGCTATATAAATAACGACGGAAATAAAATATTGATATTAAATTATCTTATAACGAACATCTTTACATCCACAAATTCAAATCCTGATGGTTTGCTCTTTGATGCTATACTGGATATTGCACATAACTCCGTTCACAGAGGATATTTAAATCAACATAGTTTAATCAGGCATCGCTGCGTCCAGCACGCACTGATTAACATCATCTCAAAACAAACAGATATTGACTTAAAAATAAAATGGATAAAAGATATAGTTTTAGTGTTGAAATTACAACATGATGATTTATCGAAATGTATCAGCCCACTTATTTTCGCTATTGAATCGATAAAAACAACCAGCATTAACGACACGACAATTAAAACCTCTTCGCAAATATTAAAACTGCATAATTATATGGAGATGTGTTATACACTTTTTGATAGCTATCCAAATTTAATCACTGAATGTAATGACTTATTCACGGATTGTATTTCTATTGTTACTCAGTACGATCTGAGAGGATATTTTAGCAGACTTTTTGAGATGATAGAGATTACTGACAATGTAACTAAAAAGAATACAACTGCTTTTTTAATTAGCAGAATTGAATCCCGGCATTTGTATCAACCTAAAATTGCCGCTCAATCTTTGAAATTGTTATTGAATACAGATATTCCATATGCATATTCATCATTGCCAACATTACTTAATATTCTACAAAAAACAGTTTATGAACCGGGGCATCTGGAGTTACTCGATAAAGTGTTAAAGTTATGTGCCAAAAATATTCAGGCGTCAGAATTTGATAGTTTATTAGAACTACTAAAGATATACGGTAATGAAACGACTGCACACTTTATTTTGCTTAGGGAGATAGTCGGATACACTATAGACAATGAAAATAATAAAATCAGGGACAGAATCAAGCTAATACTAAATCACATATCTCATAATAATTTTCCAGATGATGAACAAACACTTTATGCAATAGCATGTTTATTCCAGACTTTCCCAGAATTTGTTTATGAATATCAACCAATGTTATTAACAATAATTCAAATTGCAAGAAGAAATAATTTCATTGCCATTTTAGATACACTAGATAGATCATAAAGCAAATTTATTAAAACAATAAAAACAGACATGTCATGCATGTCTGACCGTGTTACCTGAATAAAGGGCAAAAGCCTGTGATACTCTTTTGCCCTTACATGGTATTACTGCGCAGCGGCAGGTTTACGCGGACGGCGGCGACGTTGTTGTTCGCCTGCCGGTTTGGCATCGCCGAGGCGGCGAGACGGTTTTTCTGCAGGCTTCGCGCTTGCAGATTTTGCACCACCTTCTCCACGGCGTAGTTGCTGTTGACCGCGACCACCGCCCTGCCCACGACCACCGCCGCCACGTTGCTGGCGACCGTTCTGGATCGGTTCGGCTTTGATTGACGGGTCCGGCTCATAGCCCGGAATCGCAATGCGCGGGATCTCTTTTTTCAGCAGTTTTTCGATATCACGCAGCAGTTTGTGTTCATCAACACACACCAACGACAACGCTTCTCCGGTGGCTGCGGCACGACCGGTACGCCCGATACGGTGGACATAATCTTCCGGTACGTTTGGCAGTTCATAGTTGACGACGTGCGGCAACTCTTCGATATCCAGACCGCGCGCAGCGATGTCAGTTGCCACCAGTACACGAATATCGCCCGATTTAAAATCGGCCAGCGCACGGGTACGCGCACCTTGCGATTTATTACCGTGGATCGCCGCACTACGGATGCCATCTTTATTAAGCTGTTCAGCGAGATGGTTAGCGCCATGTTTGGTACGGGTAAACACCAGCACCTGCTGCCAGTTCCCTTTCCCAATCATGTGCGACAGCAATTCGCGTTTGCGCTTCTTATCAACAAAGTGAACATGCTGGGTCACCTGATCAGACGCGGTATTGCGGCGTGCCACTTCGATTTCCAGCGGGTTGTGCAACAGTTTTTCCGCCAGGGCTTTAATATCGTCAGAGAAGGTCGCGGAGAACAACAGGTTCTGGCGCTTCGCAGGTAGTTTTGTTAACACGCGACGGATATCGTGGATAAAGCCCATGTCGAGCATGCGGTCAGCTTCATCGAGGACGAGGATTTCAACCTGATCCAGCTTCACTGCATTCTGATGTTCCAGGTCCAGCAAACGTCCCGGCGTTGCCACCAGCACATCAACGCCGCCGCGCAACTTCATCATTTGTGGGTTAATGCTGACACCGCCAAACACCACCAGCGAACGAATGTTCAGGTATTTGCTGTAATCACGGACGTTTTCGCCAATCTGCGCCGCCAGTTCACGGGTCGGGGTAAGAATGAGCGCACGTACCGGACGACGCCCTTTGGCGTGCGGCTGGCGAGTGATCAGGTGTTGCAACAGCGGCAGCGTAAAGCCCGCTGTTTTGCCGGTACCGGTCTGGGCACTGGCCATCAGGTCGCGGCCTTCCAGCACCGCAGGGATCGCCTGCTGCTGAATAGGGGTGGGTTCACGGTAACCCTGCTCGGCAACGGCGCGCAGGATATCAGGGCTTAAACCCAAAGAATCGAAAGACATAACTACTCCGAACCGCCCCGACCGTTACCGGTGTAGTTTTCAGGGAGATACTGAAAAGGAAAATGACAAAAACCACAATGTCATGAGGGAGCGGAGTGTAGCAGTTTTTGTGACGCAGCGCATAAATTATCCCTGTGACTGGCGTAGCTAAAATTCTTAGCCATACTGGACAACTCCCCTATGGAGTCATAATCTTAATCAATCATTTGATTAAGAATGGACTGTGCGATGAATAATCCTGCCATGACAATCAAGGGTGAACAGGCGAAAAAACAGCTGATTGCTGCCGCACTGGCGCAGTTTGGTGAATATGGAATGAACGCCACCACCCGCGAGATAGCCGCCCAGGCCGGGCAGAATATCGCTGCCATCACCTACTACTTCGGTTCGAAAGAAGATTTGTACCTCGCCTGCGCCCAGTGGATTGCCGATTTTATTGGCGAGCAGTTCCGTCCGCATGCCGAGGAAGCCGAACGCTTGTTCGCCCAACCACAGCCTGATCGGGCTGCCATCCGTGAACTGATCCTTCGCGCCTGCAGGAACATGATTAAGCTGCTCACCCAGGATGACACCGTCAACCTCAGCAAGTTTATCTCCCGTGAGCAGCTCTCACCCACGGCAGCCTACCACCTGGTGCACGAACAGGTGATTAGTCCGCTACACAGCCACCTGACACGCCTGATTGCCGCCTGGACCGGCTGCGACGCCAATGACACCCGCATGATCCTTCATACCCATGCGTTGATTGGTGAGATTCTGGCGTTCCGTCTTGGCAAAGAAACAATTCTGTTACGTACCGGCTGGACCGCGTTCGATGAAGAAAAGACCGAACTGATCAACCAGACGGTGACCTGTCATATCGACCTGATTTTGCAAGGATTATCGCAAAGGAGTTTGTAGTGATGAAAAAACCTGTCGTGATCGGACTGGCGGTAGTGGTACTTGCCGCCGTGGTTGCCGGAGGCTACTGGTGGTATCAAAGCCGCCAGGATAACGGCCTGACGCTGTATGGCAACGTGGATATTCGTACGGTGAATCTTAGTTTCCGTGTTGGGGGGCGCGTTGAATCGCTGGCGGTGGACGAAGGTGATGCTATCAAAGCGGGCCAGGTGCTGGGCGAACTGGATCACAAGCCGTATGAGATTGCCCTGATGCAGGCGAAAGCGGGCGTCTCGGTGGCACAGGCGCAGTATGACCTGATGCTTGCCGGGTATCGCGATGAAGAAATCGCTCAGGCCGCCGCAGCGGTGAAACAGGCGCAAGCCGCCTATGACTATGCGCAGAACTTCTATAACCGCCAGCAAGGACTGTGGAAAAGCCGCACCATTTCGGCAAATGACCTGGAAAATGCCCGCTCCTCGCGCGACCAGGCACAGGCAACGCTGAAATCAGCACAGGATAAATTGCGTCAGTACCGTTCCGGTAACCGTGAACAGGACATCGCTCAGGCGAAAGCCAGCCTCGAACAGGCGCAGGCGCAACTGGCGCAGGCGGAGCTGAATTTACAGGACTCAACGTTGATAGCACCGTCTGATGGCACGCTGTTAACGCGCGCGGTGGAGCCAGGCACGGTTCTCAATGAAGGTGGCACGGTGTTTACCGTTTCACTAACGCGTCCGGTGTGGGTGCGTGCTTATGTTGATGAACGGAATCTTGACCAGGCCCAGCCGGGGCGCAAAGTGCTGCTTTATACCGATGGTCGCCCGGACAAGCCCTATCACGGGCAGATTGGTTTCGTTTCGCCGACTGCTGAATTTACCCCGAAAACCGTCGAAACACCGGATCTGCGTACCGACCTCGTCTATCGCCTGCGTATTGTGGTGACCGACGCCGATGATGCGTTACGCCAGGGAATGCCAGTGACGGTACAATTCGGTGACGAGGCAGGACATGAATGATGCCGTTATCACGCTGAACGGCCTGGAAAAACGCTTTCCGGGCATGGACAAGCCCGCCGTCGCGCCGCTCGACTGTACCATTCACGCCGGTTATGTGACGGGGCTGGTGGGGCCGGATGGTGCAGGTAAAACCACGCTAATGCGGATGCTGGCGGGATTACTGAAACCCGACAGCGGCAATGCCACGGTGATTGGCTTTGATCCGATCAAAAACGACGGCGCGCTGCACGCCGTGCTCGGCTATATGCCGCAGAAATTCGGTCTGTATGAAGATCTCACCGTGATGGAGAACCTCAATCTGTACGCGGATTTGCGCAGCGTCACCGGCGAGGCACGTAAGCAAACTTTTGCTCGCCTGCTGGAGTTTACGTCTCTTGGCCCGTTTACCGGACGCCTGGCGGGCAAGCTCTCCGGTGGGATGAAACAAAAACTCGGCCTGGCCTGTACCCTGGTGGGCGAACCGAAAGTGTTGCTGCTCGATGAACCCGGCGTCGGCGTTGACCCTATCTCACGGCGCGAACTGTGGCAGATGGTGCATGAGCTGGCGGGCGAAGGGATGTTAATCCTCTGGAGTACCTCGTATCTCGACGAAGCCGAGCAGTGCCGTGACGTGTTACTGATGAACGAAGGCGAGTTGCTGTATCAGGGAGAACCAAAAGCCCTGACACAAACCATGGCCGGACGCAGCTTTCTGATGACCAGTCCACACGAGGGCAACCGCAAACTGTTGCAACGCGCCTTGAAACTGCCGCAGGTCAGCGACGGCATGATTCAGGGGAAATCGGTACGTCTGATCCTCAAAAAAGAGGCCACACCAGACGATATTCGCCATGCCGACGGGATGCCGGAAATCAACATCAACGAAACTACGCCGCGTTTTGAAGATGCGTTTATTGATTTGCTGGGCGGTGCCGGAACCTCAGAATCGCCGCTGGGTGCAATATTGCATACGGTAGAAGGCACACCCGGCGAGACGGTGATCGAAGCGAAAGAACTGACCAAGAAATTTGGTGATTTTGCCGCCACCGATCACGTCAACTTTGCCGTTAAACGTGGGGAGATTTTTGGTTTGCTGGGGCCAAACGGCGCGGGTAAATCGACCACCTTTAAGATGATGTGCGGTTTGCTGGTGCCGACTTCCGGCCAGGCGCTGGTGCTGGGGATGGATCTGAAAGAGAGTTCCGGTAAAGCGCGCCAGCATCTCGGCTATATGGCGCAAAAATTTTCGCTCTACGGCAACCTGACGGTCGAACAGAATTTACGCTTTTTCTCTGGTGTGTATGGCTTACGCGGTCGGGCGCAGAACGAAAAAATCTCCCGTATGAGCGAGGCATTTGGCCTGAAAAGTATCGCCTCCCACGCCACCGATGAACTGCCATTAGGTTTTAAACAGCGGCTGGCGCTGGCCTGTTCGCTGATGCATGAACCGGATATTCTGTTTCTCGACGAACCGACTTCCGGCGTTGACCCCCTCACCCGCCGTGAATTTTGGCTGCACATCAACAGCATGGTAGAGCAAGGCGTCACGGTGATGGTCACCACCCACTTTATGGATGAAGCGGAATATTGCGACCGCATCGGCCTGGTGTACCGCGGGAAATTAATCGCCAGCGGCACGCCGGACGATTTGAAAGCACAGTCGGCTAACGATGAGCAACCCGATCCCACCATGGAGCAAGCCTTTATTCAGTTGATCCACGACTGGGATAAGGAGCATAGCAATGAGTAACCCGATCCTTTCCTGGCGTCGCGTGCGGGCGCTGTGCGTCAAAGAGACGCGGCAGATCGTTCGCGATCCGAGTAGCTGGCTGATTGCGGTAGTGATCCCGCTGTTGCTGCTGTTTATTTTTGGTTACGGCATTAACCTCGACTCCAGCAAGCTGCGGGTCGGGATTTTACTGGAACAGCGTAGCGAAGCGGCGCTGGATTTCACCCACACCATGACCGGTTCGCCCTACATCGACGCCACCATCAGCGATAACCGTCAGGAACTGATCGCCAAAATGCAGGCGGGAAAAATTCGCGGTCTGGTGGTTATTCCGGTGGATTTCGCCGAACAGATGGAGCGCGCCAACGCCACCGCACCGATTCAGGTGATCACCGACGGCAGTGAGCCGAATACCGCTAACTTTGTACAGGGGTATGTCGAAGGGATCTGGCAGATCTGGCAAATGCAGCGAGCGGAGGACAACGGGCAGACTTTTGAACCGCTTATTGATGTACAAACCCGCTACTGGTTTAACCCGGCGGCGATTAGCCAGCACTTCATTATCCCCGGTGCGGTGACCATCATCATGACGGTCATCGGCGCGATTCTCACCTCGCTGGTGGTGGCGCGAGAATGGGAACGCGGCACCATGGAGGCTCTGCTCTCTACGGAGATTACCCGCACGGAACTGCTGCTGTGTAAGCTGATCCCTTATTACTTTCTCGGGATGCTGGCGATGTTGCTGTGTATGCTGGTGTCGGTTTTTATTCTCGGCGTGCCGTATCGCGGTTCGCTGCTGATTCTGTTTTTTATCTCCAGCCTGTTTTTACTCAGTACCCTGGGGATGGGGCTGCTGATTTCCACGATTACCCGCAACCAGTTCAATGCCGCTCAGGTCGCCCTGAACGCCGCGTTCCTGCCGTCGATTATGCTTTCCGGCTTTATTTTTCAGATCGACAGTATGCCCGCGGTGATCCGCGCGGTGACGTACATTATTCCCGCACGTTATTTCGTCAGCACCCTACAAAGCCTGTTCCTCGCCGGGAATATTCCGGTGGTGCTGGTAGTGAACGTGCTGTTTTTGATCGCTTCGGCGGTGATGTTTATCGGCCTGACGTGGCTGAAAACCAAACGTCGGCTGGATTAGGGAGAAGAGCATGTTTCATCGCTTATGGACGTTAATTCGCAAAGAGTTGCAGTCGTTGCTGCGCGAACCGCAAACCCGCGCGATTCTGATTTTACCCGTACTAATTCAGGTGATCCTGTTCCCGTTCGCCGCCACGCTGGAAGTGACCAACGCCACCATCGCCATCTACGATGAAGATAACGGCGAGCATTCGGTGGAGCTGACCCAACGTTTTGCCCGCGCCAGCGCCTTTACCCATGTGCTGCTACTGAAAAGCCCACAGGAGATCCGCCCAACTATCGACACACAAAAGGCGTTACTACTGGTGCGTTTCCCGGCTGACTTCTCGCGCAAACTGGATACCTTCCAGACCGCGCCGCTGCAGTTGATCCTCGACGGGCGTAACTCCAACAGTGCGCAAATTGCCGCCAACTACCTGCAACAGATCGTCAAAAATTATCAGCAGGAGCTGCTGGAAGGAAAACCGAAACCCAACAACAGCGAGCTGGTGGTACGCAACTGGTATAACCCGAATCTCGACTACAAATGGTTTGTGGTGCCGTCGCTGATCGCCATGATCACCACTATCGGCGTAATGATCGTCACTTCACTTTCCGTCGCCCGCGAACGTGAACAGGGTACACTCGATCAGCTACTGGTTTCGCCGCTCACCACCTGGCAGATATTTATCGGCAAAGCCGTACCGGCATTAATTGTCGCCACCTTCCAGGCCACCATTGTGCTGGCGATTGGTATCTGGGCGTATCAAATCCCCTTCGCCGGATCGCTGGCGCTGTTCTACTTTACGATGGTGATTTATGGTTTATCGCTGGTGGGATTCGGTCTGTTGATTTCATCACTCTGTTCAACACAACAGCAGGCGTTTATCGGCGTGTTTGTCTTTATGATGCCCGCCATTCTCCTTTCCGGTTACGTTTCTCCGGTGGAAAACATGCCAGTATGGCTGCAAAACCTGACGTGGATTAACCCTATTCGCCACTTTACGGACATTACCAAGCAGATTTATTTGAAGGATGCGAGTCTGGATATTGTGTGGAATAGTTTGTGGCCGCTACTGGTGATAACGGCCACGACAGGGTCAGCGGCGTACGCGATGTTTAGACGCAAGGTGATGTAATTTTTTATCTTTCGCCAGCAAAGACACTACCGCCGGGCCGGCAAGGATTGCCAGCCCTGCAATTGCCAGCAAAAAGTTGTTTTCCAGTACGCGGGACAACAGCCACAGCACAATCAGCGCTGCGCCAAAATACCAGGTCGTGGTCAGCTCTTCCAGCACGTCTGCCACCTCACGCCAGCGTTGCTCGGGGTGGCGCTGAAACACCAGCATCATCACTACCGTGACACAATACAGTGCGCATAATCCCACGCCGACGTGAACCAGAGTCTTACTCATCCAGCCCACCACCAGCAGCGCCACTACCAGTAAATGCAACATAATCTGCCAGCAACTTAGACCCGTTGCGACACGAACACGTTGTTGCCACTTCATGGCTTCTCTCCTGAAGAATTTATCTCTACTTACTCAGAGTACCGAACTTTACGGAAAATTCCGTAAGACCGCACCTTTTTGTGACGCCGACTACACTATTTCAATGAGATAAGAGGCAAAGACAGGAAAATTATGCCCGATCAAACACAACAATTTTCGTTCAAGGTGCTCACCATCAATATTCACAAAGGCTTTACCGCGTTTAACCGACGCTTCATTTTGCCGGAACTTCGCGATGCCGTGCGTACCGTCAGCGCCGATATTGTTTGCCTGCAGGAAGTGATGGGCGCGCACGAAGTTCATCCGCTGCATGTGGAAAACTGGCCCGATACCTCGCACTACGAGTTTCTCGCCGACACTATGTGGAGCGATTTTGCCTACGGTCGCAATGCCGTATACCCGGAAGGGCATCACGGCAACGCCGTACTGTCGCGTTATCCCATTGAACATTATGAGAATCGAGATGTTTCGGTCGATGGTGCGGAAAAGCGCGGCGTGCTCTACTGCCGCATTGTGCCGCCGATGACCGGAAAAGCGATTCATGTGATGTGCGTACATCTGGGCCTGCGTGAGGCGCACCGTCAGGCGCAGCTTGCGATGCTCGCCGAATGGGTGAATGAGCTACCGGACGGCGAACCGGTATTGGTGGCGGGTGATTTCAATGACTGGCGGCAAAAAGCTAATCATCCGTTAAAAGTGCAGGCCGGACTGGATGAGATTTTTACCCGCGCCCACGGACGCCCGGCGCGCACGTTTCCGGTGCAATTTCCTCTACTACGACTGGACAGGATCTACGTCAAAAATGCCAGCGCCAGCGCGCCAACCGCGTTGCCGCTGCGGACATGGCGACACCTTTCTGATCATGCCCCTTTAAGTGCGGAGATTCATTTATGAAATGTAGCTGGCGCGAAGGCAATAAGATCCAGTTGCTGGAAAACGGCGAGCAATATTATCCCGCGGTGTTTAAGGCGATTGGCGAGGCACAAGAACGCATCATTCTTGAAACGTTTATCTGGTTTGAGGATGACGTCGGCAAACAACTGCATGCGGCACTACTGGCAGCAGCGCAACGCGGGGTTAAAGCGGAAGTCTTGCTGGATGGCTACGGTTCGCCGGATCTCAGCGATGAGTTTGTCAATGAACTGACGGCAGCTGGCGTGGTGTTCCGCTACTACGATCCCCGCCCTCGCCTTTTTGGTATGCGCACCAATGTGTTTCGCCGGATGCATCGCAAAATTGTGGTGATCGACGCGCGTATCGCCTTTATTGGCGGGCTGAATTACTCCGCCGAGCATATGTCCAGCTACGGTCCAGAGGCTAAACAGGATTACGCGGTACGCCTTGAAGGGCCGATTGTTGAAGATATCCTCCAGTTTGAACTGGAAAATCTGCCAGGACAAAGCGCGGCCCGACGCTGGTGGCGACGTCATCACAAAGCGGAAGAAAATCGCCAGCCGGGAGAAGCGCAGGTATTGCTGGTCTGGCGTGATAACGAAGAACATCGCGATGATATCGAACGCCACTATCTGAAAATGCTCACTCAGGCGCGGCGGGAAGTGATTATTGCCAACGCCTACTTCTTCCCCGGCTATCGATTTTTACACGCCTTGCGTAAAGCGGCACGGCGCGGGGTGCGGATCAAACTGATCATTCAGGGCGAACCGGATATGCCGATTGTCAGAGTCGGTGCGCGCTTGCTGTATAACTATCTGGTTAAAGGCGGCGTTCAGGTATTTGAGTACCGCCGCCGCCCGCTCCACGGCAAAGTGGCATTGATGGACGATCACTGGGCGACAGTAGGGTCCAGTAATCTCGATCCGCTCAGTTTGTCACTGAATCTCGAAGCTAATGTCATCATCCACGATCGTAATTTTAACCAGACGCTACGCGATAATCTGAACGGCATTATCGCCGCAGATTGTCAGCAGGTGGATGAAACCATGCTGCCGAAACGTACCTGGTGGAACCTGACCAAAAGCGTGCTGGCGTTCCACTTTTTACGCCACTTCCCGGCGCTGGTTGGCTGGCTTCCGGCACACACGCCACGTCTGGCGCAGGTTGATCCCCCCGCCCAACCGACAATGGAAACTCAGGATCGGGTAGAAACTGAAAACACGGGGGTAAAACCCTGATGAGTAAATCACACCCGCGCTGGCGCTTAGCAAAGAAGATCCTCACCTGGCTGTTTTTTATCGCGGTGATTGTGTTGCTGGTGGTCTACGCCAAAAAAGTGGACTGGGAAGAGGTCTGGAAGGTCATCCGCGACTACAATCGCGTTGCGCTGCTTAGTGCGGTCGGGCTGGTGGTCGTCAGCTATCTGATTTACGGCTTCTATGACCTGCTCGCCCGCTTTTACTGCGGTCACAAACTGGCGAAGCGCCAGGTGATGCTGGTGTCGTTTATCTGCTACGCCTTCAACCTGACGCTCAGTACCTGGGTCGGCGGCATTGGTATGCGCTATCGTTTGTACTCCCGACTAGGGTTACCGGGCAGCACTATTACGCGGATTTTCTCGCTCAGTATTACCACCAACTGGCTGGGCTATATTTTACTGGCAGGGATTATCTTTACCGCAGGCGTGGTGGAGTTGCCGGACCACTGGTATGTCGATCAAACCACGCTGCGCATTCTCGGCATTGGCTTACTGATGATTATCGCGGTTTATTTGTGGTTTTGCGCTTTCGCGAAGCACCGCCATATGACCATCAAAGGGCAAAAGTTGGTGCTGCCCTCATGGAAATTCGCCCTCGCCCAGATGCTGATTTCCAGCGTTAACTGGATGGTCATGGGAGCGATTATCTGGCTGTTACTTGGTCAAAGCGTGAACTATTTCTTTGTACTGGGCGTGTTGCTGGTTAGTAGTATTGCCGGCGTCATCGTGCATATTCCGGCGGGGATTGGTGTGCTGGAAGCGGTATTTATCGCATTACTGGCAGGGGAGCATACATCCAAAGGCACAATTATCGCCGCCCTGCTCGCTTACCGTGTGCTGTATTACTTTATCCCGCTGCTGCTGGCGCTGATCTGTTACCTGTTGCTGGAAAGCCAGGCGAAGAAGCTACGGGCGAAAAATGAAGCGGCGATGTGAAGTTCAGTTAAGTTCTTTAGTATGTGCATTTACGACTAATGAAAAAAACGCGTATGCCTTTGCCAGACAAGCGTTATAGCTATCGCGGCAAGTATCCCAAAGAAGCCGATAAAATAGTAATAGAGTGTTAATGCACCTGTAAAAGCGCAACGAACCGGACTCCACAACTCTTCACTATGGCATTTCCCCGCCAATTCAAGGAGCTTATTTCGTCCATGCGAGATAATGCCTGACCATAACACAATCATTAAGCAACTTATTACCCAAATGGGCCGTTCACTCATTAATGCGGCATTCACGATGATTACCAGGGCCAACCCTGTCAACGTCATCATAATCATAAAACGGTGAGAACCAGGATCAATATTAAATAATAAACCGGCCAGCATACTGATTAAAAACATCGCGCCCGCAGTGCTGAACACGACGATAATGGCAGGTACAGGAGCTAAACTAGCAACGACAATCGCCACCAAAGAGAGTAAAAACAGATATATTACGCCTGCGATGGCGGCATTTATCTTGTTGATATCCTTACTTAAGCCATACATACAAAGTAATAATAACCCTATGGCGACATACATTGGTGGTGAATCATATTTGGTTGCCGTAATTTCGAGATACTTAGCACCCCAGGCCAGCCCTGCGGTTGCCACCAAACCTAAAGCGGTAATGAGCCATATACCGTTTAATATCCTGGTCTCGTGCTGAAAATCTAATTTATTGCTGTTTTGCAAGTATGATTCCATTCTTTTAGTTGTCCTTATAGAAAAATATTAATATTCATCATGAATAAATTTAAACCCACGCATACAAAATACTTTTGTATTTATGGATACGGAAAACGCTTCCGCTCGGCCATAAGGCATATTTTATACCTGGTACTTGTTAAGTGTCGTTTTTAGTAAGAAAAAAAATCCCGACACATGGCCGGGATATTGATGGTGAAAAAAGAATTAACGGCGGTTGCCAAAAATTCGCAGCAACATCAGGAACAGGTTGATGAAGTCCAGATACAAGGTTAACGCGCCAAGAATGGAATATTTGCGCAGGTTCGACGCGTCGCGGGTATCTATCTGCTCACCCATATTTTTCAGTTTCTGGGTGTCATACGCCGTCAATCCGACAAAGACAATCACGCCGATATAGGTGACTGCCCACATCAACGCTTCGCTTTTCAGCCAGAAGTTGACCAGCGATGCCAGCACAATGCCGATTAACGCCATAAACAGCATATTGCCAAAGCCACTTAAATCGCGCTTCGTGGTGTAACCGTACAGGCTCATTGCGCCGAACATCCCGGCAGTAACGACGAAGGTACTGGCGATAGAAGCAGCGGTATAAACAATGAAAATACTGGAAAGCGTAAGACCCGTCAGCGCCGAATAAAGCATAAAGAGCATCGTCGTTACACCTGCGCTCAGCTTTTGAATCATCGCTGATAACACAATAACCAATGCTAATTGCGCGATGATCAGACCGATTAAAAAGACACGGTTAGTGAACAACAGCTCCATCACGGCCGCGGAATTAGCCGCATACCAGGCAACAAATGCGGTCAGCAACAAGCCAACGGTCATCCAGCCATAGACTTGCGCCATATAAGTCTGCAAGCCAGCCCGGGGTTGTACAATTGAATCAGAACGTGGGAATCTGTCCATGACGATCTCCTGAAGATATAAGGAATATCTTAAGGATACTGCAAAATGATGAGGCTGTGCATCGACGCAGCGTAAACGCATGTACTGAGCGGTGAAATTGCCGGACGCAGCGGTGCCTTATCCGGCTAACAAAAACTACCAGCGTTTTGCCGCCTGCTGATCGCTCTCCCGAGCTTCGACCCAGCGGTCGCCCTCCGGCGTGGCTTCGCGCTTCCAGAACGGTGCGCGGGTTTTGAGATAATCCATAATAAACTGCCCGGCTTCAAACGCACTGCTGCGATGCGCACTGGTGACACCGACAAAAACGATTTCATCGCCCGGCCATAATTCCCCGATGCGGTGAATCACCGTGACGCGCCCCAGCGGCCAGCGGTTACGCGCTTCATCGACAATTTCTGCCAGTGCTTTTTCAGTCATCCCCGGATAGTGTTCGAGGGTTAATGCTTTGACGCTGTCGCCCAGGTTATGGTTGCGCACCTTACCGGTAAAGGTGACTACCGCACCGTCTTCGTCACGCTCCGCCAGCCACGGGTACTCTTCTCCTACGCTGAACGGCTGCGGACCAACAACAATTTTGGTTTCTGCCATCTTAACCTCCGGTTACCGGCGGGAAGAAAGCTACTTCGTCGCCGTCAGTCAGCGGATGGTCAAAACTCACCAGCGTCTGGTTGACGGCAGCCAGTAATTTGCCATCTTCCAGCGCCAGCGCCCAGCGATCGCTCTGCGCAGCCAGGTGCTGGCGTAACGCTTCAACGGTTGGGAAATCCGCAGCCACTTCGGTTGCATCTGTTCCTACCAACTCGCGCACCTGGGCGAAAAAAAGAACTTTAATCATCCGCTTCCACCTTAAAGTCACCCGACTTGCCGCCGCTCTTCGCCAGCAAACGTACCGGACCAATCACCATATCTTTTTGCACCGCTTTGCACATGTCATAAATGGTCAGCGCCGCCACGGAGGCCGCGGTTAACGCTTCCATTTCGACACCGGTTTTCCCGGTCAGGCGGCATAAGGTTTCTATACGCACCCGATTGTGCTCCGGCTCGGCCTGTAAATTGACTTCAACTTTGCTGAGCATCAGCGGATGACACAGCGGGATCAGATCCCAGGTGCGTTTTGCCGCCTGAATACCGGCAATACGCGCAGTGGCAAATACGTCGCCTTTGTGGTGGCGACCATCAATAATCATCGCCAGCGTCTCGCTGCGCATGGTGACAAAGGCTTCCGCCCGCGCTTCACGCACGGTTTCCGCTTTGGCGGAGACATCCACCATGTGCGCTTCGCCAGCGGCGTTGATATGGGTCAGTTGCGACATACTTATTTCTTCAAATGTGGATGGAAATTACACGGACGCGTACGGGCATCCAGCTGCGGCGCGATGATATTTTCCCATGCGGTACGGCACGCTTTGGTCGAACCCGGCATGGCGAAAATCAGCGTTTTGTTAGCGACGCCCGCTACCGCACGAGATTGCAACGTGGAAGTGCCAATCTCTTCAAACGACAACATACGGAACACTTCACCAAAACCTTCAACTTCACGGTCGAACAACGGCAGCAATGCTTCGGGAGCCTGATCACCTTCCGTCAGGCCAGTCCCCCCCGTAATCAACACCACTTGTACATCGTCGCTGGCGATCCACGCAGATACCTGAGCGCGAATAGCGTAGCGGTTTTCTTTCACAATGGCTTTATCGACAACGTGATGGCCCGCTTCTTGCGCCGAATCGCGCAAATAGTGACCGGAGGTATCGTCTTCTTCACCGCGACGATTAGAAACCGTAAGAATAGCAATACGGGTCGGGATAAATTCAGTGCTTACCTGACTCATCTGATCTCTCCTTTTGACGTTTTAGCCGCCAATGTACGATAAGTTTTGCGTAATACCGGTGTTGTTTTGATGCAGGAAATGGGTCTGTTTCTTCTCCCGCAGCGCCGCTGAAATACGCGCTTCCAGCACCTGTTGCTGGGTATCGTCTTCCAGCAGATCGCGCAGGTTAACGCCGCCTTCACCAAACAGGCAGAGATGGAGTTTACCAATGGAGGAAACGCGCAGACGGTTGCAAGTGGCGCAGAAGTCTTTTTCATACGGCATGATAAGGCCAATCTCTCCGGCGTAATCCGGATGACAAAAGACTTGCGCGGGACCGTCGCTGCGTTGACGTAATTGGTGGATCCAGCCGCGACGCAGTAGCTCGTCACGCAGAACCTGACCAGAGATGTGATGCTTACGGAAGAGCTCGCTGCCCTCGCCCGTTTCCATCAGTTCGATGAAACGCAGCTGGATAGGGCGATGCTGGATCCAGTTCAGAAAGGTGTCGAGCTGGTGATGATTAACATCACGCATCAGCACGGTATTGACTTTGACCTTCTCAAAACCGGCCTCAAATGCAGCATCAATCCCTGCCATGACCTGGTTGAATTTATCCTGCCCGGTAATAGCGTGAAACTGGCGGGCGTCCAGACTATCAACGCTGACGTTGATGCCAGTAAGTCCAGCATCGCGCCAGTTCGCCACATCGCGTTCCAGACGGTAACCATTGGTGGTGACCGCTATCTGGCGAATAGCGTCGTTTTCTCGCACAGCGGCGATGATATCGGTAAAGTCGCGGCGTAAAGACGGCTCACCGCCTGTCAGGCGCACTTTTTCGGTGCCCAGACTGGCGAAGGCGCGCGTAACCCGGCGAATTTCATCGACGGTCAGAAAGCCTTTATTGGTGACGCCGCTCGGTTTGTAGCCATCCGGCAGGCAGTAGGTGCAACGAAAGTTACACACATCGGTAATCGACAGGCGCAAGTAGTAAAACTTACGCGCAAATGCATCAGTCAGTTGTGAAGCCATGTACACCTTTCCAGATACGGGAGGCGAAGTCATTTCTTCCTTCGCCCTGGTGGCAATCTTTACGAGCATTGTCACGGCCAAAGCACCATATCAGTTGACCCAGGTGCAGAGGCTAGAGTGTTTAGTGGTTAAGCCGATACTAGCGTGTAAATGAGATTTTTACCATCCACACTTTCGCTATGTAATCATGTATATAGCGTCATGATCGTGCTATTTCGCTACAGAATAAGGGAAAATGGCGGTTTTACTTTGATATACATCATCAGGGAGGCATAGCGTGCATCGTCCTTTAGAGGTAGAAGAAAATAGTTTGTATCCTCAATATTGGCAGGTTAATTGCTGTTTCCCCGCAATTTGCGCTACTGTAGCGCGGATAATCTGACTCCAGGAAACTATATGCGCAATCGTACGCTGGCTGATCTTGATCGTGTCGTTGCTCTCGGCGGAGGGCATGGACTGGGACGCGTTCTCTCATCACTTTCGTCTTTGGGTTCTCGTTTAACGGGTATCGTCACCACCACGGATAATGGTGGCTCGACGGGGCGTATTCGCCGTTCAGAAGGCGGCATTGCCTGGGGCGATATGCGCAACTGCCTTAACCAGCTGATAACTGAACCCAGCGTCGCTTCCGCAATGTTTGAATATCGTTTCGGCGGTAATGGCGAACTTTCCGGGCACAACCTTGGAAACCTGATGTTGAAGGCACTGGATCACCTTAGCGTGCGACCTCTTGAAGCGATCAATCTGATTCGAAATCTGCTGAAAGTGGACGCACATTTGATTCCGATGTCGGAGCATCCTGTTGATCTGATGGCGATTGACGATCAGGGGCATGAAGTTTACGGCGAGGTCAATATCGACCAGTTAACTACGCCGATTCAAGAGTTATTGTTAACGCCTAATGTACCCGCAACGCGTGAGGCGGTTCACGCTATCAATGAAGCGGATCTCATCATTATTGGGCCTGGCAGTTTTTATACCAGCCTGATGCCCATTCTGCTGCTGAAGGAAATCGCGCAGGCATTACGCCGCACGCCAGCGCCGATGGTCTATATCGGCAATCTGGGGCGTGAGTTGAGTTTACCTGCGGCCAATTTGAAACTGGAAAGCAAGCTGGCAATTATGGAGCAGTATGTTGGTAAAAAGGTCATTGATGCGGTCATCGTCGGGCCAAAAGTGGATGTCTCGGCGGTGAAAGAGCGGATTGTGATTCAGGAGGTGCTGGAGGCCAGCGATATTCCGTATCGTCATGACCGCCAGTTGTTACATAGCGCACTGGAAAAGGCGTTACAGGCTTTAGGTTAACGGAAATCCGAAGGAAAACTCCGGCTTCCTGTTGAAGACAAAGTGCGCGTTGTTTATGCCGGATGCGGCGTGAACGCCTTATCCGGCCTACAAACCGCGCTAATTCAATGTATTGCAGAATCATGTAGGCCTGATAAGCGTAGCACATCAGGCAATTTTGCTTTTGTCATCTGTCTTCTTCGTTATCCTGTCACGAAGCCGCGATAAACAATTCACGCAGCTGATGCAACTGGTCACGAATTTGTGCCGCTTCTTCGAACTCCAGATTCTGCGCGTGTTGCATCATTAACCCTTCCAGCTCATGGATTTTCTGTTGCAACGCTTTAGGCGACATATCCATCGGCACATTATCCGGCTCAACAATCGGTCGCGATTTTCCTCTGCCCTTCGCTTTGGTTTTAGCAATGTTCTGCCCCAACGCCAGGATATCGACCACTTTCTTGTTCAAGCCTTGCGGCGTAATGCCGTGTTCCTCGTTGTACTTCTGCTGTTTCTCGCGGCGACGTTCGGTTTCGCCAATCGCTTTCGCCATTGATGGGGTGATCTTATCGCCGTAGAGAATCGCTTTACCGTTAACGTTACGTGCCGCACGACCAATGGTCTGGATCAACGAACGTTCGGAACGCAGGAAGCCTTCTTTGTCAGCGTCGAGGATCGCCACCAGCGAAACCTCCGGCATATCCAGACCTTCGCGCAGTAAGTTGATCCCCACCAGCACGTCGAACTCACCCAGACGCAAGTCGCGGATAATCTCCATACGTTCGACGGTGTCGATATCCGAGTGAAGATAACGCACGCGCTCGCCATGTTCTTCGAGATATTCGGTGAGATCTTCCGCCATCCGCTTGGTGAGTGTGGTGACCAGTACGCGTTCGTTAATTGCCGCTCGCTGACGAATCTCCGAAAGAAGATCATCAACCTGTGTCGCCACTGGCCGCACTTCGATAATCGGATCAAGCAATCCGGTTGGACGCACCACCTGATCCACCACATCGCCGCCGGATTTTTCCAGCTCATAATTACCTGGCGTCGCCGAAACATAGATGGTTTGCGGCGCTAATGCTTCGAACTCTTCAAATTTCAGCGGACGGTTATCCAGCGCTGATGGCAGGCGGAAGCCGTACTCCACCAGTGTCTCTTTACGCGCCCGGTCACCGCGATACATGCCGCCAATTTGTGGAATGGTGACGTGAGATTCATCGACCACCAGCAGCCCATCGGCAGGCAGGTAATCAAACAGCGTCGGCGGTGGCTCACCCGGTCCACGACCAGAGAGGAAGCGCGAGTAGTTTTCAATCCCCGAACAGTAGCCCAGCTCGTTCATCATCTCCAGATCAAACTGGGTACGCTGGGTCAGCCGCTGCTCTTCCAGCAGTTTGTTGTTTTCCAACAGCACTTTGCGTCTGGCGGCCAGCTCTTCTTTGATCTCCTCCATCGCCTGTACGATGCGCTCGCGCGGTGTGACGTAGTGCGTTTTCGGGTAGATGGTAAAACGTGGAATAGTGGAAACAATCTGCCCGGTCAGCGGGTCAAATAACGACAATCGTTCCACTTCCTCGTCAAACAGTTCCACGCGAAGTGCAATGTCATCCGATTCTGCCGGGAATATATCAATCACCTCGCCACGAACGCGGAAAGTACCGCGCTGGAATGCCTGATCATTACGAGCGTATTGCAGCTCCGCCAGTCGGCGCAGAATCGCGCGCTGATCGATAATCATACCGACCGTGAGATGGAGCATCATCTTGAGATATAAATCAGGATCGCCCAGACCATAAATCGCGGAAACAGACGCGACCACAACCACATCACGCCGCTCCAGCATCGCTTTGGTGGCGGACAAACGCATCTGTTCGATATGTTCGTTTACCGAGGCATCTTTCTCAATGAAGGTGTCGGAACTCGGTACATAGGCTTCTGGCTGATAGTAGTCGTAGTAGGAGACGAAATATTCCACCGCGTTTTCCGGGAAGAACTCTTTCATTTCGCCATACAGCTGGGCCGCCAGCGTTTTGTTGGGCGCAAGTACCATGGTAGGGCGCTGAAGGTCAGCAATGACATTGGCAATGGTGAAGGTTTTCCCGGAACCAGTCACACCAAGTAACGTCTGGTGCGCCAGGCCATCTTCCAGCCCCTCTTCGAGACGTCGAATCGCCTCTGGCTGATCGCCAGAAGGTTTAAAAGCGGAATTCAGTTTGAACGGTTTACTCATGAGTCGCTACCTGAAGGAGTTGGGCGGGCAGGTATGTAATTTTACTCGTCGTACTTAATTATGCCAACAAATTATACTGGATAAAAAAACAGTTCATCACCATAATATTTCTGTTACAGCGTAAACTCCGCTGTCAATCATGAGCAAAATTTACTCTGTGGCGAGATAAAACTCGGACCTTACCGGGTTATCCCCAAAGCAACGGCTTTTTTAACATTTGTCAAGATGAGTGATGTCAGTTTTATGGCAAGAGATGCCTGTTCAGTGACTGCCATTGCAATTATCTAACCAGTTAAAAAATAAAAGATATTTCTTTGAGCCGTCTTTAACGCCAATTCGCGTGCAAGCCGCGTATTCTCTCGCTTGCCTCGTGTTTTCTAACTCTAATACACATGGTTATCCACAGGAATAGTGGATAACTGTCTGCAGCCCCTATCCCCCGCCGCCTGGGCAATTCCCACATTCGCCGCATGATGCGGAAGTAAAATTTTTTTCATGATTATTTTAGAATTTAATTGGTTAAATTGCAGTCAATCGAAGACGCGATCTCGCTCGCAATTTAACCAAATACAGGATGGCTACAACAAGGCAAGGTTTATGTACTTTCCGGTTGCCGCATTTTCTGGATTTTCTGCAAGCCAGGGGATCTCTCCCAGCAGCGGCGCGGGAATCATGCGGGTGAGCGTGGTCATATATTCAGCGTGACGTTTTCCCGGAGGCGTGACATCATTCGCCACCCAACCCGCCAGCGTCAGTCCGGCGTGTTGTATTGCCTGTGCAGTCAACATCGCGTGATTAATACAGCCGAGTTTCACGCCAACCACCAGTATTACCGGCAGTTGTTCCTGTGTTACCCAATCCGCAAAAGTGAAAGTGTCGGAAAGGGGCGTAAACCAGCCGCCAGCGCCTTCCACTAACACCCAGTCAGCCTGTTGTTCAAGCGCGCGTAATCCGGCGCTCATTACCGATGATTCTATCGGCCTGCCCTCTTGCGCGCTGATGATGTGCGGTGAGGTGGGTTCTGCGAAGGTGTAAGGATTTACCGTTGCGTAATCCAGCAGAAGGCTGCTGTTGCGCTGTAACGCCAACGCGTCACTATTACGTAAACCCTCCGGGGTCTTTTCGCTGCCAGAGGCGACCGGTTTATAACCTGCCGTCCGATAACCTACTGCCTTTGCGGCTTGTAAAAGTGCACAACTGGCGACAGTTTTCCCCACTTCGGTATCCGTTCCGGTGACAAAATAACGTTTACTCACGAACAATCACTCCCAAAAAAAGATGATACGTCAGAGGATATCGCCCCTGTTGTTGCGGCCAGGCCAGTTGCAATCGCTGCAACTGTGAACGCGTTAATATTCGCTGGTCGCGCCCTTCATGAAGATGCGTGGCACCGATGCCTTTCAGCGAACGCATGGCACTGAGCGCATCATCAAACCACAGCGTGATGGGCTGAATATGATGTCGATAATGCACGCCGTTCAGTGACTGTTCGATTTCATCTGGCGGTAAAAAGCGATTAGCATGCGGGCGCTCGTCCACCGCCTGCCACGCCTGATGCAGTTCGGGTAACGATCCCTGCACCAGCGTGGTAAACGCGACCACGCCTCCGGGGCGCACCACCCGATACAGCTCGCGGAGTGCCGTTGATAAATTACCGCACCACTGCACCGCGAGATTGCTCCATGCAAGATCGAACGTCGCAGTCGCTAACGGCAGGGATTCGATATCTCCCGCCAGATAATGGTCTGCAGCATCTTTCTGGCGGGCTTGCGCAAGCATTGGCGGCGAGAGATCTAACGCCGTCACCTGCGCGTGACGCTCTCGCCAGTGGCGGCTCATCCAGCCAGGCCCACACCCCGCGTCCAGTACGTGGGTGTATTTACGCTGTGGGAGCATTGCCAGTAAGACATCAGCACTCTGGCGCTGTAACTCTGCGTGTTGCTCATAGTGCGCGGCTGCCCGACCAAATGCCGCTGCAATGGCTTGTTTATTAACCGTTGCCATGCAGCACCTCCAGCAGACGGTCGATATCCTGCATTTCATGCGCTGCGGTTAGCGTTAAGCGCAGTCGCGCAGTACCAGAGGGTACGGTTGGCGGGCGAATCGCCGTGACCCGGCAGCCTTGCTGGCGCAGTTTTTCTGCCAGTTGTAACGCACGGCTGTTATCACCGACGATCAATGGCTGGATGGCGCTGCATGAATCAGCAAGCGTAAACGGCAAATCCTGTACTCCGGCACGAAAACGCGTAATGAGTGCCGCCAGTTTTTCGCGCCGTGCATCACCCTCATCACTGCGAATTACCGCCAGTGACGCACGTAATGCCTGCGCCTGAGCGGGCGGCATACTGGTGCTGTAGATAAGATGGCGGGCGAATTGCAGCAGATAATCCGCCACCGTACTGGAGCAAAGCACCGCAGCCCCGCTGACGCCAAATCCTTTGCCAAAAGTCACTACCAGCAATTCTGGTTTTACCTTTTTCAACCAGCAGGTGCCGCGCCCCTGCTCCCCGATAACGCCCGTGCCGTGGGCATCATCGACCATCAACCAGCCATTGTGCTGTTGCGTTACCTGCTGGATTTCCGCCAGTGGCGCACTATCGCCGTCCATGCTGAACACGCCTTCTGTCACCACCAGTTGCTGCCCCGGACAGGGGGAAGCAAGCAGTCGCGCCAGATGAGTGACATCGTTATGAAAAAAACGGCGAAGCTGCGACGGGCTTAAACTGGCAGCCTCCAGCAATGAGGCATGGCTTAGCCGGTCAGCGACAATGCGGTCCTCTTTTGCCATCATCGCGGCAATGACCGCCTGATTAGCGGCAAAACCAGAGATAAACAGCAGTGCCCGCGAATAGCCCAGCCACTCGGCCAGTTCTTCTTCCAGCGCCTGATGTGCCACGCTATAACCGCTGACGTGACCGGAGCCGCCGCTACCGACGCCAAATTGCTCCGCCCCCTGCTTCCAGGCACGGATAATTTGCGGATGATGGCTTAAACCTAAATAATCGTTACTGGAAAAGTTCAGATACTGGCGATCGTCCGCCACCAGCCAGCGTCCGGCTCCTTGCGCCACTGGATAACGGCGACGCAGGGCATCGGCAGCACGCCGCGCATCGAGCGCCGCGTTGATTTTCTCCTGCCAGCTCATAGTGCTGCCGCGTTGTAATATTCGTCAGTGTCCGGGGTCATCAGTGCCTGTTCCAGACGCTGCTGTTGTTCGTTATCGCCCGCCAGCACGGCAGTTTGCTGCGGATTTAGCCCCAGTTTGCGGAACAGTTGCAGGTCTTTATCTTCTTCCGGATTCGGCGTGGTTAGCAGTTTACAACCGTAGAAAATCGAGTTTGCGCCAGCCATAAAGCACATTGCCTGAGTCTGTTCGTTCATCTGCTCGCGTCCGGCAGAAAGGCGTACGTAAGAGGTCGGCATCATGATCCGCGCTACGGCAATGGTGCGAATAAAATCAAAGGCATCGACATCATCGTTATCCGCCAGCGGCGTGCCTTTCACCTTCACCAGCATGTTGATTGGTACGCTTTCCGGCGGCGTCGGCAGGTTTGCCAGTTGCAGCAATAATCCGGCGCGATCTTTTACCGTTTCGCCTAAGCCCACAATCCCACCTGAGCAGACTTTGATCCCGGCATCGCGCACTTTTTCCAGCGTATCGAGGCGTTCCTGATAAGTGCGTGTGGTGATGATATTGCCGTAAAACTCCGGCGAGGTGTCGAGGTTGTGGTTGTAGTAATCCAGCCCGGCGTTCGCAAGGCGCTGCGCCTGAGATTCACTCAACGTGCCCAGCGTCATACACGCCTCCAGCCCCATCGCTTTTACCCCCTGCACCATTTGTTCCAGGTACGGCATATCGCGTTCGTGGGGATTCTTCCACGCCGCGCCCATACAGAAACGCGTCGATCCTGCCGCTTTCGCTTTGCGCGCCGACTCCAGCACCTGTTCAACTTCCATCAACCTCTCGGCTTCCAGCCCGGTTTTGTAGCGCGAGCTTTGCGGGCAGTATTTGCAATCTTCCGGACAAGCTCCGGTCTTAATCGACAGCAACGTGCTGACCTGCACCTGACGAGGATCGAAATGCTGGCGATGGACCTGCTGCGCTTCAAACAGCAGATCCAGCAACGGTTTTTCAAATAATTCTGTGACTTGCGACAATGTCCAGCGTGGGCGGTGAGCCATGGGGCTTCTCCAAAACGTGTTTTTTGTTGTTAATTCGGTGTAGACTTGTAAACCTAAATCTTTTCAATTTGGTTTACAAGTCGATTATGACAACGGACGATCTTGCCTTTGACCAACGCCATATCTGGCACCCATACACATCCATGACCTCCCCGTTACCGGTTTATCCGGTGGCAAGCGCCGAAGGTTGCGAGCTAATTTTGTCTGATGGCAGACGCCTGGTTGACGGTATGTCGTCCTGGTGGGCGGCGATCCACGGCTACAATCACCCGCAGCTTAATGCGGCGATGAAGACGCAAATTGATGCCATGTCGCATGTGATGTTTGGCGGTATCACTCATGCGCCAGCCATTGAGCTGTGCCGCAAACTGGTGGCGATGACGCCGCAACCGCTGGAGTGCGTTTTTCTCGCGGACTCCGGCTCCGTAGCGGTGGAAGTGGCGATGAAAATGGCGTTGCAGTACTGGCAGGCCAAAGGCGAAGCGCGCCAGCGTTTTCTGACCTTCCGCAATGGTTATCATGGCGATACCTTTGGCGCGATGTCGGTGTGCGATCCGGACAACTCAATGCACAGCCTGTGGAAAGGCTATCTGCCAGAAAACTTGTTTGCTCCCGCCCCGCAAAGCCGCATGGATGGTGAATGGGATGAGCGCGATATGGTGGGCTTTGCCCGCCTGATGGCGGCGCATCGTCATGAAATCGCGGCGGTGATCATTGAACCGATTGTCCAGGGCGCAGGCGGGATGCGCATGTACCATCCGGAATGGTTAAAACGAATCCGCAAAATGTGCGATCGCGAAGGTATCTTGCTGATTGCCGACGAGATCGCCACCGGATTTGGTCGTACTGGCAAACTGTTTGCCTGTGAACATGCAGAAATCGCGCCGGACATTTTGTGCCTCGGTAAAGCCTTAACCGGCGGCACAATGACCCTTTCCGCCACACTCACCACGCGCGAGGTTGCGGAAACCATCAGTAACGGCGAAGCCGGCTGCTTTATGCACGGGCCAACTTTTATGGGCAATCCGCTGGCCTGCGCAGCAGCAAACGCCAGCCTGGCGATTCTCGAATCTGGCGACTGGCAGCAGCAGGTGGCGGCTATTGAAGTACAGCTGCGCGAGCAACTGGCACCAGCCCGTGATGCCGAAATGGTTGCCGATGTGCGCGTACTGGGGGCAATCGGTGTGGTCGAAACCACTCGTCCGGTGAATATGGCGGCGCTGCAAAAATTCTTTGTCGAACAGGGTGTCTGGATCCGGCCTTTTGGCAAACTGATTTACCTGATGCCGCCCTATATTATTCTCCCGCAACAGTTGCAGCGTCTGACCGCAGCGGTTAACCGCGCGGTACAGGATGAAACATTTTTTTGCCAATAACGGGAAGTCAGCGTGAGGGTTTCTGGCTACACTTTCTGCAAACTAGAAAGGAGGGTTTATGAAACTCATCAGTAACGATCTGCGCGATGGCGATAAGTTGCCGCATCGTCATGTCTTTAACGGCATGGGTTACGATGGCGATAATATTTCACCGCATCTGGCGTGGGATGATGTTCCTGCGGGAACGAAAAGTTTTGTTGTCACATGCTACGACCCGGATGCGCCAACCGGCTCCGGCTGGTGGCACTGGGTAGTTGTTAATTTACCCGCTGATACCCGCGTATTACCGCAAGGGTTTGGCTCTGGTCTGGTAGCAATGCCAGACGGCGTTTTGCAGACGCGTACCGATTTTGGTAAAACCGGATACGATGGCGCAGCGCCACCGAAAGGCGAAACCCATCGCTACATTTTTACCGTTCACGCGCTGGATGTAGAGCGTATTGATGTCGATGAAGGAGCCAGCGGCGCGATGGTCGGGTTTAACGTTCATTTCCACTCTCTGGCAAGCGCATCGATTACCGCGATGTTTAGTTAATCACTCTGCCAGATGGCGCAATGCTATCTGGTATCACTTAAAGGTATTAAAAACAACTTTTTGTCTTTTTACCTTCCCGTTTCGCTCAAGTTAGTATAAAAAAGCAGGCTTCAACGGATTCATTTTTCTATTTCATAGCCCGGAGCAACCTGTGAACACATTTTCAGTTTCCCGTCTGGCGCTGGCATTGGCTTTTGGCGTGACGCTGACCGCCTGTAGCTCAACACCACCCGATCAACGTCCTTCTGATCAAACTGCGCCTGGTACCTCTTCTCGCCCGATTCTGTCGGCAAAAGAAGCGCAGAATTTCGATGCTCAACACTATTTTGCATCCCTGACACCAGGTGCTGCAGCGTGGAATCCGTCCCCGATAACCCTGCCTGCGCAACCTGACTTTGTTGTCGGCCCGGCGGGTACTCAAGGTGTAACGCATACCACGATTCAGGCGGCGGTAGATGCGGCAATTATCAAGCGCACCAACAAGCGCCAGTATATTGCCGTGATGCCTGGTGAGTATCAGGGAACGGTGTATGTCCCTGCTGCTCCAGGTGGAATTACTCTGTACGGTACAGGTGAAAAACCGATTGATGTGAAGATTGGGCTTTCCCTTGATGGGGGCATGAGCCCTGCCGACTGGCGTCACGACGTCAACCCGCGCGGCAAATATATGCCAGGTAAACCAGCGTGGTATATGTACGATAGCTGCCAGAGCAAACGCAGCGACAGTATCGGTGTTCTGTGTTCTGCGGTCTTCTGGTCACAAAACAATGGCCTGCAACTGCAAAACCTGACCATCGAAAACACGCTGGGTGATAGCGTAGATGCGGGTAACCATCCGGCGGTGGCACTGCGTACTGACGGTGACCAGGTACAGATTAACAACGTTAACATTCTCGGTCGTCAGAACACCTTCTTTGTCACCAACAGCGGTGTGCAGAACCGTCTGGAAACGAATCGTCAGCCGCGTACGCTGGTGACCAACAGCTACATTGAAGGGGATGTGGATATCGTTTCTGGTCGCGGCGCAGTGGTGTTCGATAACACCGAATTCCGCGTGGTGAACTCACGTACTCAGCAAGAAGCGTATGTGTTTGCACCGGCTACGCTGTCCAACATTTACTACGGTTTCCTCGCCGTAAACAGCCGTTTCAATGCTTCCGGTGATGGCGTGGCACAACTGGGCCGCTCGCTGGATGTTGATGCCAATACCAACGGTCAGGTGGTGATCCGTGATAGCGCCATCAACGAAGGTTTTAATACGGCTAAACCGTGGGGCGATGCGGTGATCTCTAATCGTCCGTTTGCGGGTAACACCGGCAGCGTTGACGATAGCGACGAAATACAGCGCAATCTGAATGACACTAACTACAACCGCATGTGGGAATACAATAACCGCGGCGTGGGTAGCAAAGTGGTTGCAGAGGCGAAGAAGTAAGAGCTATTAACTATTTGCCGGATGCGGCGTAAACGCCTTATCCGGCCTACGGTTCGATGCGATTTGTAGGTCGGATAAGATGCGCCAGCATCGCATCCGACAATAAGTGCCGAATGCGACCTACATTCACATGGCGCTTTTTACATCTGACGGTTTTTATTGAAGTTAATCAAACTACCCGCCTTGATAATCTCGCGCTCTTCAGCAGTCAGACTTTCCATATAGAGCGTAATTTCCGTTACCGGCGCATCTTCATGGATCACATAACCTTTAAACGTCGTACCCGGATTATCCAGCGCCGCTTTAATGCCAGGGATGTAAATGTAATCCCCCACTTCAAAGGTTGGCACTTCCGCCATCTGCAGAGGTAACATCCCCCAGTTGATGACGTTAGAACGGTAGCGTTTAGTCGCGTACTCCTCGGCAATATTCGCCAGACCGCCAATCACACGCTGACAACTCGCCGCCTGTTCACGCGCAGAACCATCGCCTGGTTTCACCGCATAGACCATGCTGCCAATTTCAGTTTGCAGCGGATCAATATGCTCCTGACCAGCAATCTGCTTAATGCGCGCAAACACCTCTGTCAGCTCGCTGACATTCCCCGCCAGACGCTGATTTTCCAGCTCAGCAGTCGCTTTACTTCTGCCAACATAACCTGGATCGCGGCGTGACAGGGTAAACTCCGCCAGACCAATCGGATTTGAACGATAAGAAGAGGTTTCACCGGAAGGAATCAGTTCGTCGGTGGTGGTCACTTCGTCGAGGATCTTCGAGCACACTTTGAGGACGATATTGTCAGTCAGCGCCCCCAATTCCGGCCAGTCTTTAATGTTCGGTCCGTAAATCAGCGGTTGCTGAGTTGCCCCTTTCACAATGCCCTGATAAACACGGTTTTTATACGGCGTTACATCGAAGGCGTACTCCGGCACGTTGTCCCAGCAATCAAGTTCGCTGGCAGAGGTTAAATAGCCACCGTTTGCCGCAGTCGCAGCGATAGAACGAGCGTCCATCAACGCCACCGCTGACATCTGCCCATTAGCTGGCTTAGAGCCTTCGCGGTTCGGGAAGTTACGCGTGGTGTGGCGAATACTCAAACCGTTGTTGATTGGCGTATCGCCCGCGCCAAAGCATGGGCCACAGAACGCGGTTCTGATAATTGCGCCTGCGCCAATCAAATCTGCTACCACACCTTTTTTGGCTAAATCCATAAACACCGGCTGTGATGACGGGTAAACCGCCAGCGAGAAGGTGTCATTGCCACAGGATTGACCGCGCAGTGCATTCGCCGCCGCGATGACGTTTTCGTAGTTACCGCCAGAACAGCCCGCGATAATCCCCTGCTGCACTTTCAGGCGACCATTTTCCACTTTATCCAGCAGCGAGAGTTTGGCCTTACCGTGCGCCACGCGTTCGGACTCAATTTCAATCTCACGCAGAATGTCGGTCAGGTTCTGGTTCAGTGTGTCGATTTCATACACGTTGCTCGGGTGGAACGGCAGCGCAATCATTGGTTTGATGGCACTTAAATCAACGCTGATGCAGCCATCGTAGTACGCCATCGGTTGAGGGTTAAGCTGGCAGTAATCCTGGCCGCGACCGTGCAGCGTCAGCCAGTTATGGACTTCTTCATCGGTTTGCCAGACAGAACTTAAACAGGTCGTTTCAGTGGTCATAACGTCAACGCTGTTACGGAAATCGGTAGAGAGCGCAGCAACACCGGGACCTACGAATTCCATCACTTTGTTTTTGACGTAGCCGTTTTTGAACACGGCACCGATGATAGCCAGCGCCACATCCTGCGGCCCCACATACGGCGCTGGTTTTCCGGTCAGATGCACCGCAACAACTCCCGGATAGTCGATATCCCAGGTGTCATTAAGCAGCTGTTTTACCAACTCACCGCCGCCCTCACCGACTGCCATTGTCCCTAATGCACCGTAACGGGTGTGGCTGTCTGACCCGAGGATCATTTTGCCCCCGCCTGCCATCATCTCACGCATATATTGATGGATGACCGCAATATGCGGAGGCACAAAAATACCGCCATAACGCTGAGCTGCCGATAAACCAAAAACATGGTCATCACCGTTAATGGTGCCGCCGACGGCGCAGAGTGAGTTATGGCAGTTGGTCAGCACATACGGCAGCGGGAAACGTTCCATTCCGGACGCTTTAGCGGTCTGTACAATACCAACAAAGGTAATATCGTGAGAGGCTAATGAATCAAACTTAATTTTAAGTTTATCCATATTTCCGGACGTATTATGAGAATAGAGAATAGACCAGGCAATAGTGCCTTTTTTGGCTTCTTCTTTTTTAATTTCGCCGGTGAAATGTTCTTCGGCAATTATTTCGTTATTACTGGCGAGAAACACGCCTTTTTCAGATAACTTGATCATCAAATGCTCCAGACATCTGCGCACCGTGAAGTGCGCAGCAAGAAAATAAATGGATATACTCTAAATAATTCGAGTTGCAGGAAGGCGACAAGCGAGTGAATCCCCAGGAGCTTACATAAGTAAGTGACTGGGGTGAGCGAACGCAGACGCAGCACATGCAACTTGAAGTATGACGAGTATATTTACAGCATGTTCCAGCCGATCAGCATATTCCACCACCACACTCCGAGGGTGATATGCACCAGGAAGGTTAATATCGTCAGTACCGCACCGACCAACCACCAGGATTTAATATCGTTGTAACCCACGCCAAAGATGACCGGACCTGCCGCGCCGCCATAGTGAGTAACCATGCCGCCATAGGAGTTGGAGAACAACAGTGCCAGCGCGGTTAACATTAACGGTGCGCCGGAGACGTTCGCCAGCATGGCAAATACCGGTAACATAGCAACGATATAGGCACTACCGGAAGCGAAGAAATAACGCACGATGATGCTGAGGAAAATAATAACGAAGAAAGCAACGTTACCGTGACCATCAAATGCCAGGTTATTTTTAAAGACTTCAGCTAACCATTCGAAAAATTTAACTTTCGATAATAAGGAGCTTAAGCCGATAATACCGCCGTACCAGATTAAGGTATTCCAGCCGCCTTTATTTTTAACCACGTCTTCCCAGGTAACGATACCCAGCAGCAGCATAGTCGCCATAACAACGATTGCCACGGTGGATTCATCAACCCCCAGAGACTTACTGAAAATCCAGCCCAGCAGCGCCAGCACAAAGACACCGAGCAGCATTTTTTCGCGGATTTTCATCGGTCCCAGTTCGGCAAGGCCCGCTTTAGCGATGGTTTTGTTATCCACCTTCTTAATTTCTGGTGGATACATGGTGTAAATCACCAGCGGGGTGACCAGCAGCATAATGATGCCCGGCAATCCGGCGGCCAGCGCCCATCCACCCCAGCTAATTTGCAGGTGCAGAATGTCGTTGATCATTTTCAGCGCCAGAATGTTCCCCGCCATTGCGGTAAAGAACATATAGCTGGTGGTTTTGGTGACCATGTAAATGGACATCATCAGGTAATGTCCGACACGACGCGGACTTTTTTCCGGTTCGGACCCCAAAGCCACCGCCACGCTGTTGATGATCGGTAACACAATGCCGCCCGCACGCGCGGTGTTAGACGGTGTTGCCGGAGCCAGTACCAGATCGAGGAAAACCGTAACGTAACCCAGACCCAGCGTGGTGTTACCGATTTTACCAATCAGCAGATAGGCAATACGTTTACCTAAACCGGTGGTCACAAATGCGGCGCTTAAGGTAAACGCCGAGAACACCAGCCAGGTAGTACCTGAAGAGTAACCGCTTAATACGGCGGTGGTTTTAAACGCACCGTCGGATAAGTTACCGACCACCACCATGGAGGCAGCAACGGCAATTAACAGTACGACAGGTTCCGGGAAAGGCTTGATAACCAGCCCCACAATGGCCGCCAGGTAAATACCAAAAAGCACCCACGCCAGTTCGCTTAATCCTGCCGGAGCTGGCATAAAGCCAATAATACATGGGATCGCTAATATCAGAATTAGCTTCCATAACGATTTCTTATTCATTTAAAATCCTGTTCTTTCTGTATGACTCATACAGAAGTCCTTTATTGATTGTCCTTATCCTGACAACGAATCTTTTCAGGGAAGATAAACTTCACCGGAAAATATTTTTCTGGTCGTCCGAATAACAGATGCGCGTAACGTCGTGGCATCCTGACCTTCATTACTTAAATGAACGTCGAGCGCACCACTGGGGTGTTCAATATTGATATTGCCATATCCTACAGAAGGGATGATTTGTCGGGTGACGGTGCCTTCCAATGCACAACTACTGGAAATAGCAATAGCACCGGTTATCGCCAACGCGCGATGGCAAGAATGCGGCATAAAATAACGCACATTAATTGCCCCGCCTTTCTGCGCTGGAGAAATAAGCACAGGTTTAGGGATAACCATATTACTGACATCACCTAAGCCCATTGCTTTACCCGCTTGTAGACGGATAGATTCAATGCGGGCTAATAATGCTTTGTCGGCATCCAGTTCCGCCGGTAATTCATAGCCTGTTTTTCCCAGATATTCAGCCGGAATAATGACGACTGGCATCGCCATATCGATACAGGTCACCGGGACATCGTCAAAATAATCAATCTGATTATCAGTCGGGAAAACTTTTCCGGTTTTGGTTCCAGCGGCATTCAGGAAAGTGAGCGCAACCGGTGCGGCAGTACCCGGTACGCCGTCAATTCTGGCACTACCCTCGTACTCGACAACACCATTTGGCGTTTGCACATCAGCTTCGATGAACGTACCCGTATTGACGTTGCGGATACGTACGCGGGTAACTGGCGAAGTCGCTGCAATCAAACCATTTTCAATGGCGAATGCCCCAACGCCAGACAGCATATTGCCGCAGTTAGGCGTGGTATCGACACGTTGCTCATGGACGATAACTTGAGCAAACAGATAATCAACATCAGCACGCGGATCGCTGGAACGGCTTATAATGGCGACTTTACTGGTCAGTGGATTACCGCCGCCAATACCGTCAATTTCCAGATCGTTACCGGAACCCATAATTGCCATCAATATTTTATCGCGCTGCGTTTGATCTTCGGGTAAATGTTCCGCTAACAGGAACGCGCCCCTCGAGGTTCCACCTCGCATCATCACGCAGGGTATTTTTTTCATAATAATGCCCTCAATTTAAAAACATAACTTATTGCGATATGGTTACATTAAGGGCAAAGCATCTCTAATGACTTTAGCTCAACGATTAATAACATTTTTTCATTAATTTAAGTTGGCTAAATGCAGTTAAAATTTTTAACGGCCAGCCACCCAAAATCAACGCTTCCATTTTCCGGAGTAATAATGAAGCATGAATTATCAAGTATGAAGGCATTTGTCATACTGGCAGAGTCCAGTTCATTTAACAATGCCGCTAAATTACTCAACATTACGCAACCTGCATTAACGCGAAGAATAAAAAAGATGGAGGAAGATTTACATATTCAACTATTTGAGCGTACAACTCGCAAGGTTACGTTAACAAAAGCAGGAAAAAGGTTGCTCCCGGAGGCGCGGGAATTAATAAAGAAATTCGATGAAACGCTTTTTAATATTCGTGATATGAATGCTTATCATCGTGGTATGGTGACGTTAGCGTGTATTCCGACCGCAGTATTTTATTTTTTACCGCTGGCAATCGGTAAATTTAATGAGCTGTATCCCAATATTAAAGTGCGGATTCTGGAACAAGGCACGAATAATTGCATGGAATCGGTGCTATGTAACGAATCAGACTTTGGCATAAACATGAACAACGTCACAAATTCATCCATTGATTTTAGCCCACTGGTCAACGAGCCGTTCGTGCTGGCCTGTCGGCGTGACCATCCATTGGCCAAAAAGCAGCTTGTAGAATGGCAGGAGTTAGTGGGTTACAAAATGATTGGCGTACGCTCCTCCAGCGGCAACCGACTGTTGATAGAACAACAGCTAGCCGACAAGCCCTGGAAGCTGGACTGGTTTTACGAAGTGCGTCATCTTTCGACGTCATTAGGACTGGTGGAGGCAGGACTGGGGATTTCAGCGCTTCCTGGTCTGGCAATGCCCCATGCGCCCTATTCTTCGATTATTGGTATCCCACTGGTGGAACCCGTTATACGTCGGACATTGGGGATTATTCGCCGCAAAGATGCCGTGCTTTCTCCGGCAGCTGAACGCTTTTTTGCCTTGCTGATTAATTTGTGGACTGACGATAAAGACAATTTGTGGACCAATATCGTCGAACGCCAGAGACATGCGTTACAGGAGATAGGTTAATACACCGGCGCAGGAGAGACTGCGCCGGGTAAATCAGCGGTTAGTGTGCGTTAACCACCACCCACATCGGTCCCTGCCCGACCGCATAGCGGCCTTTTTCATGCAGTAGCCCCTGCTCACCAACAATTTCGTATACCGAGATATGGTGAGATTTTTGCCCGGCGGCAATCAGATACTTACCACGGTGATCGATATTAAAGCCGCGCGGCTGGGTTTCAGTTGGCTGGAAGCCCTCTTTACTCAACACGCTGCCATCTTCCGAAACGCTGAAGACAGTAATCAGGCTGGCGGTACGGTCACAGGCATATAAGTGACGACCATCCGGGGTAATATGAATATCAGCCGCCCAACGGGTGTCGGAGAAGTTTTCCGGCATCATATCCAGCGTCTGGACACATTCGATATTGCCGTGCGGATCTTTCAGTTCCCAGACATCCACTGAGCTGTTTAACTCATTGACGCAATACGCATATTGTTCGTTTGGATGGAATACCATATGACGCGGGCCGGCCCCTTCAACGGTAGTCACTTCCGCAGGGTCCTGCGCCACCAGATGACCATCATCGCTGACCGTAAACAGGCAAATGCGATCCTGCTTTAATGCCGGAACCCACAGCGTACGGTTGTCCGGTGAGATATTGGCGGAATGGCAACCGTCCAGCCCCTCGACCACATCGACGACGCCCACTGGCAGGCCATCTTCCAGACGCGTTACGCTCACGTTACCCGCATTGTAAGAACCTACAAAGACAAACTGCCCCTGGTGATCGGTGGAAATATGCGTCGGACTACCCGGCAGCGCAGACTCTGCGGCAAAGGTCAGTGCGCCATCGTCCGGGGCGATACGATACGCCAGGACGCGAAACTCAGGGCGAACACCAACATAGAGATAACGTTTGTCCGGGCTGACCACCATCGGTTGCACCTGCCCCGGCACATCGACAACCTGTGTCAGCGTCAGTGCGCCTTCATGATTCAGGTTCCAGACGTGAATTTGCTGGCTCTCAGGGCTGGCGATATAAACTGTTTGCTTCATGAATGCTCCTTTGCATTTAGCAACTGACTGTAACAGCTAAAATTAGTCGCTTTTGGCGGTGAATGCTGAATTAAAACGCAGAATTTTGTCCGATAGTGGTATCGGTGTACCATTCGCGCAGAAGTAAATTCTTAACCTTAATCTGGAATACGCCATGACCACACGCGTGATTGCTCTCGACTTAGACGGCACCTTATTGACCCCGAAAAAGACCTTGCTTCCATCATCGATAGAAGCCCTGGCCCGCGCTCGCGAAGCAGGCTATCAATTAATCATCGTCACAGGTCGCCATCACGTCGCTATTCATCCTTTTTATCAGGCGCTGGCGCTGGATACACCTGCTATTTGCTGTAATGGCACCTATTTGTATGATTATCATGCAAAAACCGTGCTGGAAGCGGACCCAATGCCCGTTAATAAAGCCCTGCAACTCATTGAGATGCTGAATGAACACCACATTCACGGTCTGATGTATGTCGATGATGCAATGGTCTATGAGCACCCGACCGGGCATGTCATTCGCACGTCTAACTGGGCGCAAACCCTGCCGCCGGAACAGCGTCCGACTTTCACACAAGTCGCTTCTCTGGCTGAAACGGCGCAACAAGTTAACGCCGTATGGAAGTTCGCCCTGACGCACGATGACCTGCCGCAATTGCAGCATTTTGGTAAGCATGTCGAACATGAACTGGGACTGGAGTGTGAATGGTCCTGGCACGATCAGGTTGATATTGCACGCGGCGGCAACAGCAAAGGTAAACGTTTGACGAAATGGGTTGAGGCGCAAGGCTGGTCGATGGAAAACGTCGTGGCGTTCGGCGATAACTTTAATGATATCAGTATGCTGGAGGCCGCTGGTACAGGCGTGGCGATGGGCAACGCCGATGACGCGGTAAAAGCGCGCGCCAACATTGTGATTGGTGATAACACCACCGACAGCATTGCCCAGTTCATTTATAGCCACCTGATTTAATCAGGCGGTTATCGACACACTTTTAATTTGCGCGTACAGCCACAGGCCAGGTTTGATCGCCAGTTCATCCCTGGCCCACGGGCTGATACGCGCCCACAGCGTTTTACCGCCGACTTCCAGTTCCACTTCCACCTGGCCGTTGTCGTCATAACTATTAACAACTTTTGCCCGCAATACGTTACGAATGCTGGTTTGCTGCGGCGGTTGTAAAACCAGAGAAACATCGGAAGCCTGAATGCGGATACGTAGCGCAGCTTGCAGCGGTTCGTCCAGCTTATTGACCCACAAATGCTGATCGCCCAGCGCCAGCGCAGTCATCGCGTAATGCGGATGATGCTCAAGTACCGTCACTTTCAGAATGCTACTTTGTTGCTCTTTCGGCAGCCACGGATTCATCACGCTACTACCCCAGACTTCTTCCAGCGCGCCAAAGGCTTTCACCTGACCGTTTTCCAGTACCATCACTCTGTCTGCCAGATGGAGGATCTCATCCAGCGAATGGCTGACATACAACATCGGGATGTTGATTTCCCGCGTCAGACGTTGCAGATAAGGCAACAGTTCGCGTTTACGCGGAATATCCAGTGACGCCAGCGGTTCATCCAGCAACAGCAATTCTGGTGCCGTCAGCAAAGCCCGCCCAATCGCTACGCGCTGTTTTTCGCCTCCGGACAGGCTGCCTGGTAAACGGTCAAGCAACGGTTCAATGCCTAAAAGCGCCACCAGCTTATCGAACTGATCGACCATGCTTTTCGCCATGCCGTAGCGCAGATTGCCACGCACTTTGTAATGCGGAAACAGCCGCGCATCCTGAAAAACATAGCCAACGCGACGCTTTTCCGGCGTCAGGCAGATACCTTTTTCGGCATCATTTAGTACCCGCCCATTGAGGACAATCCGCCCTTTTTGCGGGCGCGTCAGTCCACTGATGGCGTTAATCAGCGAAGTTTTTCCGGCACCGGAGACGCCAAAGATAGCAGTGATGCCATTGGCGGGCAGCGTTTCATTAATGGTCAGGCAATGGTTGCCCAACGTCTGGGAAAAATTCAGTTCCAGCATGATTAGCGCCCCGCCCGTTCACGGCTGATTCTGGCCAGCCATTCTGAAATCAACAGGGAGATCATCGCCAGCGCAATAGAAATAATGCACAGTCTCGCTGCGCCACTTTCCCCGCCGGGGGTCTGAATCAGGGTATACATGGCAGAAGGAATGGTTCGCGTTTCACCAGGAATGTTCGACACAAAGGTGATGGTTGCGCCAAATTCACCGAGAGAACGAGCAAAAGCCAGTACCGTACCAACAATAATTCCCGGTAAGGTCAGCGGTAACGTGATAGTAAAGAAAACGCGCCAGCGCCCGGCACCCAGTGTTCTTGCGGCCTGTTCCAGTTTGACATCAACTCCTTCCAGCGCCAGACGAATTGCCCGCACCATCAGCGGAAACGACATGACGGCGGCAGCGAGAACCGCGCCGCGCCAGCTAAAGGCGAAGGTAATGCCAAACCAGTCATACAGACGTTCACCGATAAATCCGCGCCGTCCCATCGAAACTAATAATAAGTAACCGACGACCACGGGCGGTAACACCAGCGGTAGATGCAGTACGCTGTCGAGCAGAGCTTTGCCCGGAAACGTGCAACGCACCAGTAACCAGGCAAAAAAGATCCCAAACGGCAGGCTAAACAGCACAGCCAGGGAAGAAACTTTCAGGCTTAATAAAACTGCCTGCCATTCTGGATCGGTCAGTATCATTACTTGGTTGTAAATCCGTAACGTTTAAAGATTTCCGCAGCCTGCGGCCCTTTCAGATAATCATAAAATGCTTTCACTGTCGCATTGTTATGCCCTTCCACAACAGCAACCGGATATTCCACTTTTTTATGTGAATCTTCCGGGAAGGTGGCAACCACTTTTACCCCTTTGCTGGCAACTGCATCAGAACCGTAGACAATGCCCAGAGGCGCTTCGTTACGTTCGACCAGCGCCAGCGCCCCACGAACATCTTCCGCTGGGGCCAGTTTCGGAGAGAGCGTATCCCATGCGCCCAGTTTTTGCAGTGCTTCTTTTGCATAAATGCCAGCGGGAACATGTTCCGGATCGCCAACCGCCAGGCGACCGCCATTCAGCAGCGAAGTCCAGTTGGTTTTGCTGTCGATGATGAAATCTTTCTGCTCGCTGGCTTTCGGTGCTACAACGACCAGGCTATTGCCGAGCAGTGTCTGACGCGTAGCTGTATCGATCGCTTTTTTATCAACCGCATAATCCATCCATTTCTGATCGGCAGAAATAAACAGATCCGCAGGCGCACCCGCTTCAATCTGACGGGCGAGAGTAGATGACGAAGCGAAAGAAGAAACCACATCCACGCCTTTCTCTTTTTTATACTGCGTAGCAATGTCCTGCATTGCGTTAGTCAGTGATGCGGCGGCGAACACCGTGATTTTCCCTTCATCTGCCAGTGCATTGCCAGCAACAGCGAAAGAGAGTGCCGCCCCAGCAAACAAGTTCAACCATTTACGAGCCATTGGTAACCCCTTAATGTAACGTTATGTAGGCGACAATATAACGACTAACTCGGAATTTTCCCAGCAGTTATTGCTAACCTTTGTGAGGTAGATAAGAAAAAATATCGGCAGGAAAAGCAGGAAGTTGAGAAAAAGAAAATGCCCGACTAAGCGGGCATTCAGGGAATCAATGATTTTGTCCGGGCTGGTCTTTTTTACCAACACCAGAAAAGATGTTGAATACTTCACCAAGACCGTAAATCAGACCCAGGATGATGGCCATCACGACAGGTACCATGATTACGGCGAATACCAGACTTTTTAATAACTCTAACATGGTCAACTCCAGATATAGTCATGAGACTATTCTAACCGCTAAGCACAGAAAAGCACTCCCCTTTTGTGCGGTCAGCTTTGCGTGGCGTTCGTTTTCCGTCACAATAAGACTTTTGCCAGGACATTGTTATGCAGGCCGAAATCCTTCTCACCCTTAAGCTCCAACAAAAATTATTCGCCGACCCGCGCCGCATTTCGCTACTAAAACACATTGCGCTTTCCGGTTCCATTAGCCAGGGAGCGAAAGATGCCGGTATCAGCTATAAAAGCGCCTGGGATGCCATTAACGAGATGAATCAGTTAAGTGAGCATATTCTGGTCGAGCGTGCAACAGGCGGTAAAGGTGGCGGCGGCGCAGTACTGACCCGCTATGGTCAGCGACTGATTCAGCTCTATGACTTACTGGCGCAAATCCAGCAAAAAGCCTTTGATGTGTTAAGTGACGATGACGCCCTGCCGCTGAACAGCCTGCTGGCCGCGATCTCACGTTTTTCACTGCAAACCAGCGCCCGTAACCAGTGGTTCGGTACCATCACCGCCCGCGATCATGATGACGTTCAACAGCATGTTGATGTCTTACTGGCTGATGGAAAAACACGCCTGAAAGTCGCAATTACCGCACAAAGCGGCGCGCGTCTGGGGCTGGATGAAGGCAAAGAAGTGTTGATATTGCTAAAAGCGCCGTGGGTAGGCATTACTCAGGACGAAGCGGTCGCGCAAAACGCTGACAACCAATTACCGGGTATTATTAGTCATATTGAGCGCGGCGCAGAGCAGTGCGAAGTATTAATGGCGCTACCGGACGGGCAAACACTGTGCGCCACAGTGCCGGTAAATGAAGCGACTTCTCTTCAGCAAGGACAGAATGTCACGGCCTACTTTAATGCCGACAGCGTGATTATCGCCACGCTGTGCTAAGCGTGTTGACAATTTGTTATGAAACACGTATCCCTGTCAGTAATCGCTGCACAAAATGGGATATAAAATGTCATCGTTGCAAATTTTGCAAGGCACGTTTCGTCTTGGCGACACAAAAACGCTGCAATTGCCTCAGCTAACGTTAAACGCGGGTGATAGTTGGGCGTTTGTCGGTTCGAATGGAAGCGGGAAATCGGCGCTGGCCCGCGCGCTGGCGGGGGAACTTCCGCTTTTGAAAGGTGAACGGCAAAGCCAGTTTTCCCACATCACTCGTCTCTCCTTCGAGCAATTGCAAAAGCTCGTCAGCGACGAATGGCAGCGGAATAACACCGATATGCTCGGCCCTGGCGAAGATGACACCGGACGCACTACGGCTGAGATTATTCAGGATGAAGTAAAGGATGCACCGCGCTGCATGCAACTGGCACAGCAGTTCGGTATTACCGCCCTCCTCGACCGACGCTTTAAATACCTTTCCACTGGCGAGACGCGAAAAACCCTGCTGTGTCAGGCGCTGATGTCGGAGCCTGACTTGTTGATTCTTGATGAGCCGTTCGATGGCCTGGATGTTGCCTCACGTCAGCAGTTGGCTGAGCGACTCGCCTCGTTACATCAGTCCGGTATTACTCTGGTACTGGTGCTCAATCGCTTCGATGAGATCCCGGAATTTGTCCAGTTTGCTGGCGTGCTGGCGGATTGCACGTTAGCGGAAACTGGCGCTAAAGAGGAACTGCTCCAACAAGCACTCGTCGCGCAACTGGCGCATAGCGAACAGCTTGAAGGTGTGCAACTGCCGGAGCCGGATGAACCTTCAGCACGTCACGCCTTACCCACCAACGAACCGCGCATTGTGCTGAATAATGGCGTGGTTTTTTATAACGATCGCCCCATTCTTAATAACCTTAGCTGGCAGGTGAATCCTGGCGAGCACTGGCAAATTGTCGGGCCAAATGGCGCGGGAAAATCGACGTTATTGAGCCTTATCACTGGCGATCATCCGCAGGGATACAGCAACGATTTAACGCTTTTCGGACGGCGTCGGGGCAGCGGTGAAACCATCTGGGACATCAAAAAACATATTGGTTACGTCAGCAGTAGTTTGCATCTGGATTACCGTGTCAGTACTACCGTGCGTAACGTTATTCTTTCGGGGTATTTTGATTCGATTGGCATTTATCAGGCCGTTTCGGATCGCCAGCAAAAACTGGTGCAGCAGTGGCTGGATATTCTCGGCATTGATAAACGCACCGCTGACGCTCCTTTCCATAGTCTTTCCTGGGGACAGCAGCGTCTGGCGCTGATCGTCCGCGCGCTGGTGAAACATCCGACGTTGCTTATTCTCGATGAACCACTACAGGGGCTTGATCCGCTCAATCGCCAGCTTATCCGCCGTTTTGTTGATGTGCTGATTAGCGAAGGTGAAACGCAATTGTTGTTTGTTTCGCACCACGCTGAAGATGCACCTGCCTGTATTACCCATCGTCTTGAGTTCGTGCCGGACGGTGGACTCTATCGCTATGTGCTGACAAAAATATATTGAGTCGGTAGTGCTGACCTTGCCGGAGGCGGCCTAAGCGCCCTCTCCGGCCAACGGTTCGACGCATGCAGGCATGAAACCGCGTCTTTTTTTCAGATAAAAAGCGCAATCATTCATAAACCCTCTGTTTTATAATCACTTAATCGCACATAAAAAATGGCTAAACTCTTGTGTAAACGATTCCACTAATTTATTCCATGTCACACTTTTCGCATCTTTGTTATGCTATGGTTATTTCATACCATAAGCCTAATGGAGCGAATTATGAGAGTTCTGGTTACCGGTGGTAGCGGTTACATTGGAAGTCATACCTGCGTGCAACTACTGCAAAACGGTCATGATGTCATCATTCTTGATAACCTCTGTAACAGTAAGCGCAGCGTACTGCCTGTTATCGAGCGTTTAGGCGGCAAACATCCAACGTTTGTTGAAGGCGATATCCGTAACGAAGCGTTGATGACCGAGATCCTGCACGATCACGCTATCGACACCGTGATCCACTTCGCCGGGCTGAAAGCCGTTGGCGAATCGGTACAAAAACCGCTGGAATATTACGACAACAATGTCAACGGTACTCTGCGCCTGATTAGCGCCATGCGCGCCGCTAACGTCAAAAACTTTATTTTTAGCTCCTCCGCCACCGTTTATGGCGATCAGCCCAAAATTCCATACGTTGAAAGCTTCCCGACCGGCACACCGCAAAGCCCTTACGGCAAAAGCAAGCTGATGGTGGAACAGATCCTCACCGATCTGCAAAAAGCCCAGCCGGACTGGAGCATTGCCCTGCTGCGCTATTTCAACCCGGTTGGCGCGCATCCGTCGGGCGATATGGGCGAAGATCCGCAAGGCATTCCGAATAACCTGATGCCATACATCGCCCAGGTTGCTGTAGGCCGTCGCGACTCGCTGGCGATTTTTGGTAACGATTATCCGACCGAAGACGGTACTGGCGTACGCGATTACATCCACGTAATGGATCTGGCGGACGGTCACGTCGTGGCGATGGAAAAACTGGCGAACAAGCCAGGCGTACACATCTACAACCTCGGTGCTGGCGTAGGCAGCAGCGTGCTGGACGTGGTTAATGCCTTCAGCAAAGCCTGCGGCAAACCGGTTAACTATCATTTTGCACCGCGTCGCGAGGGCGACCTTCCGGCCTACTGGGCGGACGCCAGCAAAGCCGACCGTGAACTGAACTGGCGCGTAACGCGCACACTCGATGAAATGGCGCAGGACACCTGGCACTGGCAGTCACGCCATCCACAGGGATATCCCGATTAAGGAACGACCATGACGCAATTTAATCCCGTTGATCATCCACATCGCCGCTACAACCCGCTCACCGGGCAATGGATTCTGGTTTCACCGCACCGCGCTAAGCGCCCCTGGCAGGGGGCGCAGGAAACGCCAGCCAAACAGGTGTTACCTGCGCACGATCCAGATTGCTTCCTCTGCGCAGGTAATGTGCGGGTGACAGGCGATAAAAACCCCGATTACACCGGGACTTACGTTTTCACTAATGACTTTGCGGCCTTGATGTCTGACACGCCAGATGCGCCAGAAAGCAACGATCCTTTGATGCGTTGCCAGAGCGCGCGCGGTACCAGCCGGGTGATCTGCTTTTCACCGGATCACAGTAAAACGCTGCCAGAGCTCAGTGTTGCGGCATTGACGGAAATCGTCAAAACCTGGCAGGAGCAAACCGCAGAACTGGGGAAAACGTACCCATGGGTGCAGGTCTTTGAAAACAAAGGCGCGGCGATGGGCTGCTCTAACCCGCATCCGCACGGACAGGTTTGGGCAAATAGCTTCCTGCCTAACGAAGCTGAGCGCGAAGACCGCCTGCAAAAAGAATATTTTGCCGAGCAGAAATCACCAATGCTGGTGGATTATGTTCAGCGCGAGCTGGCAGACGGTAGCCGTACCGTTGTTGAAACCGAACACTGGTTAGCCGTAGTGCCTTACTGGGCTGCCTGGCCGTTCGAAACGCTACTGCTGCCCAAAGCCCACGTTTTACGGATCACCGATTTGACCGACGCCCAGCGCAGCGATCTGGCGCTGGCGTTGAAAAAGCTGACCAGTCGTTATGACAACCTCTTCCAGTGCTCCTTCCCCTACTCTATGGGCTGGCACGGCGCGCCATTTAATGGCGAAGAGAATCAACACTGGCAGCTGCACGCGCACTTTTATCCGCCTCTGTTGCGCTCCGCCACCGTACGTAAATTTATGGTTGGTTATGAAATGCTGGCAGAGACCCAGCGAGACCTGACCGCAGAACAGGCAGCAGAGCGTTTGCGCGCAGTCAGCGATATCCATTTTCGCGAATCCGGAGTGTAAGAAATGAGTCTGAAAGAAAAAACGCAATCTCTGTTTGCCAACGCATTTGGCTACCCTGCCACTCACACCATTCAGGCGCCTGGCCGCGTGAATTTGATTGGTGAACACACCGACTACAACGACGGTTTCGTTCTGCCCTGCGCGATTGATTATCAAACCGTGATCAGTTGTGCGCCACGCGATGACCGTAAAGTTCGCGTAATGGCAGCCGATTATGAAAATCAGCTCGACGAGTTTTCCCTCGATGCGCCCATTGTCGCGCATGAAAACTATCAATGGGCGAACTACGTTCGTGGCGTGGTGAAACATCTGCAACTGCGTAACAACAGCTTCGGCGGTGTGGACATGGTGATCAGCGGCAATGTGCCGCAGGGTGCCGGGTTAAGTTCTTCCGCTTCACTGGAAGTCGCGGTCGGAACCGTATTGCAGCAGCTTTATCATCTGCCGCTGGACGGCGCACAAATCGCGCTTAACGGTCAGGAAGCAGAAAACCAGTTTGTTGGCTGTAACTGCGGGATCATGGATCAGCTAATTTCCGCACTCGGCAAGAAAGATCATGCCTTGCTGATTGACTGTCGCTCACTGGGGACCAAAGCAGTTTCCATGCCGAAAGGTGTGGCTGTCGTCATCATCAACAGTAACTTCAAACGTACCCTGGTTGGCAGCGAATACAACACCCGTCGTGAACAGTGCGAAACCGGTGCGCGTTTCTTCCAGCAGCCAGCTCTGCGCGATGTCACCATTGAAGCGTTCAACGCTGTTGCACATGAGCTGGACCCAATCGTGGCGAAACGCGTGCGTCATATCCTGACTGAAAACGCCCGCACCGTTGAAGCTGCCAGCGCGCTGGAGCAAGGCGACCTGAAACGTATGGGCGAGTTGATGGCGGAGTCTCATGCCTCTATGCGCGATGATTTCGAAATCACCGTGCCGCAAATTGACACTCTGGTAGAAATCGTCAAAGCTGTGATTGGCGACAAAGGTGGCGTACGCATGACCGGCGGCGGATTTGGCGGCTGTATCGTCGCGCTTATTCCGGAAGAGCTGGTGCCTGCCGTACAGCAAGCTGTCGCTGAACAATATGAAGCAAAAACAGGTATTAAAGAGACTTTTTACGTTTGTAAACCATCACAAGGAGCAGGACAGTGCTGAACGAAACTCCCGCACTGGCACCCGATGGTCAGCCGTACCGACTGTTAACTTTGCGTAACAACGCAGGGATGGTAGTCACGCTGATGGACTGGGGTGCGACTTTACTTTCAGCCCGTATTCCGCTTTCCGATGGCAGCGTCCGCGAGGCGCTGCTCGGCTGTGCCAGCCCGGAATGCTATCAGGATCAGGCCGCGTTTCTGGGGGCCTCTATTGGTCGTTATGCCAACCGCATCGCCAATAGCCGTTATACCTTTGACGGTAAAACCGTGACGCTTTCGCCAAGTCAGGGCGTTAACCAGCTGCACGGCGGCCCGGAAGGGTTCGACAAACGTCGCTGGCAGATTGTGAACCAGAACGATCGTCAGGTGCTGTTTGCCCTGAGTTCAGATGATGGCGATCAGGGCTTCCCGGGTAATCTCGGCGCGACGGTGCAATATCGTCTGACCGACGATAACCGTATCTCCATTACTTATCGCGCCACAGTTGATAAACCTTGCCCGGTGAATATGACTAATCACGTCTATTTCAATCTTGACGGCGAGCAGTCTGACGTGCGCAATCACAAGTTGCAGATTCTGGCGGACGAATATCTGCCGGTTGATGAAGGCGGCATTCCGCTCGACGGCCTGAAATCTGTCGCCGGAACGTCTTTTGATTTCCGCAGCGCCAAAATCATCGCCAGTGAGTTTCTTGCCGACGAAGATCAGCGCAAAGTGAAAGGTTACGATCACGCATTCTTGTTACAGGCCAAAGGCGATGGCAAGAAAGTGGCGGCGCATGTCTGGTCAGCAGATGAAAAATTGCAGCTGAAGGTCTACACCACCGCTCCGGCTCTGCAATTCTACTCCGGCAACTTCCTCGGCGGCACACCGTCGCGGGGAACCGAACCTTACGCCGACTGGCAAGGGCTGGCTCTGGAAAGCGAGTTTCTGCCGGACAGCCCGAACCACCCTGAATGGCCGCAACCGGACTGCTTCCTGCGTCCTGGCGAAGAGTATTCCAGCCTGACGGAATATCAGTTTATTGCTGAGTAATGTTAAGCCCTCGTCATGAGGGCTTTATCTCATATTGTTCAAATCACCAGCAAACACCGACATATTTGCAACTCAATATTCACAACAACCTTACACTGCGCCACTATTTTCGCTATGGTTATGCGTAAGCATTGCTGTTGCTTCGTCACGGCAATATAATGAGAATTATTATCATTAAAAGATGATTTGAGGAGTAAGTATATGGCTGTAACTAAGCTGGTTCTGGTTCGTCATGGCGAAAGTCAGTGGAACAAAGAAAACCGTTTCACCGGTTGGTACGACGTGGATCTGTCTGAGAAAGGCGTAAGCGAAGCAAAAGCAGCAGGTAAGCTGCTGAAAGAGGAAGGTTACAGCTTTGACTTTGCTTACACCTCTGTGCTGAAACGCGCTATCCATACCCTGTGGAATGTGCTGGACGAACTGGATCAGGCATGGCTGCCCGTTGAGAAATCCTGGAAACTGAACGAACGTCACTACGGTGCGTTGCAGGGTCTGAACAAAGCGGAAACTGCTGAAAAGTATGGCGACGAGCAGGTGAAACAGTGGCGTCGTGGTTTTGCAGTGACTCCGCCGGAACTGACTAAAGATGATGAGCGTTATCCGGGTCACGATCCGCGTTACGCGAAACTGAGCGAGAAAGAACTGCCGCTGACGGAAAGCCTGGCGCTGACCATTGACCGCGTGATCCCTTACTGGAATGAAACTATTCTACCGCGTATGAAGAGCGGTGAGCGCGTAATCATCGCCGCACACGGTAACTCCCTGCGTGCGCTGGTGAAATATCTTGATAACATGAGCGAAGAAGAGATTCTTGAGCTGAATATCCCGACTGGCGTGCCGCTGGTGTATGAGTTCGACGAGAATTTCAAACCGCTGAAACGCTATTATCTGGGTAATGCTGACGAGATCGCAGCGAAAGCAGCGGCGGTTGCTAACCAGGGTAAAGCGAAGTAAATGTCATTCGTTTAAAAATGAGAAAGCCGACTGCAAGTGAGTCGGCTTTTTTGTTGCTAACAATGGAGCACATTGCCTGATGCGACGCTGCGCGTCTTATCAGGCCTATGGTGATTCATCGGATACGCCACTCTTGCGGTGCATCCGACAATTAAACCTTACCCGCGACGCGCTTTTACTGCATTCGCCAGTTGACGTAACAGAGCATCGGTATCATCCCAGCCAATGCAGGCATCGGTGATGCTCTTACCGTAGGCCAGCGGCTCCCCGCTCTCGAGGCTCTGATTGCCTTCCACCAGATGGCTTTCCACCATCACGCCAATAATGGCCTTTTCGCCACCGGCAATCTGCTGGCAAACGTCAGCACAAACATCCATCTGCTTTTTGAATTGTTTTGACGAGTTAGCATGGCTGAAATCGATCATCACCTGTGCTGGCAGGCCTGCTTTGTTCAGCCCTTCTTTCACTTCAGCAACGTGCTTCGCGCTGTAGTTAGGCTCTTTACCGCCGCGCAGAATGATATGGCAATCGCCGTTACCGCTGGTATTCACAATCGCCGAATGCCCCCATTTAGTTACGGACAGGAAGCAGTGCGGCGCACCGGCGGCATTAATGGCATCGATAGCCACTTTAATCGTACCGTCTGTGCCATTTTTAAAACCTACCGGACAAGAAAGACCAGACGCCAGTTCGCGGTGCACCTGCGATTCCGTGGTACGTGCACCAATTGCGCCCCAGCTCATCAGGTCAGCGAGATACTGAGGAGTGATCATATCGAGGAATTCACCCGCAGCTGGCAGACCGCTGTCGTTAATATCGAGCAGCAATTTACGGGCAATACGCAAACCGTCGTTGATCTGGAAGCTATTGTCCATATGCGGATCGTTAATCAGCCCTTTCCAGCCCACCGTGGTGCGCGGCTTTTCAAAATAGACGCGCATTACGATTTCCAGCTCATCTTTCAGCTCTTCACGCAGCGCCAACAAGCGAGTTGCGTACTCTTTAGCCGCTACAGGATCATGAATTGAGCACGGACCAATCACCACTAACAGGCGATCATCATTCCCTTTCAGGATTTTATGGATCGCTTTTCGGGCATGGGCAACCGTATTAGCGGCATTTTCAGTAGCGGGGAATTTTTCCAGCAATGCGACAGGAGGAAGTAACTCTTTGATTTCTTTGATGCGTAAATCGTCGTTCTGATAATTCATGTCTGTTCCAGTGTTGCCATACTTATCTTAGTGAATGCAATACCTCCAATCTATATCTTCCGTCAGAATGTGTAAACGGGGTTTTACACTATGAACGGATTAATCCTGGAATTAGCAAGAAAAACGCCAGATTGTCGCGAAAAACGAGATCTCTCCTACAATTTCTAACTGTAACTCCTTTGTTTGTTAATTATTTCAAGATTCTCTGCTGGATTTCTTTGCCTGGCTGAAATCTTAAACCAATGCCTTATATTCACCTGCAAATGCACTGTTGGAAGAGGTTATCCGACATAACGACCATAACAGGAGCATCCTATGAAAATGACAAAACTGGCCACACTATTTCTGACTGCCACTCTAAGCCTTGCCAGCGGTGCCGCACTGGCTGCCGATAGCGGAGCGCAAACCAATAACGGCCAGGCAAACGCCGCAGCTGATGCGGGCCAGGTAGCCCCTGACGCCCGTGAAAATGTCGCGCCAAATAACGTCGACAATAACGGGGTAAATACCGGTTCTGGCGGCACTATGCTGCATCCGGATGGTTCTTCAATGAACAATGACGGCATGACCAAAGATGAAGAGCACAAGAACACCATGTGCAAAGATGGTCGCTGCCCGGATATCAATAAAAAGGTACAAACCGGTGATGGCATCAATAATGATGTCGATACCAAAACCGACGGTACCACGCAGTAACCCTGCAAAATAGCCAATAATGGGAGAGCGGAGTCTCTCCCTTTTAATTTTTCACTTCTAAAAGCAGTATGATGTCATAAAGTTAAGTGAGAATAATTAAGGGATGACTCGTCATGGCGCACTCACACTCACACACGTCCTCACACCTGCCAGAAGATAATAATGCTCGTCGCTTGTTGTATGCTTTCGGCGTGACTGCCGGGTTTATGCTGGTAGAAGTCATTGGTGGTTTTCTTTCTGGTTCTCTGGCTTTGCTGGCCGATGCGGGTCATATGTTGACCGATACTGCCGCCCTGCTTTTCGCCCTACTCGCCGTGCAATTTTCACGTCGTCCTCCCACCATTCGCCATACTTTCGGTTGGCTAAGACTGACCACGCTCGCGGCGTTTGTGAATGCCATCGCCCTCGTGGTAATTACCATTTTGATTGTCTGGGAGGCGATAGAACGCTTCCGCACGCCGCGTCCGGTAGAGGGCGGCATGATGATGGCAATTGCCGTGGCTGGGTTGCTGGCAAATATACTTTCTTTCTGGTTACTTCATCACGGCAGCGAAGAGAAAAACCTCAACGTACGAGCAGCGGCACTGCATGTGCTCGGGGACCTGCTGGGTTCGGTTGGGGCTATTATTGCCGCGTTGATTATTATCTGGACCGGCTGGACACCTGCTGACCCCATTCTCTCGATACTGGTGTCGCTTCTGGTTCTGCGTAGCGCGTGGCGACTGTTGAAAGATAGCGTGAATGAATTACTTGAGGGTGCACCGGTATCGCTGGATATCGCTGAACTGAAGCGTCGTATGTGCCGGGAAATCCCGGAAGTCCGCAATGTGCACCATGTGCATGTATGGATGGTAGGCGAGAAGCCGGTGATGACGTTGCATGTGCAGGTGATCCCGCCACACGATCACGATGCCTTGTTGGATCAGATCCAACACTACCTGATGGATCACTATCAGATTGAGCACGCCACCATTCAGATGGAATATCAACCTTGTCATGGGCCAGACTGCCACCTGAATGAAGGGGTGTCTGGCCATTCACATCATCACCATTAATGGGACAGCGCGCGTGAGCCTCTTTCACGTGCGCTGTTGATCCACATCCGGCTGCCGTTGAGCGCAATAAAGGTCAGGATGATGTACTCTAGAGACATGGCGTAAACGCCCTGAAGTGCAAAAATAACGACGCTAATCACGTTAATAATCACCCACAACAGCCAGTTTTCCACATACTTACGCGTCATCAGAATCATTGCCACGATAGATAACACCATCATGCAGGAATCCCAAAACGGGAAAGCGTCCGGTTGCAGTTCAGGCATCACAACCTGTAATCCTAATGCTTGCATGATCATGACTGCCACGCGGGTCAAAAATGCAAACACCGGATTGATAAATACCGTCATCAGACCAATCGAAACAACGCAAACCGCCAACCAGCTGAGTGCCTTCGGCAATGGCAACCAGCGAATTTTCAACTCCGCCTCGTTCTGACTGGTTTGTCGCGACCACGCATACCAGCCGTAAATATTCGCGGCAAAGAAAAACACCTGTAATAGCAGGCTGGCATACAGCTGAATCTGAAAGAAAATAATGCCAAATAAGGTGACGTTGATCAGGCCAAAGAAGTAGTTGCTGATCTTCTCCAGACTGGCAAGGCCAATACACAGCAACCCGGCGATTGTGCCTACCGCTTCGATCCATGAGAGATCATAACCGCCTGCTCCTATTGGTATATGTACCAGGATATTCTGCACACTAAAAAAATCCATCTTTCCCCCAAAGCGTAACGTTACGCCTTATTATTCGTTATCCACGTAGTGTAGCCGCAAAATCCAGCATACGATTGAGCGGCACCAGCGCCCTCTCTCGCAGCCTTTCATCAACATGAACCTCGTGATTGCTTCCTTCCTGTTCTAATGCCTCAGCGATGGCCTGGAGGCCATTCATGGCCATCCACGGACAATGCGCGCAGCTGCGGCAGGTTGCGCCCTCACCCGCGGTTGGTGCTTCCAGTAACTCTTTATCTGGCACCGCCTGCTGCATTTTGTAGAAAATACCCCGATCGGTTGCCACGATAAGCCGCTGATGTGGCAATGTTTTCGCAGCAGCGATCAGTTGACTGGTGGAACCGACCGCATCCGCCATATCGACAATAGCTTGTGGTGATTCTGGATGCACCAGTATGGCAGCATCCGGGTATTCTTCTTGCAAGCGGGTTAACGCCTGAGTCTTAAATTCATCATGCACAATGCAAGCACCCTGCCAGCATAAAATGTCTGCGCCCGTCTGTTTTTGCACGTAACGCCCCAGATGTTTGTCGGGTGCCCAGATGATTTTTTCACCCAAACTATCAAGATGATCAATAAGTTCGACGGCAATGCTTGAAGTTACCACCCAATCTGCCCGCGCTTTTACCGCAGCAGAAGTGTTGGCGTAGACGACGACAGTACGATCGGGATGGGCATCGCAAAATGCGTTAAATTCTTCAACAGGGCAGCCGAGATCCAGTGAACACTCAGCCTGAAGTGTCGGCATCAGAATTGTTTTTTCCGGACTGAGAATTTTGGCGGTTTCTCCCATAAATCTCACCCCAGCGACTAACAACGTAGAAGCGGGATGCTTTGCACCGAAGCGCGCCATTTCCAAAGAATCAGAAATACAGCCACCGGTTTCTTCTGCCAGTTGTTGAATTTCGGGATCGGTATAGTAGTGGGCAACCATCACCGCATTACGTTCTTTTAGCAGACGTTTTATCTTCTCGCGGTAATACGCTTTTTCATCAATGCTTAACGGCGTCGGCTTCGGGGGGAAAGGATAAATCGCCGTGTCTGGATCAAACATCACGCTCATCTTACCATCTCGTTTTACAGGCTTAACGTTAAAACCGACATTAGCGTGATATTCGCTGTTATCGGTGTAATTTGTTTTATATGCTAAACAAGATAGTCGAATGGTAGGGAAAAGTCACTCGAATTACGTATGAGATGCCGAATGCCACACTTTGCGTCTTATTCCTCCGACGTAAAGTTGTTTACGCAGCAAGCGCGGAGTATGTCATCAGGGTCAAGAATTGAAATTGAGAGATGCCTGAATAGCAAAAAAGCGCCTTTAGGGCGCTTTTTTACATTGGTGGGTCGTGCAGGATGACTCGCTTCGCTCGCCCTTCGGGCCGTCGCCGCGAGCGGCTCCGTTGTTTCGCTACGCTCAACTCAAACCTGCTGCAGGTTCGAATCTTTGAGTATCGCAGATAGCAAAAAAGCGCCTTTAGGGCGCTTTTTTACATTGGTGGGTCGTGCAGGATTCGAACCTGCGACCAATTGATTAAAAGTCAACTGCTCTACCAACTGAGCTAACGACCCCTTGCGGGATTATGCTGCTTTAATCATTCAGGATGGTGGGTCGTGCAGGATTCGAACCTGCGACCAATTGATTAAAAGTCAACTGCTCTACCAACTGAGCTAACGACCCATACGGGTGTTACCTGAAAGATTTTTACTCGGGGCCAATCTTTAAGATTGGTGGGTCGTGCAGGATGACTCGCTTCGCTCGCCCTACGGGCCGTTGCTGGCGCAACGTTATCCTTCACGCTTAACATCTGAGTTTGATGTTAAAATTGGTGGGTCGTGCAGGATTCGAACCTGCGACCAATTGATTAAAAGTCAACTGCTCTACCAACTGAGCTAACGACCCGAGTGGTGGGTGATGACGGGATCGAACCGCCGACCCCCTCCTTGTAAGGGAGGTGCTCTCCCAGCTGAGCTAATCACCCGATACTGCGCTGGATACTACAAACTACTTCCACCGAACCCACCGTAATTAGTGGTGGGTCGTGCAGGATTCGAACCTGCGACCAATTGATTAAAAGTCAACTGCTCTACCAACTGAGCTAACGACCCGGTGGTGGGTGATGACGGGATCGAACCGCCGACCCCCTCCTTGTAAGGGAGGTGCTCTCCCAGCTGAGCTAATCACCCGATACTTCGCTGGATACTACAACTAACTAGGTTAGTGGTGGGTCGTGCAGGATTCGAACCTGCGACCAATTGATTAAAAGTCAACTGCTCTACCAACTGAGCTAACGACCCACTTTTTCGTTGCTTTCGGTTTGTTTGATATCCCGTGGCAACGGCGGCATATATTACTGATTTCAGACTTGAGCGCAACAAAAATTTCGATGTAGATCACTCAACTGCTTATGATTCGCACGACACGACCAGAAATAATGCGACTTCTGGTCGTGTGTTATGCATTACATCGCGTTCAGACGTTTTTGCGCCTGTTTAGCGCCATCAGTACCAGGGTATTTACTGATAACCTGCTGGTATACGGCTTTCGCTTTTGCGGTGTCACCTTTGTCCTGCATGATGACGCCGACTTTAAACATCGCATCTGCAGCCTTTGGTGACTTCGGATAGTTTTTCACTACCGAAGCAAAATAGTACGCCGCATCATCTTTTTTACCCTTGTTGTAGTTTAACTGACCCAGCCAATAATTGGCGTTTGGCAGGTAAGTTGAATCAGGGTAATTTTTGATGAAATTCTGAAATGCCACCATTGCGTCATCCTGGCGGGATTTATCCTGCACCAGCGCAATAGCTGCATTGTAATCCGTGTTTGCATCACCGCTTTTCACCGGCGCGCCAGTATTCGCAGTACCAGCATCAGCTGTCGGCGTCGTTGATGCCGCCGCACCGCTTTGATCACCGCTGGTTGATTGCGCCGCTGCACCACCGCTGCTGAGGCTGTCGATCTGCAACAGGATCTGCTTTTGCCGCTCCACGACCTGATTCAGTTGATACTGATTTTCCTGAATCTGACCACGCAGGGAATCAATATCGGATTGATTATCAGAGAGTTGTTGCTGGAGTTGGGTTAAAAGCTGGCTGTGAGCATTAGAAATACGCTCAAGTTGAGTGACGCGGTCTTCGACCGAGCCTGAGCCGACACTACTGATTGGTGCCTGAGCAAAAGCGGCCCAGGGGGCCGCTATACCAACCAGTAACGACAGACTCAATAGTTGATGTCTGAAGTTACTGCTCATGCAATTCTCTTAGTAAACCAGTACCGCACGACGGTTTTTGGAGTATGCCGCTTCGTCATGACCCAGTACTGCAGGTTTTTCTTTACCGTAAGAAACGATGGAGATCTGGTCTGCAGAAACGCCTTTACCCTGCAGGTACATCTTAACGGCGTTCGCACGACGTTCACCCAGGGAGATGTTGTATTCCGGAGTACCACGTTCGTCCGCGTGACCTTCTACGGTGACTTTGTAAGACGGGTTGCTACGCAGGAAGTTTGCATGTGCATCCAGCATTTGAGCGAAGTCAGAACGGATATCGTACTTGTCCAGATCGAAGTAAACGATGTTGTTCTGCTGCAGCTGTTGCATTTGCAGACGAGCCTGCTCTTCGGAAGACATGTTGCCGTTGCCGCCGTTCGCATCCATACCAGTGCCGGCACCCAGCATGCCTTCGCTGCCGTCATTGCTGGCGTTCTTGTTGGAAGAACATGCCGCAATTGCCATAACAGGCAGAGCAATCATCAGCCCTTTCAGCACTTTGTTCAGTTGCATTTCAATGATTCCTTTACTATTCAATTAATTATTATCACAGATACGGCGACCAGGCAGGGAATTTGACCTGTCCATCAGTTGCCGGAAGACGCGCTTTGAAACGCCCATCTGTAGAAACCAAATTCAGCACGGATCCCATCCCCTGAGAAGAGCTGTAGATTACCATAGTGCCGTTAGGTGCCAGACTTGGCGTTTCATCCAGGAACGTGGACGACAGAACTTGTACGCCTCCCGTTGCCAGATCTTGTTTGGCAATGTGCTGCTGCCCACCGTTGGAGCTGACCATTACCATAAATTTACCGTCGCTGCTGACATCCGCATCCTGGTTCTGCGAACCTTCCCAGGTAATACGTTGTGGCGCACCGCCGTTGATATTCACTTTATAAACCTGTGGACGACCGGCCTGGTCAGAAGTAAATGCCAGGTTCTGGCTGTCCGGGAACCAGGTCGGTTCGGTATTGTTACTGCGACCATCAGTCACCTGGCGGATCTGACCAGAAGCCAAATCCATTACGTACAGGTTCAGGCTACCGGTTTTCGACAAGGCGAATGCCAGTTTGCTGCCGTCTGGCGAGAATGCAGGCGCACCGTTGTGACGCGGGAATGAAGCCACCTGACGTACAGCGCCGTTTGCCAGCGTTTGGATAACCAGCGCGGAACGACCGCTTTCGAAGGTCACATAAGCCAGTTTAGAACCGTCTGGTGACCACGCCGGGGACATCAGCGGCTGTGGTGAACGGTGAACGACAAACTGGTTGTAACCGTCATAGTCAGATACGCGCAGTTCATACGGGAACTGACCGCCGTTGGTCTGAACAACGTAGGCAATACGGGTACGGAACGCACCTTTAATACCGGTCAGTTTTTCAAACACTTCATCACTGGCGGTATGACCAGCATAACGCAGCCACTGCTTGTTCACTTTGTACGAGTTCTGAGCAAGTACAGTACCCGGTGCGCCGCCAGTGTCAACAAGTTGATAAGCAACATTGTAAGAACCATCCGGATTCGGAGTGACCTGACCGACAACTACAGCGTCAATACCCAGCGCGGACCATGCAGCTGGTTGTACTTCCTGCGCACTACCCGGCTGCTGTGGCAGACGAGCGCGATCTAACGGATTAAATTTACCGCTGTTACGCAAGTCGGCAGCAACGATGCCGCCAATATCTTCAGGTGCCGCACCAGGGCCCGCCCACTGGAAAGGAACAACTCCAATAGGACGACCGGAATCTACACCGCTGTCGATCACAATGCGGACTTCAGCATGCAGAACTGATGCCCACAGTATGAGAAAACCAAATGCTACTCGTAATGCCTGCTTCATCATATCTCCCTTATCTGGACCGATGGCCCACGATAATTTAGCAGAATGTTAACAAACTAAAATACACAAAACTACCAGAACCCCGTGGCAACCGGTGCCTGATGTTGACCGTCGGAACAGTCAACATCGCGATTACGGTTTGAAGTCCAATGGCGCGTTTTTGAACACTTCATATACTGCCTGGCTTGGTGGTTTCGGGATCTTCGCAAGTTTAGCTGCTGCCAACGCAGCCTGACAAAGTGCGGGATCGCCACCTTCAGGTTTGATATCCAGTAACATGCCATCGGGTGCCAGTTTTATGCGCAGCGTACAGGTTTTGCCTGCATAGGACGATGCGTCATAGAACTTACTTTCGATAGCAGATTTAATCTGCCCGGCATAGTTATTGATATCGGCCCCTGATGCGCCATTGTTTTTAGTATTACCACTCCCGGCAGGCGAAGCATTGTTCCCTTTCGCCCCTCCCCCCGTTTTCGGTGCATTCTTACCAGAGCTTAGCTCACCGAAAATATCATCTGCCTCTGCGGCAGCTTTTGCTGCAGCGGCTTTTTCAGCTGCTGCTTTTGCAGCTGCCGCTTTTTTGTCTGCGGCGGCTTTTTCTGCCGCTGCTTTCTTATCAGCTGCTGCCTTTTCTGCAGCCGCTTTTTCTGCTGCTTTTTTGTCGGCTGCAGCTTTCTCTGCTGCCGCTTTCTTATCAGCTGCAGCCTTTTCAGCAGCCGCTTTCTTCTCAGCTTCTGCCTTGGCTTTTTCAGCAGCTTCAGTTGCCGCTTTCTTTCTTGCTTCAGCTGCAGCTGCTTCTGCCGCTTCCGCTTTCTTCTTCAGCGCCGCAGCGGCTGCCTCGGCTTTTTTCTGCGCTTCGGCTGCGGCTTTGGCGGCTTCTGCTTCTGCTTTTTTCTTCGCATCTGCAGCCGCTTTCTTCGCTGCATCTTCCGCAGCTTTAGCATCCGCTTCGGCCTTCGCTTTAGCATCTGCCGCCGCTTTCGCTGCCGCCTCTTCCGCTTGCTTCTGCTTTAACTCGGCCTGTTTTGCGGCTTCTTCAGCCTGCTTTTTCTGTTCCTGAGCAGCTAACCGCTCTTTCTCAAGTTGCTTCAGGCGTTCCTGTTCAGCCGCTTGTTTCTCACGCAGTTCTTCAGCAGCCTGCTGTTCCTTCATCTTGCGCTGCTCATCAGAACGCTTCGCGCTTGATTCCTGGCTTTGCATGCGTTTGTACTGCTCAACTACCGCACCTGAATCAACCATGACAGCGTCGATGGACGAACCACCGCCGCCTCCGGCTGAAGCTTCTATATTCTCATCGAACGAACTCCAGATCAGCGCCGCAAATAAGATGACATGCAGCACTGCTGAAATAATTATCGCCCGCTTGAGCTTGTCGTTTTGTTCGGTTGCCTTTGACACTCTCGGTTTCCAAAAACTGTTCGCCTGTTACCCGCTCTCTTTCAAGCAAGGGAAACGCAGATGTTTAGATAGGCTGCGTCATTAAACCAACCGATTTCACACCCGCACTATGTAACAAGTTCAGTGCTTTAATTATTTCATCGTAAGGCACATCTTTTGCGCCACCGATCAGAAAGACCGTTTTCGGGTTGGCCTTGAAACGGCTGGACACTTCCGCCACCACCTGCTCTGGTGGTAAACGCTCCAGGCGATCTTTCTCAACCACCACGGTGTACTGACCAATACCAGACACTTCAACAATCACTGGCGGATTATCGTTACTGCTCACCGCCTGTGATTCAGTAGCGTCTGGCAGATCGACCTCCACGCTCTGGGTGATGATGGGCGCTGTCGCCATAAAGATCAGCAACAGCACCAGCAGTACGTCCAGCAACGGTACAATGTTGATTTCGGACTTGAGATCGCGACGACCTCGTCCACGCGCTCTGGCCATGGCTTACCCCTTGTTGCTCTCGCTAACGGTAAACGCCTGGCGGTGCAGAATCGCGGTAAACTCTTCCATAAAGTTGTCGTAATTCAGTTCCAGTTTGTTTACGCGCTGGTTGAGACGGTTATAAGCCATTACCGCCGGAATTGCGGCGAACAGACCAATTGCCGTCGCAATCAACGCTTCTGCGATACCGGGCGCAACCATTTGCAGTGTTGCTTGTTTTACCGCCCCGAGGGCGATAAAGGCGTGCATGATCCCCCAGACCGTACCAAACAGACCAATATACGGGCTGATGGAGCCAACCGTACCGAGGAACGGAATGTGCGTTTCCAGATTTTCAAGTTCACGGTTCATGGAAATACGCATCGCACGCGACGCCCCTTCTACTACGGCTTCCGGCGCATGGCTATTGGCACGATGCAGGCGCACAAATTCTTTGAACCCGCTGTAAAAGATTTGTTCCGAACCGGTCAGATTATCCCGTTTCCCCTGGCTCTCTTGATAGAGGCGAGAGAGTTCGATTCCAGACCAGAATTTATCCTCAAACGCTTCGGCTTCGCGCGCCGCTGCGTTAAGAATACGGGTCCGCTGGATAATAATGGCCCAAGATGCGATTGAAAAACCAATCAAAATCAACATGATAAGTTTAACCAGAAGGCTAGCCTTCAGGAACAAATCAAGGATATTCATGTCAGTCACTGCTTAAACTCCGCGACAATAGACTTGGGAAGCGCACGAGGCTTCATTTTGAGTGGGTCAACGCAAACAACCAGAACCTCTGCTTCATTCAGCAAAGTATTCTCGGCGTTGACAATACGTTGCGTGAAAACCAAAGAGGTGCCACGCATTGATGTTATTTCAGTCTGTATTTCGAGCATATCGTCGAGCCGCGCAGGTGCGTAATATTCCACCGTCATTTTACGTACCACAAAGGCAACGCGTTCAGCCATCAGCGCCTGCTGACTGAAGTGATGATGACGCAGCATCTCTGTGCGTGCTCTTTCATAAAAAGCGACGTAACTGGCGTGGTACACCACACCACCGGCATCGGTATCTTCATAGTAGACGCGAACCGGCCATCGAAACAGCGTTGTATTCACTTTACATCCCGGTAATGCAACAAAAGTTAGAGCTTTTAAACGCTGCTACTATACGCGCGCGATTGAGGTTTGGGAATGAGGGCAAGTTAAGGGAGCGTAAAAATTTATGGGCCTGGAGCGGCCCATAATTTTTTAAAGAGAATTCTGATTTAAAAGAAGAAGAAAATCAGCCCGACAATGAGAACAATATCGGCAAGCAATGGGCAAAAAATCCCTTGCCAAAGAACCTTCTGCGGACGAAAGCCCACGCCGTGAATCACACCAGCACAGACGGCCCACATCAGCAATAAACCATGCCAGATTTCCAGTTCACTGGTCTTCGCGGCGAAACGTGATGGGTCCCAAAACATACATCCTGCTAACAGAAGCGCCATCACGAAGGAAAGCGCCCGCAGGGGGCGCTTGTCCATTACCGCATACAAGGTTGCGATAATCTTACTCATCAGATGTCTTCTTGACCGGCTTTGCCTGATTCGACGTGCTCAAGCGCCAGCGCGGTGATTACCCCAAACGAACAGGCAAGAAGCGTTCCCAGAATCCATGCGAAATACCACATTTTTAGCTCCTTACTTAGTACAGAGAGTGGGTGTTACGTTCAATATCTTCTTTGGTGATACGACCGAACATTTTCCAGTAACACCAGGCGGTGTAGAGCAGAATGATCGGTACCAGAACCACCGCAACCCAGGTCATGACGTTAAGTGTCAGCTGGCTGGAAGTTGCATCCCACATTGTCAGGCTTGCGTTCATCATGGTGCTGGACGGCATCACAAACGGGAACATTGCGATACCGGCAGTCAGGATGATGCAGGCCAGCGTCAGGGAGGAGAACACAAACGCCCATGCGGCTTTATCCATACGTGCAGTCAGGATGGTCAGCAGCGGCAGAACCACACCCAGTGCCGGAATAGCCCACAGAATTGGCGTGTTGTTGAAGTTAACCAGCCATGCGCCAGCTTCACGAACCACTTCTTTATTCAGCGGGTTAGAGGCTGCGTAATGGTCCATTGTCGATTTCACGACATAACCATCGATACCGTACATCACCCATACACCAGCCAGTGCGAAGCAGACCAGTGTCACCAGTGCCGCCACCTGAGCCGTTGCACGGGTACGCAGGTGCAGTTCGCCCACGGTACGCATTTGCAGATAGGTTGCGCCCTGAGTAATGATCATCCCTACGCTCACCACGCCTGCCAGCAGGCCGAACGGGTTAAGCAGCTGGAAGAAGTTACCGGTGTAGTACAGACGCAGATATTCATCAACGTTGAACGGTACGCCCTGCAACAGGTTACCGAACGCTACACCAATCACCAACGGCGGAACGAAGCTACCAATGAAGATGCCCCAGTCCCACATGTTACGCCAGCGGGTTTCTTCAATCTTGGAGCGGTAGTCAAAACCGACCGGACGGAAGAACAAAGACGCCAGCACGAGGATCATCGCCACATAGAAGCCGGAGAACGCAGCGGCATAGACCATCGGCCAGGCAGCAAACAGTGCGCCGCCTGCGGTGATCAGCCAAACCTGGTTACCGTCCCAGTGTGGTGCGATGGAGTTAATCATAATTCGACGCTCGGTGTCGTTACGACCGAGGAAACGGGTGAGCATGCCCACCCCCATGTCGAAACCATCAGTGACTGCAAAACCAATCAGCAGAACGCCAACCAGCAGCCACCAGATAAAACGCAATACTTCATAATCGATCATTTGACGACTCCTGTCTTAGCGTGCCGGCTGAGTAGTCGTGGAAGACTGCTCAAAGTGATAGCGACCGGTTTTCAGGCTGCTTGGGCCGAGGCGTGCAAACTTGAACATTAAGAACAATTCTGCCACCAGGAACAGGGTATACAGGCCGCAAATCAGCACCATTGAGAAGATGAGATCGCCTGCGGTCAGTGACGAGTTCGCCACAGCTGTCGGCAGCACTTCACCGATAGCCCACGGTTGGCGGCCATATTCAGCCACGAACCAGCCCGCTTCTACAGCAATCCACGGCAGCGGAATACCGTACAGCGCGGCGCGCAGGAGCCATTTTTTCTCGCCAATGCGGTTGCGGATGACACTCCAGAAAGAGAGCGCGATGATTGCCAGCAGCAGGAAGCCACACGCCACCATGATACGGAACGCGAAGTACAGCGGCGCTACACGCGGAATGGAGTCTTTGGTTGCCTGTTGAATCTGCGCTTCAGTCGCATCAGCCACGTTTGGCGTATAGCGTTTCAGCAGCAGACCGTAACCGAGGTCCTTCTTCATGCTATTGAACTGGTCACGAACCGCCTGGTCGGTAGAACCAGAACGCAGTTGTTCGAGCAGAGAGTACGCCTTCATCCCGTTACGAATGCGTTCTTCATGCTGCACCATCAGTTCTTTCAGGCCGATAACTGGAGTATCCACGGAACGCGTTGCAATGATGCCCAGCGCGTAAGGGATCTGGATCGCAAATTTGTTCGTCTCCTCTTCCTGATCAGGAATGCCGAACAGAGTAAAGGCAGCAGGCGCAGGTTGCGTTTCCCACTCGGCTTCAATAGCAGCCAGTTTGGTTTTCTGCACGTCGCCCATTTCGTAGCCGGATTCATCACCCAGAACAATAACAGACAGAACGGCAGCCATACCGAAGCTGGCAGCGATAGCAAAGGAGCGTTTAGCGAAGGCGAAGTCACGACCTTTCAGCATATACCATGCGCTGATACCGAGGATGAACATCGCGCCAGTAACATAACCAGACGCTACAGTGTGAACGAATTTCACCTGAGCAACCGGGTTAAGCACCAGCTCGGAGAAGCTCACCATCTCCATACGCATAGTTTCAAAGTTGAAATCGGACGCGATTGGGTTTTGCATCCAGCCGTTCGCAACCAGAATCCACAGTGCGGACAGGTTTGAACCGAGCGCCACCAGCCAGGTGACACACATATGCTGAACTTTACCCAGACGATCCCAACCGAAGAAGAACAGACCTACAAAGGTGGATTCGAGGAAGAAGGCCATCAGACCTTCGATTGCCAGCGGCGCACCGAAGATATCCCCTACATAGTGGGAATAGTAAGACCAGTTAGTCCCGAACTGGAACTCCATGGTCAGACCGGTAGCCACACCCAGAGCGAAGTTGATACCAAACAACTTGCCCCAGAACTTGGTCATATCTTTATAAATCTGTTTGCCGGAAAGGACGTAGACCGTTTCCATAATGGCCAGCAGGAACGCCATACCGAGCGTCAGTGGCACAAAAAGGAAGTGGTACATCGCGGTCAAGGCAAACTGTAAGCGCGACAGTTCGACTATATCTAACATCATGACTCCTTGCTCATCGCATGAAGACTCCGAGAGTGAACCCCGTTAGAAAGGGTCACACGCATGCCCCAATACAAAATTATTTGCTCGCCTCTATCGTTGCCATTTCATCTAAAGAGGAAAAGACAATGATAAAAAAGTTACAAATATGTTAATGAATAAACCAAATTGATCCCGTAATTATATTACGCCGCAAAATCCTTACAATAAACAGGTTTTTATTGAGCAAATTTGCATTTTTCGACAGTGATCAATTTATAGCGAAATTGTCACGATCTCACCAATTTGATCTACGACAATTTATCGTGTTTTGCAGATTTTTTTCAAGAATTAAAAATTGATTTATATCAAAACCAACCAAATATGTTAATTATGTATAAACCATAGATCATTGGTGATTTTATTGTTAATTTATTGTGAAATATTTATGCAACACAATTATTACAATGAAAAGGTATAGATAAAAAACCAGTATTTTATTTAACAGAACCGCCTTATCCACTTTTTATAATACCAATTGATTAGAGTAGCCAATTTGTTGCTATTTTACATAACATATTTTTATCAAAGTTAATTGATTGTTGCCTTTATGAGCACCGACCGTAAGCCCGTTATGTTATTGTTTCATTAGTAATAATCACTTAAATGTATCGATGAAACAGGTATGACTTACCGGGAGTGATTGTTTCTGAGTGAACAGAGGCCACTTTCGCCTGATAAATGAAAAATGAGCGATTTTTGCAAGTTAGTTTTTCTATAGCCGAGTACGCTCAGCGCCTCGCTTGATTACAATGAGGTTGCTGCTATGAGTCCTGATAATATCGGTTCGGCTGTCAATCGCTTCTCAGGTTGGCCATCTAATGATCCTCTAAAAACAGATGAAGAATCAATGACATCACCCGTGACTGTGCAGGTAATAAAGATGATTGCCGCCATCCTTGATCCACATCGGATAGTCGTTGGAATTGATACACTTTATACAACGCAGCGCGAAACATTTACCTCAGAGAGTCAACAGCTCATTGAATCAGCATTGCAAACACTTCATGTGATGAATTTAAATAACCTGGAAACAAATCGCGATGAAGAAGGTCACTATCTGGCTTTTGAATATAACGTTGACACCTCTGACAGAATAACCGTTTCTGCTTATAATGAAAAAAAACCTGGCTGCTATGGCCAATGTCTTGTAATACAGGATGACGAAACAAACTTATTTAACCTGATAAAAATTAAAATTTTCGAAGCCAGGCATAATTATGTCGCTCAATTGATGAGCGATCCGGAATTTATGTTCAAATTTAGTTATAGCGCTCAACAAAATAGATTAGAACCTCATCTTCTGGTTCCCACTTATTTCCCTCTAAAAACAAACGAACCGGTTACGCAAGAGGATATACTGTTACTTTATCGTTTCTTTAAAATGGATGGTGATTTTAATATATTAACATCAGATGAATACATGAGTATCATGACACCTCTGATGAAGTGTGAGCGCAGCATCCACGACCACAACAGGTATGTGACGGGCAAAGATACCCTTCTTCTGGACTATCCTCCTTCTGGTAACCAGATATATTTCCATATTTTTCCTGACGAATCAGCAACACTAGTCCTTTATTTTTCAAACAATGACATTGAATGTTTCGTCTTTGAAAGAGATATTCCGAGCCAGTATCGCTTTTTCAAAATGTTTACCAATCTGGCACTGGTTATTGATCAGTTAACCGATGCCAATCAAATACTTTAATTTTCTATATATCCCCTATGGCAAATATTGCTAAACAATGCCTGGGGATTAATTTTTATTACTCACGGAAAGATTTAAATAATGATACCATCTCAGATCTCTTTCAATACCCTTCCAGTCAATGCAACATACGCTTCAGAGACAACAGTTGACACACAAAAATTCTCTGACATCCTCTACTCAGCGGGGTGTTCCCTAAAGGATATGGCTTATCTGAGCAGATGTCTGGCATCAATACACCCGACTCTCGCCAAAAACATTTATGAAACAGAAAATCTCAGCGATCAAAAATTACTGCATATTGATTGCCGTAGTACAAATGACATCAAGATAAATATCTTTTTTGGTCAACAACGAGAAGGATTAATTGAAATTAATTCTGACACAGTCATTTTTTCGATATTGTCTTCATTAATTGACTCCGCCATTTCTAAATTTCAACACCAAATCCCCGTTAACGGTTCAGTTAATCGTGAACTATTGTATGAGGATTATACTGATTAAATCCACCCTGTCGCGAAAAATGGCCTGCGTTATTGCCAGACGTAATAAAACCTTTGATTAACGTTACTCATACTGATAGCACCTTCATGTACCTCTCTTTTTTACGAAAAATTAAAAGAGCTAACTAAGGTCATAATTCGCATGAATCATTAACCATTTGTTATTTTCAACATTATTTTTACATTAAGCAGAGATGAATTGCAGTGAAATTCGACTTAAATCTTATGAAATGCATTTACTCATGGCTAAAACCACGTCACAAAAATGCAAATTAGAAGTAGATCACAATTATCTCAATACATTAAATCAAGTTAATTTTAAAAATTTAACACTCATGACATTAGTTGACATAACACACTGAATTAACATGAGAATTTAAAAACATACTTTAAACAATCATTTCCCGAAAGACATTTTGAAAATAGATCAATTGCAACATTACGGTCAGATAAAGACACTCCTGTGATATTAAACCTGTGCCGTTATGAACGGCCATAAATACGACGTGTGTAACTTATTTTACTCTCTGTCTTACAAAGGATTACCCATGAAGAAAGCAACACTTGTGATTGGCGTTATTGGCGCGGACTGCCATGCAGTAGGCAATAAAGTTCTGGACCGCGTTTTTAGCAACCACGACTTCAGAGTCATTAATCTGGGCGTAATGGTCAGCCAGGACGAATATATTGATGCGGCCATTGAAACTGGCGCTGACGCGATTGTCGTCTCCTCTATCTATGGGCATGGTGATATCGACTGTCTGGGCATGCGCGAACGCTGCATCGAGCGTGGACTGGGGGACATCCTGCTCTATGTGGGCGGTAACCTGGTAGTCGGAAAACATGACTTCGCTGACGTGGAAACCAAATTCAAAGAGATGGGATTTGATCGCGTCTTTGCCCCAAGTCATGACTTAGAAGAGGTTTGTCAGCTGATGGCCCACGATATCAACCAACGTCATGACGTTGATACTCGTATTCTTGAAGAGGCTATCTGATGCAAATCGTCTCTGTCGATATTGGATCGACGTGGACCAAAGCAGCCCTCTTCACCCGGGAGGGGGACGCGTTAACGTTGGTTAACCACGTACTGACCCCAACCACCACCCATCATCTGGCGAAGGGGTTTTTCTCCAGCCTGAACCAGGTGTTAAACGTAGATAATGCCCTCCCCCTGTTAAACAGCGGTGAGGTTGCATTGAAGTATTCCTCCTCTGCCAAAGGTGGGCTGGCGGTTGCCGCAATGGGATTGGTGCCTTCTATCACCCTGGAAACCGCGAAAGTAACCGCTCACTCTGCGGGTGCTAAAATTGCGCAATATTACGCCTACAAGCTGAACCGCCGTGATATCCAGGCACTGGAAGAAACGCAGCCCGATATTCTCTTGTTCACCGGCGGCACCGACGGCGGAGAAGAAAGCTACGGACTGAATAACGCCCGTGTGCTGGCAGAATCCAAACTCGACTGCGCCATTATTTATGCCGGAAACCGGGATATTCAGGACGAGGTGCAGGAGATCCTCGGGCATAAAGACCTGACCATCGTCGACAACGTTCTGCCCGATCTTGACCATCCGAACCCTTTAGCCGCACGCCAGGCTATTTGCGACATATTCCTTAAACGCATCGTTAAAGGGAAAGGGCTGGATGTCATTGTTGATAAAACAGGCGAAGAACCAATGCCGACACCATGGACGGTCTTTGAACTGGTCAAGGCAATCAGTAACGTCGATCACAGCTGGAAAGAGTTCATGCTGATCGACATGGGCGGCGCAACCACCGATGTTTATTCCGCCTGTGCCAACACGCTCTCGCCCGACACCGTTTTACACGGCGTACCGGAACCCTTCGTAAAACGGACGGTGGAAGGCGATCTGGGAATGCGCGTCTCGGCAGTGGTGGTTGGTGAAAGTGCGAAAGAGTTAGTCAATGTGAATTTTGCTCAGCAACCCGCACAGCTGGACGCTTTTTATCATTACCTCCGTCATCTAGTCGCTCATCCCGACTACTTACCCGCAAATGCAGAAGAGAAATATTTCGATACCGTCCTGGCCGGACTGTGTGTGGGTTATGCCACCGAAAGACATGCGGGCACCAAAAAAGAGGTCTGCACCTGCGTCGGCAATGTCGATTTACAGATGGGACGTGACCTGACAACCGTGCGTAAAGTCGTCGGATCCGGCGGATGGCTCTCGCGTGCCAGTCAGTTCGATATGCATCACTGGTTGAAATACCGCGAGTTAAACGACGACGGTAAACGCATTCTCTTACCGACCGAATTTGAATATTACCGCGATTCCCGGGGGCTATTACCACTGCTGGCAAACGTCGCCAGAGTCGATCCGCTGGCCGCCGCGCGCACCAGTATTCAATGCTTAACCCTATAACAATTAAGGCTGCAATCAATGGAACTTCGAAATAAGAAATTAACCCATGACGAATTCATGACCGAGCGGCAACAGGTACTGAAAACCTGGGAAACCGGCAAGGATGTTGAAAACTTTGAAGATGGCGTTAAATACCAACAAAACATTCCTGAGCATAAACGCTTCTCTCATGCCCTGCTGAAAGCAGACAAGGAAGGTAACACCCTTAGCCAACCGCGCGCAGGTGTGGCGCTGATGGACGAACACATCGAACTACTGAAAACACTGCAAGAAGAGTGCGATCTGCTGCCGAGCACTATCGATGCATATACCCGTCTGAATCGGTACGAAGAAGCGGCTGTAGGGATTAAAAAATCCATCGAAGCCGGAACCTCTAAACTGAACGGTTTACCGGTAGTTAACCACGGCGTCGCAGCTTGCCGTCGCCTCACCGAAACCCTGCAAAAACCGCTACAGATCCGCCACGGCACGCCAGATGCGCGTCTGCTGGCTGAAATCTCGATGGCCAGTGGCTTTACCAGTTATGAAGGCGGCGGCATTTCCTACAACATTCCGTATGCCAAACGCGTAACGCTGGAAAAATCGATCCGCGACTGGCAGTACTGCGACCGTTTAATGGGGATGTATGAAGAACACGGGATCCGCATCAACCGCGAACCGTTTGGCCCACTAACAGGTACGCTGATCCCGCCGTTTATCTCGCACTCTATCGCGATAATCGAAGGCTTGCTGGCGCTGGAACAGGGTGTGAAATCTATCACCGTTGGTTATGGACAGGTCGGCAGCCTGACGCAGGATGTTGCGGCGATCCAGTCTCTGCGTGAACTTGCACACGAATATTTTCAGAGCTATGGCTATACCGACTATGAATTAAGTACCGTGTTTCACCAGTGGATGGGCGGCTTTCCGGAAGACGAATCGAAAGCGTTCGCTATTATCTCATGGGGCGCAGCCGTCGCGGGGATGTCTGGTGCCACCAAAGTCATCACCAAAAGTCCGCACGAAGCCTGGGGCATCCCGACTGCCGCTGCCAACATTCAGGGGCTGAAAGCCTCCCGCCAGATGCTCAACATGGTCAACGAGCAGAAATTCCCGCCGTGCCCTGCGGTTGAACTGGAAATTGAACTGATTAAGAGCGAGGTTCGCGCGGTACTGAATAAAGTGTTCGAACTGGGTAATGGTGATATTGCGCGCGGTACGGTGCTGGCATTTGAAGCGGGCGTACTGGATGTGCCGTTTGCGCCAGCCGCCTGCAACGCGGGCAAAATTCTTCCGGTCCGAGACAACACCGGCGCGATACGCGTACTGGAAGCCGGAGCCGTTCCATTGCCAAAAGATATTCTCGACCTCCACCACGATTACGTTGCGGAACGCGCACGCTTTGAAGGACGCCAACCGACATTCCAGATGGTTGTAGATGACATCAATGCTGTATCCCACAGTAAATTAATAGGAAGACCATAATGAAAATAAAACAGGCTCTGTTCACCGCTGGCTACTCCTCATTCTATTTCGATGACCAGCAGGCGATAAAAAACGGAGCGGGTCATGACGGCTTTTTTTATACTGGGGAGCCGGTAACACAGGGGTTTAACACCGTACGTCAGGCCGGGGAGTGCGTATCGGTACAGTTGATTCTGGAAAACGGCGCGGTCGCTGTAGGTGACTGTGCTGCCGTACAGTATTCTGGGGCAGGTGGTCGCGATCCACTGTTCCTCGCAGAGCACTTTATTCCGTTCCTCAACGACCATATCAAGCCATTACTGGTAGGCCGCGATGTGGATGCTTTCCTGCCGAATGCCCGTTTCTTCGACAAATTGCGTATTGACGGCAACTTGCTGCATACCGCCGTGCGCTACGGATTATCACAGGCGCTGCTTGATGCTACCGCGCTGGCAACCGGCCGTCTGAAAACTGAAGTGGTCTGTGATGAATGGCAGTTGCCACGCGTGGCGGAATCCATTCCATTATTTGGTCAGAGCGGCGACGATCGATATATCGCCGTCGATAAGATGATCCTTAAAGGCATCGACGTGCTGCCCCATGCGCTGATTAATAACGTCGAAGAGAAGCTGGGCTTTAAAGGTGAAAAACTGCGCGAATATGTCCGCTGGTTGTCGGATCGCATTCTAAGCAAGCGCACCAGCGCACGCTACCACCCTACCCTGCACATCGATGTATACGGCACTATCGGTCTGATCTTCGATATGGATACGCTTCGCTGTGCGCAATACATCGCCAGCCTGGAAAAAGAAGCGCAAGGCCTGCCGCTCTACATTGAAGGGCCGGTCGATGCCGGTAACAAGCCCGATCAAATTCGCCTGCTGACCGCGATTACCAAAGAGCTGACGCGCCTCGGTTCCGGCGTGAAAATTGTGGCCGATGAATGGTGTAACACCTACCAGGATATTGTTGATTTCACTGATGCCGCCAGTTGTCACATGGTGCAAATCAAAACCCCGGATCTGGGCAGTATTCACAACATCGTCGATGCGGTTCTTTACTGCAATAGCCACAGCATGGAAGCGTACCAGGGCGGCACCTGCAATGAAACTGATGTCAGTGCCCGCACCTGTGTCCACGTCGCCCTTGCCGCTCGCCCCATGCGTATGCTGGTAAAACCAGGGATGGGCTTTGACGAAGGCCTCGATATCGTCTTCAACGAAATGAATCGTACTATCGCGCTGTTGCAGGCTAAGGATTAACAAATGGCTCGTTCTTTTAAAGTCTTATCGCCAACGGCAATCCTCGGGTATGGATTCCCGGAAGAGAGCTTCCGCAAAGCGATGGCAGAATCGCCCGATCTGATCGCCGTTGATGCAGGCTCTTCCGATCCAGGCCCCCACTACCTCGGGGCAGGCAAACCGTTTACCGATCGCGCAGGGGTCAAGCGCGATCTGCGCTATATGATCACCGCAGGCGTGCAAAATAATATACCGGTGGTGATCGGAACGGCTGGCGGTTCTGGTGCCGCACCACACCTGGAGTGGTGCCGAGAAATAATTCATGAGATTGCCCGGGAAGAGCACCTCTCGTTCTCGATGGCGTTGATCCCGGCAGACGTTGACAAAGCCATCGTCCACCAGGCGCTGGATAACGGCAAAATCACGGCGCTGGATTTTGTCCCGCCGTTAACCCACGACGCGATTGACGAAAGTACGTATATCGTCGCGCAAATGGGCATCGAACCCTTCCAGCGGGCGCTGAAAGAACGCGCGCAAGTGGTGCTGGGCGGGCGCGCTTACGACCCGGCCTGCTTTGCTGCGCTCCCGATCATGCAAGGCTTTGATGAAGGTCTGGCGCTGCATTGTGGGAAAATCCTTGAATGCGCGGCAATCGCCGCAACGCCCGGCTCAGGCTCTGACTGTGCGATGGGCATCATTGATGACAACGGCTTTACGCTGAAGACATTTAATCCGAAGCGTAAATTTACCGAAACGTCAGCAGCTGCACACACACTGTATGAGAAATCCGATCCCTACTTCCTGCCAGGACCTGGCGGCGTGTTGAACCTGAAAGGCTGCACATTTAAAGCAGTCAATGACGGCGAAGTCTACGTCAGCGGTTCTAAGCATGAAGAAACGCCGTATGCCCTGAAACTGGAAGGTGCACGACGGGTGGGCTTCCGCTGTCTGACCATCGCCGGAACGCGCGACCCGATTATGATCGCCGGGATCGATAAAATCATCGATGAAGTCAAAACCAGCGTTTCGCGTAACCTGTCGCTCGACGATGACAGCATTCGCATCAATTTCCACCTGTACGGCAAAAACGGGGTGATGGGAGACCATGAACCGATGCAAACTGCCGGGCATGAGCTGGGGATTGTCCTTGATGTAGTTGCACCGACCCAGGAAATTGCCAACAGCGTTTGCTCGCTGGTGCGCTCTACCATGCTGCACTACGGCTATGAAAACCGCATCGCTACCGCAGGTAATCTGGCGTTCCCGTTCTCCCCTTCTGATATCCAGGGCGGGCCGGTATACGAATTTTCCATATATCACCTGATTGAAGCCAACGACGCTCTGCGTTTTGATTTCCATATTGAACAGGTGACGCCAGAAGGAGTTCAGGCATGAAACAGTCAATTGTCTCACTGGCGCAAGTCATTCGTTCGAAAAATGCCGGACCTTACGAACTGGTTTTAGATATTTTATTTAAAACGAAAGAAAACTATGAGCGAGTTAAATCATCAGGGCAATTAACCCCAGAACTGATTGCGCGCTTATATCATGTTGAACCTGACTTTATTCATCGTATTGTCTGGTTTGATCCTTCTAACGCAGTAAAAATCGTCATGCCACGAGATATTATCTCCGGGAATGTAGGTGACAATGATGTCTATGGTGCACAGCAACATGCACCTTTATTAAATATGAGTTTCGATTTGTAAAAATCCGAATACTTTTAGCCAACTGACATCCCGTCACTTATTGCAGTTCAACACTTCAGCTATTTGTAAGGTTGTAATAGCAGGTAGATGCCTGAATCTCTATTCAGGCATCTACTTCTCCTGATTCTGATTTATCGCCGTGCACCTGATGGAGGAAAAAATGAAGACAATAAGTTTAACCACGATGATTCTTTTGGCGCTGGTACTTGGAATGATTATCGGCGTAGTGCTCAATAACACTGCTTCACCGGAAACCGCAAAACTCTATGCGCAAGAAATATCGATATTCACGACGATTTTCTTACGACTGATAAAAATGATTATCGCTCCGTTAGTGGTCTCTACCCTGGTGGTAGGTATTGCTAAAATGGGCGATGCCAAAGCCCTTGGTCGTATTTTTTCTAAAACACTCTTTTTATTTATTTGCGCCTCATTGCTGTCAATTGCCTTAGGCTTGATAACGGTAAATTTCTTCATGCCAGGTACAGGAATTAATTTTGTTGCACACGGTGCCGAAACCACCGGAGTGGTCGCGGCAGAACCCTTTACGCTAAAAGTATTTATTTCGCATGCTTTCCCCACCAGCATTGTCGATGCCATGGCGCACAATGAAATTTTGCAAATCGTGGTGTTCTCAATTTTCCTCGGCTGTAGCCTGACGGCGATTGGCGAGAAAGGCAGCGCCATCGTTCACGCCTTAGATTCGCTGGCACATGCCATGTTAAAGCTGACTGGCTACGTCATGCTCTTCGCTCCCCTGACCGTATTCGCTGCTATTTCAGCATTGATTGCTGAACGAGGACTGGCAGTTATGGTGAGCGCCGGGATCTTTATGGGTGAATTTTATTTCACCATGTTATTACTTTGGGTGCTGCTTATCGGTCTGGCCATCGTTTATGTCGGCCCCTGCATCAGACGCCTGACCCGCGCCCTTTCGGAACCCGCCCTGCTGGCATTTACCACATCCAGTTCTGAAGCGGCTTTTCCGGGAACGCTTGAAAAACTGGAGCAATTTGGCGTTTCCCCCAAAATTGCCAGCTTTGTCTTACCCATTGGCTACTCATTTAATCTCGTTGGATCAATGGCCTACTGCTCCTTCGCTACAGTTTTCATCGCCCAGGCCTGCAATATCCATTTATCCATCGGTGAACAAATCACCATGCTGTTGATCCTGATGTTGACCTCGAAAGGAATGGCTGGCGTACCACGCGCCTCAATGGTGGTTATCGCCGCCACGCTCAACCAGTTCAATATTCCGGAAGCGGGGCTGATCTTGCTGATGGGCGTTGATCCGTTCCTTGATATGGGGCGTTCCGCGACAAACGTCATGAGCAACGCAATGGGCGCTGCGATGGTGAGTCGGTGGGAAGGCGAACATTTCGGCGAGGGCTGTCGGGGTAAAGCATTAAAACCCAATGAATCGAACGTTGCTCTGCCCTGAGGGGGATCTTAAGCAATCAGAAGCCAATGACTACGCATTTTTATAAGCCGGATCATGAAGTTAGACGGCAATTAAGTAACACTAACGTTTAAGGTGAAAAGTGAAATATGTCCAAACCATTTATCTGGCAAGAACCGTTTCTACAAAATAAAGACGGTACAGAATATACATTAATTAGCGATCAGCATATTACAGTAACGGAATTAGACGGCGAAGAAGTGATAAAAATTGCTCCTGAAGCATTAACGCTGCTTGCCCGGCAGGCATTTTATGAAGCCTCTTTTTTCTTACGTTCCGCTCATTTGCAACAGGTCGCCAGCATTCTTAACGATCCGCAGGCCAGTAGTAATGATAAATACGTTGCGTTGCAGTTATTACGTAATGCTGAAGTCTCAGCAAAAGGGGTATTACCCAACTGTCAGGATACCGGCACCGCAACTATTATTGCCAGTAAAGGGCAACAGATATGGACCGGAGGTAACGACGCCGAAGCCTTAAGCAAAGGCATTTACACCACTTTTCAGGAAAATAATCTGCGCTTTTCACAAAATGCGCCGCTGGATATGTATACCGAAGTCAATACGCAAACCAATCTCCCGGCGCAGATTGATATCAGCGCTGTCGCTGGTGATGTGTACCATTTTCTCTGTGTTAATAAAGGGGGCGGCTCCGCCAATAAAGCCGCGCTTTATCAGGAAACCAAATCCTTATTGCAACCAGAAAAACTGACCGCATTTTTAATCGAAAAAATGAAATCGCTGGGCACCGCTGCCTGCCCGCCTTACCACATCGCCTTTGTCGTCGGAGGGCTTTCAGCCGATCAAACCTTAAAAGTTGCCAAGCTGGCCTCAACGAAATATTACGACAATTTGCCCACCAGCGGAAACGAGCAGGGACAAGCATTCCGTGATATTGAGCTGGAAAAAGCGTTGCTCGAGGCCAGTCAGCAATTTGGTATTGGTGCACAATTTGGGGGGAAATATTTCGCTCATGATATTCGCGTCATTCGTCTGCCGCGTCACGGTGGCTCTTGCCCGATAGCTATGACGCTCTCCTGTTCTGCCGATCGCAATATCAAAGCAAAAATTAACAAACACGGTATCTGGCTGGAAAAACTCGAACACAATCCGGGGCAATATATTCCAGCCTCATTGCGGGAAGAAAATCACGCGCAACATGTACAACTGGATCTAAACCGTCCGTTGCGTGACGTGATGCTGGATCTCGCCAGATTACCGGTAGGTACCCGCGTGTCGTTAAGTGGTCCCATCGTAGTGGCGCGCGATATCGCCCACGCCAAAATAAAAGCGCGGCTGGATAGCGGCGAATCGATGCCGGAGTACCTGAAGCATCATATTGTCTATTACGCTGGCCCGGCGAAAACACCGGAGAACATGGCCTGCGGTTCACTGGGTCCAACCACGGGCGGTCGAATGGACGGTTATGTCGATACCTTCCAGGCAGCTGGCGGCAGTCTGGTGATGTTATCGAAAGGTAACCGCAGCCAGCAGGTCACCGATGCCTGTCACAAACATGGCGGCTTCAATCTGGGAAGTATTGGCGGTGCAGCTGCGTTACTGGCGCAAGAATATGTCAAAAGTCTGCGTTGCCTGGAATACCCGGAGCTGGGTATGGAAGCGGTGTGGATGATGGAAGTGGAAAATCTGCCCGCATTCATCCTGGTAGATGATAAAGGCAATAATTTCTTTAGTCAGTTTGAGCAGCAACATCGCTGCGCCAGTTGCCCTGCGGGACATTAAGGAAAATGAATGGAAGCGCGAATTTCAACTGAACGGCATGTGCAGCGCCAACAGAAATTGAAGGAACAGGTCGATACGCGCGTCGCAGCGGCGATAGAGAAAAAAGGGATCTTGATTGTTTTCACCGGCAACGGCAAAGGGAAATCCACTGCCGCGTTTGGTACTGTGACGCGCGCGGTGGGTCATGGCAAAACGGTGGGGGTTGCGCAGTACATCAAGGGGCAATGGGACAACGGCGAATACAACCTTCTCCAGCCGCTGGGGGTTGAGTTTCATATAATGGGAACCGGTTTTACCTGGGAGACTCAGAACCGGCAAGCGGATATCGACGCGGCGAAAGAGATCTGGTCGGAAAGCAAACGGATGCTGGCTGACAAGCGTTACGACTTAGTGGTGCTTGATGAGCTGACCTATATGCTGGCTTACCATTATCTGGATACCGAAGAAGTGATCGCTTCTCTGCAAAACCGCCCGGCACAACAAAGTGTCATTGTCACCGGACGCGGTTGCCACAGTCAGATATTAAAAATGGCGGATACGGTAAGCGAAATCCGCCCCGTCAAACATGCTTTTGATAACGGCATACAGGCCCAGCCGGGTATCGACTGGTAATAACTGCGCCTGGCATCCCGCCAGGCACAGGTTTTACATCTCCTGCGGTACGACCGATTTCGCCAGCAACCATTCACGAAATTGCTGCAAGTGCGGTGAGTCAGACTTCTCTTCCTGCCACGTCATAATAAAACGATTACCGGTACGAATAGGCACATCACAGGGGATCACCATATCGCCACTATCCAAATCATGTTGAATAGCGAACCGTGGTAACAGCGCCACGCCGAGATTAGAGCGCACGGCGGCAATCAGCATTGAAAGCAAATCGAAACGTGGTCCGTTATTGACCAGCGGACTGCTAACGCCAGATAAAGCAAACCACTCTTCCCAGCCAGTAATACGGGTGCTTTGATGCAGAAGCGGTAACTCAGTAAGCAGTTCTGCCACTGACAGCTTTTGATCGGACATTGCAAGCAAACTGCCGCTGCATACCGGCAAAATCTCCTCATCAAAGAGATATTCTACTTCCGCCCAGGGCGCGCAAAAATTTTCGCGCATAATGACAGCATCGTACTCCCGATTAAGAAAATCGCCGTTATTAGCTAAAGAATGAATATTAACAATAATATCGGGATGTAACTTTGTGAATTCATGTAAATTTGGGATCAACCAGTGGGTACTAAAAGTAGGATTAACGGCAAGTTCAATAACCTGAACCGTAGGCTGCCAGGTCATAATGGTATTGGTATCGCGTTCCAGCTTATTTAATGTTTCTTTTACTATCCCCAGGTAATACTTCCCTGTATCATTAAGAAAAATGCGTTTTTTAGAGTGTGAAAATAACGGAGTACGTAAAAATTCCTCCAGCGCACTTACTTGTCTGAATACTGCACTTTGGGTTAACGCTAACTCCTCTGCCGCTCTGGTATAACTTTCATGACGTGCGACGACCTCAAAAGTCACCAGCAGTTCCGTTTTAGGTATTTTCCCTCGCATAATGCCGTCCCTTAAAAATAGTTTAAACCATCAAAAATACATTACTTATTACGAAGTAATGGTAACCAAAGCAGCAATAAATAATTTATAAGAATCATGATTGACATTTATAAACCAGTAAGGCTGGCGTGACAAATATCTTAATCAGATAATAATAATCCGAAAAGCACAGCGCCTTTCGAATTATCCGGAATCACATTAAGTGAAAATTATTAAATTGATATCATTTATCATATCTGTGGATATTATGATAAACAATCAACAAAGATTTTATTTTTGATTTATAGCATATCCATCTAAGAATTTTTGCGATGCTGCAATATCCGGGGTAAAGACCCGATCCTGGCTGACAAATGGCACGACTTGACGAAAAGCGGTGAACATCGCTTTTGTTGATTTACTTAACGCTACGGTCAAACGCTGGGAAGCCAGTGCATCAGGTAACGATTCGAAATTCGCCGTCGTTCTTATTCGTGGCTTGCGGTCGGTCGCGGCAATCCACAGTGGCTGTGGTCATGCAGTCAAGCCTGCAGTCAGATTTCGACCGTGGTTAACCGTTTAAGACATAAAAAAGGCCATCATACGATGGCCAACCATGTCGAAACCGACAGCCCTTCGCCATTCCTGTAGAGGGAAGCGGCGAGGGCTATTTCTTATTACAGATATTTATTTCAGAACAGTTTTCAGTGCTTCACCGATATCCGCCAGGCTGCGAACGGTTTTCACGCCTGCGGCTTCCAGAGCAGCGAATTTCTCATCCGCAGTCCCTTTCCCACCGGCAATGATGGCACCCGCGTGGCCCATACGTTTGCCTTTCGGCGCAGTCACACCAGCGATGTAACCCACAACTGGCTTGGTAACGTGCTCTTTGATGTACGCAGCTGCTTCTTCTTCAGCGCTACCGCCGATCTCACCGATCATCACGATCGCTTCGGTCTGCGGATCTTTTTCGAACATTTCGAGAATGTCGATAAAGTTAGAGCCAGGGATCGGGTCACCGCCGATACCGACACAGGTCGACTGACCGAAACCGTAATCCGTGGTCTGTTTAACCGCTTCATAGGTCAGTGTACCGGAACGGGAAACGATACCCACTTTACCCGGTTTGTGAATGTGACCCGGTTGGATACCAATTTTGCATTCACCCGGGGTGATAACGCCTGGGCAGTTCGGGCCGATCATACGAACGCCGGCTTCATCCAGTTTCACTTTCACAGTCAGCATATCCAGCGTCGGGATGCCTTCAGTGATGGTGATAATCAGTTTGATGCCTGCGTCGATGGCTTCCAGAATGGAGTCTTTGCAGAACGGTGCTGGTACGTAGATAACAGAAGCGGTAGCGCCAGTAGCAGCAACAGCTTCACGCACTGTGTTGAACACCGGCAGGCCGAGGTGGGTAGTACCGCCTTTACCTGGGGTTACGCCGCCAACCATTTTAGTGCCGTATGCAATGGCCTGTTCTGAGTGGAAAGTCCCCTGGCTACCGGTAAAGCCCTGGCAGATAACCTTGGTGTTTTTATCAATTAAAATGGACATTATTTCCCCTCCACTGCGGCAACAACCTGCTGAGCTGCATCCGTCAGACCTTTTGCTGCAATAATATTCAGGCCGCTGTCAGCCAGTTTCTTCGCGCCGAGTTCGGCGTTGTTACCTTCCAGACGTACCACGACCGGTACGTTAACACCCACTTCCGCTACCGCGCCGATGATACCGTCAGCGATCAGGTCGCAACGAACGATACCGCCGAAGATGTTAACCAGAACGGCTTTCACTTTGTCGTCAGAGAGAATGATTTTGAACGCTTCGGTTACACGTTCTTTGGTTGCGCCGCCGCCAACGTCCAGGAAGTTAGCCGGTTCGCCGCCGTGCAGTTTAACGATGTCCATCGTACCCATCGCCAGACCTGCGCCGTTAACCATACAACCGATGTTACCGTCCAGCGCAACGTAGTTCAGTTCCCACTGTGCAGCCTGTGCTTCACGTGAATCTTCCTGCGACTGGTCACGCATTTCGCGCAGATCAGGCTGGCGGAACAGTGCGTTGCCATCAGCGCCCAGTTTGCCGTCGAGGCAAATCAGATCGCCCTGTTTGGTAATGACCAGCGGGTTGATTTCGATCAGCGCCAGGTCGCGCTCCAGGAAAATGGTCGCCAGGCCCATGAAGATTTTGGTGAACTGCTGAACCAGTTTACCTTCCAGACCCAGTTTGAACGCCAGCTCGCGTCCCTGATACGGCATCGGGCCAGTCAGCGGATCAAGCGCAACTTTATGGATCAGGTGCGGAGTTTCTTCCGCCACTTTTTCGATTTCCACGCCGCCTTCGGTGGAGGCCATAAAGACCACACGACGGGAACTACGGTCTACAACGGCACCGAGATACAGCTCTTTAGCGATATCGGTCGCTGCTTCAACCAGAATCTGGTTAACCGGTTGGCCATTGGCATCTGTTTGATACGTTACCAGACGCTTGCCGAGCCAGTTTTCTGCAAAAGCACGGATGTCTTCTTTGCTGTTTACAACTTTCACACCGCCCGCTTTACCGCGGCCACCAGCGTGAACCTGACATTTCACTACCCACGGACCGGCACCGATTTTTGAAGCGGCTTCTTCTGCTTCGCGCGGAGTAGTACAGGCATAACCCACCGGTGCTGGTAAGCCATAGCGGGCAAACAGTTGTTTTGCCTGATATTCATGTAAGTTCATGTGTTCTGTCCATCCTTCAGTAATCGTTATCTTTTAAACCGTAGACCGAATATTTCGTATCGCTCCCGGGTATTGTCGGTCACCCGTAGGCCTGATAAGACGCGCAAGCGTCGCATCTGGCATCGCTTGTCGGATGCGGCGCAAGCGCCTTATCCGACCTACATCGGTGCTCCCCGTAGGCCTGATAAGACGTGTAAGCGTCGCATCAGGCATCGCTTGTCGGATGCGACGCGAGCGCCTTATCCGACCTACATCGGTGCTTCCCGTAGGCCTGATAAGACGCGTTAAGCGTCGCATCAGGCTTCAATTGCCGGAGAAGGCGATAATGTCTTACCCGGTCTACAGTGCAGGTGAAGCTTAAACTACTAAACGTCCAGCAGCAGACGTGTCGGATCTTCCAGCAACTCTTTGATCGTTACCAGGAAGCCCACGGATTCGCGACCATCGATCAGACGGTGATCGTAGGACAGCGCCAGATACATCATCGGCAGGATCTCAACCTGACCATTCACAGCCATCGGACGATCTTTGATAGCGTGCATACCCAGAATTGCGCTCTGCGGCGGGTTGATGATCGGCGTAGACATCAGGGAACCGAACACACCACCGTTGGTGATGGTGAAGTTACCACCGGTCAGATCTTCAACCGTCAGCTTGCCGTCACGGCCTTTAACTGCAAGCTCTTTGATTTTCTTCTCGATGTCTGCCATGCCGAGGGTATCGACATCACGCAGTACCGGCGTCACCAGGCCGCGCGGCGTAGAAACCGCCATGCTGACGTCGAAATAGTTGTGGTAAACCACGTCATCGCCGTCGATAGAAGCATTCACTTCCGGGTAACGTTTCAGGGCTTCAACCACCGCTTTCACGTAGAAGGACATAAAGCCCAGACGGATGCCGTGGCGTTTTTCAAACGCTTCACCGTACTGCTTACGCAGATCCATAATCGGCTTCATGTTGACTTCGTTGAACGTGGTCAGCATGGCGGTGGAGTTTTTCGCTTCCAGCAGACGCTCTGCCACACGCTTACGCAGGCGAGTCATCGGGACACGTTTTTCACTACGTGCAGCCAGAGCCGGTTGCGCTGCCGAAGCAGCCGCTGCCGGAGCAGACTCTTTCGCCGGGGCTTTCGCCAGATGTTTTTCCACATCTTCACGGGTCAGACGACCACCCACACCGGTGCCTTTAATGGCGCTGGCGTCGAGGTTGTGTTCAGCCAGCAGGCGACGGATCGCCGGGCTTAACGCATCGTTGTTTTGCTCTTCCAGAGACGCCTGCTGGCGTTGCGCCGGTGTGGACGCTTTCTCTTCAGATTTGGCGCTGGTTTCTTTACCGGCGCTGTTGCCTTCACGCAGGCGACCAAGGATCTGACGAGACGTTACCGTTGTACCTTCATCTTCCAGAACCGCATCCAGAATGCCGTCTGCTGATGCCGGTACTTCCAGTACCACTTTGTCAGTTTCGATTTCTACCAGCACTTCATCACGTACGACTGCGTCGCCGGGTTTTTTATGCCAGGTTGCGACGGTGGCATCGGCTACGGATTCAGGCAGGTCAGGGACCAGAATATCTACGCTACTCATTGTGTATCCTTTATTTATTCGACGTTCAGCGCGTCATTAACCAGATCTTGTTGCTGTTTCTGGTGAACGGACATATACCCTACCGCCGGAGAGGCGGAGGCCGGGCGGCCTGCATAACGCAGAGAAGCCCCAAACGGAATCACTTCACGGAAATGATGCTGGCTGCAGTACCATGCGCCCTGGTTGAGCGGCTCTTCCTGGCACCAGACAAAATCCTTGACGTGAGCAAACTGCTGCAACACTTCCTGCATCGCTTTATGCGGGAACGGGTAGAGTTGCTCGATACGCACAATGGCGACATCGTGTTGATTGTTCTTACGACGTTGTTCCAGCAGGTCGTAATAAACCTTACCAGAACACATCACTACGCGCTTCACGCCCTTCGGATCAAGCTCGTCGATTTCACCGATGGCTGGCAGGAAGGTGCCGTTCGCCAGTTCTTCGAGGCTGGAAACCGCCAGCGGATGACGCAGCAGGGATTTCGGCGACATCACGACCAGCGGACGACGCATCCCGCGCAGCGCCTGACGACGCAGCATGTGGTAAACCTGTGCCGGGGTAGACGGTACGCACACCTGCATGTTTTGCTCAGCACAAAGTTGCAGATAACGTTCCAGACGCGCGGAGGAGTGCTCCGGCCCCTGCCCTTCGTAACCGTGCGGCAGCAACATCACCAGGCCACACATCCGGCCCCATTTCTGCTCGCCAGAGGAGATGAACTGGTCGATAACCACCTGTGCGCCGTTGGCGAAGTCACCGAACTGCGCTTCCCAGATGGTCAGGGTGCGTGGTTCTGCGGTGGCATAACCGTATTCAAACGCCAGCACGGCTTCTTCAGAAAGTACGGAGTCCCAGACACGGAACGCGCCCTGGCCGTTATGGATGTGTTGCAGCGGCGTGTAAGTGGAACCGTTAGACTGGTTGTGGATCACCGCGTGGCGGTGGAAGAAGGTACCGCGACCGGAGTCTTCACCCGACAGGCGAACCGGAATGCCTTCATCAACCAGCGTGGCGTAAGCGAGGTTTTCCGCGCCGCCCCAGTCGAACAGTTTCTCACCGGCTGCCATTGCCTGGCGATCGCCATAAATCTTGGCAACGCGAGACTGCATTTCAACTGCTTCCGGCACCGTGCTGATGCGTTTCGCCAGCTCCTGCAGGCGCTTCATCTCAACTTTGTTCGGGTACTCTTCGTCCCATTCGTGGTTGAGATACGGCGACCAGGTGAAAGAGTGCATGTTCATCGGACGCCACTCTGCCACTACGCAATCGCCAGCATCCAGCGCATCGCGGTACAGGTTAACCATCTCGGTGGCATCTTCCAGCGTCGCCACTTTTTCCTGCTCCAGCTTGTCAGCATAGATTTTGCGCGGCGTCGGATGTTTTTTGATTTTCTGATACATCAGCGGCTGGGTTGCGCTCGGCTCGTCGGCTTCGTTGTGGCCGTGACGGCGGTAGCACACCAGGTCGATGAAGACATCACGTTTAAAGGTGTTACGGAAATCGAGCGCCAGACGGGTCACAAAGGCAACGGCTTCCGGATCATCCGCGTTAACGTGGAAAATCGGTGCCTGAACCATCTTACCGATATCAGTACAGTACGGTGTAGAACGAGCATCCAGCGGATTAGAGGTGGTGAAACCAACCTGGTTGTTGATAACGATACGTACCGTACCGCCAACTTCATAACCACGCGCTTTCGACATGTTCAGAGTTTCCTGAACCACGCCCTGCCCGGTCACTGCGGCGTCACCGTGGATGGTGATTGGCAGCACTTTGTTGCTGCTCGGCTCATCAAGTCTGTCCAGACGGGCACGAACAGAACCGATAACTACCGGGCTTACAATCTCAAGGTGAGACGGGTTAAACGCCAGCGCCAGGTGCACCAGGCCGCCATCGGTCTGGAAGTCAGACGAGAAGCCCATGTGGTATTTCACGTCACCCGTGCCGAGGTGTTCTTTATGTTTACCGGCAAACTCGTCGAACAAGTCTTGCGGTTTTTTACCCAGCACGTTCACCAGCACGTTCAGACGACCACGGTGCGCCATCCCGAGAACCACTTCGCGGGTGCCGCTGTTGCCAGCGTGGCGAATCATCTCTTTAAGCATCGGGATTAACGCGTCACCGCCTTCCAGCGAGAAGCGTTTTGCGCCAGGGAATTTTGCGCCGAGGTAACGTTCAAGGCCTTCAGCGGCGGTCAGTTCGCTTAGGAAGCGTTTTTTCTCTTCGCTATTGAAAGTCGCGCGACCAGACTCGATACGCTGTTGGATCCAGCGTTTTTCTTCGGTGCTGGTGATGTGCATATACTCGGCACCAATCGGGCCGCAGTAGGTTTGCTTGAGGGCTTCCAGCAGCTCGCCGAGTTTCATGGTTTCTTTGCCGCTGGCAAATGAACCAACGTTGAAGGTCTCCTGGAAGTCTGCTTCTGTCAGATCGTGGAAAGACGGATCCAGATCGGCCACTTTATCTTGCTGCCACAGTCCCAGCGGATCGAGATTCGCATGCTGGTGACCACGGAAGCGGTATGCGTTAATGAGCTGCAGGACTTTTACCTGCTTCACATTGGTGTCAGGGTCGGAGATCGTTGAAGAGTAACGTGAAGCGTCTTTCGCCAGGCGGCGGAAATATTCACGCGTTTGAGAGTGGAATTGATCCGGTTTGACTCCCGTACCAGGTAACTGCTGGAACGTCGAACGCCAGTTAGCGTCAACCGAGTCAGGATCGGTTAAGAAGTCTTCATAGAGCTGTTCTATCCAGCTCTGGTTTGCGCCAGAGAGGTAAGAAGAGTCCAACCAGGCTTTCAAAGCGCTGTTCTGCATCGTGATCCCTTAAGCATCTTTTTTATGCTTACTTCGCCGTGGATACTACCACGCACAGTGATGTGCGTGCCGGGGTTCACTTGCGAGCTCTTGTCTACGTAGTGGCTCGCGAAGGAACCTTTAAAAACTGTCTTAGTGTCAGGGGCAGTTTTTAAAGATTTCCTGCATTTCTTTGTTACGCCTGATGCGCTGCGCTTATCAGGCCTACGGGTAATGACTTGTAGGCCGGATAAGGCGTTCACGCCGCATCCGGCACTGGTTGCCTGATGCGACGCTTGCGCGTCTTATCAGGCCTACGGTTTACGCATTACGTTGCAACAACATCGACTTGATATGACCGATGGCGCGCGTCGGGTTCAGCCCCTTCGGACATACACTGACGCAGTTCATGATGCTGTGACAGCGGAATACACTGAATGCATCGCTCAAACCGTCGAGGCGGCTGTCAGTCTCGGTATCACGGCTATCGATCAGAAAACGATATGCCGCTAACAAGCCTGCCGGGCCGATAAACTTATCGGGATTCCACCAGAAAGACGGACAAGAGGTTGAACAACATGCGCAGAGAATACATTCATACAGCCCGTCGAGTTTTTCGCGCTGCTCTGGCATCTGTAAATGCTCGCGAGCTGGCGGATTTTGTTCATTATTCAACAGGTAAGGCTTAATTTTCTCATATTGCGCATAGAATTGTCCCATGTCTACCACCAAATCGCGGATCACCGGTAAACCTGGCAGAGGGCGAATCACAATCTTCTTGCCCGGCTGGTTGAGTGCCGAAATCGGGGTAATACAGGCCAGACCATTCTTGCCGTTCATGTTCAGACCGTCGGAACCGCACACACCTTCACGACAGGAGCGACGGAACGACAGGCTGGGATCTTTCTCTTTCAGCTGGATAAGCGCATCCAGCAGCATCATGTCGCGACCTTCATCCGCTTCCAGGGTGTAATCCTGCATACGCGGAGCATCATCAACATCCGGGTTATAACGATAAATTGAAAACTCGAGTCTCATTTTCCTGTCTCCGCATTAGTAAGTACGAATCTTCGGCGGGAATGCCGGGCGCAGTTTCGGTTCCATGTTGACGCTTCGGCGCGTCATGGATTCCGACTCTGGCAGATACAGGGAGTGGCACAGCCAGTTTTCATCATCGCGATCCGGGAAGTCGAAGCGGCTATGTGCGCCACGGCTTTCGGTACGGAAGTTGGCAGAAACAGCCGTTGCATACGCCGTTTCCATCAGGTTATCCAGTTCCAGACACTCAACGCGCTGGGTGTTGAACTCGCTGGAAGTGTCATCCAGACGGGCATTTTTCAGACGCTCGCGGATAACTTTCAACTGCTCAAGCCCTTTCGCCATCGCATCACCTTCACGGAAGACCGAGAAGTTATGCTGCATACATTCTTGCAGCGCTTTACGGATCGCAACCGGATCTTCACCGTTACGGTTGTTGTTCCAGCGGTTCAGGCGATCCAGAGACGCTTCTACATCAGACTCGCTGGCATCGCGCAGTGCGCCCTGCTCGGCGATAGACTCTTGCAGATGCAGGCCAGCAGCGCGACCAAAGACCACCAGGTCCAGCAGCGAGTTACCGCCAAGACGGTTAGCGCCGTGTACCGATACACAGGCAATTTCACCCACCGCGAACAGCCCCGGAACAACCACATCTTCGCCTTTCTCATTCACAGTCAGCGCCTGACCGGTAACTTTGGTCGGAATACCGCCCATCATGTAGTGACAGGTTGGGATAACCGGAATCGGCTCTTTCACCGGATCAACGTGAGCGAAGGTACGGGAAAGCTCCAGGATACCCGGCAGACGGGATTCGAGAACTTCTTTACCCAGGTGATCGAGTTTCAGTTTCGCGTGTGGCCCCCACGGACCATCACAGCCGCGACCTTCACGGATTTCGATCATGATGGAACGCGCCACCACATCACGGCCCGCCAGGTCTTTGGCGTTCGGCGCATAACGCTCCATAAAGCGTTCGCCATGTTTGTTCAGCAGATAACCGCCTTCACCACGGCAACCTTCGGTGACCAGTACGCCCGCACCGGCAATGCCGGTCGGGTGGAATTGCCACATTTCCATATCCTGCACCGGTACGCCTGCGCGGATAGCCATGCCGACACCGTCGCCAGTGTTAATGTGGGCGTTAGTGGTGGACTGATAAATACGCCCTGCCCCGCCAGTCGCCAGCACGGTAGCGCGGGCTTTGAAATAAACCACTTCACCGGTTTCGATGCACAGTGCGGTACAACCCACCACCGCGCCATCCTGGTTTTTCACCAGATCCAGCGCATACCACTCGGAGAAAATGGTGGTGTGGTTTTTCAGGTTCTGCTGATAAAGCGTGTGCAACAGTGCGTGACCGGTACGGTCAGCCGCTGCCGCAGTGCGTGCCGCCTGCTCGCCGCCGAAGTTTTTCGACTGACCGCCAAACGGACGTTGATAGATACGACCATCATCGAGACGCGAGAACGGCAGGCCCATGTGTTCGAGTTCCAGAATCGCTTCCGGCCCGGTTTTACACATATATTCAATCGCGTCCTGGTCACCGATATAGTCCGACCCTTTCACGGTGTCGTACATATGCCATTCCCAGTTATCTTCATGGGTATTACCCAGCGCAACGGTAATGCCGCCTTGCGCAGAAACGGTATGGGAACGGGTCGGGAAGACTTTAGAGAGCAGCGCACAGGTCTGGCCGCTCTGGGAAATTTGCAGCGCCGCGCGCATACCTGCGCCGCCGGCACCAATCACAACTGCATCAAATTCTCTGACTGGCAATTTCATCACACACCCCACACCACAACGAATCCATAAATCACGTAAACCACCAGTGCAACGACAATCACCAGTTGCAGCATCAGGCGCAAAGCCAGCGGTTTAACGTAGTCGGTCAACACCTGCCACATGCCGATCCAGGCATGGATCAAGATAGAAAACAGCGCCAGCAGGGTGAACACTTTGGTGAACGCAGAGGCGAAGAAACCGATCCAGACTTCATATGTCAGCTCGCCACTGGTGGCGAAAAAACCGACCATATAAATGATGTAGAGCGTCAGGACGATAGCGGTAGCGCGAACGAGGATGAAATCATGTACGCCATTGCGTCCTAATGCGGAGGCGTTGCTTACCATACGAGGACTCCTGCGAGAAGTGAAAGCACGACAGTAATAACAAAGGAGATTTTGGCGGAGCGTTTACCCGCTTCGAATGTTTCTTCCAGATAGCCAAAATCCATCATCATGTGGCGAATACCTACGACGACGTGATACGCCAGAGCGGTAAGGATGCCCCACATGATAAATTTGACGAAGAAGCTGCCCATAATCGCGGAAGCTTGCTCGAAACCTTCAGGGGAAGAGAGGCTGGTACCCAGAAGCCACAGCAGGATACCCACTGCAACAAAGGTGATCACACCGGAAACGCGATGGAGAATGGACGCTATCGCCGTGATGGGGAACCGGATGGTCTGTAGGTCCAGATTAACAGGTCTTTGTTTTTTCACATTTCTTATCATGAATAACGCCCACATGCTGTTCTTATTATTCCCTGGGGACTACGGGCACAGAGGTTAACTTTCTGTTACCTGGAGACGTCGGGATTTCCTTCCTCCGGTCTGCTTGCGGGTCAGACAGCGTCCTTTCTATAACTGCGCGTCATGCAAAACACTGCTTCCAGATGCGAAAACGACACGTTACAACGCTGGGTGGCTCGGGATTGCAGGGTGTTCCGGAGACCTGGCGGCAGTATAGGCCGTTCACAAAATCATTACAATTAACCTACATATAGTTTGTCGGGTTTTATCCTGAACAGTGATCCAGGTCACGATAACAACATTTATTTAATTTTTAATCATCTAATTTGACAATCATTCAACAAAGTTGTTACAAACATTACCAGGAAAAGCATATAATGCGTAAAAGTTATGAAGTCGGTATTTCACCTAAGATTAACTTATGTAACAGTGTGGAAGTATTGACCAATTCATTCGGGACAGTTATTAGTGGTAGACAAGTTTAATAATTCGGATTGCTAAGTACTTGATTCGCCATTTATTCGTCATCAATGGATCCTTTACCTGCAAGCGCCCAGAGCTCTGTACCCAGGTTTTCCCCTCTTTCACAGAGCGGCGAGCCAAATAACAAACGGGTAAAGCCAGGTTGATGTGCGAAGGCAAATTTAAGTTCCGGCAGTCTTACGCAATAAGGCGCTAAGGAGACCTTAAATGGCTGATACAAAAGCAAAACTCACCCTCAACGGGGACACAGCTGTTGAACTGGATGTGCTGAAAGGCACGCTGGGTCAAGATGTTATTGATATCCGTACTCTCGGTTCAAAAGGTGTGTTCACCTTTGACCCTGGCTTCACTTCAACCGCATCCTGCGAATCTAAAATTACTTTTATTGATGGTGATGAAGGTATTTTGCTGCACCGCGGTTTCCCGATCGATCAGCTGGCGACCGATTCTAACTACCTGGAAGTTTGTTACATCCTGCTGAATGGTGAAAAACCGACTCAGGAACAGTATGACGAATTTAAAACTACGGTGACCCGTCATACCATGATCCACGAGCAGATTACCCGTCTGTTCCACGCTTTCCGTCGCGACTCACATCCAATGGCAGTCATGTGTGGTATTACCGGCGCGCTGGCGGCGTTCTATCACGACTCGCTGGATGTTAACAATCCTCGTCATCGTGAAATTGCCGCGTTCCGCCTGCTGTCGAAAATGCCGACCATGGCAGCGATGTGTTACAAGTATTCCATTGGTCAGCCATTTGTTTATCCGCGCAACGATCTCTCCTATGCCGGTAACTTCCTGAATATGATGTTCTCCACGCCGTGCGAACCGTATGAAGTTAATCCGATTCTGGAACGTGCTATGGACCGTATTCTGATCCTGCACGCTGACCATGAACAGAACGCCTCTACCTCCACCGTGCGTACCGCTGGCTCTTCGGGTGCGAACCCGTTTGCCTGTATCGCAGCAGGTATTGCTTCACTGTGGGGACCTGCGCACGGTGGTGCTAACGAAGCGGCGCTGAAAATGCTGGAAGAAATTAGCTCCGTTAAACACATTCCGGAATTTGTTCGTCGTGCGAAAGATAAAAATGATTCTTTCCGCCTGATGGGCTTCGGTCACCGCGTGTACAAAAATTACGACCCGCGCGCCACCGTAATGCGTGAAACCTGCCATGAAGTTCTGAAAGAGCTGGGCACCAAAGATGACCTGCTGGAAGTGGCTATGGAGCTGGAAAACATCGCGCTGAACGACCCGTACTTTATCGAGAAGAAACTGTACCCGAACGTCGATTTCTACTCTGGTATCATCCTGAAAGCGATGGGTATTCCGTCTTCCATGTTCACCGTCATCTTCGCTATGGCCCGTACCGTTGGCTGGATCGCTCACTGGAGCGAAATGCACAGTGACGGCATGAAGATCGCCCGTCCGCGCCAGTTGTACACCGGCTATGAAAAACGAGACTTTAAATCAGATGTTAAACATTAATTATCTGATTTGAACCATATATCGTTTAGCCCGCCTGAATATCTGGCGGGCTTTTTTTTGTTCGTTAGTTATGTCTATCGACAAAAAAACGTAATCGGACACAAATACATAATTACACGTTACAAGAATACATATCCGATAACTAAATAAAATCCTAATTTTTCATTCACCACCACCGTTATCCCGCCAATCGATGTAGAATACATTGGGTAGCACCCACAATTAAATAAACTCGTAATAGGATTAATTCACTTTATTTATGATTCGAGAGCTTTGAGAAACTCTCAAACATAATGTAGCAACTTTAATATTATTACATGAGCAAAAAACCACTATTCTGTCGGAATAATTAGTATACTTTATCATAGCCCATGAAGGATTCATGTATGTTTAAAGGACAAAAAACACTGGCCGCCCTGGCCATATCTCTACTATTCGCTTCACCTGTTTTTGCTGCAGATGAAGGATCTGGTGAAATCCACTTTAAAGGTGAAGTTATTGAAGCACCTTGTGAAATTCACCCTGATGACCTTGATATGAACATTGACCTGGGTGAAGTAACCACATCCCACATAAATCGAGAACATCATAGCGAGAAAAAACCTGTCAATATTCGCTTAATCAACTGTGATATTGCAGGCTGGGATGATGGCAACGGTGGCGTGGTCTCAAAGGTAGGCGTGACCTTCGACAGCACAGCTAAAACGACAGGTGCAACGCCGCTCCTTAGTAACATCAGTGCTGGCGAGGCTACCGGCGTTGGCGTACGTCTCATGAACAAAGATGAATCATTTGTTGTATTGGGAACAGAAGCGCCAACAATTGACTTATTGGCAAGTTCAACAGAACAAACGTTAAACTTCTTTGCCTGGATGGAACAGATGGATAACGCAGTTTCGGTTACCGCGGGGGCCGTTACTGCTAACGCAACTTACGTTCTGGATTACCAATAATCCTTTTTAAGGCGGCTGATTAGCCGCCTTTTGCGAATATTGTTCAGGTATGGATGCCGTGAATATTTATCGACTCTCTGTTCTTTCCTGTCTGGCAATGGTAACCCCTCCTGCGCTGACAGCTGAATTTAACCTTAACGTTCTCGATAAGTCGATTCGGGATAGCGTTGATATTTCGTTGCTCAATCAAAAAGGCGTCGTAGCTCCCGGCGATTACTTTGTTAGTGTTACGGTTAATAATAATAAAATCAGTAATGGGCAACAAATTCGCTGGCAAAAATCTGGCGATAAAATTATTCCTTGTATCAATGAATCGCTGATCGAACTCTTCGGACTTAAATCTGACTTTCGTAAAAAATTACCTGCAATAAAAGAATGTGTCGATTTTAGTGTCTTCCCTGAAATCATCTTTACTTTCGATCAGGCAAATCAACAGCTCAATATTACAATCCCGCAGGCATGGCTGGCGTGGCATTCAGAAAACTGGACGCCACCCTCAACGTGGAATAACGGTATTCCTGGCTTCCTGATGGATTACAACCTGTTTGCCAGCACTTATCGCCCACAAAGCGGCAGCAGCAGCAACAACCTGAACGCCTATGGCACCACGGGCCTCAACGCCGGGGCATGGCGTCTGCGCAGCGATTATCAGCTTAGCCAGTCCGATAGCGGCGACAACCGTGAACAATCTGGGGCGATTTCACGGACCTACCTGTTCCGCCCGTTACCGCAAATAGGTTCCCGATTAACCCTGGGCGAAACCGATTTTAGCTCTAACATTTTTGATGGTTTCTCCTATACCGGTGCGGCGTTAGCCAGCGACGATCGAATGCTCCCCTGGGAGTTACGCGGCTACGCGCCGCAAATCAGCGGCATCGCACAGACTAACGCCACGGTCACGATAAGCCATTCTGGTCGCGTGATTTACCAGAAAAAAGTTCCGCCAGGCCCATTTATTATTGATGACCTGAATCAGTCAGTGCAAGGTACACTGGATGTCAAAGTGAGCGAAGAAGATGGACGGGTGAATAACTTCCAGGTTTCAGCGGCCTCTACCCCGTTCCTGACGCGTCAGGGCCAGGTGCGCTATAAACTGGCTGCCGGTCGCCCGCGTTCCTCTATGTCGCACCACACCGAGGATGAAACCTTCATTAGCCATGAAGTCTCCTGGGGAATGCTCTCCAACACTTCACTATATGGCGGCATGCTTCTCGCAGGCGATGACTATCGTTCCGGCGCGCTGGGTATTGGGCAAAATATGCTCTGGCTGGGGGCGCTGTCGTTTGACGTGACCTGGGCCGACAGCCATTTTGATACTCAACAGGATGAGCAGGGTTACAGCTACCGCTTTAACTACAGCAAACAGGTTGATGCGACCAACAGCACCATCTCATTGGCAGCCTATCGCTTCTCCGATCGCCATTTTCACAGCTACGCTAACTACATTGATCACAAATACAATGACGCCGACGCGCAGGATGAAAAGCAAACCATCAGCCTCTCCTTCGGTCAGCCTATTACTCCGCTGAATCTTAATCTCTACGCCAACATCCTGCATCAGAGCTGGTGGAATGCGGATACCTCCACCACGGCCAACATTACCGTCGGTTTTAACGTCGACATTGGCGACTGGAAAGATATTTCTGTCTCGACCTCGTTCAACACCACCCATTATGAAGATAAAGATCGCGACAACCAGATTTACTTTTCGATCTCCTTACCGATTGGGGAAAGTGGTCGACTGGGTTATGACATGCAGAACAACAGTAATACTACCACCCACCGCATGTCGTGGAACGATACCCTGGATGAACGAAACAGTTGGGGAATGTCGGCTGGAATACAATCCGATCGCCCGGATAACGGTGCGCAGGTCAGCGGCAATTACCAACACCTCAGTTCGGCGGGGGAATGGGATCTGACCGGAACCTATGCCGCCAATGATTACACTTCCGCCAGTGCCAGTTGGAGCGGCTCGTTTACCGCGACTCAACATGGCGCGGCATTCCATCGCCGCAGTTCCACCAATGAACCACGCCTGATGGTCAGCACCGACGGCGTGGGCGATATTCCGATTCAGGGCAATAATGACTACACCAACCGCTTTGGTATTGCCGTGGTACCGTTTGTTTCCAGCTACCAGCCTACGACGGTAGCGGTCAATATGAACGACTTGCCTGACGGCGTTACCGTTTCCGAAAACGTGGTGAAAGAAACCTGGACCGAAGGCGCCATCGGCTTTAAATCGCTGGCGTCCCGCGCCGGGAAAGATCTCAACGTCATTATCAGCGATGCTAACGGGCATTTCCCGCCGCTCGGTGCCGATGTTCGCCAGGCTGAAGGCGGTGTCAGCGTCGGGATGGTTGGCGAAAACGGTCACGCATGGCTGAGTGGGGTCGATGAAAATCAACAATTTACCGTGCACTGGGGCGACCAGAAAACGTGTGCCATTCATCTGCCGGAACATCTGGAAGATGTGACTAATCGCCTGATTTTACCCTGTCATTAATTAAGGAAAAGACGATGACATTTGTTAAAGGATTCCCTTTGATTCTTCTGGTTGCCAGTATGTGCAGCCACGGCGCAGTGCAGCCTGACCGCACGCGCATCATCTTTAATAGCAAAGATAAAGCAACCAGCCTGCGCGTGGAAAACCGCAGCGAAAAACTCCCCTACCTCGCCTATTCATGGATAGAAAATGAAAAGGGAGAGAAAAGCGATGAATTTCTCGTCGCCCTGCCGCCTATCCAGCGACTGGAGCCAAAAGCGACTTCGCAGGTTCGGATCATGAAACAAGCCGCCACCGCGAAATTACCCACCGATCGCGAATCTCTCTTTTACTATAACCTGCGTGAAATTCCGCCTGTCCCGGAAGGCAGCGAGGGCCATGCGATCCTGCAAGTCGCCGTCCAAAGTCGCATTAAGCTATTCTGGCGGCCCGCCGCATTACGCAAAAAAATGGGCGATCATGTTGAGCAACAGCTACAGGTTAGCCAGCAGAATAACCAGCTTACCCTGAAAAACCCGACCGGATACTATCTGACTATTGCCTATCTTGGGCGGGATGAGAAAGGCGTGCTGCCTGGCTTTAAAAGCACGATGGTCGCACCGTTCAGTTCGGTCACCACCAGCACGGGCAGCTATAGCGGCAAGCAGTTTTATCTTGGCTACATGGACGACTACGGCGCATTGCGTATGAACACGCTCTCCTGCCAGCGGCAATGCCGCCTGCAGCCGGTGGAGAATAAAAAATGAGATTCGCCAAAGGCGTGTTGCTCGCCATCTGTCTGATTTTTTTGCCGCTAAAAGCGGCGCTGGCGCTGAACTGCTATTTTGGTACCGCAAACGGCGCTGTAGAAAAATCGGAAGCTATTATGCCCTTCGCCGTTCCGGCCAATTCCAAACCCGGCGATAAAATCTGGGAATCTGACGATATAAAAATTCCGGTCTACTGTGACAACAACACAAACGGTAATTTTGAAAGCGAGCACGTCTACGCCTGGGTAAACCCTTACCCCGGTATTCAGGATCCCTATTATCAATTGGGCGTAACCTATGAAGGCGTGGACTATGACGCAAGCCTTGGGAAAAGCCGCATCGACACGAATCAGTGCATCGACAGTAAGAATATTGATATTTACACCCCGGAGCAGATCATTGCGATGGGCTGGCAAAATAAACTTTGCTCCGGCGATCCAACCGTTATGCACAAATCGCGGACGTTTGTGGCGCGTATGCGGCTTTACGTTAAAGTTCGCGCCATGCCGCCCCATGATTATCAGAGCAAACTCAGCGATTACATCGTCGTACAGTTTGATGGCGCAGGCAGCGTGAACGAAGACCCTACCGCGAAGAATCTGAAATATCACATTACCGGTCTGGAAAATATCCGCGTGCTGGATTGCAGCGTCAACTTTGCTATCTCACCTGAAACCCAGGTCGTTGATTTTGGCCGATTTAACGTGCTGGATATTCGTCGCCATACGATGTCGCAGCAATTTAAAATAACTACAACCAAATCACAAAACGACCAGTGTACCGACGGTTTTAAAGTCAGCTCTTCGTTTTATACCGATGAAACCCTTATCGACGAAGATAAATCACTGCTCATTGGCAATGGCCTGAAGCTTCGATTGTTGGATGAAAATGCCTCACCCTATACTTTCAACAAATACAGTGAGTATGCCGATTTTACCAGCGACCTGTTAGTGTATGAAAAAACCTACACGGCAGAATTGTCATCCACGCCGGGTACGCCCATCGACGTTGGTCCCTTTGATACAGTGGTACTTTTCAAAATTAACTACAACTGATTTAGCCTATTGCCCTTTCCAGCCGGAGAGGGCTTCTTCGGTTAATTGCCAATTTTCCGGCTTTTATTGATTACCGTTATTTTTTCCATGCCCGGCATTCTTTATGCTGTATCGATACACCAAAGAGAAAATAATGAGGGAGCAAAGGATGCCAGTTTTGCAGTGGGGAATGTTATGTGTGCTATCACTTCTCCTTTCTATTGGTTTCCTCGCGGTACATCTCCCGGCGGCATTATTACTTGGGCCGATGATCGCCGGGATCATCTTCAGTATGCGCGGGGTTACCCTGCAACTCCCCCGCTCCGCTTTTCTCGCCGCGCAGGCCATTCTTGGCTGCATGATTGCGCAAAACTTGACCGGTTCGATCCTGACCACGCTGGCGGTTAACTGGCCGATTATGTTAGCTATTTTACTGGTGACGTTGCTTTCCAGCGCTATCGTGGGATGGCTACTGGTGCGCTATAGCTCACTGCCCGGAAATACTGGTGCCTGGGGCTCCTCGCCTGGCGGGGCTGCGGCAATGGTCGCAATGGCGCAGGATTACGGCGCAGATATCCGCCTGGTGGCGTTTATGCAGTATCTGCGAGTGCTGTTTGTCGCGGGGGCCGCAGTTCTGGTCACGCGAATGATGCTGGGCGATAACGCTGAAGCGGTTAACCAGCATATCGTCTGGTTCCCGCCAGTGAGCATTAATCTCCTGCTTACTATTTTGCTCGCGGTCGTTGCCGGTACAGTGGGATGCCTGCTGCGTCTTCCTTCCGGCACGATGCTCATCCCGATGCTGGCGGGCGCAGTGCTCCAGTCTGGTCAGCTCATCACCATCGAACTACCGGAATGGCTGCTGGCGATGGCGTATATGGCAATTGGCTGGCGGATTGGTCTTGGTTTCGATAAACAAATCTTACTGCGGGCACTACGCCCGCTACCACAAATCCTGCTGTCGATTTTTGCTCTGCTGGCTATTTGTGCGGGTATGGCGTGGGGGCTGACCCGGTTTATGCACATTGATTTTATGACTGCCTACCTCGCCACCAGCCCCGGCGGGCTTGATACCGTGGCGGTCATCGCCGCAGGGAGCAATGCCGATATGGCGCTCATTATGGCGATGCAAACCCTGCGCCTGTTCAGTATTTTGCTGACAGGGCCTGCCATTGCGCGGTTTATTTCAACCTATGCGCCGAAACGTACGGCCTAGTGCTGGCAGCCCGGACACCAGTAAAACGGGCGAGATGACAGCGTGGTTTTCTCAATGATGCCGCCACAGCGTTCGCACAGTTCGCCATCACGATGAAAAACCTTAAAGCGAAACAGCGCCCCATGATGCTTATTCTCATCCACCTGCCCCCGCGTAGCGTAAGAAAACCGAGGAATATCCAGTAACGCGTGTGCGAGTGCATCCAGTTGCGCCGCATTGAGGTCTTTCGCTTTATGATTTCCAGTCAACCCAACCTGCCAGAGGATCTCCACACGCAAATAATTGCCAAGCCCAGCCAGAAACGCCTGATCGAGCAGTAATCCAGCAAACTGACGGTTACGAAAGCGCGGCGACAATAACCGTTCTTTCACCACCTCCGGCGTCAGATTCGGATCCAGCACATCGGGACCAACGCGTTGTAAAAACGGATGCGTGGTCAGTTGTTCCGGGGTCAACATCTCAATATCCGAGGCGCTATAAAGCAGAATGGTTTTGTCAGCCGTTTGCAGTTTTACCCGCAATACTCGCGTGGTCTGCGACTCTTCGCCGGTATCAACCACGCGCCAGACGCCATAAAGCTGATTATGGCTGTAGAGCGTTAATTCGTTGGAAAAATGAGTTAACAGCGCCTTACCACGCGTTTCCACATGGGTAACGTGTTGACCGATAAGTTGTGATTGATAAGATTTTAACTGCGGGAAAGCAAACCAGACATCAGTTAGTGGTTTGCCTTTGATCGCCGCCTCCAGGTTATCCGCTGCACGGCGGATCTCCGGGCCTTCAGGCATGGTGATATCCTTTTTTCATTCTTTATTAATCGGGATTATGCTGCGACAACAATCCCCTTTTCGGCAAATGTAGAGCGTAGTCGGCGGGCGAACGCCAGTGCGTGCTCGCCGTCGCCATGCAGGCAGACCGTTTGCGCCGTGACCGTTGCCCATTCGCCGGTGATACTTTTGACTCTGCCGTGTTGCACCATCTCCAGCGTTTGCGCCAACGCCTGTTCTTCGTTTTCAATCAACGCGCCTGGCTGATTTCGCGGCACCAGCGAGCCGTCAGCCTGATAACCGCGATCGGCAAACACTTCCTCGCGCGTTGTCAGGCCATATTGCTTGCCTGCACGAATCAGCTCGCTTCCCGCCAGCCCGACGAGAATCAATGCCGGATCGCAAGCGTATACCGCTCTGGCGATGGCGTCTGCCAGTTGAGCCTCTTTCGCCGCCTGGTTGTATAACATGCCATGCGGTTTGACATGACGCATTACACCGACTTGCGCACGGGCAATCGTTGCCAGCGCACCAATTTGATACAGCGTCTGGGCGTAAACGGTTTCTGGCGGCAGCTGCATAGCGCTGCGACCAAAATTTTCCCTGTCGGGAAAACTCGGATGAGCGCCAATCGCGACACCATTTTTTATTGCTTCACGCACGCAAGCCTGCATGGTTTGCGCATCGCCTGCATGAAATCCACAGGCAATATTGGCAGAGGAAACCAGCGTTAATAGCTCTGCGTCGCTGGCGCAGCCTTCGCCCAGATCGGCGTTCAGGTCAATTTTCATTGTGCAGCCGCCACGCTAATTGTTCAAAATAACGTTGCTGATCTTGCCGCGCTTTCAGTGCCTCTTCCAGTGAACACTGGACAAAATGAATCGGCTGACCGAGCGGAATTTGCGCCAGATGGTACATATCAGCCTCAATGATACAGGCAATACGCGGGTAACCACCGGTGGTCTGTGCGTCGTTCATCAACACAATGGGCTGCCCGTTATGCGGCACCTGCACCACGCCCGGTAACAAACCGTGAGATAACAGTTCGCGATCGGTGGTGCGTTTTAAAATTTGCCCCTGTAAGCGATAGCCCATGCGGTTACTTTGCGAGCTAAGCTGCCAGGGCGAACGCCAGAATGCATCCTGCGAGGCGCGATCGAACTCATGATATTCCGGCCCCGGCAAGGCGCGAATGCGGTTGCCCCACAGCAGCTGTTTAACGCCCTGCGCTTCCATAAAATCACGCTTCGCTTTGCCAATCGGGAGTCGGTCACCATCCTTCAGTAAACGGCCTTCCAGCCCGCCAATCCCCACTTTGAGATCGGTGCTGCATGACCCCATTACCGGCGGAACATCAATACCACCCGCGACCGCCAGATAACTGCGCATCCCGTGCTGCGGGCGTTTAAGCGTTAAACGCTGGCCTGCTTTCATCGGCAATCGCCAGCCGGTCCAGACGGCATTATCATCCAGCCGCGCTTCGCAACCGGCACCCGTCAGAGCAAACCACCCATCAGTTTCGAACTCAACCGTTAACTGACCGAGCGTGATCTCCAGCGCGGGGGCATTGGCGTCATTACCCACCAGCAGGTTAGCAATGCGTAACGCAGGCATATCCAGTGCGCCGCAGTGGCTGATACCCGACTGGCGAAAACCGTGACGACCGCCATCTTGCACAGTGGTATACATGCCCGCACGAATAATCTTCAGCATACTCCCTCCTTTTGCGGTACAAAGCGCACGCTGTCTCCCGGACGTAATAAGATGGGTTCGTCACGCGCCGGATCAAACAGGCTGAGTGAGGTATGACCAATCAACTGCCAGCCACCCGGCGTTGCCAGCGGATAAACACCAGTCTGCGGCCCGCCGATCCCGACAGAACCTGCCGGAACGAGCAAGCGCGGTTCAGCGCGCCGTGGCGTGTGTAGTTGTTCCGGCAAACTCCCGAGATACGGGAAGCCCGGTTGAAAACCTAAAAACCAGACCACGTATTCCACGGAGGAGTGCAATTCAACAACCTGTTTTTCGCTCAACCCGCAATGCGCCGCGACCACCGCCAAATCCGGTCCGCCTGCACCACCGTAAACCACCGGAATTTCAATAAAGCGAGACTCAGGTTCCAGGGCCTCGCTCTCCTCCCACCAGCGTTGCAAACGCTCTATGGCATCCAGCGCCAGCGACTCAGGATTACGCAAAATCACCGTGATATTGTTCATGCCGGGAATGGCTTCAACCACATTCGGCATATCCACCAGACGCTGCGCCAGTCGCCAGATCCGTTTCTGGCTAGCCAGCGTCACCGGCGGTTCCAGTTCCAGCACTACCGCCGTTTCACCTATCAGATAACAACGCGCTCGTTGCACTTTCGATCCCTCTGATTATTCGTTATGCAGGATTAGGAATATCAATAAAGGTCACATCAAGATCGGTATTTTCATTCAGCCACTCGCTCAATGCGCGAATACCACCACGTTCAGTGGCATGGTGACCTGCAGCATAAAAATGCAATCCCTGCTCGCGGGCTGAATGAATGGTCTGTTCAGAAACTTCGCCAGTAATAAAAGCATCCACGCCAAAACGCGCGGCGCTATCGATAAAACTTTGCCCGCCGCCCGTGCACCAGGCGACGCGCTGGACCACCTCAGGTCCGGTATCGCCACACCATAACGGCTTACGTCCCAGACGCGCTTCAATCCAGGAAGCCAGCTCCAGTCCCGGTACAGGCATGGTCAGTTCGCCCCACGGCACCAACGGCTCAATTTCGCCCATGACCGTAATCCCCAGTAACGCCGCCAGCTGTGCGTTATTGCCCAGCTCAGGATGTGCGTCAAGCGGCAAATGCCAGCCATACAGGTTGATATCATTCGCCAGCAACGTTTTTAAACGGTTACGCTTCATGCCGCGAATGACCGGAGATTCGCCTTTCCAGAAGTAGCCATGATGCACAATGACCGCATCCGCGCCCAGACGCACTGCCTCATCGAGCAAAGCCTGGCTGGCAGTGACACCGGTAACAATTTTTTGCACCGTCTCTTTGCCTTCCACCTGCAAACCATTCGGCGCGTAATCACTAATCGCCGCGCTGTTCAGTTTTTCGTTAATCAGTTGTTCCAGTTCGGTGTTTTTCATCTTCGCGCCTTCCGTATTCTGATAGCTACACCGTTAACATAGCGTTACCTCGCCTGTTCGTCGATAGCCAATCTTTTGACATATTAAGAAACAAACCCGACGCCAAAAGACGCAAATTGTTTATATCATCACGCTTCAGCTAATGTATATTTATGCAATCAGACAGCATATTGCATAAATAATCAGATCTGTATCAAAGTTTTAACTTTAAGGAAACACAAGCACGCCGCGCAACTATTACGTGACGTTGCCGTCAATTGTGGAATTATTATGAATAAACACGCATCACAACCGCGCGCTATTTACTATGTCGTTGCGCTGCAAATCTGGGAATATTTTAGCTTTTACGGCATGCGTGCCCTGCTGATTCTCTATCTCACCAATCAACTAAAATACAACGATACTCACGCCTACGAGTTATTTAGCGCCTACTGTTCGCTGGTGTATGTCACGCCAATCCTCGGTGGCTTTTTGGCGGATAAAGTTCTCGGCAATCGCATGGCGGTGATGCTGGGGGCGTTATTGATGGCGATCGGTCATGTGGTGTTGGGTGCAAGTGAGATCCATCCGTCATTCCTCTATCTGTCCCTGGCGATAATCGTTTGTGGCTATGGTCTGTTTAAATCCAATGTCAGTTGCCTGCTCGGCGAGCTGTATGAGCCAACCGATCCGCGTCGTGATGGCGGTTTCTCGCTGATGTATGCAGCGGGTAACGTGGGGTCTATTATCGCACCTATTGCCTGTGGCTACGCCCAGGAAGAGTACAGTTGGGCGATGGGCTTTGGCCTGGCGGCGGTGGGTATGATCGCGGGTCTGGTTATTTTCTTATGTGGCAATCGTCATTTCACACATACCCGCGGCGTTAACAAAAAAGTACTGCGTGCGACAAACTTTCTGCTGCCGAACTGGGGATGGCTGCTGGTTCTGCTGGTGGCAACGCCTGCGCTGATTACCGTACTGTTCTGGAAAGAATGGTCGGTATACGCCTTGATTGTCGCGACTATCATTGGCCTGGGTGTACTGGCAAAAATTTATCGCAAAGCAGAAAACCAGAAACAGCGTAAGGAGCTGGGGCTGATTGTGACGCTCACCTTCTTCAGTATGTTGTTCTGGGCCTTCGCACAACAGGGCGGTAGCTCGATTAGCCTTTATATCGACCGCTTCGTTAACCGCGATATGTTTGGTTATACCGTTCCGACCGCGATGTTCCAGTCGATTAATGCCTTCGCAGTTATGCTGTGCGGTGTGTTCCTGGCGTGGGTGGTAAAAGAGAGTGTCGCGGGTAATCGTACCGTGCGCATCTGGGGAAAATTTGCTCTTGGCCTTGGCCTGATGAGCGCCGGATTCTGCATTCTGACCTTAAGCGCCCGCTGGTCCGCAATGTATGGTCACTCTTCTCTGCCACTGATGGTATTAGGCCTGGCGGTGATGGGCTTTGCGGAACTGTTTATCGACCCGGTTGCTATGTCGCAGATTACGCGCATTGAAATCCCCGGTGTGACCGGCGTATTAACCGGCATTTATATGCTGCTTTCCGGCGCGATTGCGAACTATCTGGCGGGCGTGATTGCCGATCAGACATCGCAGGCTTCGTTTGATGCTTCCGGGGCGATCAACTACTCCATCAATGCATATATTGAAGTATTTGATCAAATTACCTGGGGCGCACTGGCGTGTGTAGGAGTGGTACTGATGATTTGGCTGTATCAGGCGCTGAAATTCAGAAACCGCGCGCTGGCGCTGGAATCTTAACAGGCCAGCACCGATGCCTGATGCGACGCTTGACGCGTCTTATCAGGCCTACGTATTTCCTGCAATTTATTGAATTTGCAAAAATTTGTAGGCTGGATAAGGCGTTCACGCCGCATCCGGCATCTGGGCTCGATTGCCTGACGCGTCTGTTATTTCCCCTTCCGCGCCGCCTCATACGCTGCCAACGTTTGTACTCTCGCCTCTTTGTGCTCGACTATCGGTTGCGGATAATCCAGCTTCACACCTGCTTTCTCAGCCCACTTCCACGGCTCATGCACCGATTTCCCCGGTACATTGCGCAGTTCCGGTAGCCACTGGCGGATAAACTCGCCTTCGCGGTCAAATTTCTCGCCCTGGGTTGTCGGGTTGAAAATACGAAAATACGGCGCTGCATCAGTACCCGTAGAAGCCGCCCACTGCCAGCCACCGTTATTGGCTGCCGAATCACCATCAATCAGCTGCGACATGAAATATCGCTCGCCTTCGCGCCAGTTGATCAACAAATCTTTCACCAGAAAACTGGCTGTAATCATCCGTAGCCTGTTATGCATCCAGCCAGTGCTGTTAAGCTGACGCATGGCAGCATCGACAATCGGGTATCCCGTTTTGCCTTCCTGCCAGGCCTGTAAATGTGCGGGATTGCTCTGCCACTGCACACGATCCGTCCAGGCAATAAATGGACGATGTTTACACAACGAGGGGTGATACGTTATCAGGTGACGGTAAAACTCGCGCCAGATCAGCTCATTAAGCCAGACACTACCGGCCCCACCGTCCAGCGCCTGCGGCTGTTCCGCCAACAGGCGATGCAAACACTGGCGAGGTGATAACCCGCCCGTTGCCAGGCTGGCGGACAAACGGCTGGTGCCTTCCACTGCCGGAAAATCTCGTTGTTGCTCATACTCTCCGGCACCGTTCTGGCAAAACTGGCGTAATTGCGCAATCGCCGCTTTTTCTTCCACCGGGAAATGCGCAGTATCGAAAGACTGACGAGGATAATTTAGCGTAATGGATGGCGCGGGCTTTATCGATCCGCTACTACGAACTTTTGGTGCAGCGACGCACTCCGGCATCCCTTCCCGCAGCCGTTTCAGCCAGGCATTCTTAAAAGGCGTAAAGACTTTGTACATCTCGTGATTGCCAGTCATCACCGCCCCCGGCGGCAGGATCACGCTGTCATCAAATCCTTCACACACCACGTTACGCAGCGCTCTTTCAACGTCCACATCCCGCGCCCGCTCATTCACCTCATACTGATAGTTATAAAAAAGATGAGTAACGCTGTTTTCCGCGCACACCTGTTTAACTAATTCGACGCTGGCGACAAAGTCATCCACTTCACGGAACAATAAAGGAATACCTTTTTCCGCCAGCGCGATTTGTAGCCCGTTCAGTTGAGCATTGATAAGTTCAGCCTGACGCGGCGACATATTATGCGCCGCCCACTGGCGTGGTGTAGCGATATACAACGCCAGCACGCGTGCAGACGAATTGCGGCAGGCGGCAGCCAGCGCGAGATTATCGTGCAGACGTAAATCCTGGCGAAACCAGACCAGATGGGTAGTCATAAAACTCCTGAATGGCGCAAGTTAATCACACGCGGCCAAAGTTCGAAATAACGCTGCCCTGAAAGCCAGGCGTCAGGATAAAGCGCCATATAGTGTTTGATACGCATCAGCGGCGCAAGAAGCGGTTGCTCGCCACGGCGATAACTGTCGATAAGCGCTGCCAGCTGCTGGCGTTCTGTGGAATCAATATGCGGGCGAAAATAACCCTGAACGTGCATCAAAACGTTGGTGTGATCTCGCGGGTTGGCAGGATGAGAAAGCAAAACAATTACGCGTTGGTAGTACTGGTTGTAATAGTCATCCAGATTTTGCCACCGATGAATATCAGCCACAAACGGGCCAAGTTTGCGGTATTCCGGCTGGGAATGCGCCAGAAAGACGAGTTTATAGCGGCTGTGATAATCGAGAAGCGCCCCGCGCGTTAAGCCTCGCTCTTTAAGACGGTGTAACTCCTGCAAAGCAAAAATGCGGATAAGGGTGCTGTCATCAAATCGTTGTAGATTCATTACTGCTCCTGAACGGTTTACAGGAGTAAGTGTAGACGATGGTAAATGAATTTTGTGGGGTTATGCTTTCTTCCCTACCAAGCTGTTATATCCAGTTCAAAAACAATCATTTTACATCATCATCAAAGCAGCGAATACTTGACCGATTGGTAGTACCGCTGCATATTTCACCATCAATTATATTTTATAATTTGTTGTATTGCTGACTTTATATTGCCAATGACATCCTCATCATTAAATTCATTTAATATATTTTTTAGAATAGGATGTAGTTTAATATCACCTAAAATACCTGCCAAAATAATAACTTCATCAAAAATTATGTTTTTTTGCAGTTCATAAATTATAGCAGTTATAACACGATTATCTTTTCTTTCTGCCAGTCCGCTTATAGCTTCAATTCTGGCACAATCATTCTTATCTGTCAGCATTCCAGGGCAAGATTACGAAAGCCCGCTCCCCGCAAGGACTGACGCCAGATAGTTTCTGTCCATGGCTGCTTTTCGCATCTTACGTCTTAACCCTGCCTTGAATACCTTATCATTCGTCAAAATATTAATAGCAATGTGCCGTATCCCTGAAAATAATTCTGCTGCATTTCCTCTTCTTATTTTGCAGTCGTCTTCATTCATTACCACGTCCAGACGCCAGTGCAGCTTATTCTCCACGTGCCAGTGGTTTCGGATTGCTGTGGCGAACTTCTCTGCGGTTAAATCAGCAGAACTGATATAATATCTGACCGTCATTTCTGGCTCTTTCTTTTGTTCTGCTATTATGGACCGAAAGGAGACTGCCACGCATAATTTCTTCAGCCCTTTCCATTCAAACGTGAAATCAATAAGTTCATCAGGGACATCGCAAACATTATGAAGACGGATCTCTTCTCTGCCGTGACTCTTTTCACTCATTGCGTAACTGTCATGCTCTGGATTATTTAATTCTTTCAGTGGAAATTTTTCCTCAAAGGCTTTATTAAGCCGCCCCTGATTTCCTTTTACAGCGAATAAATAATCACCGCCCTGTTTTTGTATCTTCTCTGCGATATCTTTCTGGCAACCCATCGCATCAGTTGTGATAATTTTTCCTTTAATATCCAGCATGTTAAGAAGTTCAGGGATAGCTGTAATCTCATTAGATTTCTCATCCGTCTTGATCTGTCCGATGACCAGACTGTGCATTGTTGAGAACGCACTAATGACATGAATCGCTCCCCTGCGGCGACTCTTGTCATAAGAGTGCCGGAGCGTTTTTCCATCAATTGCAATGACGTCTTTATCATCTGAAGAATGGCAGTCACGCATCCAGTTAATAAAGCACTCGTGAAATTTTGCAGGACTGATACAGGATACAACTCTGGCAATGGTATCGTGAACAGGAATACCATTTTCAAAATCACCATATTGCTTCAAAAAATCGAGATGTGTTTCCCCAAAATCCTCTATATCTTCCCAGCCTTCTGCACCAGAAATAACGGCACAAATAGTCAACAGTAGAATATCCGATAATTTATGCTCCACTTTCCAGGCTTGTCTGTAATCAGGGATAATAGAAATATGTTCCATCAATTTTTTAAGTTCCATTTTGTTCTCCTTAATTATGTAAGGAGTATTTGATCATGTATAAGCAATAAAAAACAGCTTCAGGTAATGAGGAATATCTCAATTTTTAAACATAAAATGCGAATTATTTAGTACAAAAAGTGAACTTCTGATGATCTTTCCCTGTGATTGCTTCCCGTTTCCCGATACGGCGGCGCGGGGAGTCATAAAGGTAAGAAATTTCCAGCAGTACAGCGTCCTATTGTTCACGGCGGTAATGCACCAACCAGTATTGGCTATCGTAGTGATAACCGTGTAACCTGCCGCCGCATCGCGTATCTAATGTTCATTCTTTTCCATAAACCGTCCGTACACATTGTGATAGTAAAAATACAATACATCTTCGCTGATGCGGTTATTCTGCTGCATGTGGGGAGCGCCGAATACTGCTCCCGGTATGGCCAGTAATTACTATTTAGTACGACGTTAGGGGGAGTCACTTAATCTCACAGATACTTCAAGTAACAGATGAAAATCGCTCCTGAAATGAAAAAAGAAATTTTTTTGAATGTGTTCCTGTCAAATCAAGTGGTTTTTTCGTCGATATGTAGAGTCATATTGTACACAAAATTGTTACGAAACACACCTTGGTAAAATATTTGAATCGACTGTACAGTGGATTATTTTGTGTGTATTACATTCAACACTTGCCCATCTTTTTTCGCTATTAGTATTGTAAAATTTCCTCCTAAAGTCTTCGGTTGTTTTCCCTCGATTTTCCAACAATTATTGTCATCTGTAATACTATATGGTTTCTGAAATTCTGCTTTTTCTTTCCCGTATACATATTTAATGTAAACATATGATAATTCCAAAGCCATTTCACGACTATTTACTAAAATTTCCACTGGATTTTCTTTTCCAAATACTTGTTATGATATTGTAAACAATATCATAATAAGTAATATTAGTGAGTTTCTCATGTTCTACACCTATCGAATCTCAAAAGCTGTGGGTAAAACATTACATTCAGAATATATGATATTCTTACCATCGGAATCCATTTTTCCAAATCGACCTTCTGGTGTACCTGGATATCCATTAAGAACATGTTTTTCCGAATGGTTAATTTATTCTCTCAGGAAGATGTTTTATTTTTCTTCACTACGAAGCAGTTCATGCTGTATTTTTGTTAAACATTCGTAAGACTCATCTTTGTTCGGGAGATGTGCTGTCATTCGAGCATAAGTTGGCTTCTCATCTTTAAAATATTTAACCATGATTGAATTATCAAGGACTGCCAACAACTGAGCTGGATCACTGCTCTTTTTTTGATAGATACCCGCTCTTATATAACTTCTAAACCGATCGCCGAGAAACGCCGTTTTTTCTGCTGTATTTATCAACTCCTGCAACGTTCCTTTGATGGCATGATTTTCATTAAGGCGTAGTGACCCGACACGAATTAAGAGTCTCGCCCCGCTTGGTGTGAATTTATTATTTTTACATGTACCCAGTTCTGTTTGCCAATAATACTCACCGATGTCCTCATTCTGATACCATCTCCACATGGCTTTATTATTTAAGACAGGAAACGCGGAAAAAATAGTACCCTTAGCGAAAATAGTAAAACAATCATGATCTTTAGCTTGTATTTCGCAATCAGCTATAACACCAAAATTAACAAATATCATCAGCAAAAAGAACAAAACTCTTTTCATTTTCTTATTCCTCTCGATGTTCTCTGTTTCATTTTAGCTAAAATTTCACCCAAATCATCTATCCCTGCTGTTGCTGGCCCATCGGGTTTATTAATGTCTGGGAATAAATAGGGTTCTGCACAAGTATATCCTGGTGGTAATTGAGTTGTTGGCCAATTTGTCTGTGGCAGGTAATCACTTGCTGTCTTTGTATCCATCCCTGGATACTGGGGATCATCCTGTGGCGTACAAGTCAGATTTGGTTTTACCCACTTCCTGCAATACAGTGTGTAGTCGTAAGGGCTTAATGCTCTGAAGAATGTTTTGAAAACATTAGGCGCACTACTGGCCTGGTCAATAGGATATGGCAGTCTTAATTGTTTCGCTATGTCTGGCAATTTACTTGGATCGGGCGTAGGCGGTTTGTTGGGTCTCGCTCCATATCCGCCATTATTTAAGTGTCCATATTTTGATGCCAGTCCCATTGAATCTATATACTGAACCGGATTCAACGGATACTGATAAAAATTCCATCCCCCCTTCAGTCCAATCGGATCCTGAGTGATATACCTCCCCTGCAGCGGGTCATAATAGCGGTGGCGGTTGTAATACAGGCCGGACTCCTCATCATACTGCTGACCCGGCAGGCGGATGAGCTGCTGCAGCTGGTGCGGGTTCTCTTCATTCAGCTGGTTACCCCATTCATCGTATTCTGCGTACCACGCTGTTGTCCCTTCCGTGCTGATAAGCGCCAGCGGCAGGCCGCGATGGTCGCAGTGGTACAGGTGGATTTTTCGCGCCGGCGTGTACACCGGGTCCATCTGGTTTTGCATCTGCTTCACCGTCAGGCCGCACGATGCCAGCCAGCGGCGGCTTTCCTCACTCACCCGGTCAGCCAGGATTTCACTTTCCAGCCGGTCGAGCATCTGCACCAGCACCGGCGGGAACACCACACTGCCACCGTCTTCACCGCCGGACTGCTGAAGGGCATCCGCCAGGCTGCGGCGCTGCGTTCTGGCCAGTTCACCGGTGGCAGTTTCAACTCTGATGAGTGGTGTGAAGCTCCCCGGCTGATAAATCGTCTGGATGCGGGTTCTGTCGTTCTGTATCGTGGTCAGGCGGTCGCCATCCCAGCCGTACCAGGTCACTTGCGGTTTCCGTGACAGCGACATCCAGCCCGTCAGGTCCCGTTCACGTCGCCATACCCGTTTTGCCACCCTGCGGCCCAGCGGGTCGTAAAGATAGCGGCTTTCGACCAGCGGCTCTGCATATTGTGTCCGCGTGTAGTGCACCAGCCGGTGCTGACTGTCGTAATGGTACCGGTGGGTGCGCTCATCATCCGTGCGGATAACCCCTTCCGGGATGAGGTCGGTTTTCTCTGTCAGTCTGCCGTGACGGTCATACCGGTAAAGATAGTGCGCGTCACGGGCGATACGGTTATCCGGCCACATGCTGAGGGTGCTGTCCGGGTGCAGCTCCGGGTCGGGCAGGCGGTTACCTGCCGGGTCCGTGGCATACGGGATGCGGATATCAAGGTTCGCTGCCGTGGTGTGAACGCCGGTCAGCCTGCCGGAGTCGCTGTAGCTGTAACTCCGGGTATGGCGCGGGCTGCTGATGCGGATGAGTTCGCCGTTGTCGTTCCAGGTGTAATCGCGGTCAGACTGCAGGCTGTTCAGGTGCTGGCTCTGTAACTGCCCGGCAGGGGTATAAGCGGTGGTGAGTTCATAATGGCCGAAGCTGCGCAGCGTTTCCCGGTGCAGGCGGTCGCGGGTGAAATCCACCAGCGGTGTGTCGCCGAGCTTCATGCCTGACAGCCAGCCGCTGCCGTAGGTCAGCCATTCCACGGCGGGCAGGCTGTCCGGTATACAGCGGTTCGCCAGCCCCTGCGCGTTGTAAGCGTGTCTGGTCTCATGCTGCCAGAGCAGTGCTTCCGTCTGCGGGTGATGCACCGTCTGACGCTCACCGGTCAGGCGGCCTTTCTCATCATACCTGTAATGCACCGCTACCCGGTGCCCTTCGCTGATATGGCTGATGTCTGTCAGCCAGCCACGTTCGTCATACCGCCACCGCTCTGCGGTTTCACCCTTCACGGTGCGGTGCGTGAGGCGGTCTGCTTCGTCATAGTGCCAGTGGGTGACCAGACCCTCATCCTCGCTGCGGATAAGTTTGCCGGTCAGGTCGTGGTGATAATGCTGTGTGCGGCCGTCAAAGCCGGTTTCCTGTATCAGCCGGTCGAGTACATCGTAACGGAAGGTGGTGTGGCTGCCGTTTTCACTGGTCAGGCGGATGACCCGTCCGGCAGCATCGTATTCCATACTGCGCGTCAGACCGCCCTGCGTGGTACGGATGGCCTTTCCCCACGCATCGTACTGTGTCCCGTTTCTGCTGCCGTCCGGAGCAATGACGGCGGTCAGGTCACCGGCGGCGTTGTATTCATACCGCATTTCATGGCCCTGCATGTCTTTCACGGCAATTAACCGTCCACGGCTGTCGTATGCGCGGTACTGACTCAGCCCTTCCTCGCGGTGCACCGCCGTCATCTGCCCGAAACGGTCATGGTCATAACGGGTTACATAACCGGAACAGTCGGTGAAGCTCAGCAACTGGCCGTAACGGCTCCACGTCATGGTTTTCCGGCTGCCGGTGGCATCGTCCGTTGCGCAGGGTAAGTCACTGTGTGGATTATCATAACGGTAGCGGGTGATATCGCCGTCAGGGGCGGTTTCCTGAATCAGACGGCCGGATTCATCATATTCCCGGCGCATTTCCAGCCCGTCAGGCCCGGTGGCTGACGTTAACTGGCTGTGGTGGTTATAGTAAAATGCCGATGCCCTGCCATCCGGTGTGGTGATGCGCGTGATGAGTCCCGTCACCACATCCGGGCTGTATTCTGTTGTCCGGCCTGCGGCATCCGTCTGTGCCTTAAGCCTGCCCACCGCATCAAACTGACTCTGCGTGACGCTGCCGTCCGCGTGTTCCTTTTTCACCACCCGCTTCAGCCCGCCTTCGCCCTGCGTGTGCAGCACTTCACGGCGGTCCAGGCTGTCGGTGATGGTGATGCGGTTTTGCTCATAACAGTAGGTGTAGCTTAAGCCCGCCGGGTTAAGCTGCTCTGTCACCCGCCCGTCGCTGTCGTAACGGTAACGGATTTCCGGTCGGCCCGTGTGACGGTGCGCCACCATCCGGCCCCGGTATTTATCATCGTAAGTAAAGCTGCGCACCTGTGTATTGCTGCGGTCATACACCGCCGCCAGTTCGCCGCGTGGCGTCCAGCCATAGCGCACCAGCGGCGCGGCTGGCAGGTTGTCCGGGTATTCCGGGTCGTGCGTCAGCCACACGGCAGACAGACGGATGCCGTTGTCCCGGCCATATTCGGTGTAACCCGGCAGGGTATCAGGAAAAGCGGACGGTTCCGTCCCGCCGGAAGAGGCCTGCTGCCGGGCTTCTTCTGCCCGCTGCGCCTGCGTGGTCAGTACCAGCCGGAAGTGACGCCCGGCACCATCCGTCACGCCGGTGATTTCGCCGCTGAATTCACCGGCGGCTTCGCGGTGGAACGTCTGTGTGCGCCCGAAGCGGTCCACCAGCCCGGTCAGTACCCGGTACGGCGGCAGCGGCGCAGGCAGCACCTCATCCGCTTCCGGCACCCGCTCACACCAGCCGAGCAGCCACCACGGCCCCTGCGGACTGTTTGTCGCCAGATAACGATGCGGACTTAAGCGGAGTTCTTCCGGCAGCGCCTGCCAGAGTGCGGCCAGCCGGTGACCTTCATCCAGTTT